>CAVUGP010000005.1:0-368149 GCA_963741015.1 uncultured Chloroflexia bacterium | reverse complement strand
CCCGTCCCCGGCCTACACCTATACCGTCGAGAGCCTGCAAACGACGTCAACTGTTCAGTTCACAAACACCAATGACTGGCTGGTCTTTTCTCCAATAAAGACACAGCCCACCACCGGCCTGATCTTCTATCCCGGCGCGAGGGTTGACCCACGTGCTTATGGGCCTGCGGCGAAAGATATCGCAGTGGATGGCTATCTTGTCGTGATTGTGCCGATGCCGTTGAATTTGGCTATCTTCGGCGCTGAGAAAGCGCAGGCCGTGATCGATACTTATCCACAAATCACCACCTGGGCCATTGGTGGACACTCGCTTGGCGGAGCGATGGCTGCCCAATTTGCCGGTAAACACCCTGGCTCAGTCGCGGGGTTGGTGCTTTGGGCGTCGTACCCAGCCAAAAACAACGACCTCTCAGACCCAAACCTAGCTGTGTTGTCTATTTACGCCAGCGAAGACGGTTTATCGACACTGGATAAAATTGACGCATCCAAACCACTTTTGCCCGCAGACACCACCTTTGTGGAAATCAAGGGCGGAAATCATGCCGGCTTCGGTTGGTACGGTCCCCAAAAAGGTGACGGCGAGGCGATCATCTCCAAGTCAGAACAGCAAGCTCAGATCGCCACTGCGACTGCCGCTTTCCTTAATGCTCTCAATCCAGACACAGGAAGCCAATGAAAAAAGGCTGGAAGGTCATCCTGATCATCATCGCTAGTTTGCTGATACTGCTCCTGGTCGTGCCGTTGCTGATCCCCATTCCTCCGCTGCAGGACACCGTCCCACCGCATGAGCTTGCTGGTCCGGAAGGTACATTCATTGATATCAATGGCCTTTCCGTCCATTATGAACTTAAAGGTCAGGGAGAACCGGTTTTCATTTTATTGCATGGCTTCGGCGCCAGTACTTTCTCCTGGCGGGAAGTGATCGACCCACTTTCAGAGATCGGTACCGTGCTGGCATACGACCGCCCTGCTTTTGGCTTGACCGAAAGGCCCATGTCCTGGGAAGGTGTGAATCCTTACAGCCAGGAGGGTAATATTAAATTACTGCTGGGGATCATGGATGCTTTCGAAATTGACCGTGCGATCCTGGTTGGGAATTCCGCAGGTGGTACGCTCGCCACCGCCTTTGCGCTGGCTTACCCTGAACGGGTGCGTGCGCTTGTGGAGGTGGACGCCGCAATCTACCAGAGTATGCCGGATTCAGCTTTTGCTGACCTGGCTGTTGCATACACCGCAAATGGACCATCTCGGCCCGTTGATCTCGCGACGGTTGGCCGGCCGCCAGGGTGAAGCTTTTATCCGGAAAGCCTGGTATGACCCGACCTATCTGGACTCCCATCCTGAGGTCCTGGCGGGATATCGGCTCCCATTGCAGGCTGAAAATTGGGACCGTGCCTTATGGGAACTGACCAAGGCAAACGCCTCATCAGATCTCGCAAACAGGCTCGATCAGATCAATATCCCAGTATTGGTGATCTCCGGCGCAGAGGACCAAATCGTCCCTGTGGAAAACAGTGAACGTCTGGCTGCAGAACTACCAAATGCCGACCTGGTCATCATTGATCAATGCGGACACCTTCCGCAGGAGGAATGCCCCCAGGATTTTTTACAGGCAATCACACAGTTTCTAAACTATGAAATGGAGGAAACAAATGGCTAATGGACGAATTACAAAAGGCGAACATGCCCGTGATTTTGCTCTGGAGGACACCCACGGCAACCTCGTGAGGCTCTCTGATTTCGAGGGCAAACAAATCGTCTATCTGATTTTCAACCGAGGTTTCACCTGACCCTTCTGCCGCCGGCACATGGCGCAGGTGCGCCAGGATTATGACGAATTTAAGAAACGAAACGTGGCTGTGATCGCAGTCGGACCGGAAACCATGCCGGTGTTTAAAGAATATTGGGACTCCCATGACATGCCTTTCATCGGTTTGGCCGATCCGGAACATGAGGCCGCTGGAAAATACCAGCAGGAAGTCAACTTGCTAAAATTTGGACGGATGCCCGCTCAGATGATCATCGACAAGAATGGGATCGTGCAATATGTTCATTATGCCGATTCCATGTCCGACATCCCAGACAATGATGATATCCTCGCTATGATCGATGAAATTGAAAGCGGCAGCGCCTGACCGGGAACGGCCTTGCAGGCATTGGCTCTTTGTAGTGTATAAATGGAATAGATAATAAAAGCCGCATTGTCCTGCGTTCCTGATGAAGCGGCTTAAATTTACGACTTTAATCAGAGCTTTTCGGGAGGCCTTGCCCATGATCTGGGATTTCGAGAACCTGCTTTCCAGGCGGCTGTTTCTCTGGACGGTGATCAGTTGTCTGGTCGGCGCAGGGATGCTGCTGTTCGGCGGACCCTTCTGGCGCTTTTTCGGTATCCAGGCCGTGGTCTGGGGTGTGGTGGACGGAGTCATCGCCTGGTTCGGATTGCGGCACGCCAGGCAGCATCTCGGTCATCCCTCCGAATGGCAAGCCGAAGTACAGGAAGCCGCCCGGATTCGCAAGCTGCTTTGGATCAACAATGCCCTGGACGTCGTCTATGTGGCCGGCGGCACCGCTCTGATCATCCTCTATGGCAATGGCTCAGTCTTTTGGCGCGGTACGGGCTGGGGGATCGTCGTTCAAGGTGCATTCCTGTTTGCGTTCGACCTTTATCATGCCCTGCGGGTCCCGGACCCGCTTCAATTACCGGCGCTGCCCTTGTTCACCGATCCCCGGCACCAGTCATTCCTGTTTGAGGGTGGCAAACCGGCCGCCTTGCTGGTGCATGGCTTCCCGGGAACCGCCCTGGAAATGCGTCCCATTGGACAGGCGCTCAACGACGCGGGTTGGACCGTACGCGGCGTGCGTCTGCCCGGTTTCGGCCCAGAACTGGTGGAAGAAATCGATTTTGACGACAAAGCCTGGGTGAACTTCTTACGAAACGAACTAAAGACACTCAGAGATCAAGGTCATTTTCCCCTCATCATGGTCGGTTACTCTTTTGGGGGTGGACTGGCCTTGCAGGTGGCTGCGGAAGAACCATTGGATGGGCTGATCCTGCTGGCCCCGTTCACCTGGCGGGAGCCGCCCTGGGGAACCCTCCTGCTGGATACTGTCCGGTCGCTATTGCCGGTGTCGATTGACCCCTTCCGGTTTATCTCCATCGACAACCCGTTGATCCAGGAGGAGTTCCTCCAGTATCTGCCGGAGATCAATCCGGAAGATCCCAATCAGGCCGATGAACTAAAGTATATAAAAGTCCCCCTCTACGTCCTGGACCAGCTTCGTTCGGTCGGCCGCCAGGCGTTGGCTGCCGCGCCAAAGGTCACCGCACCCACCCTGATCATCCAGGGCACCCAGGACCAATTCGTACGGCCGGATAGCATCGCCTATCTCCGCAAACAAATGATTACGTCAATCACCGTTGAAAAAGTGGACGGGCCGCACAGCATGACCATGCCGCACAATCCGGCCCTTAACGAAGTGCAGGCAAAGGTGGTTGCCTTTGCCGCACAAATCCTGGATCAGAATTCCAAAAATTGATCAGGCTTTATAACGCATTGCCCGCAGGCCGTTGAGCGTGACGATCAATGACACGCCCATATCCGCCAATACGGCCATCCAGAGCGGCGCATACCCAAAGAATGCGATCACAGCCACGACCAGTTTGGTCGCCAGGCTGAAGATAATGTTCTGGCGGATCAAACGGTTAGCAAAATGTGACAGCTTGATGGCGAAGGGTAACTTGTCGATATCATCCGCCATCAGGACCACGTCCGCTGTCTCCATGGCCTGGGCGCTGCCGCTGCCCCCCATCGCAATCCCAAGGTCCGCGGCTGCCAGCGCCGGGGCATCATTGATGCCGTCCCCGACCATCGCCACCGAACCGTACTGATCGCGGATTGCAGCCACGGCTTCCTGCTTATCGCCCGGCAGCAGGTTGGAACGGACATCATCCAGTCCCACCTTCTGAGCCACCACGGCTGCTACCGTGGCATTGTCACCGGTCAGCATGACCGTATGTTTGTGCATATCGTTCAACTGGCGAATCACGGTTTGGGAATCATCCCGCAAGGTGTCGGCCACGGCGATGAATCCCCGCACGTGGTCACCGTCGCAGAGCAGCATGGCCGTCTTCCCCTCGGATTCAGCCTGTTCCACCCATTGATGCACCTCTAAGGGAATCTTATGCTCTTCCTCGAACAGGCGCAGGCTGCCGATCGTCATCAACTGCCCGTTGACCACCCCTTCAAGCCCTCGGCCGCCGCGGGTGGTGAGGTTCTCCGCAGCCGGATAGCAATCCTGTACCCGCCGTTTCTCCGCTTCGGCAGCAATCGCTTGCGCCAGGGGGTGGGTGCTGTGGCGTTCAAGAGCGTAAGCCAACGCCATCAGATCATTGCAGGCCTCACACTGCGCTTTGCCGCTGCAGTCCAGGTCTCGACTGTCCACCACGACCGGCTTGCCTTGCGTCAGGGTGCCGGTCTTGTCAAAAGCAAATGCGCGGATCCTGGAAAGCTGCTCCACAAAGATCCCGCCTTTGAAGAGGACCCCTTCCTTTGCACCGCGGGCCAATGCGGCGACCATTGTCACTGGCGTAGAGATCACCAGCGCACATGGGCAGCCGATCACCAGGAGGACCAGCGACCGGTGCAGCCAGCCGCGGGTACCATCCGCCAGGTTGAGGAAGGGCTGGCCGAAGAACAGTGGCGGGATGGATGCCATCAGGACCGCCAGCACCACCATTGCGGGGGTGTAATATTTGGAAAATTTATCGATGAATTTCTGACTGTTGGATTGCCGTGATTGGGCTTCCGTGACCATCTCGATGATCCGGTGCAGGGTGCTATCTCCAACCAGCCGGGTGACCTTTACGACCAGCTGCCCATTGCCATTCACCGTCCCGCTGAGGACTTCTTCACCGGGCACTTTCCAGACCGGCATGCTCTCACCCGTGATCGGCGCCTGGTTGATATCGCTTTCACCGTCTGTGATCTCCCCATCTATCGGTATGCGGTCGCCGGCTCGGACCAGGATCCGGTCGCCAATCTTCAGTTCTTCCACCGAAACCAGGTGTTCGTGGTCATCATGCAGCCTGATCGCATGGGTTGGCGAGAGCGCGGTCAGGTTGGAAAGCGCACCCCGGGCACGCTCATTGGTGAAGCCTTCCAGGGCTTCAGCCAGATCAAATAACAGGATCAGTGAAGCAGCTTCGGCGTATTCGCCGATCACCACTGCGCCGATCCCGGCGACCGTCATCAGGAAATTGATATTGAAGGTATGGTTGACCCAGAGGTTCATCAGTCCGCTGCGGGCAATCGGCCAGCCGGCCAGACCCAGCGCTGCGATCTGCAGACTGATCGAAGCCCAGCGGGGTAAACCGAGCCAGGAGAGAATCAGCGAGACCAGTACCACGCCACCCGCAATCAGAGCAAACCGGCTCTCAACGCTGCCCAGCAGATACCGCCAGAAACCGACCAGTGCATTAGGCTCTTCAGCCGGTGGGAGTGTAGCCTGTTTGCCATCATCCACGCCGTAACCGAGCCGGGAGATCATTTTCCGCAAATCGCGCTCGTCCACATCACCATGGACGGTCAAAGTGCCGTTAAAGAATGATAATTTCGCATCTTCCACTCCGGGCAGGGAGGCGATCGAACCCTCCAGCCCTTTGGCGCAGTCAACGCAATCCAATCCTGTAATTTTCAAGACTTTTTCAGACATCACCAATAAATCCCTCAATCATAGAGAATATGTTCCAATGTGCGGGAGAGAATGTCCCGGACATGGTCATCCGCCAGGTCATAGTAGACTTCACGGCCGTCCTTGCGATAACGCACGATGTCCAGACTGCGCAGCAGCCGGAGCTGGTGAGAGACCGCACTTTGCGAGACGTCCAGGTGGTCAGCCAGGTCGCCGACGCATTGCTCGCCTTCGGAGAGCAGGGCGAGGATCCGCAGGCGAGTGGGGTCGGCCAGAGCTTTGAAAGATTCCGCCATGGCCTGAATGACCTCATCTGAGAGTGATTCATCGCCGATATTCAGTATTTTCGCTTCAGGTACAAACATGAGTTATCCTTGAATATATGAGCATGTATTCATGTATTATTATAACGAAAACAAAAAGGGAGTCAAGACCGAATCATTGGTAAAGACATGCATAGAGACGCCCCGATCGGGGCGTCTCTACGAACTGCAGCTATAGGAACTTGCTGTTGGTCATGTGCCGCGTCAGCGCACGTGACAAAATTACGCTATATCTTTACACCAGACTCGCGATCAATAATGTCGCCAGGCCCAGATAAAAGAAATAACCCAGGGTATCTGTCAGGGTGGTCACCAGGATCGGCGATGCCAGGGCGGGGTCGAACTTGAACCGGTGCATCAACATCGGCACGATCACGCCGGCGATCCCGGCGCAGATCAGGTTCAGCAGCGTGGCAGCGCCAACGACCAGACCCAGGACCGGCGTCCCTTTCCAGACCAACGCAATCAATGCAACGATCCCCCCGATGGTGATCCCATTAACCAGTCCCAGCAGCAATTCCCGTCCGAGGGCTTCCAGACCTTCTTTGGGATTGATGTCACCCAGCGCCAGCCCACGCACGGTCACGGTCAGGGTCTGGGTTGCCGCGCTGCCGCTGACGCCCGCCACGATCGGGAAGAAAGCCGCAATCACCGCCACCTGGGCGATCGTGTTTTGAAACAAACTCAACACCGCAGAGGAGATCAGCGCCGTCAGCAGATTCAAAACCAGCCAGGGCAGGCGCGTCTTCATCGCGGACCCCAGGTGCACATCGAACGGCTGCTCTTTGGGGACACCACCCAGGCGGTAGATATCCTCGGTCGCTTCGTCTTCCAACACGTCGAGTAAGTCGTCGTAGGTGATCATCCCGACCAGTATATTATTGCTGTCCACAACCGGCAGCGCTAAAAGGTCATAGCGCTGCATCAACCGGGCCGCTTCTTCCTGGTCAGCCGTCACGAGTACCGAAAGCGGATTTTTATCCATGATGTCACGGATGATGGTGCCAGGTTTGGCGATCACCAGCTGGCGTAATGACACCACCCCAACCAGGTGACCTGTCTCGTCCTGGACAAACAGGTAGTAGATCTCTTCCGAATCAGGGGAAAGATGCCTGAGGTGCCAGATGGCCTCATCCACGGTCATATCCTGGATGATGGTCACATCCAGCGAGGTCATCATGCCGCCGGCAGTCTCATCGGGGTGTTCCAGCAGGGACCGGACTTCATCAGCCTCATTGATCTTTGAAAGGACCTGTTCGGCTTGTTCCGGCGCAATGTCACCCAGCAGGTCGGCCGCCTCATCCGGCTCCATTTGATCTACAATTTCAACCAACTGATCGGTTCCCATTTGGTTGGCGATCTTGGCGACATCTTCATCCTCCAGTTCCTCAAGAATGTCGGCCGAACTTCCGGGACCGAGTAAGGGGAGGATCTCCTGCTGTTGTTCTGGGGGTAAATCGGAAAATATTTCTGCCTGGTCGGAACGTCTCAAAGATTCGATAAGCGAGGTCGCTTCATCCCAATGTCCCTCCGAAACCTGCAGACGGATTTTTTCCATCACATCATCGATATTGTTTAGATCTTTGAGCACCATGTTTGCCTCCAGACACGAACTTGAGTAAGTGCATGAAAAAAGACCATCACATCAAAGATAGTTGTGAAGGTCCTTACACAGCAAACACAGACGAGCGGCAAACGCCTGAGATTACATTAACTTACCTCCCACACGTTTGTCATCGTCGCAGCCCCCTGGCTGTGATTGGCCTTCAAGTATCTATCACTACCTAAATCGTCATCGTTCATTGCAGGTTAAGTATACACAAAATCCCGGAAATTGCCTAAGATTTCCTATGGGTTTCGGAAGAGCCGTTCTCCGGAATGGGATTTTAATTTATCAGAGGCGTTGATAAAGCCAATATTCGATCCGCGCCAGGATCACACCAATAATTACAATAGCCAGCGGGAACCCGAGCATCCACCATCGCAGATAATCAGAGAGCAGGACAATAGCAGTCATAGCGATCAGGAGTACGAGCCCACCCAGGATCAGGATACGAAAGCCCGCGCCCAACAGCCTTACCCATTTCGCCAGTCTTTCCTGTTTTGCCGGGGATCGCACCTCTCCCATCGTCTGCCACCTCAATCAATTTTTATGATCGGACACTTTAATTATAGTCTTCCCTATCATTTATTTCATCTGGTAACGTTTGGACCAGAAAAGAAAGGCTTCCCCTTTGGGGGGAAGCTGTCTGTAAAGCAGACTGATGAGGGGGGAATCTCTATGGAATAATCCAATAAGGCAGGTCGGTCATTCCATGTGCATCAGAGCAAAAGTCCACATATCGGAGAATTCTTCGATCAGCTTGGCGGTTGGCTTGCCGGCACCGTGCCCGGCTCGGGTCTCGATCCGGATCAACACCGGAGCGTCACCCGCCTGCGCTTTCTGCAGGGCAGCCGCGAACTTGAAGCTGTGCGCCGGGAAGACCCGGTCATCATGGTCGCCCGTCATCACCAGTGTGGGTGGGTAATCCACGCCCTCCCGGATATTGTGATAGGGAGAATAGGCCAACAGGGTCCTGAACTCGTCTTCATTCTCCGGCGAACCGTAATCCGACACCCAGGCCCAGCCGATGGTGAACTTGTGGAAACGGAGCATATCCATTACGCCGACATTGGGCAGCGCCACACCGAACAGGTCCGGCCGCTGGGTCAGCACCGCACCGATCAGCAGGCCGCCGTTGCTGCGACCGCCGACCACCAGTTTCTCCTTACGGGTATAACCCTGGTCGATCAGGTATTCCGCTGCGGCGATGAAATCATCAAATACATTTTGCTTATTGTGCTTCATCCCGGCCTCGTGCCACTCCCGGCCATATTCCCCGCCGCCGCGAAGCTGCGCCTGGGCATAGATCCCGCCCATTTCCATCCATACCAGATTGGGGATGCTGAAAGCAGCCGGAATGGGGATATCGAAACCGCCGTAGCCATACAAATAGGTGGGCACATCCCCATTGATTATCAGGTCTTTATGGTGGCTGATGAACAGCGGGATCTTGGTGCCGTCCCTGCTCTCATAAAAAACCTGCTCGGTGACATAGTCTTCCGGATTGAATGCCAGTTTGGGTGAGCGGAAAACTGTTACCCCACGGGTTGCTACATCCAGACGGTAAACGGTTCCAGGTGTGTTGAAGGATGAAAACTTATAGAAGGTCTCGGGATCATCACTCCTGCCGCCGAAACCGATCACCGTACCCGCGCCAGGCAGTACAAGTTCCCCATCCGGAGTGCCGTCGGTCTTGAAGAACCGCACCCGGTCCGCGGCGTCGTGCAGATAATTGCAGATGAAACGGCCGCCAACATAATGCACCAACTCCAGCTTATCCCGGTTTTCCGGTACCAGTTCCTGCCAATCGGTGGGCGCCGGATGGGTCAGGTCAATGGCGACCAGCCGCTGCCGGGGGGCATTGTGGTTGGTCCTGAAATAGAATTGGGAGCCGTCATTTCCGATAAAGGAATACTCCGCGTTAAAATCCGGCAGCAGTTCGACAACTTCCGCACCCGGGTCGCTCAGATCCAGATAAAAGACGGCGTTTTCCGAAGCGGTGCCATGAGAAGCATAAATGATCAAATAACGACCATCCTCGGTCACTTCACCGTTGAAGATCCATTCCTTCTGATCGGGTCGTTCGTAAACCAGCCGGTCTTCGGACTGGTCCGTGCCGAGTTTGTGATAATAAAGCTTGTGAAAATAATTCGCCTGCTTGAGTACTTCGCCTTCCGGGGCATCATAGCGGCTGTAATAGAAACCCGCACTCTCGCCGTCCCAACTGGCATCGGAGAACTTGACCCACTCCACCAGGTCATCTGTATCCGAGCCATCATCCACCCGCCGCACGTGCCAGGTCTGCCAGTCCGAGCCGGCATCGGCGATGCCATACGCCAGGTATTTCCCATCCCGGCTGACGGCCGCGCCGGAAAGCGCCACCGTGCCGTCCTTTGAGAGCGTATTGGGGTCGATCAACACCTTCGGTTCAGCATCCAGGTCTTTCATCCAAAAGAGGACGTCCTGGTTTTGCAGGCCATTGTTATACATGTAGAAATAGCGGCTGGCTTTTTTGGCAGGTGGCGAGAACCTTTCGTAATCCCAAAGTTCCGTCATCCGTGCCTGGATCTTCTTACGAAGGGGTGATTTTTCCAGATAGCCGAAGGTCAATTCGTTCTGCGCATCAACCCACTGCCTGAGCTCATCGCTGTCGAGGTCTTCCATCCAGCGGTAGGGGTCGGGCACCTGGACGCCGTGCAGTTCTTCCACAAAATCATCGGCGCGGGTTTGGGGATATTTGAGGGACATAAGGTTTCTCTCCTGTTGAAAATGCCGTTTATTGGTAATTGGCGATATAGCGGAAGAGTTCGGCGGTCAGCAGGGCGTCATCCACCGCGCGGTGAGAATTCGGCAGTGAAATCCCGCAGGCTGCACCGGCCGCTTCCAGTTTGTGCAGGCGATAGCCGCGTCCGCGTGTGCTGAGTTCGCCGTAAAAAGCGGCATAAAGTTTCATCACGCAGAAAAAACGCCGGTCGTCCATCGGCCAGTCCAGCCAGTAGCGGTTGTGGGTTTGTTTCATCATCCGCAAGTCGAAATCGGCGTTGTACATGCCAATGTAACGGCCTTTCAGGACGGCCTGCATGTCCTCCCAGGTATCCTTCCAGGACGGCGCATCGGCTACCATCTCTTCGGTAATGTGGTGAATGGCAATCGAGTCCGGCGGGATCGGGATGCCGGGTTTGAACAGGGATTCATAGAGCGTATTGCCGTGCAGGTCCACCACGCCGATCTCGATCACCACGTCATCGGTGGTGAAACCGGTGGTCTCGGTGTCGATGAAGATGGGGTCGTAGGCCAGCATCTGCCTGGCGCGCTCGATGACTTTGGAGTTGGCGATGGGAAACATGGGTCTTCCTTCATTTCTGATGACGAACTTCTGGAAGTTTACCATATTTGGTTGGTGAAAAAATAGGGGCGATGACAAAGAATAATAATCCCTCTTATCAAAAATGATTTTTTACATGGAGCATATCCGTGAAGAATCACAAATTAATCTACCCCTTCCCGCCTGCTTACGCAGGCACCCTTCCCCTCAATGAGGGGAAGGGACGGGGATGGGGTCATTCTGAAATACCCCGATTATTTAGGCTTTCTTACTTTAATTCAGTCAGCTTCTTCTTAATCGATTCCAAAACGAAACTTAAATTATTCTCCACTTCCTTATTTTGAAAACGAAGCACCTCATATCCCATCTCCCTGAGGTCACACTCGCGAATTTGATCGTATTCCAGTTGGGTTTGATGAATGCCGCCATCTATCTCAATCACTAGTCTCACATCGGGACAATAAAAATCAACGATGAAAGTCCTGATAATATGCTGTCTGCGAAATTTATACCCTTCTAATTGACCTTTTCGCAATTCGCGCCACATCAGCAGCTCTGCGTGAGTTGGAGATTTTCGCATTTCTCTGGCGGATTCAATTAATTCTTCCCGAAGTTTTCTAGGAATATTGTCTTTATCTTCCATCGTCCCCTCATAATTTGTTATAGAGTATCCAAATCATATCGCTCAGCTAGAGACAGAAAATTTCCGATAACTCTTTTTTATCCCTTTGCGCTTACTGACGTAGGTATCCTTCCCCTCACCGAGGGGAAGGAACAAGGATGGGGTCACCCAATCACCCCAACGCCCTGCAGGAACTGATACACCGCGAACCCGGCCAGGGCAATCGCCGCGACCAGCAACAGCGCCCGGCGCACCTTCTCCCCCATCTGGCGCATGGATGAAAACAGCAGGATCAGCACGATATTGGTCAGGATGAAGACGCCGTAGAATGACGCAAGATACCCCACACCCCACCAGGGTGAAACCGCCCAGGCTTCCAGCAGGTTGGGGCCGTTGATCAGGCTCCAGAACAGCCATGGCCCCGGCGCCAGCACGTTCATCACAGTCGCCTTCAACAGCGTCTTGAAGCCGCTGGTCTCCGTCTGGTCTTTGACCTCCTTGAAATGCCGGAATGACCGGTAGGAGTCCCAGGCCAGGTAGAGCAGGAACAGCGCCCCGCCGATCTGCAGGACGCGGATGAATCCGTCGGAGACGGTATTGAGCAACAGCAGCACCAGCAGGATCACCGGCCCATCGCTGACGAGCGGGGCAAAGGCGGCGGGCAGCGCCTTTTTCCACCCGTTCTTGATGGCATACGAGAGAAAGAGGGCCTGCAGCGGTCCGGGCGTCACGCCGGCTGAGAAGCCGATGGTGGCCGCGGAGAGGAGGATGGAAAGCAACATGAGGGTAATTATATACGAATCAATCTACGCTTTGATGACCTGCTTATCGCGAAATTCTGAGATTGCTTCGTCGGTCTGCGACCTTCTCGCAATGACAAAAGAAGATATCAAGGTTAGATAAACAATGATCCGCTGATAAAAATCTCATCCTTTAGGCAGAGAAAAGACAGAGAAGGGATTTTTGCATAATACGCGTTGACATATTTAAAATTAGAGCGCGCACTGCAGGTATTGTCATTGCGATTGAGCACCCGAAGGGTGTGACGAAGCAATCTCAGAAATAGATAAGCTAAATATTTTCAACAATAAATATGGCAGTTTTTCTTTTTTGTTGTATTCATCTCACAATGATTAGTAATACCCATCAGGCTTGTCCCGCAACCTGCACTTTTGAATAATCCCCTTATCATGACCCTCACCGTGATCATCCCCATCTATAACGAAGTTAGTACCTTCGCCGAGCTGCTGAACGCGGGGGCGATACCGCAATTTGATTAAAATCGGTCTTGGAAATTAATTAAAACGCAATATCCCGGGGAATATCCGCTGCCGCTCTCACCAGCAGCAGCATATCGTGCAGGCCAATCTGCCCCTTATAGATTTCCCGCGATTCGTTCAACCTTTTCACTTCCTCATACAACTGCTCCGGGTCGGCCTGGATGATCCTGGCCACAGTATCGTATCCGGCTTCCAGCAGGACATAAGCAAAGGTGTGGTTCACCCAGCGGATGCGGGAAAGGTCCGTTAATTTTGCAAGGCGTGTGATCGCCGCTTCATCCACACCTGCCTCTCCGGCCAGCGCGGACCGGTCCGCCGCAGTGAGGACCCGGTCGTAAAGCTGTTTGCCGTCCTTGATCCCTAACCCCGCCAATCTGGTTACCACTTCCTCGGGGGTTTCCGGAAAATCCGCCAGTTTACTCGGTTTGGGCTGGTAACTGTTGATCTCCCGGATCAGGACCTTCAAATAACCTTCATCCAGCCCGGTATCCTGAGCAAAGCGTGTCAACTTCGCCTTGGTCTTCAACGCATTTTGCAGGTCTGCCACAGTGTTTAATCCCTGGGCCCTTAGGACGTCAAATATGGCTTCTGTATTTTCCTGCAAGACCTTCCGGCTGGGCAGCATTTCAGCCGATTGTAAAATTATCCGGTATTCATCCAGACTGATGTCGTCCAAATCCAAATAATATCCCATGTCTTTACCTTCCCAAAATCATTCTGATTTCATCAGCCCCTGGAAAAATTATAATGGGAAACGAAATCAGGTTTCTGACCCGAATCCATTTGAATAAATTCGATTAAAATTCAATAGTGATCTTTCACATATTTTCATTTTTTGTATCATTCTGCGGAGGAATAATGAACCAACCTGAACTGACCGATCAAGCCCTGGCGATCCTGCGCTCGGGGGAAAACTTCCAATGGTACGTGATCACCCTGCTGGCACTGGTGATCTACGTCTATACCAACGAATACAGCAAAGGCAATTTCAAGGGGATCGCCGCCGGCCTGGCGCTCTATGGCGTGCACTGGTTTTATGAAATCGGCAACGCCCTGATCCAGCATTTCAGCGGTCATGCGCTCTGGACCGTCCCGACCGGCACCAGCTTCCTGATCCTGATCGGTGTGGGGATCGAATTGAGTTTCATGTTCTTAATTGCCGGGGTCGTGCTGAGCAAACTCCTGCCGGAAGACCCCAAAGCCAAAATCCTGGGGATCAACAACCGGATCTTCATGGCGGTCGCCAACGCTGCGCTGTTCTCGGTGATCGAGATCTTCCTCGCCAAGACCCCCGCCTTCCACTGGGTCTATCCCTGGTGGGGCGCCTTCCCGGTCTTCATTACCACCTACATCCCCTTCTTCGTGGTCTCCTTCCTGGCCTATGACTGGAAGCCGAAGACCCAGCGCTGGGTGATCGGGTCGCTGTTCGCGGTCGATGCGGTAATGATGGTGGTCTTCGCCGGAATCCTGAAGTGGATTTAACTTCAATATAATCGTCATCGCGTAGAAGCGCCTGCATGGTTCAACGTCATCGTCCCCGAAGCGGAGCGGAGCGTGAGGCGATATCAGAAATTGAATTCTCTATGAAATTTATCCAGACCTGATATCTATTGACATTCACGCAATTCTGAGATCGCTTCGTCATTATCCCTTTTCGCAATTTACCAGATTATTCCGCGGCTTTGATATCCTTCACGTTCAACTGCAGCGTGCTGCGGCCGTTGAACTCATTGACCTCAAAACGATAGGCGATATCCACCTTCTCGGGCATATCTTCCATCCAATATCCCTGCCGGAAGGCGATTGCATCATAGATGTTCGGCCCGGCCTGCAAGGTCAGCTTGAGGTGTTTCCCCTCACGCCCGACCAGGCGGGCATGCCGCACAGTCACATCCCTTGAGGCAAAGACCGGTTCGGGGTTACCGCGCCCGGTCGGTTCCAGTTTGTGCAAATCCTCCAGAATGCCGGGGATGTACTTCGGTTCCAGCATGTCCAGCTTGATTTCCCGGTCGATCACCAGCTCCGGCAGCAGTTCCAGTTCTCCCAACTGCTCAGCCGCGATTTCCCGCATCCGGGATACCAGCGCGCTCCAATCTTCATTGCGCACGGTGAAGCCCGCTGCGGCGGCATGACCGCCGTGCCTGACCAGCAGGTCCGCGCAGGCATCCAGGGCATCGGTGATATGGAATTCCGGGATCGAACGGCAGGATGCAACCGTGAACTGCTCCCCCTGGTGTGCCACAACCGAAGGCCGGTAATAGGATTCGACCAGCCGCGAGGCAGCCAGCCCGACCACCCCTTCACTGAAATCAGGGTCAGCCGCGAAGAACAACAATGCATCCGGATCCTCACCCAAAACCTGCCTGGCCGCTTCCTCCCTGATTGCGGTCGTCATATCCTGGCGGTCGCTGTTGTAGGTATCCAATTGCTGCGCCAGCCGCCCGGCTTCATACGGGTTATCCGTCGCGAGCAGTTCAAAGGATGTCAGGGCCGATTCCAGTCGTCCGGAGGCGTTCAATCTGGGCCCCAGGGCGAACCCCAGGTTGGCGGCATCACACTTTGAAATATCAACCCGAGCTACCTGCGCCAGGGAATAAATGCCCTGCCGGGGATGCCGCCGGATTTTGTCCAGTCCTTTACGCACCAACACCCGGTTCTCACCCCTGAGCGGCGCCAGGTCCACCACTGTGCCGATCGCCACCAGGTCCAGCCAGTCGTCCGCCTGTAAACCCTGCATGGGGTGTTGGGTCAGATAAGCCTGTACAAGTTTATAAGCCAGGCCGACCCCCGCCAGGTACTTCTCCGGGTAAAGGTCACCCTCCTGCTTGGGGTCGATCACTGCAACCGCCGGTGGCCGTTCGGGGCCGGGGTGGTGGTGATCACTGACGATCACGTCCATTCCCAGTTCCTTAGCCAGGGCAACCTCGCCGACCGCGCGCACACCGCAGTCCACGGTGATCATCAGCCTGACGCCCTCACCGGCCAGCAGCCGGACGGCATCATCGTTCAGCCCATAGCCCTCGTCGTAGCGGTCGGGGATATACGGGCGCACCTCCGCCCCGAGCTTGGTCAGGAATTCAACCAGCAGGGCCGTCGAAGTGACGCCGTCGGTGTCGTAGTCGCCGTAAACCGCAATCTTTTCTTCATTCGTGATTGCCGCGTGCAGCCGGTCTACTGCGATTTGCATATCTTTGAGCAGGAAAGGATCGGTCGGGAAGTCCACTGTGCCTTCAATGAAAGCCGCCGCGGACTCGGCATTTTCAAATCCCCGGTTATAGAGTAACTGCCGCAGAAGGGGCGAAAAATCGCTGAGTTCTCGGGAGATGCCGGTTGGGATTGGGAGTTGGATACGCCAGCGTTTTGGCAAGGGGCGGCGTTCGGTGGAGTCTGACATGGACGGGCTTTCTGTGGTTATGAGTCAATGAATAGGTGGATTATAACCGATGGGGTCATCGGGGACATGATTTGCCTATTTTGCCATTGCGAGGAGGCTGCAAGGCGGCCCGAAGCAATCTCAGAAATAGATTGACTAGCCGTTTTCTCCAATGGACATAGCATTCCGCATTTTTCGCGATATTCAGTAATGGTGGGTCAGCGACCCACCCTACTTTTCTGCGGCAAGCTAAACATTGTAATCTCACCTTTGTCATTGCGAGAGGCTGCAAGGCAGCCCGAAGCAATCTTCGAATCACAAGAATTGATTCTTCTATCCTGGAGATATAACGTTCATTTCACAAATAGAAGATTGCCTCGTCGGCCTTCGGCTTCCTCGCAATGACAAATTTGTATTATTCACATTCTATTCCAATGTTTTTGAGCGCTCCCCTTCTTTTAGCTTGTCATTGCGAGAGGCTGCAAGGCAGCCCGAAGCAATCTTCGAATCACAAGAATCCAATTCTTCAATCCTGGAGATATAACATTTATTTCCCAAATAGAAGATTGCCACGTCGGCCTTCGGCCTCCGCGCAATGACAAAACAAATTCAAATCACGTTCAATGAACTTAAATTAATGGTTGCCCTTTCTGTTAACTCAACATCCTCTCAAATTCGCTCCCTAAAGCCGGGAAAAGCCGTTAAAATAAGAACACCTATGGCCAAGACTGAAACCAACCTCCCTCTGGACCAGGTGCTCGTCGGCGATTGCCGGCAGATCCTGGCCGACCTGCCTGAAGATTCCATCGACCTGATCTTCGCTGACCCACCCTATAACCTCCAGCTGGAGGGAGAGCTCTGGCGTCCCAACCTGACCAAGGTGGACGCCGTGGATGACGACTGGGACCAGTTCGACAGCTTCAGCCAATATGATGCCTTCACCCGGGAGTGGCTGACCGCCTGCCGGCGCGTCCTCAAACCCACCGGCACCCTGTGGGTGATCGGCTCCTACCATAATATCTATCGCGTGGGGATGATCCTGCAGGACCTCAAGTTCTGGGTGCTGAACGATGTCGTCTGGGTCAAGGCCAACCCGATGCCCAATTTCCGCGGGGTGCGTTACACCAACGCCCATGAAACCATGCTCTGGGTGCAGAAGGAAAAAGGCGCCAGGTACACATTTAACTACCACGCCATGAAGGGTCTCAACGATGACCTGCAAATGCGCAGCGACTGGTATTTCCCGATCTGCACCGGCAGCGAACGCCTGCGCGATGAAGACGGCGAGAAGGCCCACCCAACCCAGAAACCCGAAGCTTTGCTTTACCGGATCATCCTGTCCAGCTCTAACCCGGATGATGTCGTACTGGATCCCTTCTTCGGCACCGGTACCACCGGTGCAGTCGCGCGGAAGTTACACCGTCATTTCATTGGCGTTGAGATTGACGAGAAATATGCCCGTCTGGCGACAAAAAGGGTTCATGCGGTCATCCAACTGGAATTTGACCCGCCGATCTACGTCACGCCAAACCCCCGGCATCAGGCGCGGATACCATTTGGCAGGCTGGTGGAAGACGGCTTGCTCAACCCCGGTCAGGAACTATATTTCGGCTCGGATGGCGAACAAACCGCCAAAGTCCTGGCGGATGGTAAGATCGCCTGCAACGGGCAGCGCGGCTCGATCCACCAGATCGCCAAAGAACTCCACAATGGGCCCGGCAACGGATGGAAACTATGGTTCTATTGGAATGAAGAGACCCATCAACGTGAACCGATCGACAACCTGCGTGAGATCGTCCGCCAGGAAACCTCAAGGAAAATCAAACCGGCCAATGCGGGCTGAGAAGCCGCTCAACCGGTAATTATTAAAAGGAAAAGAAATATGACAGACAAAACCTATACCCAGTCACCCTGGGACCTCACCGACCTCTTCGCCAGCGTGGATGACCCCAAAATCGATGCGACTTTCGAAGAGATCACCAAAGGCGTGGAATCCTTCCAGGCCTACCGGGAACAGCTCACCCCGGACATCAGTGAAGACCTCTTCCTCAATATCATCGAAAACTACGAACACTTCTTCCGCCTGGTCAGCCAGGTCAGCGGTTTTGCCGAACTCTCATTCGCAGGCGACACCCAGGACCAAAAAGCCCAGGCGCTGGTGGCCAAGGTGGACCAGTTCCAGGCCGAGACCAACAACAAAACCCTCTTCTTCAGCCTCTGGTGGCGGGCTTTGGACGATGAGAATGCTAAAAGGCTCCTGGATGCCTCCGGCGACTATCGCTACTGGCTGGTCGCCATGCGCAACTTCAAGGATTACACCCTGTCTGAGAAGGAAGAACAGGTCATCAACATCAAAGACGTGACCGGCTTCAGCGCCCTCAACATGCTGTATGACTCAATCACCAACCGGTATATCTTTAAAGTGGAAATTGACGGTGAAGAAAAGGATATGACCCGCGGCGAACTGATGGCGCTGGTCCGGGAATCCGACCCCGACCTGCGCGCCAGGGCTTATCAGGAACTCTTCCGGGTATACGAAGCGGACGCCCCGATCCTGGGGCAGATCTACCAGGCCATCTCCCGTGACTGGCGTAATGAGAATGTCAACCTGCGCGGGTTCAAGACCCCCATCTCCGTGCGCAACCTGGTCAACGATATCCCTGATAACGTGATCGAGATCCTGCTGGATGTGACCCGCAAGAATGCCAAACACTTCCAGCGCTTCTTCCAGCTCAAAGCCAAGCGGCTTGGGGTGGAAAAGCTCACCCGATACGACATCTATGCCCCGGTTGAAAAATCAGACAAGGTATATGACTATAACGATGCCGCCGAGGTCGTATTGGAATCCTTCGACGAGTTCCACCCGACATTCGCCGCGATGGCCAAACAGATCCTCGACGCCAACCACGTCGACAGTGAAGTCCGTAAAGGCAAGATGAGCGGCGCCTTCTGTGCCACCGTCACGCCGAAACTGACTCCCTGGGTGCTGCTTAATTACCAGGGTCGTCCCGACGATGTCGCCACCATGGCGCACGAACTGGGTCATGGCATCCACTCCCTGATGGCACAGAACCACACCGCCTTCACCCAGCATGCCTGCCTGCCCCTGGCGGAAACCGCTTCCACCTTTGGTGAGATGATGCTGGTGGAAAAACTCCTGGCAAAGGAAACCGATGAAGCCGTCCGGCGTGACCTGCTCTACCGCCAGATGGACGATGCCTTTGCCACCATCCTGCGGCAGAACTACTTCTCGATGTTCGAGAAGACCGCCCATGACCTGATCGCTGAAGGCGCACAGGTGAGTGAGATCGCTGATGCCTACCTGGCGAACCTTAAGAGCCAGTTCGGTGATGCGGTCGATGTCTCCGATGATTTCCGCTGGGAATGGGTCATGGTGCCGCACTTCTACGCCGTCCCCTTCTATGTCTATGCCTATGCCTTCGGGCAGCTGCTGGTGCTTTCACTGTACAAGCAGTATCAGGCTGAAGGCGATGCTTTCAAACCCCGCTATATGAAGATCCTGGCTGCCGGCGGCTCGATTGCACCAGTGCAGCTGCTGGCGAACGCCGGCATTGACGTGACCACTGCCGAATTCTGGCAGGGTGGTTTTGATGTGATCGATGAAATGGTCACTAAGCTTGAAAACCTATCCTAAAGAACTTTTTATATCATAACCTGATCCAGCGGCTGAATTCTCAGCCGCTGGATTGATAAATCCAACCACAGGAGTACCTCATGCCTCTCACCTCAAAAGAACGCGTGATTACAACCCTCAACCATCAGGAACCCGACCGCGTGCCGATCGTGATCGGGGTCAGCAACGCCACCGGGTTGAAAATGAAGGTCTATCGCGACCTCAAAAAGCTGATCGGGGTGGATGCGCCGGACAACTACCTGTACGATTGGCCCGAACTGGGTACGGCCGCGTTGGACGAGCAGACACTTAAAAGGCTGCACGGTGACGTGCGCGGCGTGTTGGACCTTGAACCGTTATCGCTCCGCGAGAAGAATGAAAATCGGGGGCCGCAGGACCCTTATGTCAACTCCTGGGGCACCAGCCAGATCCAGCTTGGTGAAGGGGATTGGACCTTCGGGCCGCCGCCCTTGAAAGATGCCACAACCTTTGAGGAAATCGAAGCCTTTGACTGGCCGGACATGGACGATCCCACTCGTGTCACACACTGCAAAGCCCAGGCCCGGAAGCTGGCTGAGGAAAACCAGTATGCCGTGATGGGGATTCCCTGGCTGTTGTTCCCCTTCGAACGTGCCTTTGCCATGCAGGGGATGGACACTTTCCTGCTGAATATGGCGATGCGGCCGGATTTTGCCGTGGCGCTCCTGGCAAAGATCACTGAGAAATGCAAGCAGTTGATGGGGCATTTCCTGAGAGAAACGGGAGAGTATCTCGATATCATCAAGATCGGGGACGACCTGGGAACCCAGGAAAGCCTGATGATCTCACCCAAAATGTACCGTGAAATGGTCAAGCCCTTCCATGCCGACCTGATCGCCTTTATCAAAGAGCGGACCCCCGCCAAGGTCTTCTTCCACACCGACGGCGATGTTTTCAATCTGATCGAGGATTTCATTGAGATCGGGGTGGATATCCTTAACCCGATCCAGACATCCGCCGGGAAAATGTCCGACCTGGCAGGTTTAAAGGAACGTTACGGCAATAGGATCGTATTCTGCGGCGCAATCGACACCCACCACGTGCTGCCGAACGGCACGCCGCAGGAAGTGCAGCAGGAAGTCCGCCGGGCGATCAACACTCTGGGGCCGGGCGGCGGGTATATGGTCGCTTCGGTGCACACCATCATGAACGACGTCCCCGCAGAAAATGTCCTGGCGATGGTGGATGCCGTGGAGAAATACGGACAGTATCCACTGAAGGGGTAACTTCAGCATAGGTCAAGCATGGTGGAGCGAAGGCATACTAATTTGTCATTGCGAGGCAGGCTTCGAAGAAGCCGACGAAGCAATCTTCTTTTATACTTTCGAAGGAAATTGATCCAGGTCGAAGAGGGTTGTGGTTCGTGTAATTAGAAGATTGCTTCGTCGCACCCTGTGGGTGCTCACTCGCAATGACAAGAGAGGTGTTGGGTATTATGTTTATAACAGGAGCATCTTGATGAATATTTCAACAACGGATACAGATCTTTCTTATGCTAAGCCAAAACAGCGGATCATTGCATTTTTGTTTGATTTTCTTATAATCTTTGCGTACATTCTTATTCTGTTTGGCATCGGCGTTGGTGTGGTCACTATAACAAATGGAAAATTGTTGCTGGCATCTGCAATAATACTGAATGTAGTAGCCTTTGTTGTCCTTGTATTGCCGGTGATTCTATACTTCACTTTACAGGAAAGCTCTTCACGGCAAGCTACTTGGGGTAAACGACGCGCTCGGATTAAAGTGACAAATGCTCAAGGAGCAAGAATAAATATATGGCAGTCATTCGTGCGATCAGCCTTTAAGTTTCTTCCCTGGCAATTGGCACATATATCCGTTATCTACCTCTATTTTGGCAATCACTCGCCAATCTTTGGCATTGGCGCACTGGTATCTCAAGGTTTGGTCATCATCTATATAATATCCCTTTGGCTAGGGAAGAAACACCAGACGCCTTATGATTGGATAGCCGGAACTTATGTGGTTACCGCCGATGGAGAAGAGTCGCAGTGAAAGTAATAGTTTTACCAAAAGTTATATTGACGGCATAACAACCCTAAACCTTTTCAAAGACAAACCTAAGCATAAAAAATAGAGGTGGAGATATTGTTCATGCACGATCATGATAAGAAGCGAAATGTTGAATTTGAATAATATTCTGCATAACCCCTTCCGTCCGCTCTCACGGACACCCTTCCCCCAAGGAACGAAATGACGAAGTCTCCGAAACGAAGCAATGGAAGAGAGGGCTTAAGGATGAGGTCAAACAAGGCATGGTAAAAATTCTTTTATCTATTTCCTCTGTTACTAAACACTTACCGGCGTTGTTTCCTTCTCCGCTTTCCCCCGCTCGAACTTGCGTAACGCCACCCAAAGCAAAGCCAATCCGATCAATCCCAGAGCACCGCTCAAGACCCACACCGCACGGATATTGAACGTCTGATAAACGCTGCCCGCCGTAAATTGCCCCAGCGCCGCGCCCACACTGAACATCGCGGTGGCATAAATGCCCTGCCCGGTCGCCCGCCATTGCGGTGCAACCTTGCTGTCGATATACGCCGCACCGACCACGATCAGGCAGACGGTTGCGATGCTGTGCAGGACCTGCGTGGGCACCACCCAGGCTGGATTCTTGATGAAAACAAAAGCAAGCCAGCGAATGGGCAGGACGATCGCACCCACCAGCAGCAGCTTCTCCATACTCACGCGCTTCAGAACCTTCGGCACGATCAACATGAACGGCACCTCGAGGATCGCCTGTAAACCAATGGTCAACCCAATGAGCCAGGCAGCCGTTTGCAGTGTTTGGAGAAAGATCGTCAGGTAATTGAGTGAAATGCTCATCGTCGCCCCGATGAAGACGATGGCGACCAGGAACCACATCAGCGGTTTATTGTTCTCTGCCAGCCGGACGCCTTTCAAACCTGAAAAACGAACGGCTTTGATCTCGCGCGGCAGCAGCAAGCTGAGCGCGGCCTGGATCAGGAACAGGCTCATTAGCAGCCAGGGGAAAAGATTGAAATGGTTTTCCAGAATAAAGCTGCCGAGGATGTAACTTGAGATCGCAAAGGAAACCGACCCCCAAAGACGGATCAGGCTGAAATCGTGGACGGAACTTTCTTTCTCCAGATAGTCTAAGGTGATGGCGTTGGTAATCACAACGATTGGCGAGCGGAAAAAGACCATCACCAGCCCGGAAAAGAACACCATCACAAAAGAATCGGTCAGACCCAGGACGATGAAGGACAAACCAGCCCCAATACTGGCGATCAGCAGGAGCAGCCGCCGTCTCTGCAAAATATCACTGATGTAACTCCAGACAGGTTGGAAGACCAGAATGGTCAGCGGCAGCGTCCCCAGCAGTATGCCAATCTGCACGCCGCTGAAATTACGGTGATACAAATATGCCGCAATAAATGGCTCAAATATCCCGGAAATCAGATAAACGAAGAAGTTATAGATTTTAAGTCTTGTTTTCATCCCTTGGCCCTCCAAACGATTCAAGTATACACTGTATATCAGGGTCGATTCTTTTTCGGAGAAGTAAGTTGAATTACAATTTTGATATGCAAATTCACAGGAGGAACAAGCGAAATGACCGAACAACTGATCAAAGACTTGGGTGACGGGTTGATCCTCAGGCACGCCACTCTGGCTGACGAGGAAGCATATGTTAAATTCAACCGCGAGATCCACGGTGAGAACGAATGGGATGAGAAAGCCCTGGAGGACTGGACCCGCGACCTGATCAGCGGTGAAAGCCCGGTCTTTGCCACCGGCGACATTACCATCGTCGAAGACACCAATACCAACGAGATCGTTTCCACCTGCTGCCTGATCTCCCAAACCTGGTCTTATGAAGGGATCCCCTTCAAAGTCGGCCGGCCGGAACTGGTCGGCACGCTCAAGGAATACCGACGACGCGGGCTGGTGCGGGAACAATTCGACACGCTGCATGCATGGAGCGCGGAGCGCGGTGAGCTGGTGCAGGTCATCACCGGCATCCCCTTTTACTACCGCCAGTTCGGTTATGAGATGGCGCTCAACCTGAGCGGCGGTCGCTATGGCTATGAGATTCACGTCCCTGAATTGAAAGAGGATGAAGAAGAGCCATACCATTTCCGTCCGGCGGAAGAAAAGGATGTCCCCTTCCTGATGAAGACCTATGAACGCGGCTGCCAACGCTCGATGATCTCGTCCGTTTATGATGAAGCCCTTTGGCGTTATGAGATCAGCGGGAAACGGAAATACAATGTCAACCGTCGGGAGATCTATATCATTGAAGATCTATCCGGTAAACCGGTCGGCTTCATCGGTCTGCCTCCGGTCAAGTGGGGGCACAGCAATATGCTCACACCTTTACGAAATTGACGCGGGAGTCGCCTGGACGGACGTCACCCCCAGCGTGATCCGCTTCCTCTGGCAAAACGGCCTGGAAAAAGCGGAGGAACAAGGTGCCACGCAAAAGATCTTCGGATTCTGGCTTGGTGAATCCCACCCGGCATACGAGGTGGCGGCCACTAAGATCGCCCGTGAACGTGCACCCTACGCGTATTACATGCGCGTCCCTGACCTGGCGGCTTTCTTGAATCTGATCAAGCCGGTACTTAAAAAACGACTGGCGGGTTCAGCATTCGTCAACTATACAGGTGAGTTGAAGCTCAGTTTCTATAAAGACGGGCTGAATATAACGTTTGAAAAAGGCAAGATCGCGTCCATTGAAAACCTTGCCTTCGACGCGCTGGAAGGGTGCAGGGCCGAGTTCCCGGCGCTCACCTTCCTGCACCTGCTCTTCGGCCACAGAACAATTGGAGAATTGAAATACATTTATCCGGACTGCACCACCAAGGATGAAGAGACGGCCAATCTGATCAACGCGCTGTTTCCGAAGAAAGCATCGGAAATCTGGCCGGTATCGTAGGTTAACATCTTGTCAATATATGCTATTACTCACCCCTCCCGCCTGTTCTCGCAGGCATCCTTCCCCTCGTGAGGGGAAGGGCGGGGATGGGGTCGTTTAGTTAATGACCGTAATTGAAAATCCCCTGATCTAAATATTTTTTACGTAAAAACCGGAGTTCATTAAAACTCCGGTTCCCACTTACTTATCAATCTTTCTTCTTCAGCCATGGCCAGCGTTCTTCCGGGGGCAGCGGCGGTTTCTCCGGTGCGACTGGCGGAGCCGGCATCACATCCGGGACGGTCATCCGCGGCGTCTCCACCGCAGCGCCGCCGACATTCCCGTTCACCCCAGCCTGCAGCCAGCGGTACTCATCGGTGCGGACATATTCCCGCAGCTTATTGATCCGCCGGATCACCATCGGGTGTGTTTGGAACGCTTCCGCGATCCGGTTGCTGACGTCATCATCCTGCGCGTCGATCATGGCAAAAGCCTGCTCAAATTCCCGCTGACTATGGATATCCGGCGCAACCAGCTTGACCAGCGCGGAAACAGCCAAATTGAGGTCGCCGCAGGCCAGCAGCCCGGCCCGGTCGGCCGAGAATTCACACATCCGGTTCCACCAGCGGAAAGCAGCGTAAAGGATCACCGCCGCACCGAAGGGCGCTGGAATCCCCGCCAGGCCGCCCACAATAGTGTTCAGCCAGGTGTGCCCCAGGGCTACATGCCCCATCTCATGGCCAAGGATGAATTCCAGTTCCCCGGGACTCATCACCTTCAACACCGGAGCATAGACTACGAGTGCTTTGGGGTCGGAGATCCCGAAGGTGTAAGCGTTCATCTGGTTCTGATTGACCACATAGGAATCTATCATGCCCGGCTGCAGTTTGGTTTCGCAATCCTTGATAATCTTAGCAAGGTCGGGCGTCCGCACCTCATTTACCTGCAGCGCGCTGCGCATAAGCGCTTTGTGGTGAGAACGGATCATCATCGCACTGATCACAAACATGGCGACGATGAACAACCCGCTCAGGCAAAATGTGACCGTGGACGTCAATACGATCACGGCCAGCACCAGCAGGATCGTCAACACCAGCACAACTTGTTCGTTATCCACCCGGTATCGGCGGGAACGGAACATCGGGAACTCCTATTTCAGTCTGGTATCGATCAAGAATGCACGGACCTCGCTGATCTGTTCGGCAGGAAGCCGTTCGGTCTCTTCCCAGTAATCCAGCAGATCGGTCAACGTGAACAGGGCATGCATGGTGTAACCCGCTTCAGCCAGCGCTTCCTTTGCACCGGACTCCCGGTCAATCAGCACCACCACATCTTTCACCTTCAGCCCGGCTTCGGTTAACTTCTCAATTGCTTCAAACTTGGAGCCGCCCGTGGTTGCCAAATCATCGATCACGGCAATGGTTTCACCGGGATGATATAGACCTTCAATCTCGGCCGTAGTGCCATAGTCCTTGACGGTCTTGCGGGGGTAGATCATCGGATAATTCCCCTGCAGGCTGATAGCGGTCGCAATCGGCAGGGCAGCGTATGGCAGACCGGCAATCCGATCGAATTCAAGAGATTTCAACAAACGGATATAAGCCGCAGCCACCTGGGCCATCCAACCCGGGTAAGACACCAACTGGCGAAGGTCGATATAGATCGGGGATTTTAGGCCGGATTTCAGGGTGAACTCACCGAAGCGCACGCAGCCCATCGATAGTAAACCTTCAGCCAGCGGCTCGACCAGACTGGTCTTCTCAGGTGCTTTACGAGTCCCCTTCGGCCGGGTCACTTCCTGAGCTTCTCTGAAGCGCTCAACTAACACCCTGGCAGCCAAGCCAGGGTCATCCGCCCGGGAAATCCCGCGGCTGACGTTGATCAACAGCCCCAGCCCGTCATCCCGCAAGCCGGCCTGCATCGCCTCCTTGAGGTCTGCGCCTTGCGCACCCAATCCCGGTGCGAGGAACCACTGCTTCGGAGCAAGCTGCCGTATTCGTTCTAAAGCATCCGGGAAGGTTGCGCCAACCACCAGGCCGATATTCCCACCTGTGTCCCATTCAGCTGCCAACTCGGCAACCTTTTCATAGACCATCATCAGGCGGTCATTCCCACCCAGCAGCAGGTCCTGTAGATCCACCGAACCGGGGTTGCTGGTCTTGCAGAGCAGGAAGATGCCCTTTTCGGGGTCTTCCATGAAAGGCGTGAGCGAATCATAGCCCAGGTAGGGGCTGAGGGTGATTGCATCCGCGCCCAGCATTTCAAAGGCGGAGCGGGCATAGGCGCGGGCCGTAGAAGAGATATCGCCGCGTTTGGCGTCCAGGATCACGGGGATTTCATCCGGGACGGCCGCGATCACCTCCCGCAGGGCAACCCAGCCTTCCGGCCCCAGCGCTTCAAAGAAAGCCGCATTGGGTTTATAGGCCAGAGTAACTTTTTTGGTGGCTTCGATCAATTTAAGGCAAAACGCCTTTACAGCCGCTCCGGTTTGTTCCGGCAGGTCTTCCGGGTGCGGGTCAAGCCCGACACAAAGCAGGGAATCGATCGCTTTGGAACGCAAGTCCAGTTTCTCAAAGAAAGATGGCATGCAAACCTCCGATGGTGGGGTGTAGTTTTATTTTAATCATAATTCTAAGCTAATTAAAACGAATCTAAAGTGCGTGATTTCAAATTAGTGTAAATTTCTTGTTTATTCCTAAATTGACCCCATCCCCAACCCTTCCCCTCATGAGGGGAAGGGTGCCCGAAGGGCGGAAAAGGGTAAATATTGAAAATAAATGAATGAATAAGTGTAATTGCTGCCAATTCCGACTCAGGCCTTACCCAGCACCATCGCCAGCAAAGCCATGCGGATGTAAAGACCGTATTCCATCTGGCGGAAATAGGCTGCCCGGGGATCATCGTCCACGGCCATATCGATCTCCCAGACACGCGGCAGGGGATGCATCACGATCATCTTGTCCTTGGCCTGCTTCATGATCTCGGGGGTCACCGCATAACTGCCTTTGAGGGATTCATGCTGGGTCGGGTCTTCAAAGCGTTCTTTTTGTACCCGGGTGACATAGAGCACATCGGTATCACCGATCACCGGCGCCAGGCTGTCATACGATGCCTGCGGGATGCCCTTTTCATTGATCTCTTCAATGATTTCTTCCGGCATCCGAAGCAAATCAGGGGCGACGTAATTGAGCTTGATGGCATAAAGCGTTAGCAGCCGGGAGAGGGAGTGCACCGTCCGGCCGTATTTGAGGTCGCCCATCATGGTGATCGTCAAACCGTCTACCTTACCCAATTCCTCACGGATGGTGAACAGGTCGAGCAGCGCCTGGGTGGGATGTTCACCAATCCCGTCACCGGCATTGATCACAGGCTTGCGGGCATACTTGGCCGCCAGCGCCGAGGAGCCAACTTCCGGGTGGCGCAGCACGATCACATCCGCGTAGGCTTCCAGCGTTCGGACGGTGTCCGGCAGCGATTCACCCTTGGTCACCGACGAATAGCTCACGTTATTGATCGGGATCACGCTGCCGCCCAACCGCTCCATCGCGGAGGTGAAGGAGGACGAGGTCCGGGTGGAAGGTTCGTAGAACAGGTTCGCCAGGATCTTACCTTTCAGAAGATCGAACGAACCGACCCGCGCCACCATCTCATACATCTCGTGGGCAACATCAAATACGTAATCGAGCGAGTCGCGGTCGAACTGCTTGACTGAAATGATGTCCTTGCCGTAATAGGCTGAATCCTGATGATCGCCAAAAGGCAGGTGGGGGTTATTCCCGTGGATGGGGGGTGTAAAACTGGTCATGTCTTCTCCTATCGTGATAAAGGTTGATATTTTTCAAATTCTCAGGCTCGAAAAGCCGGAGCGGGTAAATCCGCCCGGTTTCTATCTGACTCGCCTGCCAAATCCAGGGGGTGCTGAGACCTTTCCATCTTCAAAGACAATCTCACCGCGCAAGGTCACCTGCCGGACGACACCACGGACTTTCCAACCCTCGAAAGGCGTCCAGCCGGCGCGGGTGATCATCTTCCGGGCAGTGATCTCATCTTCCACGTCCGGATCCACCTCCACCCAGGTCTCAGGCTGGGGCGGAAGATTGAAGATTTTACGGACGTTGGTATGCATCCGATCAACCAGATCATCCAGTGTCAGACGCCCTTCATGCACGGCGGTCAGGAACAGCGGCAAAGAGGTTTCCAGTCCGGGAAAACCGGGCGGTGGGTTCTCGCCGTCCTTTTCAGCTGCCGTATGCGGAGCATGGTCGCTGGCAAAACAGTCGATCACATCCAGGTTCGCCCAGAGTGCATCAACATCGGCCTGGGTACCCAGCCTCGGCCGGACCTCACCCCTCCCTCCGGAGAGGTCGTTTTCAGTAAGGAACAGGTGATGGGGAGTGACTTCACAGGTGATCTTCAGCCCGCGCTCTTTCGCCGCTCGTACGATCAGGATGTCTTCGCGTGTGGCGACATGCGCCAGGTGCAGGGGGCGGTCGGTCAGGGCGGACATCAGAACAGCGGCTGCCAGGGTGCGTCCTTCGGCATGTGCCACCAGCGGCCGGTCCTGCGGCCAGGCCAGAAAGTGTTCCTTCCAGATGGACATCTCGTCCAACCGCAGCGGGCCATAGGTCTGATCGAGGTAAAGCTTCAATCCGGCCGCCTCCAATGCAGCCTGGGCCGCGGCCTCAGCGTTATCCGGCCCTGCGCCGAGGAACTGGGCATAATCGCAATGCGCTTTCCTGGCTGCCAGGTCATACACTGCATCGAGGCTTGCCTGGTCGGTGACCGGCGGTTGGGTGTTGGGCATCGCAAGGACCATGGTGAACCCACCGGCCAGGGCAGACGCCGTACCGGTATCCCAATCTTCCTTGTGGGTACCGCCGGGTTCGCGCAGGTGCACATGAGGGTCGATCAAACCGGGCAGCCGCATCATTCACCCTCCTGACACAAAAAAAGAGAGCCAATAATGGCTCTCTCGAAAAGACAAAATGAATGCCACGGCTTCGTGGCAGATTGGCAGGGTGAGTTCGGCACGACAAGTTTTAATCGCATAGCATTGGGTCAATTTTATGTGTTTTTTGAAATCTGTCAAGATGAAACAATGAGATGGTGAATAGTGATTGGTGAATGGTGATTGGTGAATAGGGATAAGGTAATAGGAATTAGGAATTAGGTATCAGGTGTTAGGTACCAGGAATTAGTGCATCGATCTGAAAAACGTTGGCAGGAAACAATAGGTAATAGGGAAAATATCCCACGTTATAGCAAATAAAATTCCGGGCCAAGACAGAGCCCGCCCTACATGTGATTTATCTTTAGGTTAAATATGTAGGTCACGTGCGTTTCACGGCACGTGACAGAATAAAAGAATTTTGATCTTCAGACCGCAGCGCATGTGACAGAATTCCTACACTGTGAGCGATTCCTCCGGTACGAAAGCTTCTTTTCGTGCGTGGCAGATATCCTTGATCACATCCCGACCGGAAGCGCAGGATAGTTCCACATTGCCGCCCGGTTCCACCCATTGTCCGATCATATAAAAATTTTCCAGGCCCGGCAGGGTCTTGTCCATACCCTTTGCCCATCATCATGCTCATCTTGAGGGTGGTCAATGCCCAGCCTGCAAATGCACCCCGCCAGTTCCCTGTGTAACGCTGATAAGTCACCGGAGTTGCGACATCCACGACTTCAACAGCTTTAGCAAAGCCGGGATAACGTCGATCGAGTATTTCGATCACAGTTTCAGCGACCTCATCCTTATGATGGCGGTAGCGTTTTTTATCCCGTCGCAGCCACTGCCAGTAATCCGAATCGGCCTCACTCCATAAGGTCAGGACGGATTTCCCTTTGGGTGCCATCTGCGGATCGAAGCAGTAATGCTTGAGCACCAGCCGGTCGTGCCGTTGGTTGCCCAGCCAGATCGGTTCCTCCAGCAGGATATTGGTCATCGCGGGTTGGTCTGAAAAGTCCATCGCAACACCCAGTGAGATTTGCAGGATCGACTTGCTCGGGGTCATTCCGCCGTCATAATATTCTCGCAGTTTACGACTGGTATATTTCGCGTCCAGCAGATCGAATATGGTTGCGTGCCCATCAGCAGCGGAGATGACCAGGTCGCCGGAAACCTTATTTTTAGCATCCAGTTCCAATCCCACTGCACGGTCTTCTTCCACCAAAATATCCGTCACCTTGGTTCGGTAAACTACCTCGCCGCCTAATGCGAGATAGCGTTTTTCCAGCGCTTTGGCGATCGGCAGCGACCCGCCCAACGGGTAACCAGCCTCATGGTCATTCATCATCGCCAGAGTTGAGAGGCATAACATCATCGGGAAATCTTCGGGAGAGAACTGGAAAAAAAGCAGCAGTCCTTCTCGCAGCAGGGGATCCTGGAACCGTTTAGCGTAATCGCGCAGCGCAACCGAACGCCAGCGCAAAGTTGGCATCAACACCGGCAGCAGGTCCATCCCCATCTCTGCCAGCTCGCGCGTGTCCTCGGCGGTCAGGTCAACCGGGAGTTCCATCCTGGTAAAATCACGAATGCCCTCAATGAATTCCTCAATTATGCGCTTGTCCTGGGGAGCCAGTTCCAACAGATGCTGCTCGAGCCGGTCAATATCCGTATACAGGTGCAGCTTGCGGCCATCACTGCCTTCAATGCAAACGAACTCATCGTAATAGTGAATGGGGGTATCCTGCAGGATACCCAGCTCTTCCCAAAGCTGGTAGCCTTTGTTCTGCTTATTGACCCCTGCCAGGTAGCGCACCGCACCGTCAAAGGTGTAGCCGCGGCGTTTCCAGGAGGTGCAGAGTCCGCCGGGAATGCTGTGCATCTCATAAATGGTTGATTCGAAGCCATTCATCTGAGCGTATATACCGGCCGAAAGCCCGGCCACTCCGGCGCCGATGATCAGTATGGAAGGTTTTTGGTCCAAGTAGTCCTCTCAATCTATCTCAAGTGATTCGTTGACTTCATTCTTGATCGTTTTACTGAATTTTCGGGTGAGTTCAGTAAATATACGGGCGGACAACAAAATTATTGCGATTTGTAATCCCCAGTTTACAGCCAAGGCGATCCCATTGCCCATTTTGTATAACCCAATACCATACCGGGATGTGGTCTTCACATTGACAGCAAGGACCAATCCCAACCAAACCAGTACAGAAGTCATGGTTGGTAAAGTCGCCAGGACCAAACTGATAGCGCGGGTAACCGGTTTTTTACTTTTAGCATAAACAGGGATAAAGATTGTTGACAGTGCAAAAAGGATCAGGATATAGATAGGATCCGCATCCAAGCGAATATCTTCGGTGCGTAAATAATTACTGAACAACAGAGACAGTTGCTCCCAGCGAATGAGCAAATAGCCTCCATGCATTAGAACCATCAAAAATACGCCGGCGACCATTGCAAACAACCAATCACGAAAACGGAGTGTCTGAAAAATGTGCTGGCGAAAACCTAAAACGAGCCCCAAAGCCAATGCCAGTCCTGCCAGGACAAGGATGAGTAGACGGCTGCCTTCAATGTGGAAGAAGATCATCGCTCGGTCTAACAGATCCACCAGGTTTTCGAAGAACGGTATAAACACGGGTGGAGATTTTCTTAATTCAATGCTAAAATCCCCGCCTGGGTGGTAAAACAACAAAAATTTATCCCCATTCAGATCCAACATTTGGATCTCTGCATTATAGGTTTGATCTCCGGAATATGCTGAACTTCGCCCATCAACTTTAGCGAATTGGTAGTCTGCGCCAGCTTCGATCCTAACTGGTAAGATCCCTGCCGGCGCTTCGCTATAGGTTAGTATCCGGCGTTGTCCTGTTGTGATGTCTTTTTCGAGAGTATAAGGTGGGCTATTCTGGAAAGACTGGAAAGGGTTACCGATCAGGAAATAAAACGGCCAACGCAAGGAACCCTGGAGGAGACTTTGATTTTGGATCAGGTTAACGTGACCGATGGTGAAGTCAGGCCAAGTATATTGGTAGGGGAAACCATCGGGTTCGCCAAAGATAAACCCTAAGGGACTGTGGACGAATCCCTGATAGCCAGACGCACCCTGATGGATAAATTGCAAGGCAATGGCGTTTTTTTGCCAAATCTGCAAAGTCTGGCAAGCCAAGGCGTTGGTTAATTGGGGTGGTAGGATAGGGATGTCACCAGGTGTTAATTTCCAGTTTTCTTCCTCCATCGATTCTCCCAACCACCAGGAACTACTCGTACCACCTCCCTGGTAAACAACATATGTGGATTGGGTGAGAGCATCTTGTAAGTTTCGAAGAGTGAACGACGTGGACCAGCACTCATTATGAATGCAATTTTTAAGGGCCTGCTCACGGGGAACAGCCTTCGTCGTTTGAAGTGGGCTTTGACCGACAGACCTTTCCCATAATGATCGGGCATCATCAGGGTCTTTACCAGTAATGATTCCAAGCGGCACTTTGGTTTTCTCCCAAGCAAGGCCGGCATTTGTAAATGCTTTGAAATCTAATTCCTGTGGAGTGACCACCCAAATAATGGCTTCCAGGTCATAATTGAAGGCTTGTTCAAATGAAGCTAAAAGGGAATACCCGTTGTTCTCAGCAATTGATCGGGCGATATCATGATATCGGCTAGCAGGAGCGGAAATAACAACCGTTTCATATTCTGGGTTGCCGATTGTGGATTTTAGTGGCGGATGGATAGCAGCGATAATAAAAAGGCATAAAATCCCCGCTGTAACCAAATGTCGTCCCGTTCTTGAACGCATAGAATTTTTCTCTTATCCACATCTTCCAACGAATTAACAAGGCAAGAAAGGAATCCTTGATTAATTTGGCGTAAGGTTATAGTTGAATCACCCTATAAAAGGAATGCTTTTCCATCAATATTGACCTAAAAATTGGTCAAAAATCAACTTCACTATCCGAGATTATGTCAATCAAATCCATTCCAATTTATAATTCTCTGGAACGATAATGGGGTTTATACCTGTCTAAATGTTCAGAATGTATTAGCCCTATTGGCTAACTTCTGTCGGAAAGGTGGCGGGGGTTACGATCTTAGTCTAATTTTACAATGATTATGAAAAAAATTTGAGGAGGAATTGGTGACATCATCTAATGTAGTTATTCAAACCTAAGGGCTCAGCAAACATTCGGCGATATGGATGCCTTGAGGATCTTGATCTGAAATTGATGATCTAGCTGCTACTTTGGATCCCAGGGACACCAAGATTTATTACGAATCTTTGAAAGCCTGTAGGGGAAGACTTTATCTTTTTCACTTATATTAGGAAGTCCCCCGGATTGTCATTGGTGACTCCCTTGCCCTCAAATCTCTTATAATCTTTATTTAAAGCGAAACAAGGAGAAAGCATGGAAATGAAAAAGGCCTGGGGTAAACAGGAAACTTTTGCTTTAATCTGGCTGCTTGGCGCTGGCATCATTGCGGTTGGATATTCACTCTGGCAGGACCTGAATCTGCCGATTTTCACCTTGCTGTTCCTGGCACTGCCCCTCATTAACCTGTTGATCCGGAAGGATGCCCGGCGGATCGGTATGGGTAATATCGGTTGGAAACAGGTGCTCAAATGGGCCGGGATCAACCTGGCTGCCCTGATCGTTATCTATGCGGTCTTCGAACCTTGGTCCGGCGCATACCGCTTTCTGCTCCAGGAAGCAACCGGACCCAACACCACAGATCCAACTTTTGCCTGGCTGACCATATTCGGCGGTTTTGAAGGCTGGCTGGGGATGTTCCTGTTCTCCGGGCTGGTCAGCATCTTTGCTGAAGAATTATGTTTTCGCGGTTGGCTGCTGCGGACCTTAACGCCAAAGACAGGTCCACTCTGGGCCAATCTGATCCAGGCAGCTTTGTTTACGCTGCCCCAATTGGTGGTTGCCTTCCTGATGCCCAAACCCTTGATGGGCATTGTGTACGGTCTGGTCTATTCTTTCGGGGCGATCGGCCTGATCAACGGATGGGTCTCTCATAAAGCCGGTGCAATCTGGCCGAACCTGATCGCGGCCACAGTGATGAACCTGATCCTGGCATTGATTTTGCTTTAAGTCGGATTTGGAATTGGCAATAATGATCAATTGAAATGCAGAGCCATCAAAAAGACACGGTTCCTATTTTTTTGATGGTAATCAAACCGCTTTGGATCACAAACGAATTGGACCAGGAAACAAGTTCCTGGCCCAATCCTAAAAGGTGAGAGAGAGATTATGACGAGGCAATCCCCTGTAAATATTCAATGAGCGCCGGAAGGAACATCAGGGACTGGCGATTTTGAAAACTGCCGCCGTTTTGCGCCTGCGCTGTGGCCATCATCTGTGGATCAAATTCAGTGCCTGTGCCATCACCGCCAGCTAAACCGCCAAAACCACCACCGCCATCCGAAGGAAAGGCACCTCCGCCGCCTTGTATATCACCAAAGCCCTCCGGCATCTCCCCTCGGTCAAAGCCACCTTGGGGAACGGTGATCTCTGTTCCATCTTCAGAGGTGGTTCCCGCTTCGATGCCTAATTGGGCCATCATATCCATCGGGTTGCCATAATCAAGTGTTGCCATTTCGCTCAATTGCGCTTCAGTGAAGGTGCTCTTGATCTGGCTGATGATCACATCAAGTTCTTCGGAGGCAGTAGTATCTTCGGTCGACATAGTCTGGTAGAGCTGCCAGAGGGGCAGCATGGTTTTGGCCTGCTCAGCCGTGATCTCATTCTCAGTGCCCTCCAGCATCATCGTGCCAAAGATCAATTGGCTGATTTCATTCATTCCGGCAAGATCACCTGCTGCCTGGGTGCCGTCCGCCTGGGATGTTGAAGTTTCACCCGTATCAGTCGATTCGACCCCGGAACAGGCAGATAATATTGTCAGCAATAATATTAGTATCAAGGACAATAATCTAAATCGTTTCATAATAATCTCCACTCCATTTATTTATTAGTTACTATTCATGACGCAGCGCATCAATCGGGTCAAGCTTGGATGCCTTATTAGCGGGGTAGAAACCGAAAAACACACCCACCGCTGTCGCTGCAATGAATGACAGCAGGATCGATCCCGGGACAACTACCGTCCTCATATCGGCAAACCGTTGGAACAGAGCCGAACCGCCCACACCGACAATAATCCCCAGCAAACCACCTGTAACACTCAATAGGATCGATTCTGTAAGGAACTGCCAGCGGATATCGCTGGGCGTTGCGCCCACCGATTGACGAATACCAATCTCCCGGGTACGTTCGGTCACGCTAACCAGCATGATGTTCATGATGCCAATCCCGCCGACCACCAGTGATACGCCGGCTACCCAGCCCAACAAAGTACGAAATGCTTCGGTTGTGGCTTCCCGGGTGCCGATGATATCCTGCTGGGTGGTGATACTGAAATCAGCCTCATCCAGGGTGACATCATGCCGCTTGGCCAGCAGCAGTGAAATCTGGGTGATGATGTCGTCCATCTGATCCGGGTCGGCGATCTCGACATAGATCATATTCACCCGGTCACCCATGATCCGGGCAAACTGCTGGTTGGAGAAATAATGCCAAACGACTGTGATTGGGGTGTAGAGCCGGGAATCATAATCCACATCGCCTACCATACCTTTCTCAGCCAGCACCCCAATGATCGACAGCCGGGTGGTATCCACAATCACTGTCTGTCCAATGGGATCTTCCTCGCCAAATAGGCTCTCCGACAAGGAGGCACCCAGGATGGCCACTTTTTCTTCACGGTCCACTTCCTCGGTTGTGAAATAACGTCCCACTCCAATTTCCATATCCCGTACTGAAGGAAAATCGGGCGTCGTGCCCATGATCGTCACGTCTTCAACCAATACCTCATCTGCCTTTACGGTCTGAGTTGAGTTTTGTTCAACAACCACCCCCGCCACGCCATTGACCTGGTCGGAGATCGCTTCCGCGTCATCAAAAACCAGACCACCAGATTCCATCCCACGCATCCCCCCAATACCCCCCATGCTGAAATTCTGGGTGATATAGATCAGGTTGGATCCCAGGCTGGTGATCTCTTCTGTGATTGTCGCCTCTGTCCCGGCACTGATGCTGATCATTACGATCACAGCTGCCACACCTATAATGATTCCCAGCATGGTCAGCAGTGATCGAGCTTTATTCTTGCCAATCGCCTCAAAGGCGGATCTCAGGATCTCAGTGATTCTCATTGTGCTGCTCCTGCCATGCTGTGGCTTTTTCCATTACTGACTACCTGCTCGATATGACCATCCAGAAGATGGATCACTCGTTCGCTGTGTTTGGCAATCTCTTCGTCATGAGTCACCATTACGATCGTCATCCCATCCTGGTTCATCTCATGCAGCATTTCCATGATCTCTTCACCCGAAGAGGTGTCCAGGTTTCCGGTAGGTTCGTCGGCGATCAGGAGAACCGGGTTATTGATCAACGCCCGAGCGATAGCCACACGCTGCTGCTGGCCACCTGAGAGTTCGTTCGGGTTATGGCCCAGGCGGTCTCCCAGCTTGACCAGGTTCAACATTTCTTCCGCCCGGTCCTCCATTTCAAATCGGGAAACACGGTTCTCCCGGTTATACATCAAAGGCAAAAGTACATTCCGCAGTGCACTTGTGCGCGGCAGTAGGTTATAGGATTGAAATACAAAGCCAATCTTTTCATTGCGCAGCAGGGCACGGTCATAGGCATCCAGACCGCTGATGTCCTCGCCATCCAATGTCAGGATGCCGGAAATGGGACGCAGTAGGCAGCCGATGATATTCATCAAAGTGCTCTTTCCTGAGCCTGAAGGTCCCATGATGGCAACGAACTCGCCTTTCCTGATCTGGATATTGATATCGATCAAAGCCTGGACTTCCGCATCACCTTTCCCGAAGGTCATGCAAATATCCCGGGTTTCAATGATATTGGTTTCAGCGGACATCAATTCGTCTCCACAATACCAGTCGTGACCACTTCACCCACCTCAAGGCCGGAAATGACCTGTGCATAATAGGTGTCCATCAAACCAACCTCAACAAAACGCACCGAGGTTTCACCATTTTCAACCACGAAGACCGAATATTGGTCACCGGCTTGATGCAGAGCTTCGATGGGTACCAGGATGGCATTTTGCGCGCTACCTTCGATCACATTCACAGTCGCCTCTGAACCCATCGGTAAATCGGCAATCTGGGCCAGGCTGTCATCATCCAGGGTCACCTGGCCATAGATCAGGCTGGCGCCGCCGGTGCTGGTGATATAAGGGTCGATATAGCTCACCTTTCCGGTTAAAACCAGGTCGGGGTAGGAATCAAATTCAACTTCCACATCATAACCAGCGTCAAGCATCGCCCAATCCGAAGCATCCAGGTAAATCTCAAGATAAGGATGGAAAAGGTCCAAAATCGTTATGAAGCTGGCATCCGGCTTCTCTCCCGCTTTGGCATTCAAAGCCGTGATCACACCGGGAATAGGTGCATAGAGTTCAAGGTTGGTCAGATCTTCCTGAGCGGTTTCAACCGCTTGCATTGCAGAACGCAGGTTGGCAATGTCACTGCCGGTCGCTCCTTCCGGGATCTCGCCGGTTTGCAGCGCGGTCAGATAATCATTCGCCGCTTTTAACTCTTCGACAGTGTAGTAATATGCGTTACGGGCATTACTGATATCAAAGGAAGAAGGTGCATAGATGACTTCAATCTTCTGACGGGGATTATCAGGATCCTGTTCTTCCACGGTGAAAGTATCCGGGACATATTCCTCGCGATAGACTTTTTGAAAATAAGTAATATTGGCTTCCGCCCGAGTTACAGCTTTCTCAGCCGTCGCGATGGCCTCTTCATCGTTCGCTGCGGTCGCTGCAGCCAGGTCATCCTGGGCAACGGTTAGCTGTTCTTCATAATATAAAATTTCTGGGCTGATCAGGTAAGCCAGCTGGTTGCGCGCTACAGAACCATCTTCCTCAAGCGCGGCAATGTTAACCTTTGCTTCGGCAATCGCCAAAGGAGAAGTCAATTCCGATAAATTGAATTGAGCATCCTCCAGAGCCTGTTGTGCTTCAGTGTCGTCCAGCCGGGCGATCAATTCACCTTCTTCGACTGTGTCCCCTTTGGCAACCATTACTTCTGCGAGGGTGCCATCAATCTCGAAACCGAAAGTCATCTCGTCACCTGCGACCAGTGTCCCTGCACCGGTGGCGAGCAGTGTAAGGTCTCCCTGCCGGACGGTGGCTGTTTGCATCGCCGGTTCGGCACTGGACGTTTCTACTGTTGAATCTCGGGTCAGCAAATAGTAAGTGAGCCCCCCGCCAATGACCACTATGGCGGCAACTAAGACCCAGATGATTTGCGATCTCTTTCTTCTATTCCTTCTCTGTTCTGACATATGATCAAAATTCCCTTCTATCTCATAAAATGGTTTTACACACTTTAATGAGTATAGAGATGGGAGATAAAGATTTGATATAGAGACAGAGGGTCATTACAGTAAGAAACCTATCCGGGAGACCAAGTGAAATTCATACTGACGCATGGGGGAAAAGGTGGTAAGTTTCTTTATAATGGAAGTGTTGTGTTAATACTTTTCGATTGGGAAGGCATCATCCAAAACCCTAGACAATCTATCTTATAAATCCAGTTTTTCCCCTAAAATTAAAACAATGTTATTTTCTTTTTGCACGCTAATTTAAAGGAGCAGACAATGACCGGACAGGCAATCAAAGTCCAGGACCTCGACAAACGATTTGAGGATATCCATGCCGTGAAGAATGTTAGTTTTGAGATCCACACCGGTGAGATCTTCAGCCTGTTGGGTCCTAACGGCGCCGGCAAGACCACCACGATCGACATGATCTCCGGCTTGCTTACGCCCGATGCCGGTGAAGTCTGGCTGATGGGATATTCCGTTGCGAAGGAACCCAAAGCCGCCAAGGCAGAACTGGGTGTCGTCCCTCAGGAAATTGCCTTGTATGAGGACATCTCCGCAAGGGCGAACCTGAACTTCTGGGGAAAAATGTACGGCCTGCATGGCAGCGAACTTAAAGAACGGGTGGAAGCTGTTCTGAAATTGATTGGCCTTGAAGACCGCGCAACTGGTGCGGTTTCAAAGTTCTCCGGCGGGATGAAACGCCGCCTGAATGTGGGTGTGGCGCTGCTGCATCAGCCAAGGGTCATCATCATGGACGAACCCACGGTCGGGATTGACCCCCAGAGCCGCCGCAGCATTCTCGATTCCGTCAAGCATTTACGGGATAACGGCGTCACGATCCTTTACACCACCCATTATATGGAAGAGGCTCAGGAACTTTCCGACCGGATCGCCATCATGGACCACGGCGAGATCATCGCCCTGGGCACTCATCAGGAACTGATCGACATTGTAGGCGAACTGGACCGGATCACCCTGACCATCACGGGCGATTCGGCTAAGGCCATAGCTGCCTGGAAAGCAATTGAAGGTGTCCACGAAATCACCTCCGAAAACGGCACATTGTATCTGCTGGTCAAGGACAGCAATCAGATCCTGCCGGACGTTTTCGAAGCGGCAGCAGCGGTGGACATCAGGATCAACTCCGTGGAAGTGATGGAACCCAACCTGGAAGCGGTCTTCCTGCACCTGACCGGCCGCGCGCTGCGGGACTGAAAGGAAGCCCGACAATGAAAGTAATTACAATAGCTCTCAAGGACCTCAGTCGGGCCTTTCGCAGCATGTTCGCGCTGGCGTTCATGTTCGGCGTCCCGATCCTGATGACTCTTTTATTTGCATTTTTGTTTGGCGGCGTGGGCGGCAGTTCCGGTTTTTCCGTACCCAAAACGGATGTGATCCTGGTCAACCAGGACACCGGCAGCGAGGTAGTTCCTAATTTTGACGTCAATGGGCAAAGTTTTGCCACCATGGGTGACATGCTGGTGAACACCCTGCAGGACAATACCTTCGCTGACCTGATGACCGTTACACTTGGCACGGAATCAGAAGCACGCGCTGCGGTCGATGCCCGGAAAGCAGGATTGGCGATCATTATCCCGCCCGGATTCACAAAAACCCTGATCGGAATGGGCGACAAGCAAGTCTCCATTGAGTTTTACAAGGACCCTGAACTAAGCCTGGGACCCCAGGTGACCGAATCGATCGTCATGAGTGTCGTGGACGGCTTCTCCTCCGGCACCCTTTCTTTGGATACCATCACACGTGTGCTGGCGGAACACGGCGTGACCCTCAGCCAGGCTGAACAGATCGCGCTGATCCAGTCACTGACTGCGAACGCCGAAGCAAACGGACAAGCCAACAACGGCAGTTTGACCATCATCCCGCCGAAAGAACCCGGCGCTAATTCGCAGCAGGGCAGCCTGCTGCAAACCATCATCCGCAGCATCATGGGCGGCATGATGATCTTCTATGCCTTCTTCACCGGTACTTCCGCAGCCCAAACGATCCTGCAGGAAGAAGAACGGGGCACCCTGGCCCGGCTATTTATTTCTCCCACCAACACCAGTACGATCCTGAATGGAAAGTTCCTCTCCGGATTCCTGATGATCATCGTTCAGGTATTGATACTGCTGGGCTTCGGCAGCCTGGTCTTTCATATCAATTGGGGCCCTGTGTTCCTGCTGATCGTCTTTTCGATCGGCCTGGTCGCCCTGGCTTCAAGTTTCGGTATTTTCATTATGTCCCTGGTAAAGAGCACCAAACAAGCCGGGATCATCTACGGCGCAGTGCTGACCTTCACCGGTATGCTGGGGATTTCCAGCATCTTTACCGTTGGCACATCCGCGGAAAGCGCCTTCAAGATCATTCCCCTCGTTGTACCGCAGGGCTGGGCGATGAAAGCGCTGGAAGCCTGTTGGAGCGGAAACCTGGTCAATACTCTGCTGCTGACCGGCGGAATGTTCGTTTTGGCAGCTGCATTCTTCATGATCGGCAACGCCCGATTTAAGAAGCGTTTTGCATGAAAGGTTCATCATGAAATTTCTGGATATCACCTTCAAAGACCTTTATCAACTCTTCAAGGATTGGAAACCGGTCATCTTCCTGGTGGTTGCGCCGATCATCTTCACACTGATGTTCGGCTTTATGTTTGGCGGTTTCAACGGCCCGAACGCAAACACCGACAACCGCTTACCCATCCGGGTTCTGAGCGAGGAAGATACCCCCATCACCGCGAGCATCCTCAATTATCTGGAGAACTCTTCCGTTGTTCGAATTGAACAAATTGACAAGACGGAAACCCTTGTGGATCTCAAGCAGGCTGTCGCCAATGAAGATATCGCTGGCGCCCTGGTCATTCCCGCCGGGTTCAGCAGCAGCGTGATGACAAATGGAACGATTGCGCTGACAGCAATCCTTGATGTGAACACCACTTCCGGGATCACCGTCCAGCAGGAAATCCAGTCCGCCGTCAACCGGCTGCAAACTGCTGCCAATACTGCCAAACAAGCCGTTGATTTGTATGCACAGCAGAAAGGGTTCACCGACCAGGCAGAACAAGACACCCTATACAACGAAACTTTTAATAGCACACTTAAAGCCTGGCAAACACCGCCGGTCACAGCCGTTGAAACCCAGACCGCACCGAATGGCAGCCAGCAGACCTCCACCGAAAACGCCTTTGCCCAATCTTTGCCGGGTATGATGGCTCAGTTTGCCATTGCCGGGCTGATGGGTGCCGCGGAGATCATCATCCAGGAGCGCAAGTCCGGTGCGCTGGACCGGATCCTGACCACAGCCGTCCCGAAATTTTCGATCATGGTGGGACACTGGCTGGCGATGTTCGTCATGATCCTGATGCAGTTCATCGTGCTGGTCGCTTTTGGACAAATCTTCCTCCGGCTGGATTTCCTGGCTGCGCCGCTGGCGACCCTGGCCCTGTCCTTAATTAGCTGCGCCTTCGTGGCCAGTCTTGGGCTGCTGATCGGCATCCTGGCAAAAATGCCTGAGCAGAGTGCCATTTTCGCCCTGATCCCGATGTTCATTTTCTCTGGTTTGGGCGGCGCCTGGGTGCCGCTGGACATCCTCGGCGAATCGGTTCAAAAGATCTCCCGGTTCACGCCTGTCTACTGGATCATGACCGGGTTCAGGGACATCCTGCTGAGAGGAGCAGGCCTTTCCAATATCTGGCCGTCGATCGCCGCTCTGGCCGGGTTCGCAGTTCTGTTCTTCATCCCTGCTGTGATCCTGTTCTATCGGAAACGGCATTAGGGTTTTAAAATAAAAAGGACCCCGATTTGGTTCACATAAAAACCAATCGGGGTCTTTTATATTTAAAGGGCACATCAGGAAATGGATTGGTCCCCGTTCCAGATAAAATCACGGGCCAGCTGGTTTTCCCAGGCCTTCAATGTTGCCCGGTAGAGTGCCCGTTCAAAGTACCCACCTTCCAATGAGAGTTCATCATACCCTTTTTCGAAAAGTACCGGCATCATCGGATTCAACTGCTGTCCATAGTGGGTCATGCAGGCTTCAGGATGGAAGCCCGGCCAGGAGTAACAGGTCACCGCGATCCGGCGTTGTTCGGTCGGGACACCCGGCGCAAGGGTTTCTTCCCAGTCTTCATCCTCCGGGTAAAAGACATATTTATCCAGGTCACCCTTCGGGATGCCTTCAATCCCCCGCACGACCGGCGGGTCCGTGGTGGGGATATAGGGGTCAACCGAAAGGTCCACCATGATGGCGTGTTCCGGTAAATACTGGATCCAGTCATTGGGGATCACGGGTTCGGCTGGGTTACGGCGCTGGGTGGCGTCGATCAGGATATCTGTCCGCTTTAGCAGGCTGATCATCTCTTCCTTATGACCGGTCAGGTTACGTCCCACCGCCCTGCAAACCGCGCCGGGATTGCCCAGGCTGATATGCTCGTTATTTCGCTCAATATTGCCGAGGTGGACTGCGGCGTCAACCGCGTGCCTGCCGACCATGCCCGTGCCCAGCAATAATGAACGGATCGGCTTGCCGTCCGGGCGGACAAGCCCGGGCCAATGTTTTTCTAATAGTCCATAAGCGACTTCCAGCCCATTCCAGGCAACCGCCCGCATGTTTTCCACCAGGCGGACATCATTATCATTGACAATGCTATCCAGCGAGATGGTCTTTAATCCCAGGTCCTGGAACAGTGGGATCCGGTTGGGATGGGTGGGGTAATGCAGCATGGACATCAGGATCGTACCGGGTTTCATACGATTAAGATCGTCATCCGGCGCGCGCAGGACCAACACAAGGTCCTGGTCGAAAGCATCGTCACGGGTGCCGAAGGAGATCAGGTTGCTGCCCTGGCGGAAATCGGCTTTATCGAACCCGGAGCGGGAGCCATATCCTTCCTCTATGACAACACGAAACCCCAACCCGGCGAGCATCTGGATGAAATCCGGTAAAAATACACGCTTTTCACCCGCCTCCTGTACCATGCGTGGAAATCCGATCGATTTCGGTGGGGTCATAATAAGTCCTTTCATTATGCGGTTGTATGATGTGTTGACCGGGCAGAAAATGTGTAGGCGACTCAAACCCGTAAAAAGCCGTACAGTCACAGGGTCGCCTTGATGCCCGTTAAGATTGCGTTTATGCAGTTATTGGTTCAAATGTAAATTTACATCGACTGAAATTATTATACTGGATGGATCAAAGAAGGATTAGTGATCGGACTGGAAGAGTTACCCTTATAACCCTTTCCTTTCTGCTCACGCAGACATCCTTCCCTTTTCAAGGGGAAGGACCGAAGCTGGGATCCTTCATTTGGAATCAAAAACAAATTAATCATACATTTTCTGTGGAAGACTGAAAACAATGCAGCTCATGCATAACGGCGACTGCTGCCTGCGTGACTCTTTGAGGTTCCCGGCAAAAGTATTAACTGTCCTTCTGATTCAGGTTATCACGCTGGAATTGTGATCTATATTTGTTCTTTGTAAGGCCAATCATATTAATTGGAGAAAAATATAGGCCTTGCGTGGCGCGGCTGGAAATGTGGCCTATGAAACCGGGTTATGCCCTCTCACCTTTAATGAACGACCAATGGGTATGGATGATCTTCCAATCACCATCCTTCCGCTGGAAAACCTCCGTGCAGTTCCAGGGCGTTCTTCGGACGACAGAGCCATCCGCGCCCAGCCATGTTGTAAGGTCGCGATAAAAAAGAACAGCCAGGTCCCCGCAGACTCGGACCTGGGGATCCACAAAGTCCATCACATCATGACAGGTTTTACCGGCCCGTGGTTCATATTCCGCCCGCAAGGCCTCTCTCCCATTGATCCGCTGCGGTGTACCGGTATCAAAATAAGTTACATCTTCGTCGCTGATTTCGATGAAACCCCACGGATCACCCTTTCGCCAGCGTTCCATAGCACCGGATTCAAGTGCCATTAATTCTGCCAATACGCCCTGGTAGATAATGGAGGGGTTCTCCACCGGTACCGGCACAACAACCCGCTCGGGCAGTTTTTGATTGATATAGGACCAATGCGTGTGGACGGTTTTCCACTGACCGTCCCGGTAAAAGAAAACCTCGGTGGTATTCCAGGGGGTATGACTGACCTCCTCGCCATCATCCGACAAGACGGCAGAACGATAGTTATAGGTCAGCAGGGCGGCATCTCCAACTCGGACGATCTTGGGATTGATAAATTCCGAACGTTGGTAATGGACCTGCCCTTCGATCTGGCGCATATATTCACGATAGGCATCCAAACCAATGATCGGTTCCGTCTGCCCGACATCGGTGTAAATAATATCACTCTGCACTGAGCTCGACGAAACCCCAGGGATCACCCTGCCGCCAGCGCTCCATAGCACCAACTTCCAATTGAAAAACAGGATCGTCCATCATTGCCCTCCCAAACTGGTTTTGTGGAAATATTATAGCACAAATGTGCTTATTTCTAACTGCTTGTTTTTCGATGCGGATGACCGGACTGCACCCTGATTCTGTCATGCTGGAAACCTGACTTGAATTTCCAATATTGACTCGAGTAAAAGGCTTATTTTCAAACTAAAGTCAGCATACCGAAGTCCGGAACGTCTTGCATATGCGGAAATGCAGGTTATTCATGGTTCGAAATGATGTTTGAAAATGGAAACTACAGCGTTTACCAACAATAAAATTGGGTTCTCTCGCGAGAATGGTTTTATAATTTACATATTGATGCTCACCACCTGCTCACCAAGGAGGAATCCATGTCCAAACCCCGACCCGTTCGCGCCCCCCGCGGCACGCAATTGACCTGCAAATCCTGGCTCACAGAAGCGCCTTTCCGCATGATCCAGAACAACCTGGACCCGGAAGTCGCCGAACGCCCGGATGACCTGGTGGTCTACGGTGGACGGGGACAGGCGGCTCGCTCCTGGGAAGCCTTCGACGCCATCCTGGCGACCCTCAAAGAACTGGAACTGGATGAGACCATGCTGGTCCAGTCCGGTAAACCGGTGGCGGTATTCAAGACCCATCCCGATGCGCCCCGGGTCCTGATCGCGAACTCCAACCTTGTCCCGCACTGGGCCACGCAGGAACATTTCGACGAACTCGCCGCCAAAGGCCTGATCATGTACGGCCAGATGACGGCCGGGTCGTGGATCTACATCGGTACCCAGGGCATCCTGCAGGGCACCTACGAAACCCTCGGTTCGCTGGCGCACCTACGAGGCTGGCCCTCCCTCAAAGGCAAATTTGTGCTGACAGCCGGCTTGGGCGGAATGGGCGGCGCTCAGCCTCTGGCGATCACCATGAACGAAGGCGTTGGCCTGATCGTTGAGATCGACCCGGAGCGCGCCAAACGCCGCCTGGAGATCGGCTATGTGGACGCTGTGGTGGATGACCTCGAAGAAGCCATGACCCTGGTGGAAGAAGCGGTTGATAATGAGATACCAAGATCAATCGGCCTGATCGGCAACGCCGCCGAGATTTATCCCGAGCTGGTGATCCGCGGTGTGGTGCCGGATGTGGTCACCGACCAAACCCCCGCTCACGACCTGATGAGCTATATCCCGGCCGGCATGACCCTTGCGGAAGCGGACGCCCTGCGCGAGAAGGATCCGGAGGAATACGCCCTCCGTTCACAGGCATCCATGGCCAAACATGTCCAGGCGATGCTGGATTTCCAGAAGAAAGGTGCAGAGGTCTTCGATTATGGCAACAACCTGCGCCAGCGTGCGTTCGATTTCGGCGTCAAGGATGCCTTCAACTTCCCCGGCTTCGTCCCTGCCTACATCCGCCCCTTATTCTGTGAAGGGAAAGGTCCCTTCCGCTGGGTGGCCCTTTCCGGCGACCCTGAAGACATCTACGAAACCGACCGGGTGATCAAAGAACTGTTCCCCGATGACGAGCACCTCCACCGCTGGCTGGACCTGGCGCGTGAGAAAGTCCCCTTCCAGGGGCTGCCTTCGCGCATTTGCTGGCTTGGCTATGGCGAACGGGCTAAAGCGGGACTGGCTTTCAACCAGCTTGTGGCGGAAGGCAAAGTGTCTGCCCCAATCGTGATCGGCCGTGACCATCTCGATTCCGGTTCGGTAGCCTCACCTAACCGGGAAACGGAGAGCATGAAAGACGGCACGGATGCGGTCAGCGATTGGCCGATCCTGAATGCCTTATTAAATGCAGTCAACGGCGCCACCTGGGTTTCATTCCACCATGGCGGCGGCGTGGGCATCGGCTTTTCGCAGCACGCCGGCCAGGTGATCGTCGCCGACGGCACACCGGAAGCCGCCCGACGGCTGGAGCGGGTGCTGACCGGCGACCCCGGTCTGGGCGTGGTGCGGCATGCAGACGCAGGTTACGAAGAAGCGATCGAGGCCGTCAGGAAATTTGGTATCAACATGCCCATGCTGAAGGAGGATTAATTTGGGACGGCGAAAACGCCGGCTGCTCTTCTTTTTTATCGCAATCCTGCTGGGTGCAGCAGCAGGGGTTGGATACGGCTGGATCATCAACCCGGTCGATTATACGGGCACCGGGCCGGAAACTCTCAGCAGCGACTACCGGACGGATTACGTCCTGATGGTGGCCGAACTGTTCCATACCGAAGGCGATCCTGTCATGGCTGTTGCACGCCTGACATATCTTGGCGATCAACCTCCTCTAACCATCCTTGATTCAGCCCTGGAATTCGCCCAGGAACATCAATACGCCCCAGGCGATCTGCAGCTTATGGTGGAACTACGCGGGGCGGTTGCCCTGCTTCTCCCGGAGGCCGAATGAGTCCCGAATGGCGTGACCTTGAAGAGACCCGCCAGGTCCGGATTTCTGAACAAACGCAGGCCATCAGGCCTCATGCTGAACCGGTCAATCCGCCGACCTCTGAGCCAAAACGGTTTCCCTGGTACATCCTGACCGGGTTGATCCTGGGATTCATCCTGGGTCTGGTCTATGCCTGGCTGATCAACCCGGCAGTCTATCCCAACACGATACCGGCGAGCATGCAGGAGAGCTACAAAGATACCTACCGGTTGACAATCGCAGAAGTCTACGCCGCCACGAGTAATCTCGACCGGGCAGAGCGTCGTCTGGCCTTGCTGGAGGATGGCGACCCTATCATCGCGCTGGGCGTGCAGGCTCAACAGCAACTGGCAACAGGAAACGCGGAAAACGCCCGTACGCTGGCGCTGCTGGCCTCGGCATTGGCAGGTGGAAGCAGTGAGTCAACGCCGACGCCGGAAGTCGCACCAACGCAAACGCTGCCTGCACCCTCTGCAACACCTTGAAAATGGTTTGTGTTATTCGAGCTTAAAACGATAGACGTTGGTTTCCCTTTGGACGAATCCCAATGATTGGTAAAGCTTGTTTGCTGCCACCCGGCTGGGCCGGGAGGTCAGGTTCACCTGGTGTAAGCCAATTTCGCGTGCCTTTTCCAGGCAGGCTTCGGTCAGCGCTTTCCCCCAGCCCTGGTGACGGGCATCCTGATCAACAACCACATCCTCGATCCAGCCGTGTCGACCGGTGGGTGAATGTGCAATGGCAAGGGTCGCTGTGCCGATAATTTTCCCTTGCTTAACCGGGTCGCGGGCTATGAAAATGAAGGTGTCTGCAGAAGCAGCCATCTCCGCCAGGTCATCCCGGGAAGGCGGCTGCGCGAATTCCGTTAATTGCGGCATTAGCCGCTCGAATGCCTGAACGATCTCTTCCGAAACACTGGTCATCTCTTCAATCATCAATGGTCTCCAATCACAACCTGATAGGTACCATTTTATCACCCCGCTTGAAGTCAATTTCCAGTCTATAATGGGATTATTCAATCGACTTGGAGGAAGCCATGCCAGAGAAAAATTCTAAATTATTGGATAATTTCACCGGTGCTTTGGATGCTTTTGAGGTCGTACTCGACCAGGTGCCCGAATCGGGTCTGGACTGGCGGGAGGGTGATGAGGGTTGGTCTATTCGGCAGATCATCCACCATATTGCTGAGGACTGCAACGTCTACACCTTCATTATCGAGCAGGCGCTGGCAATACCGGGATGCAAGATAGTCTTTGGCGAATTTCCCGGTAATGATACCTGGGGAGAAGCGTTGGACTGGAGCTCGAGACCGGTAGAAGCATCCCGCGAGCTGATGCGTGCCCACCGAAAATTCCTGGCCGAGCTTGTCAGCCACTTCCCTGACCGCTGGGGGTATCAGGTGCACTTCTTCAGCGGCGACAGCGAGGATGAAATCCCGGCACCAAATACGGTAGAAAAGATGATCACGATGCTCACCGAACACATGGAAGAACACACCGAAACGGTCAAGCGGATCATTGCAGCTAACGAATAATGCTTTTGTTTCACGTATCTAAAAATTCAAGAATAAATCCGTAAAGACGCCCTCCTGAGAAACCCCTACTCTATCTCTGCGATGAATTGAACGGCGTCAAGCAATTCGGAGATTGCCACGCCCTTAGTGGGGCTCGCACTGACAATTGTTTTATATAAGTTCGATTGAATAGATTTAGAGAATTCTATTCAAAACCCCATTTTCTCTCGTACCTGTTCCGCCAGCAATGGCAGCGGCAGACTTCCTTTGGAGAGCACTGCCGAATGAAAAACTTTCAAATCAAAACTCTCACCTAATACATTTTCCGCTTTCTCCCGCAGTTCACGGATAAAATCATATCCAACATATGCAGCCAGAGATTGCCCGGGTTGAGCGATCTCAACCAGCACCAACTCGTTTGCCTCCAGACGGTCAATCCCAGCCGCTTCCACCAGGTAACGTGCGGCCTGCTGGGCGTCCCAGCCCAGGGCATGGATCCCGGTGTCCACCACAATCTGAGCAGCAGCGATCAATTCATGCTGCAGTCGGCCCAGGTTCGCATTGGGGTCATCCGTATACATCCCCATCTCAAATGCCAGCCGCTCGGCATAAAGCGCCCAGCCCTCGTCATAAACAGAGAAATGCAGCGCTTTTCGAAAGAGCGGCAGGTCCAAACTCTGCATGACCGAAGTCTGGAAATGTCTTCCAGGAAAGGTTTCATGGTAGACCTGGGTGGGCATATCGAAATGGGCCGCCCTGCCCGCAAACCCGGCATAGAAGGCTGCCCTGCGTGAGCCATCCAAAGCGGCCGGTTCGTAAAAACCGCCCTCGAAAACCGGCACCATCACCAGGTCATTTTCAATCCTGACGGCAAAGGCGGAATCCATTGCCATCTCAATTTCAATCAACAGGCTGCGCATGGTGACAAAGATATCCAACCCGAGGGCGTAATTCCGGTCTACGGTCGCTTCGCGGAAGAGTTCCTGCATGGGCAGGCTGGAATCATAACCTGCCTCGGCTGCAGCCTGGCGCACTTCTTCGTTCAGCCGCGCCACTTCCGCCAATCCAAAGGCATGCCATTCTTCGGGTGTCCGTTCCAGGGTGGTGATTTGAGTGAGCAAAGCCTGATAATACGCGGCACCATCCGGCTGATCGACCAGACCTGTTGATCCTGTTGTATCCTCTGCCAGTGCATACATTGTATCCATCAATCGTTCAAAGGCCGGCAGGATCACCCGGTCAGCAATCTCGCTGCCGCGGTCATAATAGGCCTGCCGCAGCTCCTGGCTCACTCCTGTCATGTTTTGCAGGCGGACTGCCAGCACTTTAATGAAAGGCGTTTTACGCCCGACCTGCCAGTGGTGCGCACCCATTTCTTCCATTACCTCTGCATAAAGGTTATAGGGGATCCGGACCCCGGCTTCCCGCTGCGCTTGAAGATAGGTGATGATCCCATCAATCTGTCCGCCGATCGCTTCCAGGCGGCTGAGATAATCCTCCACATCTTCTTCATCCTGGAACGGCTGTTGGACCAGTAAAAGGTAAACATATTGGTCGGTCAGGAAGCCTTTTTGATCCAATAACAGGAAAGAAAACCATTGATATGGGTGGAGGGTGACCCGTCCTTCCAGATACCGGATAAAAATTTGCAGATCCAAACGGACGTCCTCCACCAGTCCAACCTGATCGATATCTTGAGCTAATTCGAGCAGGGCGGCTTCAAGCGATTGGGTCAGCAAAACCTCTGATTGATCGTACGAATCCAGTTCATTATTACGGACATCGTAGAGACCGGCAAGGCCAAGGTCCGTCACCGTTTCAGGTGAGCGCAGAGTCAGCCGCCGGAAAGCCTCTTCCATGAATTCCTCAGGGTCGAGCTGGGCCAATCCATCCAACAAACTTTCAAGTGTGTCCGGCCTGTTTTCAGGCATTGGAAGTTCAGGCACACAACCCACCAATAGCGAAATGGTAATAAATATCTGTAAAAATCGAAAAAAAATATTTTTCTTAACCATGAAAAACGCTCCGGATTTTGCCAGATCGATATCTCATCTTAGCAAGGAATCACGTCAGCATCCTCATACCTGAGTGGGATTTATCCCACAACCAGAGAGCTATTCATTTTTTCAGTATTCATCCATAAAGTTGAGAAAAATAGGCTATCGATAGGTTCAAACCATAGACAAACACAAATAACAAAAACTCAATCGGTCTCCAACATCAGAACAGACCTGATGTCGGGTAAATTGACTTTAGTTGAAGTTTTTATAAAAATCCAGCCTTTTTTATAATGTAACCAAAACGACCATTCTCACATCAAAAAACCGAAGTTCGCTAAATAAAATTAATTAATAGGAGAATAAAAAAATGAAAAAGCTATTGACCTTACTCGTAATCGGTGTTTTTGCGCTCGCAGCCTGCGAACCCATGAACATCACCGCAGCGGGTAACAACACCGGGCCGATGGAAGAAAACATCTCAGACTCATCAATGTCGACTGAAGAAAGCAGCAGTGACGATTCCAGCAGTGATGACTCAAGCACTGGAGATTCCGAAATGAGCGGGACTGAAAGCTCAGAATCCTCAGATCCAATGGAAATGGAATTGTCCTCAGGAGCAGAAGATTCCCTGTCAATGGATTCAACCAGTGGTTATTCAGTAAACGTCATCATCGATAATCAATTATTCAACCCCGCGGAATTGACCCTTCACGAAGGATCAGTCATTCAATGGACCAATAATGATGATGTCAGTTACACCATCACCATCGTGAAAACCAGTGACTTATCCGATGGAAGTATGGATGACAGCATGGATGACAGTTCGAGTGACAGCAATCAGATGATTCCATGAGTGGATCAGAATATTCCTATGAAGTCACGGTTGCTCCCGGCGAGACTGTCAGCTATACACTGCCAGACAGCGGTCTCTACGAATTCTCGGTTTCCGGCGGGGTCACTCTGACCGGTATCGTTCATGTCTCGGATAGCTACAGCACAGATTCGTATGACGACGATTACATGGATGACTCGATGGATGAGAGTTATAACGATAGTTCATCCGATAGCTACGACGATAATTCATCCGATAGTTACGATGATAGTTCATCCGATAGCTACGATGATAATTCATCCGATAGTTACGATGACAGTTCAGATGACAGCTACAATGACTCCGAAGATGGTTATGAAGACGTTGAAGATGATTCCGGGAGTTCCCTCCTCACTTTCGTAGCATGAACCACCTGAAACACTAACAAATGAAAACAAGCACAGACCTCCAGCAGAAGGAACGCCGGAGGTCTGTGCGCTTAAGTCGCTAAAAGGATGGCAGTATGAAGAAATCATTGTTCATATCCATTGGAATTTTGCTGATCTTGTCAGCCTGTCAACCGGCTTCTTCAACGCCCACGTCCACTGGAAGCCTGTTGCCATCTCCCGCTTCAACGGAAACGGTCCTACCAACACCGCAGCCGACCATGGCTACGCCCACATCAACAGCTACGGAACCTCCCGCGGTGTTTACACCAGAAGTTGCCTTGCAGCAGATCGCAGCCGGGTTCACCTCACCGGTTGCACTGGCCGCTCCGAATGACGGCTCAGGAAGGTTATTCATCGTTGATCAGGTTGGCTTGATCTATATCATTGACGGTAATGATACTTTGCTGGATACGCCGTTCCTGGACATCCGCAGCAAGATCGTTTCTCTGGATGGAAATTATGATGAGCGCGGGCTGTTGGGCCTGGCATTCCATCCGGATTACGCCAATAATGGCCGGTTGTTCGTTTATTACAGTGCACCGGCGAGGAGTATTCTTCCTCTCGGCTGGAACCACACCAGTGTGATCGCTGAATTCTCCGTATCCCCCGATGACCCCAACCAGGCCGATCCAAATTCTGAAAAAATCATCATGCAGGTGGACGAACCCCAGGCCAACCATAACTCCGGCGCGATCACCTTCGGCCCGGACGGCTATCTCTACATCCCCCTGGGTGACGGCGGTAATGCCGATGATGTGGGCATCGGACATGCCCAGGATTGGTATAGCGCCAATAAAGGCGGCAACGGTCAAGACCTCGAGTCCAATCCATTGGGCAGTATCCTGCGGATCGACATCGACAATGGCGACCCCTACAGCGTCCCGGCGGATAACCCCGCCCTCAGCGTCAACTTCCCCGAAACCTGGGCTTATGGTTTCCGCAATCCTTACCGGATCGCCTTTGACCCCGGTGGCACGCATGAACTCTTCGTGGGCGATGTTGGGCAGGACCTTTGGGAAGAAGTCTCGATCGTGACAGCAGGAGGTAATTACGGCTGGAATGTCAAAGAGGGCACTCACTGCTTCAGCACCACGAACCCTGACACACCGGACACGATCACGTCCTGCCCGAGTGAAGATCCTCAAGGTCAGCCGCTGATCGACCCCATCATCGAATTCGCTAATTCTGATAACCCTCAAGGCGGTTTGGGGGCTGCCATGATTGGCGGCGTAGTTTATCGCGGACAAATGCTCCCTGCCTGGGATGGAAAATATATCTTTGGCCAATGGAGCCTTTCCGGTCGTTCCCCATCGGGCAGCCTGTTCGCTGCGACCCGCCCGGCGGATGCTGCCGGTCCGATGTGGGATTTCCAGCCTATCCAGATCGCAGGACGTGACGGAAGTAACCTGGGTGAATTCCTAATGGGGTTCGGCCAGGACACCTCGGGTGAGGTGTATGTGTTGACCTCTGGTCATACCGGTCCAAGCGGGACCACCGGTGTTGTTTACCGCATCATCCCACCACAATAAAAATCCGGAGATACGAGAATCATGAAAAGATATTTTGTTTGGCTATCAATCGCTTTCCTGGCACTTTTAGGCTGGTTCGGTTCATCATTTGATGTCAATGCCGCACCGGCTGGAGACCACCTCCTTCAAACCGGAACGACCCTTTATTTCCCCCTCTTTCAAATTCCGGAAGGCTATGTCTATTCCTATGCCACGCTTGAACCCATCGCCAGCGGATTCGCCTCACCGCTGCAGATCGCAATCCCGCCTGACGGCTCTGGGCGGATGTTTGTCGTTGACCAGGCCGGGCTGATCTACATCATCGACAGCAGCGGCGCCCTCCTGCCGGACCCCTTCCTGAATATCTCCGATCGGCTGGTGACCCTCAACCCGAACGGCGATGAGCGCGGCCTGCTTGGGATGGCTTTCCATCCCGATTACGCCACCAACGGACGGCTCTTCGTTTATTACAGCGCGCCGCTGCGGGCAGGCGGCACAGGGTCCCATACCAATCAGGTCACCGAATTCCAGGTCGATCCCGGGAATCCCAATTTGGCTGACCCCACTTCTGAGAAGATCATCATCCAGATTGACCATCCCCAGAGCAACCATAATGCCGGGCCGATCCTGTTTGGTCCGGATGGGTATCTTTATATCGGACAGGGCGATGGCGGCGGCGGCAGTGATACTGGCACCGGACACGCCACCGACTGGTATACGGTCAACACCGGCGGGAACGGACAGGATGTGGAAGCCAATATGTTGGGTAGTATATTGCGGATCGATGTGGATAATGGCGATCCCTATGCCATCCCGCCCGATAACCCGGCCATCAGCACCAATTTCCCGGAAACATGGGCTTACGGCTTTCCGCAACCCCTACCGGATGTCCTTCGATATGGGTGGGACGAACGAACTCTATGTCGCCGATGTCGGTCAGAATTTATGGGAAGAGGTATCCATTGTTGAATCCGGTGGGAATTACGGGTGGAACGTCAAAGAAGGCACGCATTGTTTCAGCACGGCTCAGCCGACCAATCCCACTGCGATCACCAACTGCCCCAGCCAGGACCCGGAGGGCGACCCGTTGATCAACCCGGTGATCGAGATCCCCAACCATGATAACCCGGATGGTGGTTTCGCTACCGCCATCATCGGCGGCGTGGTTTACCGTCGCAGCGACGTCCCCACCTGGGAAGGGAATTATTTCTTCGGCAACTGGAGCCATGAATATCAGGCCACCGGCGATGTCTTCATTGCGATCAGACCGAGTACCCCAACCAGTGGTACCTGGGATTACCGCCAGATTTTCTTTAAAAATTTACCGAATGGCGATTTGAACCAATACCTGCTGGGGTTCGGACAGGACCTGGACGGGTATGTTTACCTGCTGACCTCAGGCCAGACCGGCCCCAGCGGAACCAGCGGCCAGGTGTTTCGTTTGAAACCGAATTAACAACTGGAATCCTATTTCGTAAAGGGATCATCCTGTGGAAAATATTGTCCTTCCGACTGGATGAATGCTTCCAACGTCATCGGAGGAAAACATTCCTTCAAAAAAACGACATCTAAATCAGGGTCCGCAATAACCTTGATCCCCTTCTCAGGGTAGGCGAAAAAGAGGCTGCCTGCTGTGTAATCGCTATAGGCCGTGAAGGGCGGCTGGCCAAGCTCAGTTTGCAAGGCTGACCAATCCAGAGGTTCTGATTCTGGATAGATTTTACGCACCAAGATTGCCAACCCATCCTGCAAATAAACAACATTGGGTTGACCCTTGGAGCCGCTATCGAATTCCATTACTTCATAGCCGTTCTCATCCGAGGCATAAATCGGTTCACCCAGGGCTGCAATAACTGAGGCTCTATCGGATTTGCCCACGAAGATACCAGGAATGCACGTAAAGATATCCTCACTCCCCTGAGCATCATCAGAGTTTTGAGGTTGTGCCTCTTCTGGTCCTAATGGAATAACTTCATCTTCTTTTCCATCCATCAGACTCATCAAGCTGCAAGCCAGGGTGGTTGTGATCAATCCCAGAATCAGAAGTACCATTTCAAGGCTTCGTTTGGGTGCCGTTTTCATACTCCACTCCCTCAAATACAAAATCGCGGATGAAATTATAGCGTGCGGGTGAGCTATTCTTCAATGTTTCTGGCTGATAGACATACATCATGACCGATTCGCTCATATCCTCCAATGGATTTGTCCCCCCATACTTCGTGGGTGGACCATTGGTCTGATCGGTAAAAAGCGTCCATTTTGGTGGGGGAGAATTGGGGAAGTGACCGAATTTCCAACCATTAACCCCTTCGAACCCCGGGTCATCTATGTTCGTAATTTGACGGGTGGCATCCATATAATTTTGCATTATGGGCGAGTTATAGGGACTACGATAGACGGAGTAAGTATCTTTTTTATACTGCAGCGAATGGGTGAGCTCATGCAAGATAGTGCCTTTAAATTGTTTATACCCTCCCGGATCGTCACTGAAATCGAAGGGTGTCTGCGCAAAGTCAAAAATGCGGATTGTTGCGGCCTGTGGGGAACAATCCTTTTCTGGCGGGGAACCGCAGGGAGCGTAAAAACCAAAGACCTTGTTGTTAGGATTGCCATTAGTATCAATATCATGTTCACTTCGGACAATGCGGGAGATCGCCATCTGGTCCAACAGTCCTTTGGGCAGTTCTTTTAAGACATCATTCAACAAGATCAGTTCCTGAGGGCTCCAGGATTTCTGTCCATACACGTCATCCGCAGAAGTATCCTCCACGCTTATGCCGTAGGTCGTGTAAATATATTCCGCTGTGATCGGTTCAGTAAACCATGCGGCAAAGGCTTCCGGGTTTTGAATGGGAAATTGTATGCCATCCATGGTGACATATTCGCCATTTACAAACTGGAACGTTCCCTCAACACAGCTGCCCTCATAACAGTAACTGATTGTTGCAGTTCCATTCGGACCCCCAGTAAATGTGCCCGTGCATTGGTCGGTTAGTTCAATCACTTCTCTATCACCAGCACAGCCGTGACAGGGGTAAATGACCGCCGCATATGCTGGTCCGCCAGCTGCACCGACGTTCCACACCTCAAGTGTGTCTGCAATTATTGAATTCCCACAAGGATATTCTGTCGTTATGTAGACAATTTCAGGTTCAACATCCGGGGGAAGGTCTTGAGCCAGTACGGTGCTACCTGAGACAGTCAACAACAGAATAAGAACCATACCAACGTGAACAGCTTTTTGGGATTTTTGTTTTAATAATTGAAAAGATTGCACTAACAATTTGCCACCTCCCGTCTACACCGGCAATTCGTAGGACGAATCTTCACCTACGTCTCAATTGAAAACAAGTTACCGTTAATGCGTTTAACAAAGCCACCAGCTAAAACAAAGTGGATCAATGAGACGATTGCCCCCACTAATTCGATAATTAAATCCATTATAACAAATAATGACCCAGTTTTATATAAAAGAAGAAACACCCACCCGGGCGTTTCTTCTTTTAGGTGAATAATATTTAGCAATCGGATTTATTTGAGCAAATGCGCTTCCAATTGGATTTCAACGGCTGCCAGAGCCTTAGAGACCGGGCAGTTCTGCTTGGCGCCCGAAGCAATTTTTGCAAATTCATCCATGCTGATCCCGGGCACCCGGGCTTTAGTAATGAGTTTAACGCCCTTGATCTCGAAGCCGCCCTCGCCTTTATCCAATGTGACGATTGCTTCCGTGTCAATCTCATCCACCGTATAGCCCGCTTTGCTCAATTCCGCGCTGAGTGCCATGGAAAAGCAGCCGGCATGCGCGGCAGCGATCAGTTCCTCTGGGTTTGTCCCCTTACCCTCTTCAAATCGGGATGAGAAGGAATACTGCCCAGTATATACCCCATCACCTACGGTGACGGTACCCTTTCCTTCTTTCAAATTGCCTTTCCATACGGCTGTTGATGTTCGTTTGATCATGATGGCTCCTTTTCTCTTATTTTAAATATTGATCTTCCTATTTATCTTATCCACACGCCGTAAGAATAATATTAGAGTGTTCCTGTCCAATTTATACGCTTCTAATTCAATTCCGGAAATTTTTTCTCGACTTCGGCGAGATCGTGTTATCCTCAAGCAGATGTGGATCATGCCCTTTTTTGAATATCAATCGCACCAGCTTTTCTACCGCGAGGCTGGAACGGGCCCCTTAATGGTGATCCTGCCCGGTAATACAGCCTCTTCCGCCAGTCACCTGGGGGATATGGCGCACTTTTCTCAAAAATTTACGGTGGTATCTCTGGATTATCTTGGTACCGGTCATTCTGACCGGCTGTTTGCCTTTGGCGATCACTGGTATGAAGATTGCGCCGACCAAACGGCTGCCCTGATCGCAGATCTTAATCTTGGACCAGCCGTCCTGCTCGGCACCACCCTCAGCCGTCCGCTCGGTGATTGCCGACAGCTTCGTTCCAGTCTTCACGCTGGAAATGCTGCGAAAGAATGTATTGGAAGATCGTTCAGCACGTACCATAGACCAGGTCGCATTCTGGCAGTCGGCACATGGGGAGGATTGGGAATCTGTGATCCAGGCGGATAAGGTAATGCTGATGAAATTAGTTTCGTCCGGTGGAAATTGGCTGGGAAATTCTCTGCAACAGATCAAATGCCAGGTCTTCATTTCCGACAGCCTGAAGATCAGGCGCTGGTCCGGACGGCACAGTATGCACTGGAGATGCTCACTCAACTGCAGGATGGACGGGCGTTCATCAGCCAACAAGGCGGCCATCCTTTGATGTGGAGTGCGCCGGAAGCGTTCCGCCAGGCGGTCAGCGGATTTTTAGAACGTTTTGAAGAATTTGAGATTTAACTTTCGGAAAATCTACTTTTCTTTCCACTCAAAAGCCGGGACGGTCATCCAGCCGCCTTCACTCTCAAAAGCATAATACGGCAGCCAGATCAGGCCGAAAACTTCCATAAAGATGTTCTTTTTATACGGAGCAATCGGGATCTCCGTCACCTGATCTACTGCGGCATCCCAGCGTTCGCCGATTTTCTTCAATTCGGTGGCCATATCCGTTTCCATCGCCTTCATTTCCGCTTCAACGTTCTTGATATCCTGCTCGCTGGCAGCGAGGTCCGATTTGGCTTTGCTGGTCATCCGGCGTTTGGTCAGGGAGGTGGAGATGCTCCGGCGGCGTCCGCTGAACAAACCGATTGCATTCTCAATCCCTTTGCCCACCTCTTCCAGGCGGCGGTGGCCGAGTTCCTGCTTGTCGTCTTCAAACTCCATTTGTTCTTTCTTGTGTTTGGCTTCGAGTTTATCCAGTTTCTGTTCGTATTTTTCCCGGACGGTATCAACCTCATCGTTCTTCCTGGCTTCCACGGCATCTGCGCACATCTTCTTGAATGCGTCTTCGGAGACATCCGGTCCGGCCACCACCCCCAGAGCCTCATTGACCCGGACGGTCAACGCCTGGGTGCGGTAGATCCAATCTGTGAAGTCGGTTTCGAGGTCATTGACATATTTCGCATCCACCCCCGACAGGTTATCCAGGCTGTCAAACAGAGCGCCGGGTGTTGGCGAGGAAGAAAGTGTATCCAGATCAACAGGAGAAGTGGCAAAGGCTTCCCATTGCACCAGGCCTTTGCGTTTCATTTCTTCAATTCGGATGGTGAAAATTTCTTCCTGAGAAATGTTGTATTTCCGCTCCAGAAAAGCAACCCGTGCCTGCCCGACCAGAGCCGGGCGATAAAGCGTTTTGGGCTGCGGTGCTTCACCGGCCAGGGTCCGACCTTCGGCTTTCAAGGATTCCGCTGGACCGCGACCAACCGGCAGATAAAATTCAGGGACGTCACCCGGGACGGCCGGCGGGACATCTTGTCCCAGGCTGCTCTTAACTTTTTGGGGAGACGCTGCCGGTATTTCGCTCTTATCTGCGTCTGCCTGCAGCACCGGCGCCGACCAGAGCATTGAGCGCTGGGATCTGGGAACGGGTCAGAGGGCCGGGCAGGTAATTCATTGCCCAACGGGTGCCGAAAACCTGTGGTGCATCTTCATGCACGTTATGCAGCAGGAAAACCCGTTTATCCAAAAGCGAGATCATCTTGTCAAACGCTTTACGGTCCAAGCCGGGCGCGGCGCCTTCCAGCCCATCGAGCAGCCTTTCCTTATCCTGGTCAGTCTGAAGCTTTCCGATCACCCAGGTACCGGCATTCGATAGTGCTTTGTAATCCAGGTCCACCGGGTTTTGGGTGGAAAGTATCAGCCCCACGCCGAAAGCGCGGGCTTGCTTCAGCATCCGCAGGATGATGTTCTTGCTGGGCGGGTTCGCCACAGGCGGCAAGTAACCGGCAATCTCATCAAAGTAGGTCAGGACACGCAATCCGCTGGACCCCTTTTGGGTCCGCATCCAGCTTTCGATGCTGGAGTAGAGCAGGGTGATGAAGAACATCCGCTCCTCATCGTTCAGGTGCGCCAGGTAAAAAACGCTGTGGCGGGGTTTGCCATCCGGCGAATAGAGGAATTTTCCAATATCCAGCGGCTGCCCTTCCATCCAGGTCTGGAAGGCCGGGGCGGCCAGGAAATTATTAAGCAGCATCGCCAGTTCAAACCGATCTTTCTCAGGGTAGAACTGGTCCAGCGGGAAAACACCCAGCTTATCAAAAGGCGGGGACTGCACATGCGTAATCAGGGTCGCCATATCCAGGTCTTTACCGGATTTCCAGGCATCCTCAAAGATGTTCGCCAACAGGATGTGTTCTTTGGCGCGCACCGGGTCGATGTCCTTCAGCCCCACCAGGCCCAGAATGGCCGTGACCGTGCTGGAGATCTTCTCACGCAGGATCTCCTTATTCCCTTCCCAGGGGATGGGTGGTGCTGAGAGGGAGGCCAGAATGCTCACCGGGATACCGGCATCCGAACCGGGCGTATAAACCGCGAATTCCACCGAATCCCGCAGTGCTTCCAAATCAGGTTTACCTAAACCGTATGAAGCCAGTCCATTCTTCCACAAAGAAGCTGCTTTTTCCGCCGCAGCTTCCAGCGTCACCCCGTCACGTCGGGCAGCATCCTGATCAACCCAGGGTTGGAAATCCGAGGGCAGCAGGTCCGGGAAGTGCAGCAGCAGGTTGGTCAGATCACCTTTCGGGTCCACCACCAGGGCAGGGATCCCGCGCAGGGCAGCCTCTTCCAGCATGATCACGCCCAGGCCGGTCTTACCGGAACCGGTCATACCCGTGATGATTGCGTGGGTGGTCAGGTCATTGGGGTCATAAAAAACCTGGTCCTCGCCCATCTTGCTGGCTTGCAGGTCATAGGTTTTACCGAGGAAGAATTTATCAGATTTCCGGGACATCGCGCCTCCTGTGCTGTTTTGGATGGTATTAGTATACAACATGAGTACCGTGAAAGTCAGCACAGGCAGATGGTCATTGCGCTTTCATTTAGGAAGTATATTTTCATTGCTAAGAGGAGATTGATTCCTCCGCTCTCCGGCTCTCAGTCAGCAATGACAAAATAAATTGTCATTATGAGCCCTCGAAGAGGGCGTGGTAATCTCAGAATTGGATTAGAAGTTGTAGTTAATCCTAAGTTGAGAACTTATATTGTAAGCAAAATGGAAGATTGCTTCGTCGCACCCTTCAGGTGCTCACTCTCGCATGATGCTGCACTGTGCCGCTTTCAGTTCGTGCCAGCGTCTTCTGCCGCTTTGCACATCACTGATGCGGCTTCTGGCTGCTCAGCTCGTCGCAATGACAAAAACTCAACATTCAACCCCACTGTACTTACATAGTATCCTCTCGACCAGAAGTGCCGATTCCCATACTTGTACTTCAAATTCGCATGCCGATCGAATATCATCAACGCACTTTTCCCCTTTAGGTACCCCATGAAACTCGACACGCTGTACTTCGGCGGGATGGACACCAGCAGATGGATGTGGTCCACCATCGCTGTCCCCTCTATGATCTCCACTCCCTTCCACTTGCAGAGTTCTTTCAGAATCTCTACTATGCTCTCTTTGTACTTGTTGTAGATGATCTTCCGTCTATATTTCGGCGTAATCACGATATGATACTTACACATCCACTTTGTGTGTGCTAGACTGTTAACCATAGAAATCACTCCTTTTTATCTGGCGGCTTGAACTTCTGCCATTCTACCGGAGTGATTTCTTTTCTATAAGCCTTTGGCTTCCACCGGCATAGCCGGTGGTTTTCTGTTTTGGGCGTCCCGCCCTCAACCCCCTAAAGGGTTAACAAAAAGGCTGCAATTTCCATTGCAGCCTTCCTATTTCTCAATTCATTCAACCTTACGAGCGCCAGATGCCGCTCCGGCGAGGGGTCACTTCCTCGGTGGTGATAAAAGCCCCTGGGTCCAGCGACAAGACCAATTTTTCCAAATCATCAGCCTGCTTGCGCAGTATGGAGCAGTCGATCATCATAAAGCTGCTCTCACGCCCGCGTGCCGGGATCTCGGTCACACCGTAACCCTGCTCACGCAGCGCGTCGGCGATCTCGGTACTGTGGTCCTTGCTGATGATGTTGAAATGTGTATAACCGATCGCCAGCCGCTTTTCGATTGCCATCCCGACCACGTTCCCGGTGGCAAACCCCGCTGCATAGCCGATGATATTCAACGGATTCTGCAGGTTGGTCAGTACCGACCCGATGATCAGGACGAAAATGACACTTTCAATGAACCCCAGGATCCAGGATAACCAGGTCTTTCCGCGCAGGGTGATCATGAACCGCAGGGTATCAATGGCGATATTGACCAACCGAGCGGCAAAAATGCCAAACGCGACCAGCCAGGCCGTCGGTGAAAGCAATATGTCCATCATGCGTCTTCAACTCCTCGGTTACGTTCATCAATCCCGTTCAGGATGGCCGGTTCATACATGTGGCTCATGTACTCTTTCACCATCCGGCGGGTGCTGAACTGCCCTGCCAGGGTGCGAATGGATTCCTTGGTACGGGCGATCCACTCCGCCGGCATATCGTCCGCTGAACGCTGTTCGTAATAAAGCGGGACGATCTCATTTTCCAATGTTTCGTACAGACTCTGGGCATCCAGGGCATCCTGCTCTTCCGGGCTGATACCCTCCGGCGTATTCTCACCGATCGCCCAGCCGTTATGGCCGTTATACCCTTCGCGCCACCAGCCATCCAGGATGGAAAAGTTAAGCACGCCGTTCAATGCCGCCTTCATGCCGGAAGTACCGGAAGCCTCCCGCGGTTTGCGGGGGTTGTTCAACCAGACATCCACGCCCTGCACCAGGTAACGGGCAATGTTCATATCGTAATCTTCCAGGAAAGCCAGCCGTCCACCAAACCGGGCATCCTTGACCGCGCGATACACGCGCTGGATCATTTGTTTGCCAGGTTCATCAGCGGGATGCGCTTTGCCCGCAAAGATGAACTGCACCGGCCGGCGTTCGTCGGTCACGATCTTGAGCAGGCGGTCGTAATCATGCAGGATCAGGTCTGCCCGTTTGTAAGTGGCAAAACGCCGGGCAAAACCAATCGTCAATGCATATGGATCCAACAGGACACCGCTGGCAATCGTCTGGACGGGATACAGCTGGGCTGTCTGCCACTGCCGCCTCGCCCGGCTGATCGTGAAGGCGACCAGTTTTCGCTTGAGGTGACGTCTCACCCGCCAGAGCTCTTCATCGGGGATATTCTCGATCTTGGCCCACAAAGCGGGATCGTCCAGATGGTCGGTCCAGTCCGCGCCGAGGTAGCGGGAGAACAAGATCCCCATCCGCCGCGCCAGCCAGGTCTCGGTATGTACTCCGTTGGTGATCGCCGAAATCGGGACCTCATCCGGCGCTTTATCCGGCCAAAGGAAGTTCCACATCTTCCGGGCGACCTCGCCGTGCAGTTCAGACACTCCGTTACGGAAATCTGAAAGTCTGAGCGCTAAAACCGGCATGCTGAAGGCTTCACCGCCCCAGGACTGCTGGACTTTGGCAATGTTGATGAAATCATCCCGGGTCAAGCCCAAATCCGTCCAAACCTGCACGAAATACTTATCGATCAGCCATAGCGGGAATTCATCATTTCCGGCCGGGACGGGGGTATGGGTAGTGAAGATATTGGTCTTCTTGATCAATGCAACCGCGTCATCAAAGGCCAGGCCCTTATCAACGTATTCCAGGGCGCGTTCCAGGGTCAGGAATGCGGAATGGCCTTCATTCATATGCCAGGCGGTAGGTTCATAGCCCAGGGCACGCAGTGCACGCACACCGCCCATTCCCAACAGGATCTCCTGCGAAATCCGCAGTTCCAGGTCACTGATATAGAGCCGGTCGGTCAACTGGCGGTCATTGGGGTCATTTTCGGGGATATTGGTATGCAGGAGGTAAAGCTTGACCCGGCCTACATTCAATTCATAGATCCGGGCAAAGACCTTCCGCCCGGGCAAATTTATCGAAATTTTGATCGGATCACCATTCTTATCCTTCAAGCGGATCAGGGGGAGTGAATCAAAATCGATCGGGACGTTCTCAGCCTGCTGCCAGCCATCCTCACTGATACGCTGGGAGAAATAACCGTAGGTATAGACGAACCCAACGCCCACCAGCGGGATCCCCAGATCGCTGGATTCCTTCAGGTGGTCGCCCGAGAGGATCCCCAGGCCGCCGGCATAGACCATCAGGGATTCATGCAAGCCAAACTCAAAGGAGAAGTAAGCCACCAGGTCATTGGTCAGTTCCGGATAGGTTTGAGAGAACCAGGTATCCTTCTCGTTCATATAGCGGTCATATTCACGCAAGACCCGGTCGTATTTATCCAGGAAATAGCGGTCATCGGTGACCGCGTTCAACCGGGCGCGATCCACATCACGCAGGAAAGCCACCGGGTTATGATAAGTATCTTCCCAAAGCAGGTCGTCAATTTCCCTGAACAACCGCTGCGCTTCCGGATGCCAGACCCACCACAGGTTGAATGCCAATTCACCCAGGCGCTTGATGCGCCGCGGCAGACTGAATTTCACCGGTTCTTCTCGTACAATTTCCATCATTATTTCAATTCCTCATTTTAAAATGGAATACCTGCTGAAATAACTTGTGAATATTTCGGCAGGAAACTCATTTCATTACTCAAAAGCCTTAATTCGATTTCTGAGAATCATCGTTCAAAGATTAATGATACCACAAAGGCCATCCGGGCTGATCTGACGATTCGGGATATATTAACGAATTCTTAACATTGCCCTGGCCCTAAATATTCCAACAATTCCGGTTTTTACTCCTGGCAGATTATTCCAATCCAAGTGTGTTCCATAAAGGAAAGAATCAGCGCCAATCCGTTATAATCATCATGATACAACTCGACCACAAGGAAAAAATAATGCCGCTTGATATGATCGCTTTCGACGCTGATGACACCCTCTGGCACGGTGAAGTTCACTACCGGGATGCACAGGAGCACCTTAAAATCATTGCTCTCACCCTGGAAAGACCCGGAAACCATTGACCAAATTTTGGATGAGATCGAGATGCGTAACCTGTCGCTCTACGGCTATGGGGTGAAAGCCTTTACACTCTCGATGATCGAAGCAGCGATCGCCATTTCGGATGGCAAAATCCAGGGGGATGAGGTCGGCCGAGATCCTTTCGCTTGGCCGGGCGATGCTGGAAGCGGAAGTGGAATTACGCCCGCAATGTGCTCAAAACCCTGCAAACCTTATCGGCCGATTACAGCTTGATGGTGATCACCAAAGGTGACCTGCTGGACCAAACCGACAAGGTTGAAAGGTCGGGATCTGGCGCCGTACTTTACGGCTGTGGAAGTGGTCAGCCAGAAAACCGCTCCCGTCTACCGGGCCGTTCTCGAACGTTACCACCTGGACCCGGCGGCATTCATGATGGTGGGGAACTCATTGCCCTCGGACATCATCCCTGTCCTCGAATTGGGCGGTAGCGCCGTCCATGTCCCGGCGGATACCACCTGGGCGCATGAGATGGTTGATGATTTTGATACCCACCAGCCCGGATTCTTTGAACTGGAAGACCTGGGCCAACTCCCCGGCCTGATTGTGGACCAATTTCCGAAAGCAGGCCAAAGTTAAGCAATGCTCTCCAAGACCGATTTCCTCCTTTTTCTGGATGCCCCCATGCACCTCTGGGCGAAATCCCATAACGCCCTGGAGGAAACGTCGCATACCCCCTACCAACAGCACCTGATCCAGCAAGGTCAGCGCGTGGAAGCTCTGGCGCGGGAATTTCTGGAGGCATACATTTCCCGGGAATATCCACAAGGTCAGCTGTTCTGGCAGCCATCCTTTGACGATGGCCAGTTCGAGATCCGGGCGGATGCACTGGTCTTTGACAAAAGCGCGGAAGCCTATGATCTATACGAGATCAAGTCATCCACTTCGCTCAAGCCGCTGCACGAATACGATTTAACATTTCAGGTATTAGTCCTCGAATCCTCCCTGCCCATCCGCCATGCCTTCCTCGTCCACATCAACCGGGATTATCTGCTGGCAGATGAGCTGGATGTTGCAGAGTTGTTCACTATCGAGGATGCCTCCGTAAAAGTTGAAAAAAGGCGAGAGGACGTCCGCCAATGGCGGGAGGACGCCTGGCTGGTGACCCAGATGGAATCCCCCCTGCCATCTTTCGCCTGCACCAAACCGGACACCTGCCCCTGCCCTTCGCTCTGCCATCCCCGCCTGCCCGATCATCCCATCTACGATTTGCCGCGGATCGGTAAAAAAGCGCTGGAATTGCGCGTGCTGGGCATCACGGCCATTGAGGATATCCCCCCGGATTACGAGCTCAACCCCAAACAAGAAAAACACGCACGCGCCGTCATGACACGGCAACCTCTGATCGACGTTCCCGCAATCCAATCCACGCTCTCGACGCTCCGGTTCCCGCTCTATTTCCTGGACTATGAAACCTTTGGCCCGGCTATCCCGCTCTTTCCGGGATACCACCCTTACGAACAGGTCGTTTTCCAGTATTCACTCAACGTCCTCAAAACGCCGAGTTCAACACCACAACACCACGAATGCCTGATCACGGAAAAGACCGATCCGGCATCCCTCCTTGTCGATCATCTTCTGCAGCATATAGGTCCGGAGGGATCGGTGGTGGTTTGGAACCAGGTTTTTGAACGCGGCTGCAATGAAAACCTGGCGCGACACTGCCCGGACCGGGCTGAGGAATTACTGGGGATCAATGCCCGGCTGTTTGACTTGATGAAGCCCTTCAGCGAAGGCGCTTTTGTTGACGCGGACTTCCACGGGAGCGCTTCGCTGAAAGCGGTCCTTCCCGTACTTTGTCCCGACCTGGATTATGGTGACCTGCAGATCAAGGACGGCCAGGAGGCCATGCTGACCTGGTATTGGCTGCAGCAGGGCGAGGTCAGCGCCGAAGATTATGAGTCATTGCGAAGCGCCATGCTGGATTACTGCCGCCGTGACACTTACGGCATGGTTGCGATTTTGGAGCAATTGTCTCGTATCGAATAAGGAGAAAAAATGGATATCCAAACCGCTTGTCTATATTTAAAAGACCAGGCCCTTGCGATTGAAGACCTAACCAAAGATCTCACGACGGATCAGGTGCGATGGAAACCGGATGAGGAAAGCTGGTCGGTGCTGGAAGTGCTGAATCACCTGCTGGATGAAGAGGTGCTCGATTTTCGCCGCCACCTGGAGCATATCCTGGAGACGCCGGAAGAACCCTGGCCAGAGATCGATCCAAAGGGATGGGTCACCGAGAAACGGTATAACGAACGGGAACTCCAATCTACGCTGGCATCCTTCCGGGCCGAACGCGAGAAATCAATCGATTGGCTGAAAACCCTCGGTCAGCCGGATTGGGATGCGGCCGTGCCCATGCCCTGGGGTGAACTCACCGCTGGAGACATGCTGGCATCCTGGCTGGCACACGACCTGCTGCACCTGCGCCAGTTGATCGAACTTCGTTTTGCCCTGACCCGGCTTTACAGCGAGCCCTTCAGCGTGGAATATGCCGGGGAATGGTGAAATAGAGGAGGAAATTATGGAACCACACCTGAGCCTTTGCGGGATGCGCTGCGACCTTTGCCTGGCCTACAATCCCAATCTTGAATCACACCCTGAAAACGCCCAATTGATCAGCGACGGGTGGGAAAAGTATTTCGGCTTCCGGATTCCCCCGAAGGATATCCATTGTGAGGGATGTTCCACCGGCGGCAATCCAACCCTCGATGCCGGCTGCGCCGTACGGCCATGTGTGATCGAGCATGGGTTGGAAAACTGTGCCGGTTGTGATGAATATATCTGCGATAAACTCCAAAACATCCTGGTGGATTTCGACGTCAAGCAAAAGGAATATGGTCAGCCCATCACTGAAGAAGACCGCCGGTTGTTCATATTCCCGTACGAAAACAAAGCCCGATTGGACGCCATCCGGCAGGAGAATAAAAAATACCCCGCTGAATGAAGAACTGCGGGGCATAATCAATTATTCAATCAGCCTTATTCCACCTTCAGACTCCGGACGCCTTCAATATCGGAAAGGGAATCAACCAACTCCTCCAAGGATTGATCTCTGGAAATCCGAGCGACAACCTGGATCCGAAGGCGTTTGCTTTTGACATTCTTCTGAATGGTAAAACTGGTCAGGTCATCGGAAAATTCGTTGACCAACTGTCGGATTTCCTTCACCACACCCTTGTTGTAATCAGCCTGGATAGCGATATACCGTGAGACCGATGTGCGTACAAAACGGTTTTCAATGACGTTCAGCAATCCCAGTACGATCAGCATCAAAGCGGTGGTCACCACCCCAATCAGATAATACCCCGCGCCAACGGCCATCCCTACGATCGCCATCGTCCAGAGCGAGGTCGCTGTGGTCAGCCCCTTGACATTGAACCCATAGCGTAAAATTGCACCGGCGCCCAGAAAACCGATACCGGATATCACCTGGGCCGCAAGTCGGGCGGGGTCGGCCGGAGTACCGGGCCGGGCGAAAAGATAACCCAGGTTGACGGAGAGTACCATCGCCAGGGTCGCCCCGATCACCAGGATCATATGGGTGCGCAGTCCGGCTGGCTGGTTATCACGTTCACGCTCATAGCCAATTACTGCACCCAGGGCTGCACCGAGTAAAATTCTGAGGATGATTTGAGTCTCTGAGATCATGTGGTTGTTCTCTCCTCTAAAGTCTCTTTCGCCAACTGTTGATTATGAATTTCACAATGACTATGTGCGTTCTGGCGAATAATGACGATCATAAAAATGAAGTTTCTTAAGATTAGAATAGCCTATCGGATTTGTCAACCAGGGCGCAACATGCTGATAAATAGCTTCAGCCTTTCTTGGCATCCAACAGCAGCCGCAGCCCGACAAAATCAGTATGGTCTTCAATCCGTACCCAGAGCAACCTTCCCTGCGGCAATGGGGATGGACGGTTCAATTCCTCTCGAAATTTATTGTTAAAATAATTGATCTTATCCAGGGCCAGATCGTCTTCTTCCGGTGAGAGGATAATCAAGGCGGAAAATGCCCCCCGTTCCGGGAATAAGGTGACCAACTGCTGTGCTTCCTGGCGGTAACGGAAAGCCCAACCGTGCTGTTGGCTGTAAAAGATCCATTCCGGTTCAAATTTCGGGAACCCTTTCACCAGATATGCGGACACATCATCCCAGACCGGCAGAACTTCTTTGCCGATCCATTTCCGGACTTCCGCTATGCCGGGCTGCCTGTCCCTGTCCATCAAGCGTTCATTTGCCATAAGCGTTCATCTACTCGGGGACCAACTCACTTTGAGAGGCCTTTTCGATCCCAATCAAACTGTTCCCATAATTCCCGGGTGATCTCCATATGCCCGACATGTAACGCAGTATGCGACAAGGCATGCGCCAGAGAAAAATTTCCGGTGAAATAGTCTTTATGGATAGAAGAATATGCTTTGCTATCCAGGTCTTCCATTGTCAATTTATCCAAAACTCGATGGACCACGGCGCGGGTCTCTTTCATGAGATCATGCAGTTTAGTCTTGGAATAACCGTGCACATCAAATTCGTTTGACCGGTCCCGGTTGGTGGGTTCGCCGCCCAGCATATGTCCGACCCAATAATCAAGCGCAGCCAAAGTGTGCACAACCAGCACAGCCATCGAATTCATGGCGGGGTCCGGGGTCCAATCCAGGGCTTCGACCGGCAGGTCGGAAAAAACACCATCCATCCGATCAATTAGTTCGCCTAACATCTCATCGTAGGTTTGAAAAAAACTGATCATTATCCACATTCCTTTTTGGTTCCGCTGTCTTATGGCGCAGGCGGTGCTGATATGTCAAAGGGAAATTCCGCTAAAGTTACCTCTGGCGCACCCGGCCACCAAACCTTAACCGTATAAGCCGCTTTATGGTCCAGGTCATCCGGCGCACCTTCTTTACCAAGGGGGATTGAAAACTTCCAATCCGGGCCGGTGATCGGGAAACACTTCCCCACCGGCCACCAATCAACAGGATTGCCATCTCCGGATAACCGGGTGTAAACGCAATTCCCATCCGGCAATGACGTCGTTCCTGTTAACTCTATCTTATCACCCTGCAGCACGGATACACTCTGGATCTGAATCTGATAATGTTCCGTCATCTCGATTTCTTCAGTTTCGGTCGTCTTCACCGAACAGCCGATGAGGATGATCCCTGCCAATATCAGCAGCAGGCAAATGGCTTTATTTTTCATGACTCGAATTACTTGATTTTGCTTTGATGCCATACCGATCTTCCCGCGTTAACCAGATGAAAACGAAAAGGATCAGCAGCAGCGAGATCATCATCACCCAGCGGCCATCCCAGGTCTTCTGGATCGAGAGGGTTGGCGCTACAGAAAGAGAGCCTGCTTCGGAATCCGACCAGGTGACATATTTCATCAGGTCCGTCCCGGTGGTACGCCATACACTTTGATCCTCAGCCTCGGTCACCAGACCTTGAAAAACCGCATCCGCATTACCTGTCTCATCGTAAACCAGATGCCTGCCATCGCTCCAACCTAAAAGGTTATGACGGAGAAACGAACCCGAACGATAGACATCCACCATTTGCCAATCATCCTGCACGAAAACTTCGTTCCAGGCCTGGAATGCCAACGGGGCATCTTGAGTCCGGGTGATGGGGAGCAAGGGAATCAGATCAGGGATCACCTGTCCGGTGACCGTCCTGATCGGGATATCCACTGCCCGGCCAAGCGCTGCAAATAAATTGGCAACTCCTGCGCTGCCGGCAGTGCCCGTTGTAAATGCGTCCAACGCATTTTGGTCCACTCCCGCACCACTTCCCTGCAAATGGTTCAAATATTTATTGGTCCAATTGAATATATTTCGGATGGTCGCCTGATCGTTGTTTTCAATTTCCAGAGCTGCGGCCTGAGCAGCCAACTCAGGAGAATCTGACTGGATGCTCTGAGAGGGCAGCAGGTCGGATGAAACGACCGGTTCTCCAATCCACCTCGCCGGACCTTGAAACAAGTTCACCTTATATGAGATCACCGCTTTGACAGTCTCCCCTGCACCAATCTTTGAAGAAAGCCGGACAACGTTCAAACGACCATCCAGCTGAGTATCCCAATTACCCGGCCAGGAGATCTGCGGCTCAGTGACGGTCTGATAGGGTCCCGAAGTTGGCAGCAAAACGGCCAGGTTTACGGCTGCCGCTTCATCGGAAGTGAAAGCATAGGTTTCGGTGAATTTGTAATGCAGTTCAGCTGGGAACCAATAGAGCGACAGGACGATGAACAGCAATGTAAATAAGGCTACAACAAACCACCCAACCCACCTTCTTACAATTTTCAAGGTGCGTTTTCGCCTGCGCCGCTTTTCTTTTTCATCCTGTTTGGATTGCTTTTTATTAATATCATTACTACTGGACATATGACGCTCTTTTTTAAATGGTGAGTTTATTGAGCTTCAGATTACGTTTCGTTTTGCATTAACCACCAGACATCATTCCCGGTGAACCCGCAACGGCGGTAAAGGCGTTCAGGCCGGCTGGGATTATTGACCTGGCCCGAAACGGTGGTAAACATGACCTCGCCTGCGACCCGCCGTAATAATTCGGCGACAAGCGCCTTCCCCAACCCCTTTCTCTTTTCTTTCGGAAGGACCTGGACCCATTCCAGCGAAGCTTCCGGAACAGACCTATCCAACTCGGCAATACCCAGGCCAACCGGTTTTCCCGTTTCAATCTCCCTGACCCAAATCCAAAGAGATGGGTCATAGGTCGGATGCGCCATCCAGGAACGGACAATGGATTCGTCAATATGAATGTTCCGATAACAGGACCGGATCAACTCGACAACGTCATCCACTTCTCTTTCGGGAACCACATCCACATAATGATAATGAGGAGGACAATTATAAGCCGGCGTCTCACCTTTGTGTAAAAGACGAAAATAAGGCTGACGGTGGGAAAAAGTCTGCTCTGTAAAGATAGACAGCGCGTCCTCATGAACCAGGACAAAACGGACTTCCTCGATCTCCCGATCGGAAAGGGTATTATCCGCAGGCGTGACGCACCAAAAAGCCATCAATCGGTCATCCTGCCAAACAGTGAGAGCTGCCAACTCACCATCCGAATGGTGCTTGGCGTTCACCCGAAGCGCATCTCCCTGGGTGTCTGTTTTCCAAAACGCATTGGGTAATGTGCGGCAGGGAAATTGGCGATAGATATCAAGTAAATCCTGATGCTGGGTCATCTTCTTCCGTTCATCCAAAGTGTAATTTTACTGATTCTACCGGACGGTCATCGGAGTTCTTTGTGAATAAGTAAATTTGAACCAAAAGGTTTGAGATTAGAGAATCAGAAATCAAATGACTGGGAATCTGTCTGTGAGTCAGGTCAATCCGTAAGCAGTTTTTCCTGTAAAGTTTTTGCAACGGCTTCAGTGCGGCTGGAGACCTGCAGTTTGTTGAGAATGCTGCTCACATGGAATTTTACGGTGGATTTGCTGACCACCAGCCTCTCAGCGATTTCAGGATTAGATAACCCTTCCACCAGCAGCGCCAGGACTTCACGTTCACGGTCGGTCAGGTCAATCCCGGGTTTATAAGGCTGTCGGGAAGCCTGGATCAGGATCTGGGCTGCTTCAGGTGCCAAGGTCGGCTTGCCGGCGTAAGCCTGCCGGATGGCATTTGCCAGGTCATCGGCATCCACATTTTTTAGTAAATAACCGATCGCACCAGCCTTAAGAGCGCCTTCCACCAATTCCTGTTCTTTGAAACTGGTCAAAGCAATGACCTTCATATCGGGGCAATGCTTCAGGATCGCCTCGGTGGTTTCCGCACCATTCATTTTGGGCATCACGAGGTCCATCAGGATCACATCCGGCTTACTGTTATTGCACATCGAAAGGGCTTTTTCACCGCTGTCAGCTTCCGCGACCAGTTCAAGGTCATCATAGGCCATCAGGAATGCACTCAAGCCGCTGCGCACAACTTTATGGTCATCAACGATCATCACCCGTATCGGTTGGTCATCGCTCATCAGTCGTTCCTTTCATTCTTCAACTTGCCGGTATATCATTCTATTTTAACTGATTCTCTTCGAAATGCCACACCAACCGCAGCGTGGTGCCCTCATCGGGTTGACTCACCAGAGTCAGGTCGCCGCCAATTGATTCTGCCCGCTCTTCCATGATGCCCAGCCCCAGATGTCCGGCAGGTATGTCATCCCGTTCAAACCCTTGCCCATTATCACTGATGGTCAGGGTCGCTTCATGATCGTAACATCCAAAGCGGAACCAGACCTTTGAGGCATCCGCATGTTTGAATATGTTATTCAAGCCTTCCTGAGCGATCCGGTAGAACACATTCTTGACATCAACAGGCAATTCACAGTTCCCAATGTTATCCACTTCGAATTCAACCGGCACCCCCGTCCGTCCGCTGAAAGCATCGGTGAGATGTTTAAATAATTCCCCGGGGTCAGCATCCCGGAAAGCGGAAGGCCGCAGTTCCATTAGCAGGGTCCGCATCTCTCCCAGCGCACCGCGAGTCAACTGGCGGAGTTCATCCAGTCGTTTTTGAGCCTGCTCCGGGTTTTTATTCCAAATTTTGGGTAATACTTCCGCAATCAGGCTGGTGGAGAAGAGGGTCTGGGTAACCGCGTCATGCAGGTCTCGCGCCAACCGGTTGCGTTCAGCAATCACCGCAGCTTCTTCGGCGTGGCTTTTCAACCGCTCGTTGGAGATCGCCAGTGAAGCCTGGTTGGCCAGCGTGTGGGCAAGGTTGATCTCGTCCGGCGTGAAGGTGCGTTCCTCACCATAATAGAGCACCAACCCACCGTAAACAATATCATCCACCATCAGCGGCGTACAGATGACCGTACGATAATCTCCACTGACCAGCTCCCATTGGGTATCCGAGCGCATCGTGGTTGGGTTGACCCGTGAATAGATCAATAGACGGCTGAGGAAAGTGCTTTGTAAAAGAGATTTCGCGCTGGAAGATTCGGGATCAGTCAGGTCAATGGGATAAGTCTGGCCTTCAGGATAACAAACCTTGACCACCACCAGATCATCCTCCCGTGCAAATATGACTGCCTTGCTGGCAGAGGTCAAACCCACAGCCTGCTTGACGATGAAATCGAGGCTCATTTCAAGAGGTTGATTGGTGTTGAGTAAGCGGATCACTTCGCTCAAACCGGTCGCCATCTGACGCCGGCGCTCAATTTCCTGGGTCCGTTCAAACACCTGCACGGCAAGCTGCTGGCGCTGCTGCTCGAGCTGCCTGACCCGCCACCGGTAGCCAATCACCACACTGGCTGCCAGGAACAACCCCACCAGCCCAATGAACCACCAGGTTGCCCAAAAAGGCGGCTGGATCTCGATGTTCAGGCAAGCGCCTTGTGTATTCCAGACGGCGTCGTTATTGGAGGCTAACAGGCGGAAGGTGTACTTGCCCCAATTCAGGTCCGGATAATCCGCATAACGGCGAGTACCGGCGTTGACATAATCTTCGTTCAGACCTTCCAGCATATAGGCGTACTGATTGCGGTCCGGGGCGGTGTAATCCAGTGCGGCAAATTCAAAGGACAGGAAATTCTGGTCGTGGGTCAGGGAAAGTGTCACCGAACAATCGCTGATATTCGTTGCCAGAACCTGGTTGAACAATGAGACCGACGTGATTACCACCGGAGGGATATGATTATTTCCGATAATCTGGCCGGGATAGAAGGCATTAAACCCGTTGGTCCCGCCAAAAAACAATGCACCATCATCGCTTACTGCGTAGGCGTTAATGTTGAAAGCGCTGCCCTGCAAGCCATCCCGGGTGTCATAAGTCCGGATCAGTTCCGACATGGGAAATAACCGGGCAAGGCCGTTCCCGGTGCTCAGCCATAAATAGTCAAAGGAATCCTTTGCGATCCCAAAAACCCGGTTGGAGGGCAGGCCATTTTCAATGGTGTAATAACTGAACCGTCCAGTGACCGGATCGAACCGGTTCAACCCGCCGCCGGCCGTCCCCAACCAGAGGATCCCATCCTCATCCGGATAGATGTTGGTAATACTGTTGTGACTTGGCCCGGTAGTAGTGTCGTTTTCGCTGTAGACCGTGAAAGTGTTTTCGCCCGGAGCGAACCTGACCAGACCCTGGGATTCAGTTCCCAGCCAAATGATCCCCTCATCATCCGCATAGATATCCAGGATCATGTCATCCTTGAGATAAGGTGGCTGGCTGGTTTCCAATCTGTAACGCACGATCTTGTCGCTGGCCGGATCAACCATTAATAATTCACCCGATGCCTGGCTGAGCCAGAGCATTCCATCCTGGTCATGGGTCATGGCTGTCGTTTCGGCATTACTGGGGAATCCTGTATTTTTAGGAAGCACATCTGAAAACCCGGTTTTGCCGGGGTCGTAAACCTGAAGCGAGCCCCCGGCCGTACTGACGTAAAGCTGGCCGCGCGGGCCGATATGCAGCAGAAGCACCTGGTTGCTGTGCAGGCTGCTGGGGTCGTCCGCTTTGGCTTCATAATGGATGAATTTCCCGGTTGCCAGGTCCATCCGGTCCAGGCCCGAATCAGCCGTTCCAATCCACAGACTCCGGCGAGATTCATCAAATGCCATGGCGGTGATGTTATCGGCAGAAGGTGAATTAAGGTTGCCAGGTTTGTGATGGTAGTAACCAAATGCTCGGGTATCCGGGTTGGCTTTATTGATCCCGCCGCCAAGCGTGCCAAACCACATGATCCCGCCGTCATCCTCAAGAATGGTCCCGATCCCGTCGTGACTGAGGCTGTTGACATCATAATCCTGGTGCGTATAGGAAATGACCCGGAACGTCTCCGGAGTGGATTCGGTCACCAGGTTTAACCCGCGGTCCGCAAACCCAATCCATAATGCGCCGGAATGGTCCAGATAAAGCGCTGAAATATCGTTGCTGCTCAGTGATTGCAGATCGTTTTCTTCATGATAATAGACCTTATAGGTCAGGCTGCGCCTGTCGAAATGGAACAGGCCATCTGAGGTGCCCACCCACAAGCCTTTTTCCCCGTCTCCGGTGATGGCGTTCACCCTGGAAGCACCTGAGAGCATGCCTTCCAAAAAGCGGGTGAATGTCCCCCGGGAGGGGTCAAACAGGTTCAATCCATCTTGCGTTCCGACCCATATGGTGCCATCCACATCTTCATACAATGAAAGGATTTCATCATTACTGAGTGAAGCGGGATTACCGGGATCGTTGGTATAGGTTAGAAAATCCTGTGTCACCGAATCCAGCACGCTCAACCCCGCCCGGGTTCCCACCCAGAGGTCGCCCTCAGAGGACATTAAAAGCGTGTTGATCCTTTCTGTGGGCAGTGCGTGAGGGTCACTGGGGTCCGGCAGATAATGCACAAAGTTTTCCGACTGCCGGTCAAATCGGTTCAATCCACCGTAATACGTACCCAACCACAGATCGCCGTTGGGGTCCTCGACCGCCGCAGTGATATAGGCATCAGAAAGGGAATCGGGGCTGTTGGGATCAGCCTGATAGACCGTGAATCCATAACCGTTGTAAAGGTTCAAGCCTTCCTGCGTGCCGAACCATAGGAACCCCTGTTGGTCCTGCAGGATGGTCAGCACCGTATCCTCAGAAAGACCATCCGGTACAGATAAATGGTCGAACCGCATATACCCCGCGCCAAATCCAACCGCCCCCCAACCTGATTGGGCGGCCACGATTGACACAGGTTCAGCACTGACTGATTTGACTGCGCCAGATAGGACTGCGATCAACAATAAACCATGCCAGATATATTTATTAAAACGGGACATACAAAGTTCCTCAAACATTTACCAATATAATTTCTATTTTAAACGATAAATTGTGTTTACCCAACCAGGGGAGGTATTGGATTAAAGACATAACCGGAAGTCAATCAGCTTCCGGTTATGTCAGAGGAGAAAATGATGTTCTTTGTAGGTAAAGCTTGGTCAAAACTTTACTGAGGAGGTTAATCGGAACCCATTGGGTTGTCCAATCCACCACCGACGGAAAATCCAATCCCCGCACCCAGCCCTATGATTGCCAGGTAGAGGGCCTGCCCGCTCAAAACGTACAGAGAGATGGCAAGCACAGCACTAATGATCGTTCCTATGGCTGCACCGAATAGGGCTTTCTTCCATTTGTTTTCTTTCTGTTTTCCCAAATTCATGCGCCAAATTCATCCTGCTTCATTTCCATCGGTATAGGACAAAGGTATTCCGTCCAACCGTGATGCAATTATCCACTTTTTAGGTCTCGACGCCATCGGTCAGAAGGTGCAATTTTTACCTGGCCGATTGGACAGGGCGATTCCAATACCTGAATAGGGGGTAAGGAACGTGATTTGGATTTCCGGGCCAAATTATGACCTGATCTTATTCATTTTTAGTTCAGATAAATCAACTGGGAACCTCAGGTCGGGTTATTTTCAGGGATCTCGATCAACTGGCAGTAATTAAACTATTCTGATACTGTAATAGTTTTGTAATGTTTACGCCTGGTACGGTTTTTTGAACCTGACCCAAAGCGCCGGGAAACCACCCTCACCATCCGGCCGCACCTCATCGTTATCAGAACGCCAAACCAATTCCAGAAAAGATTGAAACGCCCACTAAATCCCTCTCATCCACGCCATAATTGGATTGTGATGATCGTCGTTTATGGGCATAGAGCAGGTAGGTACCGCCTGGCTTCAACCAGCGGTTAAGGTTTTCACGATACTGCAGCCTGCCGTCAGGAGACAGACCATGGAAACAACCCATATCCAGTACGAGGTTATAAGAATTGCCCAAATCCAGGTCGTCAGTGACATCTCTCCGAAGTACACGTGCCGGACATCCGGCCCGGCGCAATTTCCGCCGTGCTTTCAGGACCGACAGCCAGGCAAAGTCCAGCCCGGTCACCTGCCAGCCCCTTTCGGCCATCGTCAGCAGGTTCGTCCCGGTCCCACAGCCCACATCCAGGACATGGCCTGGTGAAACCTGGTCCAAAAGTTCAATTAATTCCGGGGGAGAAATGCCGGTATCCCAGGCTGGGCGGCCAAAATAGAGCAGGTTGAACATCAGCCAGCGCTGTATCTTGTCCCAGGTGTTCATTGCAAAGAGAACCCGATCAATTCTGAGCGGAAGCCCACACCCGTATTCCAGATCGTGGCTTCCTGATAGACATAACCCACCCCTTCACAAAAGGTACCTTCATCATTGCCGTCTATCACGCGGGTGGCCACATTGTAACAGGTGTGGATGGTGCCATCTTCAGGCAGGCCCTGGTCGTAAGGATCTGAGGCATAACGATAACCGACCGCTGCCGGTTCGGCCGAAGCTCTCTCCTGAGGGTCCGGATACCAGATATCACCCTTCTCAGGGAACGGGATCACCAGATCCAGCCAGGCATTTGTCAGGTCGGTCTGGACCTGGTCTTTGGATTTATAGATATCGGTTCCGTCAATCAGGTAATAAAATACACCCACTTCGGGCAAATAAGGAAAATCATCAGCCGGTTTGCCTTCCAGCAGTTCCGCCGTCCGCTGAACTTTTGCAACGTAATATCCATCAATAATTTGGGTATCCACCACGGTCTCGGTCACCCGCCAGCGTACTTCTGCATCCTGGGTATACCCCAGATAGTCATACACCCAGGAACTACCCAACCAGAGCGGGTAGATCCGCAGAACGGTCTGGGTCGCAGAATCAAGTTTTGGAGTTGAAGTAACAGAGGGTGTCAATTCTTCAATTCCGGCCGGAAGATCGGGCGTTCCGGACTGCGGGGTAAATTGACTCAGGTCAATCGTGGGAGAAGTCGCCGGGCGCAGGCAGCCGTTGAGCATTAACGCAACAGCAACAAAGAGAATTACTCGAAGAGAAGACTTTTTATGATCCATGGGTGGGTTAAGTATACCTATTTTAACTCTTTCCTCAGGTTTCCGGCTGCTATTTTCTTTTGAAATAGATTCAGGACGGGTAAAATATAAGTGAATGAAATCCACAATATTGAAGGAGAGCCATGACAAAAAACATCCATTCAACAGTTACAATGAATAACGGCGTCGAGATCCCATATCTAGGTCTCGGCACCTTCCAATCCAGCGGCGACAGTTGTGCCCACGCAGTCGAATACGCCCTTTCAATGGGTTATGACATGATCGACACAGCCCAGGCCTATCACAATGAAAACCTGGTAGGAATAGGCTGGAAAGCTTCCGGGCGGGATCGTGAGTCATTTTTCCTGACAACCAAGATCTGGAATGGAAATCAGGGATATGAAAGCAGCAAACAATCGGTTAAACAAAGTCTGATTGACCTGCAAACCGACTATATTGACCTGATCCTGATCCACTGGCCGGATGTTGTGGATTTTAAACGGACGACAGATACCTGGAAGGCGCTGATTGAACTACAGGAAGAGGGCCTCACCCGGAGCATCGGGGTGAGCAATTTCACCATCAAGATTTTGAAAGACTTTCTCACCCAGACGGATGTTATTCCAGCCGTCAACCAGGTTGAATTCCATCCCTTCCTGTATCAAAAAGAACTGCTGGATTTCTGCCGTGAGAAGGGTATCCTGCTGGAAGCCTATAGCCCGCTTGCCCGCGGCAAATTCCTTGACAATGAAGTCCTTTGGGGAATTGCGAAAAAACACGACAAGACAACCGCACAGGTCATGCTGGCATGGCTCCTGCACCATAACATCGTCGCGATCCCCAAATCGGTGCACAAGAACAGGATCGCTGAAAACGCTGAGGTTTTCTTTGAATTGGATCAGGACGATATGCAAGCATTGAACGCTCTCAATCGTAATGAACGCACCGGCAACCCACCTTGGGCACCTAAGTGGTAAAGAAAGTGATTACTCGTGGACCTACAGTCAACCAGGACTCTCAATAACGGCAGTGAAATGCCTATAATGGGCTTTGGCACCAATGTCCTGCGCGGGCCTTCAGGGGTGGAAGCAATTAAGACCGCTCTGGAAGATGGCTATCGTCTAGTCGATACAGCTCAAAGCTACGGCAATGAGGAGGTGATCGGGCAGGCCACAGCGGAAAGCGGCGTGCCACGTGAGGATATTTTCATCACCACCAAAATAACCGATGAATACCAGGGTATTCCTGAGACCTTTGATTCTTTCAAGTCCAGTCTGAATAAATTGCGGACTGATTATGTGGACTTGCTGCTCATTCACTGGCCTTACCCGAATAATTTCTCAAAGTCACTTGAAACCTGGCGGGCAATGATTGCCTTACAGAAAGAAGGAAAAACCCACGCCATCGGCGTGAGTAATTTCACGATCGACTTGATCCAACGCACCATAGATAACAGCAGTGTGGTTCCCGCCGTGCTCCAGGTTGAGATCCATCCTTTCCTTTATCAAAAAGAGCTAATCGAATTTTGCCAGGGGAAAGGCATACAGGTTGAATCTTACTGTCCAATCGCCCGGGCGCAGCGCGTGGACGCTCCCATCCTCCAAAAACTCGCGACAAAATATAACAAATCACCCGTACAGATCATCCTGCGCTGGCAGCTCGAACATGATCTGATACCAATCCCGCGTTCGCTCAACCCTGAGCATATCCGCGAAAATGTGGATATCTTTGATTTTTTACTGACCTCCGATGAAGTTGATGAGATTGACGAGCTCAATGACGGTTACCGGATCATCCATCCCAAGAATGCTCCGGACAGCTGGTAATTAGTCTAGATCCAGTTTCTTAAACGCTGACACTAAAGATCAGGCCGTGGGTTTCCACGGCCTGTTGTTTTATCAATTTATCATGATCGGGAAAATCCGAGTTCAGTCAACGCTGGTAATATCCACCATATTTTCGAGGATCGTTTCAAGCGCCATGGTGTGGCTGCATCGGCCGCGAGTTTGGAAGAAATCACAATTGCAATGCCATTCACCGTTGTCATAGGTCACTGTATGGTCGTTATTATCGCCTTCAAAAGTGACGGTAAATTGCTTGAATGTGATCCGGTCGCGTTCCTCCGCATAGCGTTTGGCCTTCTCAATTTTGCCGATCAATCCGTAGTCCATAGTGCACTTTTCCTTTCTATCGAAAGAGATATAAAAAAGAGCACGCGGCGTGTGGAGCGGCGTGCCCAATCGATAACTTGATTTGAGTGATTCTTTGCATCTAAACCTTTAATTGTTCAATGCCATAAGTTGATTCAGTATAAACCGAGTCAGGATCAAAGTCAACGCCTCTTCTCGAAAACCAGGGCATCTTCACTGCCAACGTAATATTTATCCCAACGGTCCACCTGGGTATATCCGATCGATTCATACAGCCGGATAGCGGCTTCGTTGTTGGCACGCACGCTCAACCGGATCCTCGGCATAGCCAGGGCTTCCTCGCCGCGTGCCAAAAGGGCCAGCGCGATCCCGCGGCGCCGATAAGCCGGCAGCACACCAAGGGTGGTCACCCAACCCAGCTTTTTTCCTGTTTCCCGCTCCCCGCCAATGAAACCCACCAACTTGCCATCGAGGACCGCCTTCAACCGCACGATCCCCGGCAGGGTCAGTACACCGATCAGGTCCCAAAACGGCCAGAGGTCTTCCTGTTTAAAACAGGTCCGTTCCAACTGGTTGAGTTGGGTGTAGTCCCGCCAATCGGCATCAATGATCGACCAGGCTGGACTCGAATATTCCGATTTATCCTGACAATCACTCAGCGCCATCATGGGGTAAATTAGACATCCGAAGGTAGTGGAAGTGGATAATCAATTATACCCGTTCTCATCAGTCCAATCAGTTGCATTGCCTGAGGGACCCCAATAACAGGTCTCGGGTAAAAACAAGTAAAATAAATAAAACACTCAAAAAATGAAACTGGCCCAACCATGAAAATCAATATTGCATTAGCACAATTCAACACCAAGCTCGGGGAAGTAAAAGCCAACCTGGCAACCCATCAGACTCTGATCGCGGAAGCCAAACAAAAAGGCGCTGACCTGCTGATCTTCCCGGAACTCTCACTGACCGGGTATGTATTGCAGGACCTCGCGGTTACCACAGCCATCCGCCCCGACCAGAATGATCCCGTTTTCAATGAACTGCTGGATGCCAGCCTGGGGATTGACCTGATGGTCGGCTTTGTCCACGAAGACCGCCGCCACCGGTTCTATATCGCCTCGGCTTATCTGGCGGAAGGAAAGATCGTACATATCCATAACAAGGTCTACCTTCCAACTTACGGGATGTTCGATGAGGGCCGGTTCTTCGCCTGGGGTGATTCAATAAGAGCCTTCAACACCCGTTTTGGCCGGGTAGGGATGCTGATCTGCGAGGATTTCTGGCATGCCTCGCCGCCTTATCTCTTGTGGCTGGACGGCGCGGACATTCTCCTGTTCCATTCCGCTTCCCCCGGCCGCGGCCTGACGGCTGACCCTCGCCTGAGCAGTTCCGCCTGGGTGGAGCACACCAACCGGGCCTATGCCGGACTGTTCACTAATTTCGTTGCCCACGCCAACCGGGTTGGGTATGAAGATGGGTTGAACTTCTGGGGCGGGTCAACCATCTTCGACCCAAACGGCGACCTGGTGGTCAGAGCGCCCGATTTTGAGGAATCACTGACTATTGCTGAGATTGACCTCAACGAGCTTCACCGTACCCGTGCCCGGCTCCCTCTCCTGCGGGATGAGCGTACCAACCTCGTTCAAAGTGAATTGGAAAGAATTTTGGGAAACCATGCAGACTGACCTGACCATCAACACCGACCTTGCCGAAAAAATCATCACCGGCTTTATCCGGACCGAATTGAACCGGGTGGGGATCAACAAAGCGCTGCTGGGACTCTCCGGCGGGATCGATTCAGCCCTGAGCCTCTACCTCTCTGCCCGTGCCCTGGGATCGGAAAATGTGCTGGCCGTGCGCATGCCTTATAAAACCTCCGCTCAGGATACACTTGACGACGCGCAAACCATGATCGACGACCTGGGAGTGCGGTCGTTGACGGTCGAGATCACAGACATGGTTGACCCCCTGATCAACCACTATGAAGATATGAACCGGATGCGGGCGGGCAATATCATGGCCCGGATGCGGATGATTGTGTTATACGATCAATCGAGCGCCTTCAACGGTCTTGTAATGGGTACCAGCAACAAGACCGAACTCCTGCTGGGATATTCCACCGTTTACGGTGATTCGGCGGCTGCGCTCCAGCCGATCGGCGACCTGTATAAGACCCAGGTACGCCAGCTGGCAAAAGCCCTGGGTGTCCCGCAGGCAGTGATCGATAAAGCGCCTTCGGCCGACCTCTGGCAGGGACAGACGGATGAAGGCGAGCTGGGTTTCACATATGCTGAAGTGGACCGCCTGCTCTACCTGCTGGTGGACCAGCGCTACCGGCCGGAAGACTGCATTGCGGAAGGTTATGCCCCCGATTTTGTCGACCAGGTGGTTAACCGCATGCGGCGCAATCACTTTAAACGGGTGATGCCGCCGATCGCGAAATTATCCCAACGCACGATCGGGTATGACTTCCTGTATTTGCGGGATTGGGGGACGTAGCCTGATTCTTAGTGTGATATGCCAAGTTTGTCATTGCTTCGTCGCACCCTGCGGGTGCTCGCTCGCGATGACAAATTACCGTTGTTAGGTTAAGCAATCCGCCCTTTATGACCAACCCTGATATCAAACTTACCTAATACCTGATTCCTAATACCTGATCCCCAATACCTAATCTCTACTCTTCTTCCCCCCCACTCTCACCCTTCTCTGCGATCGGCGAGAAGGTATAACGGTGGATTGCGCAGGGGCCGATCGAACTCGAGAGCAGCGCGATGTTCCACTGTCCCATACCCCTTATTGCTTGCCAGATGATAACCGGGGTAATCCGCATCCAGGGAAATCAACACGGCATCCCGCTCAGTCTTGGCCAGCACCGAAGCAGCCGCAATCGATAACGAACGGGCGTCACCTTTGGTCAATGGGGTTTGCGGCGTTTTGACGTCAGGCAGGGTGATGTAATCGATCAGAATATGTTCCACGTCAATCGTCAAACCAGCCAGGGCACGCGTCGCCGCCAGGTAGGTCGCGGGCAGGATACCAATCCGGTCAATTTCCGCTGCGGATGCATACCCGACCCCCCAGCAAACCGCGACTTGCTTGATCTCAACCGCCCAATACCCACGCTCTTCCGGCGTCATTTCCTTGGAATCACGGACGCCATCCAGCCGGTCAAACAGGTCCGGAAGATCGTGCGGCAGGACCACCGCGCCTGCAGAGACAGGTCCCAACAGCGCGCCGCGGCCAGCCTCGTCCACCCCCGCCACCAGGCGAAGGCCTTTTTTCCATAATTCAATTTCAAATTGGAGATCCGGTCGCTCAGGGATCAGCGACAGGTCAAACTTTACTCTCGGCGTCATAAACTCCACGACCTGCTTTCAGGCGGATATCGATCAAATCAAAAGCCATCCGCATCGAATCCTGCACAAGCCGGACCCGGCTGTCGGGATTGAAATACCAATCGATGGCTACCTCCTGAATGTCATACCCCATTTTACGGGCAATGAAAAGTACCTCTGCATCGAATGACATACCCGAAAGTGTTTGCAGCATAAAGATCTTATCAGCGACCTCACCCTTGAAGCATTTAAACCCACACTGGGTGTCCTGAAGGCCGGGCAGGACCAGCCAGCGGACCATGGTGTTAAAGGCGCGTCCGATCAGGTGCCGGTATCCGGGCTCATCATAGCGTCTGGCGCCGGGCACCTCGCGGGAGCCGATGGTCACATCCACCGGTTCATGGACCGGGGGGATAAAGCGCAGTACCTGCTCGATCGGCATCGACAGGTCGGCATCACAAAAAATACGATATTCACCAGTGGCTTCCAGCATCCCCCGCTTGACCGCCAGGCCTTTCCCACGCTGGTCCTCATGGAAAACCCGCAGGTAGGGCATCTTCGGGATAAAGGATTGGACGATCTCCAGAGTACCATCCGAACTGCCGTTATCGACCACGACCACCTCAGCCGAAAAATCCTGGCCGTTCAGGAACGCGTCAATCTTCTCCAGCGAGGGAGGCAGGCGGTTGGCTTCGTTAAAGGCTGGGATAACAATGGACAGGTACGGTTTGGACAAGATTTCACCCTTTTGATAAAATTCAAATTGTCATACAAAAAATGGCAAGGAGAACGTCGGTAAAGCTTTCGTTCGCCTTCCCATTCCAATCAGAGTCGGGGTGGGCGGACTTGAACCGCCGACCTCTGCGTCCCAAACGCAGCGCGCTAACCAACTGCGCTACACCCCGGGCAGATAAGAGTATAATCCGAACCATGTCCAAACGTCAAGACAACCTCTTTCGCATGCATACCGCACTGTTCGTTGTTTTGTTCCTGATGTTATTGATCCTCAGCGCCTGCCAGCCACCGGCAGAACCCGTTATCTCTCCCACCGTGGAAGTCACTCCAACCGAATCAACAAAGGCAACACCGACTCCGGAAATCACCAAGACCCCCACTGCAACACCGACTGAAATCTCACCCACACCGTCCTGTATGGAAATAGGCGGCCAGGTCTCCACCGTTCATTTCTACAGCAACCAGCTGGGGGATAACCTTTACTTCGATATTTATCTGCCGCCCTGTTATGACGTTGACAGCGAGGTCAGGTATCCGGTAGTCTACCTGCTGCATGGCCTCTCTTATCGCCAGGACCAGTGGCAGCGGCTGGGCCTGGTTGACACAATGGATGCGTTGATCGCGGCGGACCAGATTTCCCCATTCATAGCCGTGATGCCGCTTGAAGCCATCTTCACTCCACCGCAAACCTCGCAATACGGCAATGCCTTGATACAAGACCTGATCCCCTGGATCGATATGAATTACCGCACACTGCCCGAAAAACAATACCGGGCGATCGCCGGTGTTTCACGCGGGGCAGCCTGGGCTGTGCATCTCGGGTTCGAAAATTACGAATTCTTCAGCCGGGTCGGCGCACACAGCCTGCCTTTATTTGAAGCCGACGGCGGTCGCCTGACCGCCTGGATGATCCAAAGTCCCCTTGATGAGCTGCCGTTGTTCTTCATCGATATCGGCCGGAACGACCAGGAATGGAAAACCGCTGAAGAATTCGCAAACCTGCTGGATGAAAATAACATCCCGCATGAATGGTATTTATTCAACGGGAGTCATACTGAAGAATATTGGGCTGAACATCTGGAGCAATATCTGCGCTGGTACGCCGCAGACTGGTAAGAAGCAGGGGAATTTTTGCAGTAAAATAGGAGTAGTCCTCAATATTTTAAGGAAAGGGAGAAAATCATGTTTCAACAATTAACCATCGTCGGATATCTGGGCAACGACCCCGTCATGCGGTTCACGCCCGGCGGCCAGGCTGTCACCAGCTTCTCCGTTGCCACATCGCGCTCCTATACCAATAATTCCGGACAGAAGGTCGATGAGACCACCTGGTTCCGGGTATCCGTATGGGGGGCACAGGCGGAATCGTGTAACCAGTATCTCAGCAAGGGACGTCCCGTGTTAGTGGTCGGCCGCTTACGACCCGACCCGCAAACCGGCGGCCCTCGAGTCTACACCCGGCAGGACGGCACTCCCGCTGCGTCGTTCGAGGTCAATGCAATCAACGTACGCTTCCTGCCAGGTGGACGTGGTGAAGGTGGCGGCAGCGAATACGAACAGGATATGGGAGATGCCGGAGGGGCACCAGAAGACGACGATATCCCCTTCTAGATTGGAGCGATAATGCCCAACAACCCTATACCGAATTTCATTCTTCCGGAAGACCTGGAATCCCAATATGTCAATTTCGTCCGGATCTCTCACACCGCGGCGGAATTCGTGATGGATTTCTCGCTGCTGTTACCCGGCGTTAAGGACCCAACTGTGGAATCCCGCCTGGTGATGTCGCCCACTGCGGTCAAACTGTTCCTGATCGCACTCAATGAAAATATTAAACGTTATGAAACCAAATTCGGAGAGATCAACCTGCCCGTCAGCCACACTCTGGCCGATGACCTCTTCCACCCCAACGAGAATCCAGAGAAACCCGATGATTGATTTTGAAGAACTTTCCGACCGGATCAGGGGATCCTTCGAACAAAAAAACCGGATCCGTGATGCAGCCCTGGCCCAAAGCCGGGAACTCACCCGGCACGCAGCACGCGCCATCCGTGCCATCCATCGGGACGAAGCCGAACTGGCCCGTGAGCACCTGGCGGAGGCCGATACGCTGGCAAAGGCCATCCGTGAAGGGCTGGCTAACGACCCGGACCTTTATTTCTCCGGTTACGCCCAGGATGCCTTGAAGGAATATTGCGAAGCCCATTTGACGGTGGCAACCATCCTGAACGAGGAGTGGCCCAGCCCGGAAGACCTCCAGGTGGAATTCGCCACTTATTTGAACGGTCTATCGGAAGTTGTCGGTGAGCTGCGCCGCCGGATCATGGATATCATGCGGGAGGGACATTCCCCCGAAGTGGAGCGCCTGCTGGATGTAATGGAGGACATTTACGCCCAACTGGTCACCATGGATTATCCCGATGCCCTGACCTACGGCCTACGCCGCCGGACGGACATCGCCCGCAGCATCATCGAACGGACCCAAGCGGATATCACCATCAGTTTCCGCCAGCAGCAATTGGAAAAAACGATTCTCAACCTTTCGGCACAACTGGCTGAAATGGAAGAATCGGATGAAGACGATTAACGCATCCGACCTGGGTGCCTATCTCTACTGCCAACGGGCCTGGTGGTACCGCAAGCAGGGAGTTGAATCCGGGAACCAGGATGCAATGGCGGCCGGGACCGAACACCATACACTTCATGGTCGCAAGGTGTTCGTTTCCGGCGCGCTGCGTCTAATAGGCTGGTTGTTCTTGCTGGCCGGCCTGATCACCCTGGCTTTGATCCTGACTTTTCAACTTTTCGGCACATAGATATGATCTGGCTTGCACTGGGACTGATCGCGGCAGCCATTGTCTTCCTCTGGCTGGCCAGCCGTAAAAGACACCAAACCGGGCTCCCCGGCGGCCGGATCGCGTATACCGATGTGGGTCAGTGGCAGCCGAACAACCAGGCTTTATTCGACCCCAAACTCAACCTGGCAGGGAAACCGGATTACCTCGTCTATCAGGATGGCATCCCGGTGCCGGTTGAAGTGAAATCCGGCCGGACCCCCAGCCAGCCTTACGACTCGCACATCCTGCAGCTTGCGGCCTACTGCTACCTGGTGGAAGCGACCACCGGCAAGACCCCTCCGCACGGCATCCTGCGTTACCCCAGGGAGACTTTCGAGATCGACTACACGCCGGAACAACGAAGCGAACTTCTGGAATTAATTGATGCAATCCATGCGCAATCCCGGCGCCGGACAGCCCCTGAACGATCTCATAATTCAGCAGCGCGCTGCGCCGGCTGCGGGTACAGGCAGGTCTGTGACCAGAAATTAAGCCGTTGATGATCGCTGTTTGATTTTTATGAATACATTCTCAATCCGCATATTTCCATTCATACCGGGTGGTTCCCTTTCAATCCAAAACGTGTTAGACTCTTTACCGGAGTTTTATCATGTCAAATCAAACCAATCCCTGGCAGCCTCAGGATACTGAACCTGTTGCCGCCGATCCTCAACCCGAATCCACAACTGAACCCCAGCAAACCGGCCTGACCCGGCTTTGGGAACGCCTGCGCCGATTGGGTTTGGGTGACTCGACCCTGCGATTCGTCACCGCGGCGATCACCCTGGCCCTGATCCTGGTGGTGGTAGGCGTGATGGATGCCTTTTATCTGCCGGATACAGAACTGACCACCGATAACAACGGCGTCGCCCTGGCGGACGCCTTGCCTACACCAACAGCCACCGTATCGTCCCCGGAATTTGCGATGGGCGGGGCTGTTACGGATGGCGTTGCCCGGCTGGCCGACCTGCACACGATCCTGCCTGTACTGAACACCCGTTATGATGTGATCCAATACACTGTTGAATCAGGCGATTCGATTTTCTCCATTGCCGAAAAGTTCAACCTGAAACCGGAGACGATCCTGTGGGGCAACCGTTACACTCTTGGCGATGACCCACACTTCATTGTTCCCGGGCAGGTACTCAATATTCTACCGGTGGACGGCGTCTATCATATGTGGAGCGCCGGCGAAGGCCTGAACGGCGTGGCTGAATTTTATAATGTCACACCGGAAGATATTATCAACTGGCCCGGTAACAACCTGACCGCCGAAGAAGTCGGCGATTACGCCAACCCCCACATCCCTCCGGATACCATGCTGATGATCCCCGGCGGCCAGGGCACTTATACGGACTGGCGCACGCCTCGCATCACCCGTGAAGAACCCGCCACAGCCAAGCACCTCGGACCAGGCGCCTGCACCAGTTCTTACGATGGCATTACCGGGACGGGTATCTTCATTTGGCCCAGTACGGAGCACTACCTTTCCGGCTATGATTACACACCCGAGACAAACCACTTCGGGATCGACATCGCCGGGCGATTGGGAAACCCAATCTATGCAGCCGACAGCGGTGTGATCGTCTACGCCGGTTGGAACGACTATGGTTACGGCGAAATGATCGTGATCGACCACGGTTCCGGCTGGCAAACCCTTTACGCCCACCTGAGCCAGATCAATGTGGTCTGCGGTCAGGAAGTCTATCAGGGCGATACGATCGGCCTGATGGGCAGCACCGGCCAATCCACCGGACCGCACCTGCACTTCGAAATGCGCAGCGACGATTACGGCCGGGTGAACCCCTGGGATTTCCTGACACAATAAACCGCTTCCTTGCGGGGGCAATCATTGTGATATACTTTCTCCGATTTAAGAGTCCAGCCTGAAAGGGTTGGACTTTTCAAATTTGCCATCTATGCGGATTTTATGGGAGAAAACATCTTGGAAAACCATCATCCAATCCGGCTGACCTTTTTCTTCCTGCTTGCAGGGATGATCCTCCTCCAGTTTTTTCTCCAACCTGCCGCGCTTGCGCAATCAGATGACCCCTCCTATTCGCCTTTCACGGACAATTTCGATACTTATAACACCACCCTCTGGCAAAAAGCTGACGGCTGGACGAACGGCGATCCCTTTGACTGCGGCTGGCAGGCGGATAACGTCTTCTTCAACAGCGGCATAATGACCCTTCAGCTTGATGATACGGGTTGCCCCTGCAGCGACCGGAATTACGCTTCCGGAGAATATCGCTCCAATGGGCATTATCAATACGGCACCTACACCGTCCGGATGAAAGCGGTTGCTCAGGACGGCGTTGTAAGCAGTTTCTTTATTTACACGGGCCCCTCAGAGGGCAACCCCTGGGATGAGATTGATATTGAGATCACAGGCAACCATCCCACCCAATTACAGACGAACTACTACACCAACAATGTGGGCGGCCATGAAGCGGTGGTTGACCTTGGGTTTGACGCATCGGCGGACTTTCACACCTACAGCATTGAATGGCTGCCGGATATGATCAACTGGTATGTAGGCGACGACCCTGCTGTCCTGGTCCATTCCGAAAATGGGAGTAATGGCGACCTGCCGTCCACACCGGGCCGGATCATGATGAACTTCTGGCCGGGGACGGACACGGTCAACGACTGGCTGGGGAATTTTATCTATACATCCCCACTCCAGGCGCAGTATGATTTTGTTTCATTTGAGGGGGTTGACTGGCCTGAGAAAAACTATCTGCCCCTGGTTTGCCGGTAACCGAAATTGGATGGAACGTTAGACATCCAACCCTTCATAGCCCAGAATGCCCGTGATCAGCGAGAGTTCACCGCGGTGATGGATTTCGTGCTCGATCACGTGCCAAAAGATCCAATCCGGAGGATATCCGTAGCCATCCTCAAAGGTGATCGGCGTCGTCCAGAGGTCGGGATCAAAGTCTTTCAAAAGCTTCATTGACCGCTGTTGTTGGTCCGCCAGATAGGCTTTTATTTTTTCTATCGTTGGGTAATTTTCCAAAATCCGCTTGATCCCAGGGTCCGTCCGCTCACCGGTGAGTACCCCGCTGTGCAGCCAATATTCTGCCGCCCCGCCGATGTGTAGCATGATCCGGGCGACGTTCCAGCCACCAGTCACCGGCAAATAGACCAGGTCTTTATCCTTAAAAGCATCGATCACTTGCAGGGTGCCCTCGCGGATCGCCGGCCAGCGTTTTAGATACAGGTCCCTCTCCATCTTTCCTCCCGGTTTATCGGTCTGCGGGTTGGACCTCAAGATCCTCTTCGGTGGGCGATAACCCCTGGAAATTCTCAAAGGTCAGGTCCCGGAAATTAAATTTCATGTTTTGGCGCGCCCTGTCAAAGAGCCCCAGGTAATTGGTTTCTATCATCTTCGACCGATCCAGCCCCAGCATTTGCGCCACACCTTCGATCAGGGTGTTACTGGGCGCTTCGATTTCGATAAAGTCGCCAAAGGGCAGCTCGTCCAGCATGACCTCGACATCCCCGATCCGGTAGACCTGCCGGTACTTCTCGTATATGATCGATACCGGGTAACCCAAGGCTTCAAAGAACTTTCGTGTGATTTCAAAGTTGTCGGCCACGAACTCGATCTCCGTGCGAGCAACAATTCCGTTCTCATTTCGGGCATTATCCTTATAAGTCACCCGGACCTTGTCATCCTTGCGGATCCTGAGGATCCGCCCTGATTTTCGCAGTTCGCCCTCCGGCGTGTCCAGACGCAAGTTGATCTCCAGCACCCTCGGCTGGACCAGGTCGGCCCCGGTCATCCGGACCCGCTCGGTCAATGCTGCCAGATCCTTTATGTAAAACTTCGCTTCCCGTTCCTGATAATCCATTTATGATTCCTTTTTATGTTTTGAAAAAAATTGAGCGCTTTGTTTGCTGCGCAGGCCCCAAAAGACGATCCCCAGCCAGATCAGCGTCAAGGCCAGCATGAAAGGCCAGTTCCCCTGGCTGCTATCGTCCCGCCAGAGCAGCAGCCGCTCGATCCAATAGATCGCCGGGAACAGCGCTGCATCAACCGCGATCACAGCCGGTGTCCAGGCGGATCGGAAGGTCAACCCCCACAGCGCAGGTAAGCCTGCCAGCCCCCATACCAGGCCCGCCCCGGTCAGGTACCAGAACATCCCCGGGCTGAGATAAGCCAGGATCAGGTCCCGGTCCAGGATCGCCCGGCTGAACCGCAGCCAGCCCAGGATTGTCCACAAGATCAGGACCCAGAAAATAATTGTCAGGGGAAATGGACGCCTGGGGCGAACAGGTACCGTCGGGTCACGCATCGAATTCAAATTGTCCGGCATGTAATTATTATAGTTCGGCTTCATCCGGTGTGGGATCGTCCTCACCGTCAAAATCGACATCACTCAGATAGCCCAGTCGTGCCAGTGCGGCCCGCACCTTTTCAACCGCGCCCTGGTTGACAATGACGGTGGTTGGCCCGAGCAGGTCGCCTAAAAAACGTTCCGCGGGAGTGCTGCGTAAAGCCTGCAGGATCTGAGGGTTATCCACCCGCAGCACGACACAGGGATGGATGCGCGCCTGACCGCCTTTTTGCGCCCAGTGCTGAAGCGCTTCTATCAAACTGGGAGGAGGCGTTTCTCCGTACTTATTGAACAGGGTTTCCAGATGCGCCACCTTTAATCCCTGAGCGGACGCTTCCTGCAGGGAAGCCGGGCTGAGCAGGTAGGTGTAGGTCTCATCGTCTTCCCCCAGCCAGAGGCAGAACCGCGACACCTGGTAACGCGCCAGCCGTGAGGTCAGCCGCCCGGCGACCACCCGGCCATCCGAAAAAGCTTCAAGCGGTTGGTCTTCCGCGCCTAAACCCTCTGGCGGTTTCCCCAGCAGGAGGTCCGCAGCCCAGCTTGAAAACCGGAAAGCCGTGACCGGCCCATTTTCCGAAGGGGCTGCCAGTTCCACCAGCCCCAGCCAATGCATGGGTCCAACGATCAGGTAGCGGATCAGCGCACCATCCACAGCCTGCCAGTGGTTAAGGCCGCTTAAAGACTCACCGGTCGCCGCATCACGGATCAACCAGGAGTCAAAATCACCGGCCGGCCGCTGGTAATCCGGCTCACGCTGTAAAATGGCATTTCCGAACGAATCCAGGTTCCACCAGGCACCTTCCGGTACCTCGCTCAGTAAAGCCAACACTTTCTCGCGGGCTGCCCGGGGGTCATTGCGCCAGGCGCCTTCGCAGATCACGCCGGGCATCAGCCACAGTTCATTGAACAGGTCAGAGTTGCGCCACCCCTGTACCAGCCAGGCCAGAGCCTCGCCCCGCGGCATCTCCAGGAAGGGCCGGGCATCTTCCGGAATAGGCTGCTCGCCTGAAGTGATCAGCTTCACCGCGCCCAGCAGGGCATGTACCACGTTCAGCGGAGGCTGCCAGGATCCCACAGCCGGCGAACGGTCCGGATCGCCCATGCGGAGAGCGGCCAGTAAGGTGCAGCAGTGATCGAGGATCCGGTCGGTGGCCGGGATCGGAAACTCGATCTCACCAGGCGAGGCCGGCCTTCCCGGCGGTTCCAGACCGGAGGGTTTTACCGGCGGCAGCAGCTCCATAAATTCATCAGGAATGTAAGCGCATTCCTGCAGTTCTCCTTCCCTGCGCAGAAAATCCCGCCCGATCAATCCCCGGTACCAGAGTATTTCCGTGGCGGAGATTGGGTCAAGATGGGGCTTTTCGCGGTCCCGCCGGCCGGGACCGACCTCCCGCAGAGCACCATATTCCCGGGTGAATCGGCTCCAGGGCAGCCAGCCGTCGTTGATCTGCAGGGAATCCAAAGCCTCACGGGCATTTTCGGGCAGCGCCTCGATGACCTCCAGCACCAGCGCCGGATCGAGCAGGGCTTTGCCCAGGCGCGGGAGGGCCTGCCGGGCATCCGGCGCGGACAGTTCCACGCCCCAGAGTTCGGCAACGATTTCCAGGAACCCCAGATCATGATCGCGTAAACAGTGCTGCAGGTCAGGCATATTTATTCAGGTTAATTGAGCATGTACGCCAGACACCACTGTGCGGTGGCGACCAGCGCGTCGGTGTGGGTACGTTCATAATTATGGGAGGCATCCACGCCCGGACCGATCAACGCCAGGGCCACATCCCCGCCGGCGCGCCAGAAAGCTTCGCCATCGGAACCGTAGTAGGGGTAGATGTCGACTTTGTAAGGGATCTCGTATTCCTCCGCCAGTTCACGCATCCGCTCGCTTAACCCATGGTGATAGGGCCCACCCGAATCCTTGACGCATAAAGTGGCATGGAACTCATCAGAAGCCTGACCGTCACCTACAGCAGCCATATCGACCGAGATCAATTCAGCCACCTCATCCGGGATCCCGGCAGCTGCGCCGTGACCCACTTCTTCATAATTGCTGACGTGCAGGACAGTGGTGACTTTGGGTTTCAATCCGGCGTCCGTGATGGCTTTCAGAGCGAAAACCATAGCCGCGACACAGGCTTTGTCATCCAGGTGCCGGGAGCGGATGAAACCATTGTTGATCTCAACCCGCGGGTCGAAAACCACAAAATCACCCACACCGATCCCCAGCGCTTCCGTATCGGCAGCACTTGATGTTTTTACATCAAGACGGACTTCCATGGTCTCTTCGTTGCGCTCGGTCTTGTTCACGTCCCCACCGTGCACGTGGCTTGAAGCCTTATTCAGCAGCAGCGACCCTCGTACAGTTTCGCCGCTGCGGGTAAAAACGGTGACGCCTTCCCCTTCTACGGTATTCATGGCAAAACCACCCAGACGGGTGACCTGCAGGCGGCCGTTGGACTTGATCTGTTTGACCATTGCGCCCAATGTATCCACATGGGCCGTCAGCCCCCGCCAGGGATCATCCGTTTCGCCCGGCACTACCGCGACCAAAGCACCTTTCTTCGTCCGGTGCAGTTTAACACTCGGAATCTTGGAAAGCGTCTCTTCGCAGAATGTAATCGCTCGGTCTGTGAAACCCGTCGGGCTCGGCGTATTGAGCAATGCGGTCAGAAAATCAAGCATGTCATTGGTTTTGATTTCAGGCAGTTTCATGGTTTCCATCCAATCCTTCAAATTTATTCAGTTTCTCGCGCCACTCCTCAGGGATCACCCTGCTTTTCCCGCCGGCGTTATCATAGGCCACCATGACGGATATCCCGTGTGCGGCGGGCTGACCCGAATTGACAGTCTCAACCTGGAAGGTGAAGGTAAGGCTTTTTTCACCCATCCGTTCCAGGCGAACGCCCACCTGGATCGCCTCGCCGTAAAGGATCGGCGCCAGGTAATCGATCTCCACCCGGGCGACCACCAGGCCCGTACTTCTGCCGGAATTCGGGACCCAGATACCGGATTTCTCGTAATATCCCAGCCGGGCGCTTTCCAGATAGGTCAGATAAACGGCGTTATTGACGTGACCCTGGGGGTCCAGGTCGGCATAACGGACAGTGATCGGGTGAGTGTAGGTGAATTTTTCCATTTCCATTGATTCTCGTAGTCGGCTTGAGAGTGCCGAGTTAATTATAAGCCATGATAAAGTTACAGGAAGACAGACCCAGTCAACCATTTGTCATTGCAAGGAGTTCCTGAAGGAACGACGAAACAATGACAAAATATACTTCGCCTACCCTTTCCCTATCGTTCTGCTTTCCTTTACAAACCTTTCCAAATTGGATAAAATAGACAATAACGCTATTTTCTACCCGATAGGTAGAAAAACCTCGCCGCCGTGCAATGAAAGCGTTTTTTGAGGAACCTGCACGACCTAAATCTTTTATATAAGAAATAATCATTCATCGAAGAAAAAAAGAGAGTATGAATATGCAAATCACCCGACAGGCAGATTACGCATTACGTGCGATGTTATATCTCGCAAGGTTGGAACCAAACCAACGGGCGGCCACCAGCCAAATCGCCGAAGAGCAGGAAATCCCGCCTTCCTTCCTAGCGAAGATCATTTCCCAGCTGTCGATCGCCGGGTTGATCCACACCTCGCGCGGCGCCCGCGGCGGCGTCTCCCTGGCTCGCAAACCGGAAGATATCTCCCTGCTGGACGTGGTGGAAGCCATCGATGGCCCGATCACCCTGAATGAATGCACCCAGGATCCGGACATTTGCACATTTGGTGATTCCTGCCCGCTGCACGAAGTCTGGTGTGAAACCCAGACTGACCTGGTGCGGAAACTCCGCGACTCAACTTTCGATAAATTGCTTAAGCGCGAAGATCTGAAAGTAAAATAGCACCCGCGTTTTTCTCATTTTCACTTATCCCCACTCCTGCATTAAAACCAATCGAATGCCGGGAGTGGGTTTTTATAATTTTAGATCGGGTTCATTGACTTTTCATAACTGCTCATGGATTATTACTTCATCATTTTTCTCCTATTCCTGGTCCTGGCAATCGCCTACTTCATGAGCCGCTTGCTAAGATCCAACCATCCTCGAATTTCTGAACCGGTCACCCAAAGCGAATATGAGAAACAATACCATGCCTTAATTGAAGAAATCCGGTCTCTGGAAGCAGCTTTACGAAAACGGTTTGCTTCAAAAAGACTTCAGATGAAGCTGGAAACCAAACGACAACAGGTAAAACACCTGCAAACCCTGATGACCCCGGACATATTGAAAGATTACCCGGACAGCTACCAGACAGCCGAAGAAATGGACCAGATGCCATCCCGGCCTTCCCGGCGTTCTTTCCTCATGGAGCCCTTTTTATGCCCCAACTGTAAAATAACCACCCAACCCGGGGACAGATTTTGCTCCAATTGCGGCCATAGAATATATGAAAACAATCAATCCTGACCCGGAACACCCCCGTTTGAAATATAATGGAACAATGATGCCTGAAAAATCTGACCCAATCCAAGCGCGGATTGTGATCCGGGGACTCACCAAGAAATATAACTACCAACCTGTATTGGATGACCTGTCATTATCGATTGATGACGGCGATCTGTGTGTCCTGGTCGGCGCCAATGGCGCAGGCAAGACCACGCTGCTGCGCATCATCGCCTCGCTCGTCCGGCCCGATGCCGGTGAAGTGATCGTTGGTGACGGCATGATAGGGTCAGGTGCAGGGACCAGGCGCCAGATCGGTTACCTGGGTCACCAATCCATGTTCTACAGCGACCTGAACGCCATTGAGAACCTGACCCACTATGCTCGTTTGTATCAATTGCATGATATTCCCGTTGAAGTTGCGGGCAGCATCGAAGCGGTGGGGCTGACCCCCCACCAGCATAAACCTGTCCGCACCTATTCCCGCGGCATGCAGCAGCGCCTTTCAATCGCGCGGGCCCTGCTCCACAACCCATCGGTCCTGCTGCTGGATGAGCCCTACACCGGCCTTGATAAGGAAGCCGCCCAATTCCTGGATGAACGTCTGCAGCAATTGCGCCACCTGGGCCGCGCCATCCTGATCGCCGCCCACCGGCCGCAGCGCCTGCTGCCGATCGCCAGTCACATCGCCTGGCTCAGGGACGGCAGGATCGCATATCACCTGCCCGTTGACCGTCTGGGTGAGGTGTCCGAACTCCAGAATTATCTGCAGGAAATCCAATGAACGGGTTTGGCCGCTACCTGCATACCATTTGGGTCGTCTTCCGCAAGGACCTCCGGGTGGAATGGCGCGGGCGGCAGGGCGTACCTGTGATGCTGGTGTTTGCCCTGCTGGTTGTGTTCCTGTTCAACTTCGCCCTCCAATTGAATCCTGACCTGCAGGCTGGGCTTGCCGCCGGTTTGCTGTGGGTTTCCCTGGCCTTCGCTTCCACCCTGGGGTTGAACCGCAGTGTGAGCCTGGAGCGGGAAAATAACGCTCTGGATGGACTCCTGCTGGCGCCCGCTGACCGTTCGGCAATCTTCTTCGGCAAAATGCTCAGCAACCTGCTCTTCACCCTGCTGGTGGCGCTGGTGCTCCTGCCCGTTTTCAGTCTTTTCTACAAACAGAACATGCTCAACCCGACCCTGCTGCTGGTGATCCTGTTGGGATTGGGCGCTTATACCAGCCTGGGGACCCTGCTGGCCGCGCTCAGCATCCAGACCCGCACCCGCGACGTCCTGCTGCCGGTGCTGCTCTATCCTCTGGCGCTGCCGATCCTGATTGCCGCGGTGGAAGCCAGCCGGGGTATCCTGGCCGGTCAGCCTCTCAGCGAGCTGCGCTCGTGGTTGTTCCTGCTGGCAGCTTGCAACATCCTGTTCCTGGCTGCCGGGCTGATGTTCTTCGAAACCATTCTGGAGGAATAAGTTGCCTAAAAAACGTCCCCTTTTGATTGTGCTCGATATTCTTTCCCTGCTGCTGGTCCCGGGGGTGCTGGTCCTGATCTTATTCTACACACCTGTTGAAGCGCAAATGGGCGCAGTGCAAAAAGTCTTCTATTTCCACGTCGCATCCGCCTGGGCCGGAATGCTGAGCTTCATTGTAGCAGCCGTGGGCGGTGCGCTTTACCTGGTCAAACGCCAAATGCAATATGACTGGCTTTCCCTGGCCGCCGTTGAGGTTGGGCTGGTGTTCGGGATGGCAGCCATCCTGAGCGGGATGATCTGGGCTCAGCCGATCTGGAACACCTGGTGGGTCTGGGAGCCGCGCCTCACCACTACGGCCATCATGGAACTGATCTACCTGGCTTATTTCATCCTGCGCGGCGCGCTGAACTCGCCGGAATCGAAAGCCCGGCTGGGGGCAGTTTTCGCCATCATCAGCGTGATCACAGTCCCGATCACCTTCTTCTCGATCCGGCTCTACCGCACGATCCACCCGGTGGTGATTGCGGCCGGCGGGGACGCTGAATTCAGCATGTCCCCACGAATGCTGCTGGCGTTCTTTGCCAGCCTGGGGGTCTTCACAATCCTGCTGGCTGATCTGATCTGGAACCGGGCACGGCTGGCCGGTTTGCAAACCCGTATCCAACAGGAGGGAAAATAACTCATGACCCCCGATACCTACTCAGAAATGGTCCTCGGTTTTTCCATCCTGATGGGCATTTTGCTGGTCTACAGCCTGTCTCTGCTCATCCGAACTCTGGCCGCCAAACGCCGATATAAAATGATCATCAAAAAATAGTCATTTCCACTGCCCGCTAACAAGAATCCTACGTTTTGTTAACGATCTTCTATGACTCTCTTAGTATCCTGATATTTAGATAACAAAAGAACGAAAACTAAGGAGATCATATTATGGCAAAGATAATTGGAATTGATTTAGGGACAACAAACAGCGTCGTTTCTGTGGTTGAAGGTGGCAGCGCCACCGTCATTCCAACGGCGGAAGGCTCACGTCTTCTCCCCTCTGTTGTCGCATTTACGAAAAACGGCGAACGTCTGGTCGGTATTCCCGCCAAGCGGCAGGCCGTGGTTAACTCTGAAAATACCGTCTCATCCATCAAACGCTTCATGGGCCGGCGTTACGACGAAGTGAAAGCCGAACGCGAAATGGTTCCCTATGAAGTGGTTGCAGGACCGTCAGGCGATGCACGAGTGCACATCCCGATCGTTGATAAGACCTACACCCCACAGGAAATTTCCGCAATGATCCTTGAGAAACTCAAAAAGGATGCAGAAGCCTATCTCGGTGAACCGGTCAGCAAGGCCGTGATCACGGTCCCGGCATATTTCAATGACAGCCAGCGCCAGGCAACGAAAGACGCCGGCAAGATCGCCGGGCTGGAAGTGATGCGGATCATCAACGAACCGACGGCCTCGGCATTAGCCTACGGCCTCGACAAGAAAGAGTCCGAAGTCATCCTGGTCTTTGACCTGGGCGGCGGCACATTCGATGTCAGCCTGCTTGAAGTTGGCGACGGTGTGATCGAAGTCCGGTCCACCAACGGCGACACCCATCTGGGCGGCGACGATTGGGACGAGGTGATCGTCAACTGGGCGGCCGATGAATTCAAGAAAGAACAGGGCATTGACCTGCGGCAGGACCGCCAGGCCCTCCAGCGTCTGCGTGAAGCGGCTGAGAAAGCCAAGATCGAACTCAGCAACGTCATGGAGACCGAGATCAACCTGCCTTATGTTACCGCTGATGCCAGCGGTCCGAAACACCTGCTGCTCAAACTGAACCGGGCCAAATTTGAACAAATGACTTCTCATTTGGTTGAACGCGCTCGTGGTCCCTTCAACGCAGCCATTAAAGATGCCGATATGAACGTGAAAGAGATTGACGAAGTAGTCCTCGTGGGCGGCGCAACCCGGATGCCCATGATCCAGGACCTGGTCCGTGAACTGACCGGCGGCAAGGAACCCAATAAGGGCGTGAACCCCGATGAAGTGGTTTCCGTCGGTGCAGCGATCCAGGGCGGCGTTCTGGCCGGTGACGTCAAAGACGTCCTCCTGCTGGATGTGACCCCGCTTTCGCTGGGTGTTGAAACCCTCGGCGGCGTGATGACCACCCTGATCGAACGCAATACGACCATCCCGGTCAAGAAGAGTGAAACCTTCTCCACGGCTGAGGACAGCCAGACCTCTGTTGACATCCATGTCCTGCAGGGCGAACGCCCGATGGCAGGTGACAACATGAGCCTGGGCCGCTTCCGCCTGGAAGGTATCCCACCGGCGCCGCGCGGCATCCCACAGGTCGAAGTGACCTTCGATATTGATGCCAACGGCATCATCCACGTGAACGCCAAAGACAAAGCCAGCGGTAAGGAACAAAGCGTGACCATCACCGCCACCACCAACCTCGATAAATCCGAAGTTGAGAAGATGGTGAAACAGGCTGCAGAGAACCGCACGGCGGATGAAGCCCGTAAAGAAGTGGTGGAACTCCGTAACCAGGCTGACACTGTCGCTTACCAGGCTGAGAAACTGGTCAAGGATATGGGAGAAAAGATCCCGGCCGACCAGCGCAGCAAGGTGGAAGGCGAAGTGAAAGACCTCCGTGAGGCGATCCAGGGCGACGATAAAGCCCGGATCAAGAGCCTGATGGAAGCCTTACAGGCCGACATGCAAGCCATTGGCCAGGCCGCTTACCAGCAGCCGGGCGAAGGCCCGCAAGCAGCCGGACCGCAGGGCCCGCAGGGCGGCACCAGCGGCGATGATGAAGATGTCGTCGAAGGCGAATTCCACGAAGCCTAAAGGCTAGTGAATGGTGAATTGATAGAGAGTAGTGAATAGGAAGGCTGGGTCATTTGACCCAGCCTTTTTGATTATCATTGTCATCGCGAGGAGGTTCGTAAGACCGACGTAGTCGATCTTCTTATCGCTCTTTACGAAACATTATCCACAATTGATTGGCCTCTGACTAATTGCAAAATAGAAGATTGCCACGCCCTCTGATGAGGGCTCGCAATGACAAATCGTCTTGTCACTGCGAGCGAGCACCCAAAGGGTGCGACGAAGCAGTCTCAGAAATGCAATCATTATCAATCCTGACTAACCAAAATTGTATATTTCTTCCAAAGCGCGGACTGCTTCCCTTTTTCGGAGGTCAGTCCACATTGTTTTTTTACTGACACAATAATCCTTCAGGAATGATCTGTATATTGATTATCCAATTCTGAGGTTGCGTCACCCCAGCCCGCACCTCCTTAACGTTTGGCACTTCGCTGTTGCGGCTTAAGACCGTTCAGTTCGTCGGAACGACAAGAAATCACAAAATGATACAATTACCCTCATGACAACCTGGCACATCCACGGACACGACTGGGCGGTGAAACTCCTCCGCACGCACGCAGCGGGCGACAAGCTGCGCCATGCCTACCTGCTGGCGGGGCCGCAGGGTGTGGGCCGGCGCACGCTGGCACTGCGCTTCGCCATGGCCCTCAACTGCACCGCATCCGAGACGCCCGGCGAGTTCTGCGGCGAGTGCCGGGAGTGCCGCCAGATCCTGGCGATGGCCCACCCCGACCTGAGCCTGCTGCAGCCCCTGGAAGGCCACAAAGATATCCTGATTGATCAGGTACGCGAACTCCAGCACACCCTGGCCCTTTCTCCCTATTCCGCCCGTTACCGGATCGCGCTGCTGCCCGATTTCCAGCGCGCCACCGAAGAAGCCTCCAACGCCCTGCTCAAGACCCTGGAAGAACCGGCCGAAAAGGTGATCCTGCTGCTCACTGCGGACGCCCTGGAAAGCCTGCTGCCCACGATCGTCTCACGCTGCGAGGTGATCCGGCTGCGCCCTTCCTCGATCGCTTCGACCGAAGCCTACCTGCAGAGCGAACATCACCTTGACCCGGAACAGGCTCGCCTGCTGGCGCATCTCTCAGGCGGACGGATCGGCGCGGCCGTGCGCCTGGCTCTGGACCCGGACGAACTGACCCAACGCCGGGAAGCGCTGGAGTCCCTGCTGGCCTTGCTGCCCGCCGCTCGCACGGACCGTTTCCACCTGGCCGATGAACTCACCCGCCCGTATGACAAAGCCCGTGAAAAAGCCGGTGCAATCCTGCCGGTCTGGCTCTCCTTCTGGCGGGATGTATTCGTCAATGCCTCCGGCGCAGACCTGCCGCTGGTCAATATCGACTTCGATACGCAGGTTGACGAGGTGGCAGCAAGGCTGGATATCCGCACTGCGCGTGAACTGGTGCTGGCGCATGAGGAAGCCCTGAAGCAGTTGGATGCTAATGCCAATGTACGGTTATTGCTGGAAGATTTGATGCTGCGCTGGCCGCACATCTAGTTTGTCATTGCGACAAGCTGACCGGCTTCAAGCCGCATCAGCGACGTGCCATGCGCCATGAGGCGCTGGCTAAAGCGACAGCGACGAAGCAATCTTCGATTCCCAAGGAAAAACAATTTATCTTCTTACAGGAAATTTACAATCCTTTGAATGATGTTTCCTATTACCTTGGATTGATTAGCCGGTCTTTGAAAATAGAAGATTGCCACGTCGGCCTACGGCTTCCTCGCAATGACAACCGTAAAAAGAAAATATCGGGCACCGCAATGACTCTTACCCAATACCTGATACCCAATACCTGGTTCCTAATCCCCTAATACCTGATCTCTATTCCCCACCCACTGCATAAATCTGCAAATCGGAGATCCGCACGGTCATGGCACTGCCGGTGACCGTCCGGGCAAAAACACCCAGTTCGCCGCTGCGTTCTGAAGCCACGCGTTCCTCGAACTGGAAGGTGTCGTTGATATAAAGCTGGAACTGCCCATCCCTGGCCCACAGGCCGATCCGGTTGCTGGCGGGCGCGCCGGGCTGCATATGGCTGGCAATTTCCCAGTCATGCACAACCACGGTGACATAGCTCTGTATGACCTCAAGCCGGTATTGGCCGTCACAGGTGAACAGCAGCCGGTAATAATCCCCTTCGGATTGGCGCCAGAAAATCACCCCATACTGGTCATCGGCCTGGCAAAGCGTGGTCTCCGCAGTGAATTCCAGGTAGAAATTAGCCGCCAGGGGGTGTTGGCTGTTGCTGAACAGGTAAGTCCCTTTTTGGGCAACCGCCAGTGTCAGGTTCTTATTCCCAAACGCCACATTTCCCGACGTGCTTTGCGGTGTATTCCATAGGTTCGCATCAGTAAAATCATCCGAGACCAGAAGTTCAGTCACGCCTTCAAGCACATCGGGCAGGGTCGGCTGGGGCGTCGGGCTGGCGATGGGGATCAAGGTAGGCGTGGGCGTCGCCGGGAACCAGTCGATGGTCGGCGTGGGGGTCAGGGTCTGGGTGGGTGTGGCTGTAGGTGGCAGCGGCCCGGGCGGCAGCAGGATATCGCAGCCGGCGCTGAAAAGGAGGATCCCCAGCAGGACCGCGGTGATCCCAGCTTGTGTTTTGAGTGATTTTGTAAAAAGGTTGCTCTTCATGAGGACATAATTATATAATTAAAGCAAGTTTCGTCCAACTCTCCCCAACTAGCGCTAATTTTGAGAGATGTTATAATCCTAGCTTACAGAGAAAAGACGACTATGAAAAAACACATTATTCTGCTGACGTTATCCTTGATGTTCCTGATCGGGATCTTCCTGTTCGCCGCACCGCAAATGGTCAATGCCGGCACACTTTCTCAATCTTCCTATTCAACCCCCACACCCAACGCTGACGGCCAGATCATTTACAACGTCCAGGAAGGTGATTCCTGTACACGTATTTTCCTGCTAACGGGCGTCTCAATTGATCAGATCATTGCCCTCAACGGCCTGGACCAGGACTGCAGTGTTTTCCCGTCCCAGCAGTTGATCCTGGCCACCGTTGCACCTGCCACCGCCACCCCTGAAGGCCCCACACCGACGCCCACCATCGGTCCGCCCACCCCCACGCCTTTTGAGGGTAACGCCAAGGTCTGCGTGGTCCTTTATGAGGACCTGGACGGCAATCAGAAGCGCTCGGATACCGAGTTCTACCTGGCAGGCGGTGTGGTCAGCATCAATAACCGTTCGGGGACATTCTCACAAACTCTGGAAACCATCAGCGGTGACCCTGCCTTATTGACCGTTGACGATCTGCCCTGCTTTGCAGACGTGCCGGAAGGGGAATATAACCTGAGCATGGGCATCCCGGATGGATACAACGCCACGACCAGTCTGAACTATCCATTGAATGTGACTGCAGGCGATACGGTGATCGTTGATTTCGGCGCACAACCAAATTCCGCTGTCAGTGCTACCGAAACCCCGGTGCAGGGCGGCAATCGCTCACCTCTGCTGCTGGCGATCGGTCTATTCATGCTGGCCGGTGGTGCAGCATTGGCGTTCTTCTTTATACGCTCCCGCCAGAAATCCTGATCAGCGCGACGTACGCTGCTCCTTCCAGATATCCGCCTCATTGTGATAGCCGTTGACTTCCCAAAAGCCTAGCCTGTCTTCGGCCATGAATTCCAGGCCGCGCAGCCACTTGGCGCCTTTCCATAAATAGACATCTTTCAACTCCGGCCGATCTGGAATCGCGCCGACCACCCCTCGCAAGGGATAACCGTGTTCAGGTGTCAGCGGTTTACCGTCGTAATGGGTTGCCATCAGGAAGTTGTCCTGCAGGATCACCGGCAGTGGAAGGTTGGCAGTATAGCCATATTCGGCATGCTGCATCACAAATTTGGCCGAAGGTTTAGGTTTGATATACCCTTCTGCCACAAGCTGCCTGAGCGAGATCCCCTCCCAAAGGGTATCCAGCTTGGTCCAGGTGGTCACACAATGCAGGTCCATTTTGATTTGCGTTCGTGGGAGTGCCAGCACCTCATCCCAGGTCCAGACCATCGGTTCTTCCACTTCACCCCAAATTCTGAAATCCCAGGTGCTGGGGTTGAAAGCCGGGATCGGCCCATATTGCAAAACGGGGAAACGCTTGGTCAGGAATTGGCCAGGGGGGATTCTTTTATCATGTTCCATCTGTCACCTCATGCATAAATAAAGGTTTCGCCGGGTTGCAGAAGATCCACAACAGTGTCGGTTTGTTCCCGGACAGTTTCAGCCCAGGCCTCCGCATCCTGTGCGATCAGGTCAAAGGTATTGTAATGGATCGGGATCACATGCTCAGGCCGCAGGAGTTTGACCGCCCGCAGGGCATCCGCCGGACCCATGGTGTAGTTATCACCGATTGGGATCACAGCCAGGGTCAGGCCCTCGTCGCCGATCAGGGCCATGTCGCCAAAAAGTCCTGTATCACCGGCCATGTATATCTTCTCACCGGCATTGGTCGTCAGGAGCAAACCGGCCGGGTTGCCGCCGTAACTGCCATCCGGCAGAGCGGAGCCATGCAGCGCCAGGGTCAATTTGAGATAACCAAAAGGATAAGTGTGCCCTCCGCCCAGGTGCTGGCCGTGGGTTTTCACGCCCTTTTTACTCAGCCAGCCAGCGATCTCGGCGTTGGAGATCACGGTTGCGCCGGTGCGTTTGGCGATTTCAACCGTATCACCGACATGGTCCCCATGACCGTGAGTAACCAAAATATAATCTGCATCAACACTGTCCGCACTGGCTGTCGCAGCCGGATTGCCCGATAGATATGGATCCACCAGTATCTTGTAACCGTCCGTTTCCAACGCCAACGAAGCATGTCCCAGCCAGGTCAATTCAAATGACATCCGACCCTCCTTTCGATTTGATGATGTTTTTTCCGATAATTAATTATACAACCGGGATAGGCAAATATTGCCTGAAGAACAAACACACCTCATCAGTCTGCTTCGCAGACGGCTTCCCCCTCGAGGGGAAGCCGTAAAGACATATGTTCACATCACAATCTCATATATTATCCAACCATCGTAGTCGTATTCCATTTCTTGTTTGCTATATTGAATTTCACCTTGATGGGTAAAAGGCTCTCCCCCGGGGAAGATAGTGACGATGTCCCCGGAGCAACGTGGAGAGGATAGGGAATGTGGCGCACAGCGCCGGATGAGGTGTTTAAACCTGAAACCGGGATGACCATTACCGTCATCCCGGTTTCTTTCAATACATTGAATTGTATTTCAGTCCGTAATTTCCCAGCTGAGGTCATATCCTCCGCGGGTTTCATCCCCAATCGCCTGCAAAAGATATCGACCGCCATTTTCCGACGTGAATTGAAATTGACCTTCGTCATCTGTGCGGAAGGCTTCTGCCCAAATAACCTGACCATCCGGTCCGGTCATTTGAAGTGTCAGACCACCCTCTTCGACTGTGACCTGGTATTCCAGCAGGAATCCTTCCCCGGGATCCAGGCGGATGATGGCCGATTCAGGGCCGGTAAAACCGGTATAGGCAGCCTTCATTTTGCTGTCATAATTCATCCCCACCCATCCAATTTTTCGGGTGCAGGCTGAGAGCAGCACAAGAAAGATCAGGAGGATCGTGATAACGGTTTTCTTCATTGTGAAAACTCCTGTATATTTTTCATATTATTACTTGGATAATATGCCCTGGATCAATTCCCGGAAACCCCCATTAAGTCGAATTTCACCTACCCTGTTGTTAGTTACCTAATTGGTCATCCGGCCAGGTGCTGATTGATGGGAAACCCAAAATCCTGTTCGTAAACTGAGTGTGCTAAAATCGTCCTATGGCAAAGATCCTGTTGGTTGAGGATGCGGCCGAACTGGCCGAAGCGATCCGGCGTGAGCTGACCGCCGACGGGCACATCGTCCGGCTGGCAGCGGATGGCAAATCAGCCCTGGTACAGTTCAGCGCTGAACCGCCCGACCTGGTCGTGCTGGACTGGATGCTGCCTGAACTGGACGGGCTTTCGGTCCTGCGTCAGATCAGGGAGGATTCGCATGTCCCGGTTTTGATGCTTTCGGCGCGGGGAGAAGCAACCGACCGTGTGATCGGTCTGGAAGTCGGTGCGGATGATTACCTGACCAAGCCTTTTTCCAATCGCGAGTTGCTTGCCCGGGTACATGCCCTGCTCCGCCGGATGGCCATGATTGAAGAGACCATTGCACAGGATCGGCAGCCCATCAAGGAAGACCTCACATATAAGAACATTCATTTGGAACCCAGACCCCGCCTGGCAATCCTCAGCGGGGACACACTGGACCTGACCCGGTTGGAGTTTGATCTGCTGGCGCTGTTCCTCGCCAATCCGGGCCGGGTGTTCAGCCGGGCTTACCTGATCGAGACGGTCTGGGATGAAGCCTATTTGCCCGGGGACCGTTCGGTGGATAACGCCGTACTGCGTTTGCGTAACAAGCTTCAGGAAACGGGGGATGCCATCGAGACGGTTTGGGGTGTGGGTTATCGCTTGAGGAAAGAATAATGAAAAAACTCAGGCAGTTTTTCGAACCGGCCGGATTGTTGCGCGCCCTGGCGGAATGCCTCGTCCTGGGCTTGGTGCTGATCGGTTTGCTGCCCTTGATCTTAGACCGGGTTGAGAACTTTGTGATCGCCAATGCCCTGGTATTCTACAACGCCATTCTGGCATTTTGGCTGGCTATCCGGCTGCGACTCCCCGGGGGAAAGTGGGGGCGTAAATTCGGTTTCGAAGTTGTGTATGCCGTCCTGCTCACGCTGCTGATCGCGGTCCTTATCCCGGTTTTGCTGCTGCTGGTTGGGTTAAGTCCTTACCAATTATCGGTAAGCGGTGTCTATGTCTTCTGGTCACTGACCATCAGTCTGTTTTATCTGCTCTTCCGAGTGGCGCGATATATCTGGTGCTGGTGGCAGGAGAAACGCAAACAGCGTCTGATCTGGGACCTGATGCACATTCAACTCAGTCTGGTCGCTCTGGTTGCTGTCTCCCTGATCTTTTTGGGCGGCATCGCCATAATTATTAATGCTGAAAACCTCAATCCTTATCAAACAGACGGTCCGCTGGTCAATTTTGTGCTTCGCATGGTGCAGACCGTGCTGCCCTACCTGGGGATCACCCTGGCCGTAACCCTGGGTGCCTTACTGGTCCTGCTGCTTCCGGCGGCATTTGTTTCATACTTATCAGTGAAGCGCTTCACCAGCCGGCTGGACCATCTTGCAGAAACCACCCGGCAGCTCCGCCAGGGGGATTACGACGCCAGAGCGGAGGTCCAGGGAGAAGACGAGATCGCCCAACTACAGCAGGATTTCAATGTTATGGCAGTGGAACTGCAAAGCGCCATCACTGCCCTGGGTGCGGAACGCGACAAAGTTGCCCAGCTGCTTGAATCCCGCCGCCAATTGACCGCCAATGCTTCCCACGAGCTGCGCACGCCGGTGGCAACCATTCAAGCCTATCTGGAATCAGTGGCAGAACGTCAGGACCTGCCGCCGGAAGTGCTTTCCGACCTGTCAACAGTCCAGAACGAGATCAGACATCTCTCGCGCCTGATTGACGACCTTTTCACGCTTTCCCGCGTCGAAGTCGGCGCTCTGGAGATCGTCGTCACGCCGGTCGCCGTCAGCACCCTGGTGCGGCGGGTGGCCGGCGCATTCCAGGCACTGGCCTGGCAGGTGAGCAAGGTCGCGATCGTAGCCGAATCCGAATCAGACCCCATCATTGAAGCCGACCCCGACCGGCTTGAACAGATCATCGCCAACCTGCTGCGCAACGCAATCCATCACACCCCGCCGGGTGGAATCATTTCACTGGTCATTGAAGAGGAAAATAGCAAGGCTGTGATCCACGTCCGGGACACCGGTGAAGGGATTGCATCGGAAGAACTTCCCCATATCTGGGAGCGTTTCTATCAGGGCAGCAATGCCGCCAATCAAGAGCATCGCGGCGCTGGCCTGGGTTTGGCACTGGTCAGAGAATTGGTCAAAAGCCTGGGCGGGGAAATCTCCGTTTCCAGTCAACCGGAATTGGGAACTGAATTTATAATATGTTTTAATTTGCTTCAAGGAGATCATTGTGAAAAAACATCCCAGCGAGTATGAAGGCCTGAACACGTTCCTGACACACTATACTGAGTTTGGGAACGCTGAAAATTCACACCTGCCCCCCATCTTTCAGAATTCAGTCTTCGTTTTCGATGATACCGAATCCGGTGCAGCCATCGCAGGCGGCGAACAGCCCGGTTATTATTACACCCGGGTAAACAACCCAAACCACAATCAGCTGGCGAAGAAACTGGCAGCCCTCGAAGCCTGGGACCTGATCAAACAAAACCCGGATACCGACCCGGAAGACCTGGCAGGCGGATTGGTTTTTGCCTCCGGAATGGCCGCAGTGACAGCCTCTATCCTGGCTTCCGTCTCAAACGGTGAGACCATCCTCACACAAGCTGCACTTTATGACGGGACGTACCTCTTTTTGAAGAACCTGGCCCCTCGTTATGGGATCAATGTGATCTGGGTTTTAGACAATACTCCGGAGGGTTGGGAAGCGGCTTTCACGGCGCATCCGGATGCCAAACTGGCCTATATTGAGACGCCCGTCAACCCCACCTTGCGGTTGACGGATATTAAAGCGGTCGCCGAACTGGCACACGTACATGGCGCACGGGTAGTAGTGGACAATACTTTCGCGACACCTCACTGCCAGCGACCGATGACCTTCGGGGCGGACATTGTGGTGCATTCAACTACCAAATACCTCTCCGGTCATGGCCAGGTGATTGGCGGCGCGGTGCTGACCACTGATTTTGATCTGCTGCACGGCCAACTTTATCAGGTTTACAAATTGATCGGCGGCACACCCAGCCCAATTGACACCTGGATGGCGAATATCGGCTTGAAGACCTTTGAACTGCGGATGGTGCGTCAATGCAGAAACGCCTTGAGGATATCCAAAGTACTGGAAAATCATCCCGCGGTGAACAGGGTCTATTACCCCGGTTTGCCCAGCCATCCGGATTATGACCTGGCGCGCACCCAGATGATCGATTTCGGGGGGATGATCGCTTTTGAACTGAAAGGTGGATTGGAAGCCGGCAAACATATGATGAACAACGTCAAGATCGCCACCCTGGCCGTCAGCCTGGGGAATGTGGATACCCTCATCCAGCACCCCGCCAGTATGACCCATCGCAACACCCCGCGTGAAGAGCGCCTGGCTGCCGGGATCACCGACGGTCTGGTACGACTATCGGTAGGGATTGAAGATGCCTCGGATTTGATCCGGGATTTGTTGAACGCAATAGAATAACCCCCCTTGATCCCCCCGCAAGCGGGGGGAAAGAATTTATAGTTCTTTCTTCACAGAGTTATCCTTAAAGATGCCCTGCTGGAGTGTCAATCACACCTTTTCGTGGGCATGTTCAACAGAAGAATACAGTCTAATTCTTGTCATTGCGACGAAGCCGGAGGCGGAGGAAGCAATCTTCCAAATGCAATCATTATTACGGCAATACAATCCCAATAATGGGTCGGTGAGCTACCTTTCCTCCGGAATAAAAGCGTAGAGACGTTGCATGCAACGTCTCTACGGAATCTCATCGAAAAAACATCTGCAGGTTTATTTCCAACTTAATATTCGTAAATGCTCCCACCGATGAACTCGCGGATCACGGAGTTCTCCGGCACCACCGAATCATCGTCAATGGCGACCAGGGTCTGCATCAGGTGATACACCCGGCTGGCCCGCTCATAGGCGTCCTTGCGCAGTGGGTCATCCGCATATTCCTCTGTCCAACGGGCGAAATCATCAAACAGCTTGGCCTTGTACATTGACATCTCGTAGGGCATGGCGCTGTTGACGATGTAATCGGTGGTGTTCACATAGGGAACGATATTGCGCAGTTCACTGGCCCGGACGTAATGCCAGTGCAGCAGGGTCTTGGTTGGGTCGTAAGCCCTGTGAGATGCATCCCGCAGCATCCTGCGGATCAGGCGGATATCGGTCCAGCGCACATAATGCCCCTGGGTATCCTTGAGCTGGAGCAGGGGTTCGATATACAGCTTGAAGATCTTCTCCGGCGCGATATCCTTGGTCATATCCGGATAAAGCCCGTGCAGGCTGTCGATCAGGATCACATCATTCGGTTCCAGCTTCATCGGGGTGTGTTCGGGAACCCGGGTACCGGATTTAAAATCATAGAAGGGTATCCGCACTTCCTCACCGGCGAACATCCGGTTCAGGTGCTCATTGATCAGTTCGAGGTCCAGCGCCTGGGGTGTTTCAAAGTCATAATCCCCAAACTCGTCTTTAGGGTGCATATCCAGGTTGAAGAAATAATTATCAACATTGAGTGTGACCAGGCGCATGTTGTAACGAGCCAGGCGCTCCCCCATCTTGATGGTCGTGGTGGTCTTTCCGGAAGATGACGGCCCGGCGATGATCACCATACGCAGGTCACCTTTCCTTTCAGCGGCCAGGTTGGCGGCGTTTTCCACATCCTCGTTATAGAACGCTTCCGATTCGCCGACGATCTGGGCGATTTCCCCTTTCTCGATCCGATCATTCAAATGTTCGACGGTATGGACATTGTGATCGACTGCCCAATCCAATACGCGCCAGAGTTTGGACCAGGGAATATTGCTGGAGGGCCGGGCACGCCGTTCGGCGCGTTTCTCACGTAGTTGGGCCCGTTCCGCCCGGTAGAGGATATAGGCTTTGGCGACCCGGGCATGACCATTTTCGATCAGGACCTTTTCGACCGTATCCTGGATCTGCTCCACGGTTGGAATCTCTCCTGATGGGGTCTCTTCCTCAAGTATCCGTACGACTTCATCGGATAATTTCTCCGCTGTTTTTTTGTCTCGCCCTCCAACGGCAACTGCAGCGCGGTAGATGGCGTTGGTGATCCTTTGAGGGGTGAAATCCACCACCGATCCGTCCCGCTTAACGACCGATTTGATCTCGGACATTTGCACTCCTTTCAAAAAACGTTCAAGAAAAAGGCAGGTGTTAGGTATCATTAATTATAACGAAGGTCAAGATATTAGGGCAACCACCTGCATTAGTCAAAATTTTGACAACGGAAATGCCCCCTTTTGTATAATGACAAAATCAAAAATGTGAATAGGAAGGATCGCATGGATCTAGATATACTGCGTAAAGAATTGAACCCCAGGCATAAAGCGCTCAGGGATGCACTGAAGTATCCGGAGCAAACTGGCCGGGCTATTCCTCTTTTCCTGACGTTGCACGGCATCCTGCATGCTGCCAGTGTTGCTCCTGATACGCCCTGGTCTTATGAGGATTTGTTACTTGACGACCTGACCGAGGAACAATATCGCCTCATCCCGGATGGCGAAGAACATTCCCTGGTTTGGATCATCTGGCATCTCAGCCGGATTGAGGACGTGACCATGAACCTCCTGGTAGCTGAAAGGGATCAGATCTTTCACAAAGGATGCCTGGCAGGACAGGATCAAATCTCCAATCAAACACACCGGCAACGGCACAGGTTTGGATATTACCAGGGGCTTAAGTGCAGCGGTGAACGTTGCCGCGCTGCGTGAATATCGAAATGCCGTTGGTCGCGCCACTCGTAAAATCGTGCAGAATCTCAATCCCTCCGATTTCTGCCGCAGGATGAACCCGGACCAATTACAAAAGATTATCGATCAAGGTGCGGTCGCACAGGAAGGTTTGGTCGTGGTAGATTATTGGAGCGGCAGGACGGTCGCCGGATTGCTGCTGCTGCCGCCGACCCGGCACACCATCATTCATTGGAACGAAGCCAGACGAATCATTAATAAAATATCATAGTTTTTCTTTGTCGTTGACTTTGTATCCAGGCCTGTGCTAAGCTGAAAATAGATAAAACAATTAAACATTCAAGAGCTCCATTTCCCCCAACGTTGTGGAACGATTTAATCTTGTTAGACGTCTGGATTCCAAGATCACAGACGCTTATCCACTTACCCTTAGGAGGGTCTGATGAAAAATAAACTTGCGATTTTCTTAACCATCTTTGCCCTTGTGCTGGCAGCACTAGCCTGTCAGTTGCCCGGGAGCAAAACTCCCACGCCAACTGAAACCGTCCCGCCAACCGAAGCGACCACCGAGGTTCCCACCGAGACGGCCACTGAAACGGCGACGCAGCCACCGACGGAAACCCCTACCACCGAACCCACCTCAAGTTTGTCGGTCTTTTCCAACCCTGTGATTTCCACCTTCCATTTCTTCACGCCTACCCAGGGCTGGGCGGTCACCCAGGACGGGAATAACGTCCTGGTGACTCACGATGCCGGGCAAACCTGGCTGGATGCGACCCCCTCCGGTATGGGCCCCTTGCCCTCCGGATACACCTCCTTCAGCCTGTCTCCCTTCTTCCTCGACCAGAACACCGCCTGGGTTACACCCGGTAACATGGGCGTCGGCGGCACCAGCGGGACGATCTTCTACACGGTCGACGCCGGTGAAACCTGGGCGTCCAATTCAGTTCCCTTTGATAATGCCCGGTATTTCTTTGTGGATGCCAGCGGCGGTTACGCCCTGGTCGACCTGGGTGCTGGTGCCGGTTCGCAATACGTGGCGCTCTACCAAACTACTGACGGCGGCGCTAACTGGACGCAAGTCTTCACGCATGAACCCGGCGCTTCCAAATCACTGCCCGAAAGCGGGCATAAAGCCGGGATCACTTTCCTGGATATGAACCACGGCTGGATTGGCGGCGATATCCCCATGACCGATTATTTCTATTTTTACTTCACCATGGATGGCGGCGCGACCTGGTCACAGGAAACCGACATCTCCCTGCCGGCGATGTACAGTGGCAGCTTCCTGGGGGTCCAGCAGCCTTTCTTCCTCAACGGGACCGTCGGCTACCTGCCGGTACGCGCCCTGACTTCCGGCAGCGACACCTACTATTTGATCTACCGCAGCGAAGACGGTGGCCAAACCTGGACTTTCCAGGGCGCGGTGCAAGATGGTAGGGCTGTTAATTTCTACTCGCTGGATGCCGGTTGGATCGCCGCCGATTCAGGCCTCTATTTCAGCAACGACAGCGGCGTTACCTGGTCACCGGCTGCAGCGAATGGGATTCCCTCCGGTGAATCTATGATGAGTGTTGATTTCGTTGATAGCCAAAATGGTTGGGCACTGGGAACACCTGATTTCAGCACCCAGATCCCACTGAATTTCTATCATACGACCGATGGCGGTATGAACTGGACCAAATTACTGCCTTAGCAGTTCAGATTAATCGATAAAAGAAGAGCCGCTGCAAACAGCGGCTCTTCTTCATATCATCTTCTTTACATATCAAATACAATTACAATTAACTCTTATGAAACGCTTTATTGGTATCAGCATTTTATTGGTAATCCTCCTGGGGGCATGCTCGGCCGCAAAGCCTTCGGAGGATGCCATTATCGCGCCGACCTTCACCCAGCAGCCTGCATTAACTTTCACACCTCTTCCTTCCGCAACGTCAACTGACAAGCCCTCTCCATCACCCACACCGGAACCCCATTTCAGCTTTGCAGTCACAACGGACATGTCAGAAGTTTCCGGGCGGGAATACATTGATTATCCCAATTTCTTCGCAGGGTTATTAACCTATCTGAAACAATTCGGCCCGGGAGATTTCATGGTCAGCCCGGGAGACGTTCTCCCCGCTGCCGATACCCGCTGGACGATTGACCAGATCCTGGGAGAAGACTATTTGTGGTTCCCGATGCCCGGCAACCATGACTTCGGCACTTCGGACTACACCTTTTTACGCGATTATGACTACGACCCGAACGGGCCAGCCGAACCGAACATCGTCAATTGGGGACCTGATTCCTGCCCTCACACCACCTACAGTTTTGATTACCAGAATGCCCATTTCGTGGCTTTGAATGTTTATTGCAATGAAGAATCCCCCTGGGGCATTGACGGCAGCATTACGGATACGATCTATCAATGGCTGAAGGCCGACCTGGAAGCGACCGACAAAGAGCACATTTTTGTCTTTGGCCATGAACCGGCTTTCCCCCAGGCGGATGAAAAAACCGGCATCACCAGCCACTATCTTGAGAGCCTTGATGAATACCCCCAGGCACGGGACCGCTTTTGGCAGCTGCTTAAAGACGAAAGTGTGGATGCATATTTCAGCGGTCATACACACAATTACAGCGCGGTGAAGATTGACGGCGTTTGGCAGATTGAATCCGGCCAGGCAATGGGTACCCGCGCCGCACCTTCGCCGGGCACTTTCCTGATCGTTACTGTGCAGGGTGACACTGTCACCATTGAAACCTATCGCGGGGAAGATGCTCCCGGGTTTGGCTACCTACTAACGGATACCTTCAAGATCGCCCCCTCAAATTAAAAAGCTAATTGAACCGGTGTAATTCCGTGCCACAGTTTCGGCAGTAGCTGTCCCCTGGCCTGGACCGGCTGCCGCATTCGTGACAAAATACTGCCTGTTTATCAGGATTAATCACCACGCCATCCGGTCCACCGACTGTTTTCTGCAAGGATTTCTTCTTACGGAACCGGACATAATATAACCCGATTAACAAAAGCAAGGCAGTGGCGATGACCAGCAGGCCGAGCACCACACTTAAAATTGATGCTGCCCTCCCGGTCGTGTTCCGGTTGATTGGCGCAGCAGCGAAAACGTCCATTGCCGGATATGCAAGGTTTAAAGCATCCGTAGAATAGTTGAACTGAAGATTATATGGTACCCCTGCGTCTACCTGACCAGCTTCCAGCATATAGTAGCCAATTTTATTCGGCGTAGTGTTCACAAGCTGGGTCATCTCTGGATCTGTAATCACTTCGCCGACGCCATAGGGCTGTTGAACAAAAATCGAAAGGTTATTCACAGTATAAAAAGATGACCATGTAAATGTAAATGATCGTTCATCATCCTGTTTGACAATGGCGGGGTCATAATATTCCAACCGGATCTCTGAAGCCTGGGTTGTGAATTGGATATCCAGCCACTGCCCTGTTGCAACCGCTTCCCATTCCAACGGCACCAGATGGCCATCTTTATCCCTTGAAGCAACAGACTGTATTTCAACATTGACCGGCACCTGGAAAGTCAATGCCTGCGGCAACGCTACGGACGATGCCAATTCAATTTCATAGATTACCAGGACTGAGGGGCGGTCATGTTCCGGCCAGAGGTCAACCATTACAGAATCCAGAACAACTTCCTGGGAAGCAGCCGCGAAGACTGGTGACCACATGAGGCCAGCCATCAGTAAAAACAAGAGTAAAAGAATGTAAGGTTTGAGCGTCTTCACATTTGGTTAACGGGTATTGAATTCTGAGTAAATAATACCATGTTCAGCCACTCTAGCGCTCAAAGATATTGAATTGAATCTTATACACTTCTTAGAAAAAATGGGTACAGTAAAAATTGCGAGTGTGTCTGATAATAAGCAAAAATATTGAAATGGTATAATCCAATCTTCGGTTTTTACTGACAAGAAAGTGAAAAAGGAATTATGGCAAAAACAACCGTCTTATGCCCCCAATGCAGGCAGCCCGTAGCTGCTGACATCACCCGGCTTTTTGATGTCAGCCAGGACCCGCAGGCCAAACAGATCCTGTTATCGGGTGCTTATAACCTGATCCAGTGCCCAAATTGCGGCTTCCGCGGACAGGCCCCTGAACCGATCGTTTATCACGATCCTTCCAAAGAGTTATTATTGACTTTTTTCCCACCTACATTGAATGTCCCGGTAAATCAGCAAGAGCAAATGATCGGCCCAATGATCAAAAAGGTCATGGATTCCCTGCCGATGGCGCAGCGGAAAGCCTATCTATTCAAACCCGAGACGATGTTGACCCGTCAGCGATTGGTTGAAAGGATCCTGGAAGAAGATGGCATCACTCCTGAGATGCTGGAAGAGCAGCAGAAACGATTGAACCTGCTCCAGCGTCTGGCCGGCACGACCCCTGAATCCCGTCCCGAAGTGATCAAACAGGAAGAAAACCTGGTTGACGAACAACTCCTGATGATCCTGCAGCGGCTGATCCAGAGTGCAGCAGCATCCGGCGAAGAGGAAAGCGCCAATGTCCTTGCCGGACTGCAGCAGCAGATCCTCGAGAACACCGAATATGGTCAACAGATCCTCAAACAGGCCCAGGAGCAGCAAGAGGCCATGCAGGCGCTTGAAGAAGCCAGCAAGACCGGTCTGACCCGTGAAAAACTGCTCGACATGATCGTCGACGCATCCGACAGCGAGATCAAACTGGCCACTCTGGTCGGAATGGCCCGCGGCGGCATGGATTACGGCTTCTTCCAACTGTTATCTGACCGTATCCAGCAAGCCGCAGGTGAAGACCAGGCCAAATTGACTGAACTGCGTGAGAACCTTTTGGAGATGACCCACGAGATCGACGAAGCCATTAAAGAGCAGGAAGCGCTGGCCAATGAAGTTCTGGATAAAGTCCTGGAAGGCGATGATATTGAACAGGCCACGCTTGAAGCCCTGCCCAACATCAGTGAGATCTTCCTGGAAGTCCTGCGTAAGCGGATCCAGACAGCTCGCAAGGAAGAGAATGACGACCTCCTGAAGAAGCTTCAGAAAGTTGCCAGCACCATCCAGAAAGTCAGTGCCCCGGGGGCAAATATAGAGTTGATTGAGAACCTCATCCAGGCCGAAGATGAAAGTGCGATCAATCAGATCCTGGCAGATAATCCGGATGAGATCAATGATGACTTCATGCAGTTCCTGCTGAACCTGATGAACCAAACCCAACAGCAGCAGGGACGCGAAGCGACCGCCGAAAAACTTCAGCAAGTCTATCGACAAGCGCTGCGGTTTTCAATGAAACGGAATTTGGAAAGCGAGTCCTCAAGCCAGGAGGCCTGAGGATTTCAAAGATCAGAGCGGCGGATTATCCAATCGGAGCCCATGACCGCGAACGGTGACGACATACTCCCAGTTCGAGTCAATTTCCGCCAGCCGGTCCCGTAACCGCCGTACCAATGCATCGAGGGCTTGTTCGGTCACACCTTCCGCAGCATTACTCCAGACGGCATCGATAACCTCGGAACGAGAGACGACCTCACCGGGCTGTTCGTAAAGGACCTGCAGTAAGTTGAATTGTGAAGCAGAGAGGGGCGGGTCCACCTCTTCATCCAACACCCACACACGGCGTGCCCCAATATCAACCCGGAGCCGCCGTTTTTGCATCTCCAGGGGCAGCCCTTCCAAAGGCATGGTCGCATCCGAACTGAGGAAAATAAAATGCTGAGCCAGTGAAATCTGGAGTTCATCACCATCGGTCAGCATGACCGGTTCTTTCACGAGGCTGCCATTGAGGTAGGTTCCGTTCTTGCTCTCCAGGTCCGTCACAAGGATGCCTTCGGGCGTTGGGGTGATCCGTGCATGATGGCGAGAAACCTGGCGCATGGGGATCACAATGTCGCATTCAGCTTCACGCCCCAACAGCAATTCAGTCTTTATCTTCCAGCGCTGGCCTTCCAGCGGTCCGGATTGGGCAAAAAGGAGAGGATATTCTTTTTCGTTATTTTCCATAGTTTTCGCCTGCCACACCCCTGATGTATTCATGCATAGGTGCAGACATTTATATTATTGAATTCATTACTGCTATAATTATAGTATACACAATCAAAGTATGAACTTGAATGAAAACAAAATAAAAAAAGAAGAGGAAACACATGTCCGAAAACCATTCCTATCGAAGACACTATCGCTCATTTTTCTGGCCGATCGTATTTTTAGGCGCAGGGGTGATCTGGTTATTAACCAACATGGGTATCATCCCCAGCGAGAACCTGTGGATCCTGATCCGGCTTTGGCCGGTGCTGATCATCATCGCCGGGATTGACATCCTGTTCTCCCGCCGGTTCGCCGTGATCGGCGCGCTGTTGGGGCTGCTGGCGATCGCCGGTGTGATCTATATCCTGCTCTATGGGAACAATCTGGGGGTTGAAACCACACCTCAGCCCAGGACCGAGACGTTCAGAGCAGAATTAGGCAATACCGAAAGCGCAACTCTCGATCTTAACCTTTCCATCCAGGAATCCAATATCCACGCCCTCACCGACTCGGGAGACCTGATCCTCGCAAAGATCGGCCATATCGGTGAAATCGAATTCACAGTCACCGGAACTTCCAGCAAGCTCGTCAAGCTTCGCCAGATCGGGATCGAAGGCTGGTACAACTGGTTCCTCCCGACCGTTCAGGGTGAAGACCTCACCTGGGATATCGGCCTCAGTCCGGATGTGCCACTCGACCTTTCAGTGGATGCCGGTACCGGGAAATCTGACCTGGACCTGAGCGGATTGGAACTCGATCAATTCCAATTCGATGCCAGTACCGGCGTGAGCACGATCATCCTTCCGGCCTCCTCCGAGGGATATAAGACCCAATTGGAAGCCAGCACCGGCGCAATGACGGTGGTGCTCCCTTCGGATAGCAACCTGACCGTCTCGCTGGACGGGTCCACCGGCAAGGTGACCTTTGATATACCGGACGGTGCCGCGGTCAAGATCGAGGTCCGCAACGGTGGCACTGGCAACCTGGAATTACCCTCCTGGATCACGAAAGTTGAGGGTTTGGCTGACCGTGACGAAGGCACTTACCAGACCGAAGGGTTTGATCAGGCGGAATATCAGTTGGTGATCGTAATCGAGGACATCAGCACAGGGAATATCGCCTTCGAGTGATCTTCAAAACAAGTGAAATAATCTTTCAAATAGACGCCCCAATGGGCGTCTATTTTTACTCTCAAGCACACCGGAAAATTCTTAAGCCTTCCCCTCAAGGAGCGAAACGACGAAGTCCTCTTGAGGGCTAGGGGAAGACTTCCAAGGATTTATATTACTTGAATAGATCGTATATAACGATGATTCATGCCTTGCTGATTCTAATTTTTTGATACAATCAAACCATCACAACCAACCATCACGCTATGACCTCAAACCAAAAAATCCCCTTGCCGTTCATCCAGGTTTCGATCACCGATTCCTTCTGGGCGCCGCGCATCCTTGCCAACCGCACCCGTGGATTGGATGCTGTCTATCAGCAATTGGAGGCGACCGGCCGGCTGGCAGCGTATGACCTGGACTGGACGCCCGAAAGCGGTCAACCCGCGCCGCATGTGTTCTGGGATTCGGATGTCGCCAAATGGCTGGAAGGCGCCTGCCTCAGCTTAATGTCCCACCCGGACGAAACCCTGCGCCGCCGGGTGGAATCCGTCGTAGACCGGATACTTTCCGCGCAGGGCGAGGATGGCTACCTCAACCCGCATTTTACCGTTGTCAATCCCGAAGGACGCTGGACCAACCTGCGGGATAAGCACGAACTTTACTGCGCCGGTCACCTTTTGGAAGCCGCTATCGCCCACCACCGCGCCACGGACGATCCCCGTTTTCTGGACGCCGTTCGGCGTTACATCGACCTGATCGGGCGCACCTTTGGGAACGGAGAAAACCAACTACCGGGCTACCCCGGGCATGAAGAACTTGAACTGGCCCTAATGGAACTGTATCACCACACCGGTGAAACAGAAGCGCTTAAGCTGGCAAAGTACTTCATTGACCAGCGCGGTCAGCAGCCGCATTATTTTGATCGGGAAGCCCAACAGCGGGGAGAGAACCCGGCGGATTACTGGGCCGGGAGCCATGCCTACACCCAGTCGCATCAACCCGTGCGGGAGCAGCAGGAAGTGGTAGGTCATGCCGTGCGCGGCATGTATCTCTACAGCGCCATGGCTGACCTCGCCAAAGAAACCGGCGATCCTGAACTGCTGACCGCACTCAAAACCCTGTGGCATGACCTGACGACCCGCAAACTCTACCTGACCGGCGGGATCGGTTCCTCCGGAGGCAATGAAGGCTTTACCACCCAGTATGACCTGCCCAACCGGGATGCCTACGCCGAGACCTGCGCGGCCATCGGGCTGATCTTCTGGGCACATCGTATGCTGCAACTGGAACTCGACAGTCGCTATTCAGACGTGATGGAGCGCGCCTTATATAACGGTATGCTCAGCGGCGTTTCGCTCGGTGGGGACCAGTTTCTTTTATGAGAACCCTCTTGCCTCCGACGGGGATCATCACAGGCAATCCTTTTTCGCCTGCTCCTGCTGCCCCCCGAACCTCAACCGGTTAATGCCCGCCATCGGGGAGTACATCTACAGCATTGCAGAACGGGAAGTCGCTGTTCACCTTTACATCCAAAACGACGCTCAATTCGAGATTGGGGGTGAAAAGATCATCCTCAGCCAGCACACGGATTATCCCTGGGACGGTGTGGTCTGTCTGCAGGTGGAACCGGTGCAGCCGGTGGAATTTTCGCTCAAACTGCGTTTTCCGGGATGGTGCCGGGAGGGACGAGTTTACCTCAACGGTGAATTGGTTCCTTTCGAGGAAAATCTCGATAATGGCTACATTGTTCTAAATCGGGAATGGCGTACGGGAGATGATGTTCGTCTGCAGTGGCTCATGCCGGTCACCCGGGTCTATGCCAATCCTCTAGTTGAAGCGGACCGCGGACAGGTTGCCCTGATGCGGGGACCGCTGGTCTACTGCCTGGAAGGTATGGACCAATCCGTCCCGCTGGAGGACCTGTACCTGCCAAGGGACACGAGGTTTGACACTTCTTATGACCCGAACCGGCTGGACGGCATGATTACCATCCACGGCCGGGCGCTGGCGATCGACCGGGAGTCATGGGGAAGCGAGCTTTATCGAACCAAGCCGCCCGGGATGCAGGAGACAACTTTTACAGCGATCCCTTATTTCGCCTGGGACAACCGCGTGCCGGGCAAGATGCGAGTTTGGCTGCCGGAAACGTTTGGAAACCTCTGATTACTTGTCATTGCGAGGGAGGCTTCAAAGAAGCCTACGAAGCAATCTTCCAATAGCACCAGAAAACAGCTGCACAAGACCTGGTACTTTGAAAAACCGTCAAAACTGGTATTTTTTAGTCATAAAAAGATCATGTTTCCTTGGGAATCGAAGATTGCCAGGTCAGCCTCCGACCTCGCCGCAATGACAAAACATATCTAGCCACCCGTCCAGGCCCCATTCCGTCCACCAGCCGAGTTTGCATTCAAAGCATTTTCCGTTATAATCATCCCTAAGTCCACTATTAAGGAGTTGTGAGTGATTCGCATCAACCGCTAAATTCTTAAGTCTTTAGGAAAGTCACCGCCCGGTGTGTTTCAGCTTAACCGAGGGCTTTCCCTGGGTTTTTTGTTTTAAGAAAGCAGGTTGATGTGTTTACGGTTCATAATCTCTCAAAATCATACGGACTCAATCCCGTCCTAAAAAAAATTACCTTCAGTCTCAAACGCGGCGAACGGGCTGCCTTAGTCGGCCCCAACGGCTGCGGTAAATCTACCCTGATGAATATCATCGCTGGGGCGGAGGTCCCCGATTCCGGTCATGTCTCCTATACGCCATCCGACCTGCGGATCGGTTACCTGCGCCAGGGGATCAAATTTGAAGCGGATGAGACGATTGACGGCTACCTTCACCGTTTTGCAGCCAACCTGACCGAAGCCCTTGATGACCTGGAATCCGTTTGTGATGTCCTCACCGAACATCCGGACGACCCGGATCTCGCAACGCGCTACGACCAAAGCCTTAAAACGCTCAACCGGGCCCAGGAGATGGAGGGCGTTCGCAAGGATATCCTGTCCGGGTTCGAGCTGCTGGAAGTCTCGCCAGAGACGCCTATCGCCAGCCTGAGCGGGGGGCAAAAAGTCCGCCTGGCATTGGCCGGCGTGCTGTTGGATGCTCCACAGGTGCTGCTATTGGATGAGCCAACCAACCACCTCGACCTCGAAATGCGCGCCTGGCTGCGGGACTGGGTACTTTCTTACCAGGGGGGGATATTACTGGTCTCGCACGACCGTGCCTTTCTGGATGCCGTGATCCACAAGGTGATCGCCTTCCCGCCCTCCGGCGAGGGTGTGCGGGAGTATCCAGGCAACTACAGCAACTATCTTGATATTCGCGAACGTGAATTCGAAGTCGCTGTGCAGGATTACGCTGACCAGCAGGACGAGATCAAACGCCTGAAAAAAGCAGCCCGTTCCGTTCGTGACCAGGCCAAGTTTCACAAAGGCGGTAAAGCTGACCCATCCAATACGGACGGCTTTTCGGCCGGTTTTTTTGCTAATCGCTCACTGGAAACCGTGCGGCGCGCCAAGCAGCTGGAAAAGCGGATTGAATTCCTGCAAGGCGAGGGTGCTTTAGATAAACCCAACCACGCCTGGGAGATGCGAATGCACTTCACCGACCTCCCGGATAGCGGCAAGATTGCGCTGCACCTTTCCCGCCTGAGTATCGGCTATGACGGCGTCCCCTTGCTGCCGCCGATCAGCCAGACGGTCACGCTTGGGCAGCGGATCGCTCTCGTTGGGCCGAACGGGATCGGGAAAACCACTCTCTTCAGGACACTGCTTGGTGAGGTGCCTGCCCTGGACGGCACTTTTAACTTTGGCAGCGGTGTGCATCCGGGCTATCTCTCCCAGGAACAGGAAATGCTGGACCCATCCCTAACTGTATTGGAAACAATCCAACAGGTGCCGGAATTGTTCAACCACAGCGAAGCCCGCACCTTCCTGCACAGGTTCCTGTTCTCGGGCGATGAAGCTTTTCAATCGGTGGAAACCCTATCCTACGGACAACGGTCCCGCCTGATGCTGGCGCTGCTGGTTGCCCAACACTGCAATTTCCTTCTGTTGGATGAACCGCTCAACCACCTCGACCTGTCATCCCAGGAGGCTTTTGAAGCTGCCTTGAGTGAGTTTGACGGTACAATCCTGGCAATTGCCCACGACCAATACTTCATCGACCGGTTTGCCCAGGTGATCTGGCATTTCAAACCGGATGGACTGACCGCAGAATTGACCGACAGCCTGGTTTCCGAAATCATGGATTCCTGAAAATCTGTGGATAACTGCAATTAATCTGTGGAAAAGTGGTGCCAATGATGGGGAAAACCTCATAAATCCTGTGAATATTCAGTGGATAAAATAAGGAAAAGAGCCGGGTACGCCAGCCCGGCTCTTTTCAGGAGGAGAGTATTTATGTTGTGTTCAGAAACTGTTTGCATTGTTAGTATATCCGGGTAGTAAATTGCATACTTGACGTCTACCCTGTAATCACCCCACGTTTACCCCACAGAAGCATTAGAAATTCATATATTCTCGCTTTACCATTCATCCGTTTTCACTATTTGTCAGGATTTTGCATATCGTTTGTCTTTATGATATGATTTTGGAAACCCGCCCAATCCAGGAGAGATCGCTCATGTCTGAACAGGAATATACCGTCGAGGAAAAAGTTGAGGCTCTGATCGACCAGCTTAACGCCTACATTGAGCAGTATCACGGTGGGTCCGTTATCCTGGATCGGATCGAGGATAATACGGTTTATGTCCGGTTGGGCGGTGCTTGTGAAGAATGTCCCCTTTCCCCGGCCACCCTGCAGGGATGGGTTGCAGGGACGCTGCGCCAGTTCTTCCCCGATATTCAGGTGGTACAGGCGGAATAAAATAAATCTAGGATTGGAATTCTCCCTAAATAGATCCGTTTATAAAAATTCACTAAGAATTTAACCCCTTCCTGCCTTCGGCATCCTTCCCCTCAAGAGGGGAAGGGAAGCAGATTAAGCAGAGGAAAGGGGTCTTTTTTATTACCTGCCTTATTACCCTACAAAAATTTGAATTTTCGAATATGTAATTACAGGAGAGATCTACTCATTCCCCATTCTTTTTACTTTCCTGGTTCGCGCCGCTCCCCGGACCAAAGTAAATCTCACTCTGTACCGCACGGTATAACGTCTCACTTCGGAGATCTGCCAGCGTATAGCAGGGGGAATCCAGATGGTTGGCCAGGTCTTGCGCCAAACCCTGGTCAAAAGCCTCATGTTCCATATTAATCACAACCGATCGCACGTCCTCACCGGCGATCTGCTCGGCAATCAGATGCGATTCTTTCTGCGGGGAGCCGGAACCCATGGCGACATTACCAGCGCCATCGGTCAGGACAATCAACAGCGGTAACACATCAGGGTGCAGGGTCTTCTCCCGTTTAAGCACCTGGTAAGCCATCGTCAGGCCGGCGCTGAGGGGTGTTTTACCACCTACGGGGATATCGGCCAGGGCACGCTGCGCCAGGAGCACCGAATTGGTCGGCGGCAGCACCAGGGTAGCCCGATCCTTCTGGAATACGATCAGGCCCACCCGGTCACGACGCTGGTAGGCATCCGTCAGCAGGGACAGGATCGCACCTTTGGTGGCGGACATCCGTTCTGCCACGGCCATCGACCAGGAGGCATCCACCAGGAAAAGGATCAGGTTTGAAGCACGCCGCACACGCACTTTCTTCTGATAATCCTCCCGCCGCACGGCAAACGCGACGTTTTCACGCAAATCCTCGCGGGATTTCTGGAATGGCGCGGCAGCACGCAGTGTGGCATCAAAAGCCAGGTCGTCCGCCTTGCCATTGGCCGGACGGGACTGAATATAACGGCCGCGTTTACGCTCGGTCTGGGTTTGAGACCGGCGTCCACCGTGTTTGCGCATCATGTCATCAAGCGGGGTATCCAAACGGCGCGGCTCGAAAGTCTCGCCGGGTTTAACTTTTTGTCCACCTTCCCACCAATGAGCGGTGGCATCCTGAAAAATGTCCTGTTTGGCCGGTTCTATGGACTCGGGTCCAGTGGGTTCGATGCTAAGCTCGATTCGGGGGGAGACTGACTTTTTTTTTGATCGGAATCCGAATCAGCTTCCTGCTGTTCTTCTTCGGAAGAAGCACCTTCTGATGAAGCGCCTTTGAGCTGCTCGATATGCTCCTGGAGCTGGGTGACACCCATTTCGGACTGACGGAATGGGCCGGCTTTAACCCGGTGCGGCAGGGCTAATTCTGCGGCCAGGGCAATATCACGGGGATTGATCGCATCACGCCCTTCAAAGGCGGCATGCGCCCGGGATGCTTTCAGGATCACCAGGTCCGCCCGATGCCCATCGACCTGCATTTTTGCAGTCAGGTCGGCGATCACCAGCAGGTCGCGGCTGGTATAACGCACATGGTCCACCAGTTTTCGGGCCTGGGCAATCCGTTCGGAAAGTTCCTGTTCATTGGGCAGCCATTCCTCACGGAATGCCTCCGGGTCGGATTCAAAAGCAATATTTCGTTCCATGATCTGGACCCGCTGGCGCGGCTCAAGGATGCCGCGGATATCCACCGAAAGCGCAAAGCGGTCCAAAAGCTGCGGACGCAGGTCCCCTTCTTCGGGGTTCATTGTGCCCACCAGGATGAAACGGGCAGGATGGGCGAATGAAATACCCTCACGCTCGACAATGTTCATTCCCATTGCAGCTGAATCGAGTAAGACGTCCACCACGTGGTCATCCAGCAGGTTGACCTCATCGATATAGAGCAAACCCCGGTTGGCAGCCGCCAGTACGCCCGGCTCGAAATGCCGCTCGCCTTTTTGAATGGCTTTTTCGATATCCAAAGTCCCCACCACACGGTCTTCAGTGGCGGAAACGGGCAGGTTCACAAAGGGCGTCCGCAGAGTTTCGACCGGAATTTCTTCCGCATCGGCAAACCGCTCCCGGCATTCCGTGCACCAGGTGATCGGGCTATTGGGATCGCAGCCGAAACGGCAATCTTTCACCACCTGAACAGGGGGTAAAAGCGCTGCCAGTGCTCGAGCAGCGGTGGATTTGGCTGTACCGCGTTCACCGCGGATCAATACGCCGCCGATCCGGGTATCAATGGCATTCAGGATCAAAGCCCGCAGCATACGCTGCTGGCCGACGATGGCTGTAAAGGGATAGATCACTCGCATCATTCTGTCCATTAAGGTCTCTTTCTAGTGCCCATCAAGTTTACCACGTCCGTGCGTGGATGACCATCAATAGTCCCTGAATCAAGGACACTTGACACCCATCAGAGGTATAACATTTCAACTTCATCTCTGGTAAAATTACGAAAGTATTCTGGCTGCCGGGAACTGCCTCTAACTTCACCGCCTGCACAACCGCATGAGACTTTCCCGGTGCCAGGATCACGGTCTGACGCCGAAATAAAGACCGTATCCATTTACAAGGTCCTGAACAATGGACCGGAAGGTAGTTTTTTGAGGTTTGATACAATGCCAGTCCCATTGAAGGCTGGTACGGTACTTCGCAGTCGGTACCAGGTGAAAAAGATCATCGGCCAGGGTGGTATGGGCTGCATCTATTTGGCCGACGATGTACGCCTGGAAGGGCGCCTCTGTGCTGTTAAAGAGGTGGAATATGATCGCGGCCTGCCGAAGGAAATGCTCCAGCAATCACGGGACCAGTTCCAGCGTGAGGCCACCGTCCTGGCCCGGCTGGACCACCCAAACCTCCCCAAAGTTTCCGATTTTTTCTCAATCAGCGATCATGACTACCTGGTGATGGATTTCGTCCCTGGTAAGGACCTGCGCCAGTTGATGATGGAAGCCCGGCAGAACGAGACATTCCTATCGGAAGAAGATGTGCTGGACTGGGCCAGCCAACTGGCGGACGCCTTGAAATATCTTCACAGCCAGGATCCCGCCATCCTCCACCGCGATATCAAGCCCAGCAACCTGAAACTGACCCCTTCCGGGCTGGTCAAGCTGGTGGACTTTGGCCTGGTCAAGATGCTGGCACCCGGTGAGGTAACCATCACCATCCTGCAGGGTCAGGGCACTGCTCTTTACACACCACTGGAACAATATGGGGGTGATTCCGGACACACCGATGGACGCAGTGATATCTACGCTTTCGGAGGCACGCTTTACCACTTGTTGACCAATGAGCCGCCGGTGAACGTCCGCGATCGGTTCCTTAACCCGGGCAGTCTGAAGTCCATCCGCCAGATCAACCCGGACGTCAGTGTCCGAACCGAAAGAGCAGTCCATTGGGCTCTGCAATTACATCCCGGGGACCGCCCGGAAGACATCAATGCTTTCCTAAAAGCACTGTTTATTGAAGATGCGCCCATCACCAAGCCTTTCCGCAGTACTTATTTTCCCCCGCGAGTTATCCAGACGTCTGAACGGGTCTTGATCTACGTTGCGGGTGGTCTGACGGTTGTCAGCCTGCTGCTGACCCTTCTCCGAAATTTTTAAATTTCATACAACTCTTAGGATTTTAAAGATACACCCGATATAGAGGTGCTTTTGCCACTGCGAGCCCTCGCAAAGGGCGCGGCAATCTTCAATCCAGATTGAAAATATCATTTCGCTGTAAAGATGACGTAATGCTGCGCTCAAAAGAAGAGCGAACCCTACAACTTTTAACAAGATGGCAAGAAAAAACACCCCGAAGGGAATTAAATTCCGTTCTCATCAAGTTCAGCTATTTCTTAAATCGTGTGGGGTAACGGCCCTCGGTACGCATCCACCAGATCAAAGCACAAATCCACCCCAGCAGCATACCCGCCACAACCATTTCCACCACAAAGGCCGTCCCGGATTGCATGATCCAGAAACGCGTGCCGCCTACGCCTAAATTCAGATAAGAATAGGAGAGCAAACCACCAATCAGCGCCAGCAGCATGGACCTCAACCCCCAACGGGTGGTCTTCCACCATAAACTTCCGCCAAAGAATGCCAATACACTTCCCAACCCAATCACAATAATACCCAATGCCCATTCCCCCAAAGTGGGAAAACTATTGCGTCGGTCTTGCTCCGCTGCCTCTGCATCCTGCGATTCGGTCGGGGTTGTCGTAGGTGCTTCGGTCGCCGTTGGTGTGACCAGTGGTGTTGGGGAAGTCAGGATCACCGTTGAACTGCCATCCGGTTCGATATTAATATTCAAGGTCTCAGATTGGATTGCAGGTTCGCTGGTGACATTGACCTCCAAACCACCTGCAGCTTCAATCCGGTAATTGAAATAAGCAACGCCGGTTGAGGTTGTCGTATCGAATTGCTGGGTGATTCCCGGTTCTCCGGAGATCTTGAAATTGAATCGTACCACTGTACCGTCCGGTACAATATGACCATTATGATCCCGGATCGTCCCGGTGCGGATGGCGATCGTATCTCCTACAGAAAAACTGGGCATTGATGTGGGTTCTGGCGTCAAGGTTGCGCCAAGGGTGGCTTCAGGGGTCTCTTCCTGCTCCTCGGTTGCCGGGATCACCAGCTCAAGACGGATTACCTGATTGGGGTCAGGGGCTGTCATTGAGATCAGGTCATATCCCACAGCGCTCAGCGAGATCGGCAGGGCCCCTTGCGGCGTAATTTCCTGCATCAATACCCGGGCTGCAACATCGATAAAACCCGGCAGCTTGCTGTAGAGTGCATAATAAGCTGTAATCTTGGAGATATTCGTCGCATCCAGATATACCGGCGAGTCCAACGAGAAAACGATCACATGTTTCCCGTTCAGCAGGTCCGGGCGGTTCTCAAGGATCCGTTGAAGGATATTGGAAGCCGGATAGTCCTTGTTTACATCCAGCATATTGAAAATCACCCAATCCGCATTACGCAGGTTGGTTGAAAGGTACTCATTCGTGCCGCTTTCTACATTGTCAACCATATCCGCAAGTTGGGTGAATGTATAGGAGGTCATATTGTGCTGCAAAACCTGCCCGCCTGCCTGAGGCCCGTAAAGGTTCATTAGGGAATTTGCAAGCGAGTCAGTGTTCAAAATGTTGACCGGCGGACAATTATTGCACTGATATGCCGAGCGGACATCGGTAAAAATGATCATATCCTCATACCACTGCGGTGGTGAGGGCAGCACCGAATCAAATTCGGAAATCGTGGGGCTGATCATCGTAACGGCTTCCTGTGCCACGTCAAAGGTAATGCTCTGGCTTTGCCCAATCGTCCCGGGATCGGCATCCGGCAGCACAACATTATTGAAATCGAACTCACCGTAAAGCCCCAGCTTCGCATTCAGAATCCGTAATACGGAGTTATCCACTCGCTGAGCGAAAGCCGAATCCTCACGGTATTTTGTTGCGAAGAAATCCAGGGTGGAAAGTAAGGTGGTATAGGCATCCGGATCGCTTGAGTCAATAAAATTATTGACATAGAGCATATCGTTCCCGGCCAGGAAAGCGTTCCGTGCTACCGTGATGGCATCGAAACTTTCACCGGTTGGGTCGAAGAAGCGCCGAACGGCACCGCTGCCCAAGTTATCGCTGATGATCAGGCCCCCATCCGCCCGCCAACTCTCCAAAGGCGGCAGCGCCATGATGGTTTGCAATGCATTGGCGTCAAAGCTGATCGGCTTGGTGGTTGCCCGGATATTCCCCTGGAAGCCCTGGTAGCGAATGTGCGAGACCATCAACCCATCCACCCGGGAAGGATCGCCGCTGGCAAGTCCGGTCACCGAAAAGAATGGTGCCAATTCAATCTGTTTGAGCTGTTCCAGGGATTTGCGGACTGTGGCAACCTCTTCCTCAGGAGAACGATCCGAATTACCGGTGCCGGGAAAATTCTGAGCGATGACCAGCATCCGGCTGTCACTGCCGCTATGGATTCCGCTGATATAAGCCTTTCCCATCTCGCCGACCCAGAAAGGATCACCACCAAAGGTATTCACACCCAGGTAATGCGATGCTTCGCCGCTTGTTGTTTCAAGAACGTCCAGATTCGGCCCAAGGAACAAGTTGAAACCCAGTGTGCCTAATTCGCTCCCAAGAACCTCACCTTCTTTCGAAGCCAGGTTCAGGTCCCAGGTTGCACCGATCGCCATCTGCGAGGCCGTATGAGTGACCTGGTTCAGCAGTTGGTCGGTCGGGTCGCCATTGCCACCCTGCGCGACACCGACCAATAACGGTATGTAGGCAGGGTTGGTGGTTGCCCCGCTGTTTTCCACAGCCGAAGCTTGTTCGGTGACATTCCATTCCAACTCCTGTAGAGCCGCGATCAGATTTTGGGCTTGCTGTAAAGTGTTCTCAGATGCAAAATTATCATTTTCCGCAAGCAGGACCACACCGCCGATATGATGATTGGCGATCAGGTTGTAGATAGAAGAATCCTCTTCGAGAGTTCGAGCCTTCGAACCCGACCAGGAACAACTGGCCGACCTTCTCTTCCGGGGTCATTGCCTGCAGCACAGATTCGGCGGAGGTCAATGCCCTGGCGCTGGCCGGCGCGCTGCTCAGGCTGGCAAATAACAACACCAGCACCAGGCATACACGCCAGAAAGAATTCCGGAATCTCACGAAAGAGCCTCTTTAGAAAGGGACTCCAATACGGTAATCGCCCGCTTGGGCTGGTTGGTGATCAACCCATCCACACCCAGCATGGCCAGATGACGGATATCCGCAGCTTCATCAACCGTCCAGGCATTGATTTGTTTTTTCTTTGCGTGAACGCTGTTGACCATTGCCTCATCAATATCCTTAAAATAGGGATGGAGCGCGTCATACCGGAACAACCGATAACCTATGAACTTCGCCCAGCCAGGAAACGTCAACAAACCCCGGGGCACATCAGGCAGGATCCGGTGGAACCGTGGAAAATTGAACGGATTGAAGGACGAGACAAGGACTGAATCAGCCATATTGCGATCTCTGACCAGACCGGCCACATCCACCGGCAGGGAGTCAAAGATCGTACTGTAATTCTTCAATTCAATATTGATCAGGAATTGCCCGCCGAAACGGGTCAGAACCTCATCCAGGGTTGGGATCTTTTCCCCATTTCCGGCATCAAGGGATTTAAGTTCAGCCAGAGTCAAATCCCGCACTTTGCCGGTGCCGTTGGTGGTCCGGTCAACTTTGTCGTCATGGATCACCACCAACTGGCGGTCCTTCGACAACATCACATCCAACTCGATCCCATCCGCACCCTGATCCAGAGCAAGTTGGAAGGCTGCCATTGTATTTTCGGGTGCTTCACTCGAAGCGCCGCGATGGGCGTAAATTTTCGGCTTCATAACTTTCTTCTCCTAAAGGTGGAATAATTATAGCACGCGGGTTTCTGGATGTAACCCCCGCCGAAAGCACGCTCTTCGGCGGCTTTGCGGGTCAGGTGGGCTATAATTATCGTCATCCATAAAAAATTCAAGGAGATACCATGTTCCAGACCCTCGCCTTTCCCGTTGAAGCGCTCAAAGATTATGTGATCCGCTTTTTCAAGGCCCTGAACGTGCCTGAAATTGACGCCCGGATCGCGGCTGATGTCCTGGTTTCAGCAGATTTACGCGGGGTGAATTCACATGGGGTTATCCGTTTACATACCTATTATGGAGACCGTCTGCGGAAAGGCCAGGTTGACCCCAATTCCCCGATCAAGACCTTGAAAGAAAGCCCTGCCACCCTGGCATTGGATGGCGGTAACGGTTTGGGTCAGGTGGTCGCCTATCGGGCAATGTCTCGCTGCATCGAAATGGCTGATAATGCCGGTTTGGCCGTCACCACCGTCCGCAACAGCAACCACTTCGGGATCGCCGGTTATTTTGCAATGATGGCACTGCCGCAGGACATGATCGGCATCAGTCTGACCAACAGCCGGCCTCTGGTTGCCCCCACCTTTGGACTCCGGAGAGCTCTGGGTACCAACCCAATAGCTGTTGCCATTCCCGCTGGGAAAGAAAAGCCTTATGTCCTGGACATGGCGACCAGCATCGTACCAATCGGAAGGGTTTCTGTTTATGAAAAGGCCGGGGAAAAGATCCCCCGCGGCTGGGGAATCAATGCTGAAGGCGAACTGACCGAAAACCCTGCTGAGGTCATTAACGGCGGCGCATTATTACCCCTGGGCGGTCCGGCAGAAATGCGCGGCTATAAAGGCTATGGCCTGTCCCTGCTGGTTGACCTGCTCTCAGGAGTCCTGGCCGGCGCAGCTTTTGGCAGCGACGTCGGTAAACCCTCTGATGATCACACAGCGGATGTCGGTCATTTCTTTGCAGCGATCAAGATCGAGAATTTCCGTCCGGTAGACTTCTTCAAACAGGATATGGATGACTATATCCAGGCACTAAAGGCCACACCCAAGCTGCCGGGACAGGATCGGATTTACATTCACGGTGAAAAAGAGTTCGAATTGATGGAGAAATATCTCAAAGACGGTGTACCACTGATGGTTGAAGTGGTCGATTCCCTTAAAAAAGCCGGTAAGGCAGCCGGCGTCCCGTTTGACCTTTAAACCGGTGGGATAGCGTGTATCACTTTCTTCTGAGTTTCAGGCCGGGAATCAGCCAGGGGACCTCGCGCTGATACTGGCGATATTGCTCGCCAAAGGTTTCAACCAATTTCCGCTCTTCCGGGATCGTCCCAATCAGGAAATAGAGCGTCCCCGCCAAAAAGAAAGCAAACGTCAGATCGGTCATATAGGGGAACAGCCAGAACAGGATGATGCTGAAGAGGTAAAGGGGGTGCCTTACCGTTCGGTATAGTCCGGTGGTTACCAGTTCATTTTCATGTTCCACCTCAGGCTGCAGGACCTGTCGGATACCGGCAAAGGCGATGACGTCCGTTTGTAAAACTGCCGCAACCAGGGCAACCAACGCCAGGAATTGGATACCTAAGGTCAGGAAAATCCAGGGGGTCGGGATGACCCAAAGCGTCCGGGAGGGGAGTAAAGCGACCAATGCCAGGATGGGTAACAGCGTTACCACAGCGATGACCACGAATAACAACCGGTAAAAACGATCGATTTCTGCCCCGAAGACCTTCCGCGCCAATCGCTTTGCAGAAAATGATGCCAGCCAGGAGTGAAAAACGCCCCATATGGCCATTGCGAGAAATACCAAAACAGGATAGATCAATCGTTGCATGGTTTCATTCTAATCAGTGCGGCTGGAAACATCAAGTGCTTCCCAAAACCGGACCTGCATATCTTGATATATATTTCAAATAGAATAAACTATGTCAATCTATCGGGGGATTTCAGAAGATTATGAATCAACATCATCGTTATGCAACTCATTTTCCAACAAATTAATAAAAGTTTAATGTCTTAAACATAAAACCTTTCTGATTCGACCGAATCCACTTGTAATTTAGAACGATTGTGCTATACTAGGGTCATATCATAGAACAATCATTCTAATTATGGAACGGCAGGTCGGCAATGAAAAGAATAATTGTGATCCCGGCGGTTTTTATTGGATGTCTGGTCGTGATCTGGGTAGGAACGGTGGCGGCGGCTAATATGCCTTCCCAGGAGCTTTTAGCGCCGACCCAGACGGCGATAGCGGAAAATGATGCGAGTGCTGCCGAAAATGGTCCGGACTCGAATAACCAGACCGCACAAAACAGTTCCTGCAGTCTGTCGGCCAGTTATCCTGCCAACATCCGGCAATGGTGCAACCTGATCGAGGCTGCTGCCCAGGATACAGGCCTCCCCGCCGGGCTGATCGCGGCCTTAATCGTCCAGGAAAGCGGCGGCGACCCGATGGCATATTCCAGCAGCGGCGCGGTGGGCTTAATGCAGGTGATGCCGAGAGACGGAATTGCAGCCGAATTCATGTGCGTCAACGGGCCTTGTTTCGCTTCCCGTCCCACCATCGCTGAGCTGGAGGACCCCGCTTACAACATTCAATACGGCAGCAATTATCTCGCCGGCCTGGTGGAGAAGCACGGTTCCTTCCGTGAAGCGCTTTTCAGATACGGACCGATGAATATCGGCTATCACTATGCCGACCTGGTCTTGTCCATCTGGGAGAAATTCGGGTAGGTCATCATTTTTCTCCTCTTTTAGTCACCCCTGTAACCGGCGTTGCAGGGGTGACTCGTAATATTTGTCAATAAAAAAACAATATGACCGGTCGGTCATATTGTTTTAATTTTCAGAAATTCCTGATTAATCAATTTTAACGTAATGTGACCGGGTGGTCACACACCATTTTGAGGTCAATTCTTACCTGAGTCTGAAATCATAGATCCCGTCATTGAATTCCCATACCTTGCCGCACTGTGCACACCTTAAATCCTCATTTTGTCCGTGCAGAGCCGCTCCGCATGCCGGGCAGGCAAACAGATCTTCACCCTTAAAGGCTTCACCTTCTTTGACAGTCCGGTTTCGGGTGAACACGCTCGGGCTGACCTGGACCAGCTCGCCGGTCCACTGCAGCAGCGAATCCAATCCCGCCAGCAAGCGCGGGTTGAAATGCCGCTTGAGGAACCCCATCCTGAAATGGGAAACGGTCAATTGTTTCTCGAGCTTGAAACCGACCTCTGCCAGATATCGCCGAACGGTTTTGGGATGAAAGTCAAAATTGAGTTCGGCGAATTCCACAGGTTCCAGCGAATAAGGATTCCAATCCTGCTTGCGAAGAAGATAACGCAACATGGATTTCAGGTTACGTTTATTGGCAAATTCAAGGATGAAAATGCCTTCAGGCGCCATCACCCGATGTACTTGTGCCAAAGCCAGTTCAGCTTCAGCCATATGATGCAGCGTACGGATCATTGTAGCTGCGTCAAAGATTCGATCGACAAAAGGAAGTTTGTATACATCGGCAGCCACGTAAATATACCGATCGGTATACCCTAATCGATCACGCGCCTGCTCCAGTTGTGTGCGGGAATAATCCAGTAGAACCACCCGTTCAAAGTTCTGATAGCGGGACGTATTGCGACCGGCCCCAGCACCGAGTTCCAACATCAATTTACCTCCGGGCGGCAGCAGCCGTTTCAGGGCAATAGCCTCGGCAGCGTCCTCATAGGCGCGGCCGCCTTCATCCCAGAAGCTTTGCTGGTAATCGGAACCTTCATAACTGCAGACTGGAGGGGTTTTCTCGCTCATGGTTCGGTTTATATCATGAAATCAATGGGCTGGCAACTCGTTTCGGAATAAAAAAAGCCCGGGCAGGATTACCGGCGGCACCCGGAGATACCTCCTTACCGCTGCTTCCTTTCGGACCTGACGGGGTTCGCAGGGCTCCGCCGCGCCGGTCCCACCCGGACGCGGTTAAGCATACTTCACTCACCCGGGACTGTCAACGGACAGCCCATACCGCAACTGGAAAAAAAACGCCCTTCGTTGTATACTTTAAATCGATTAAGAAGATCACTAACACGCGACAGGAGAGGTGCCCACCCGATGAAAGTTTACGTCAAACAACAACAACTTGCTCATTGTGTCAGCATGGTTTCGCGGGCCGTTTCACCCCGCAGTACCCTGCCCGTGCTATCAAATATTTTAGTCAAAACGGATAACGGACGGCTGCGGCTCTCGGCAACCAACCTTGAATTGGGTATCACCTGCTGGATGGGTGCCAAGATCGAGGGCGAAGGTGCGATTACCGTCCCTTCCCGGACCTTCACCGACCTGGTTGGAAACCTGCCCAGCGACCAGGTGATTCTGACCCTGGATAACAGCACGCAGACTCTCAATGTACGCTGCGGCGCTTCCGAGACTAACATCAAAGGGATCGATGCGGAAGAATTCCCGCCCATCCCCGAACCGAACATCGAAGAAGGCGTCCCGCTAAACGTAGCCACCTTTAAGGAAATGGTGCAGCAGGTGGCTTTCGCCGCCTCTACCGACGAAGCCCGGCCGGTGCTGACCGGTGTGCTCCTCAAGCTGGACAACAATCATATCACCATGGCCGCAACCGATGGATTCCGGATCTCGATCCGTGAGGACGATATCCCCAACGCCGTTTCCCGGCCGATTGAAGCGATCATCCCCGCCCGCGCTCTCATTGAACTGGCCCGGATCATTGGCGGCAGCAGTGAAGGTACCCTTGTGATGACCTTCCCGCCCGACCGCGGCCAGGTGATCTTCCACATGGACGATCTGGAACTGGCATCCCAACTGATTGAAGGCAATTTCCCGGACTACCGGGCCATCCTTCCACAGAATTTCAAGACTCATACCCTGCTTTCCACCGCCGGATTATTGAAAGCCTGCAAACAATCCGAGATCATCGCCCGGGAAGGCACCAACGTTGCCCGGCTGAACATTATCCCCGAAACGGATGAGGCCAGCCCCGGCACCCTGGAAATATCCTCCCAATCCGAACAGACAGGCACTTCAGAGGTGCTGGTGGATGCTTCGGTGGACGGCGTTCCGCTGCTGGTCGCCTTCAACGTGCGCTTCCTGCGGGAAGTTCTGGAAGTGATCAAGGCGGATAACGTCTGGTTGGAAACCAATGCCGCCAACACACCGGGGCTGATCCATCCTCAGGGCGACGATCATTTTAAACACATCATTATGCCAATGCACATTGGCTAAAAAATATATTTGAAACAACGAAGCGCCTGTTCCATTCGGGCGCTTTTTATTTTCAGTCAGTTGGTCTTCCCCTTGAGGGATAAAGCATCGCACGCCGCTTTACGCCACCTTCCACCGCTGTGCACACTCCGTTATTACTTAGGGTGTTCCGCTTCGCTTCAGGGAAGGCTTAAGAATTTCTTCATACATAGCTCAATAAGAACTAAAATCAAACCAGGAAGACACGTCAACTTTCCCATTTTCCAGAGAATCCATTAGAATTAACATTAAACAAACACCAACTCCCAAGGTGACCCATATGACCCTTCCACCAAGCGCAACCGATCGACTCCTGAGCATCTACCTGGTGCTTTCACAATACCCGGTGCTCTCCTCCCGCATCCGGGATTTGATGCGGCGTGAACTTTTTACGCGCGGGTTCCTGGATCCAACCGACTTCGATCAGGAAGTCATTAGGAAAGCGATCCAATCGCAGGAACGGGAAGGCCTTCAACGTCCCCAAATCGAAGAGCCGGCTGATGTCTGGGAGCGTCGTAAAGCCCAGGTGCGGGACCAGTTGACCGATTTTTATTTCAGCCATCACCTGAGCTTTGAGCTGATCGAGGAATTGATCGAAGAAGTCTTGAACGAACGGGGTGTCACCACCCATGAAGCCCTGTACGAGTTCAACCCGGAAGTTGCACCCGAGGAACTGCTGTTCAACCAGGGCATGATGATCGAAAAACTTCCTATGGCCAAGCGGAAACCGCTTGAACCTCGCCTGCGAGAGATCAAAGTTGTGCTGATCCGCAATATGATCAGCGACCAGCTTCGCTATATCAATATCGCCCGCAACTGGTTCACAATCTCGGATCTGGCCGAGATCCGCAGGCATAAGATCGGTCATGGGCGTATCGGCGGTAAGGCAGCCGGGATGCTGCTCGCCTACCGGATCCTGAAAGAAAGTCCGAATGATGAACTGCGCCGTAATTTGCGGACCCCGGAATCGTATTTCCTGGGGTCAGACCTGCTGTATACCTTCATTTCGGTAAATAATTTCCATCACTGGAACGACCAGAAATATAAACCCGAAGAGGAAATGCGCCAGGATTATCCCAAGATCGTCGAGGACTTTGTCGCCGGCGAGTTCCCGCCCAGCATCCTCCAGCGCCTGGAGACCCTGCTGACCTCTGTTGGTAAGCAGCCTCTGATCGTACGCTCTTCCAGCCTGCTTGAAGATAACTTTGGAACAGCCTTTGCTGGCAAGTATGAAAGCATTTTCCTTCCAAACCAGGGCAAGGTCGAAGAGAACATGAAGGCCCTCACCGAGGCGATTGCCCGGATCTATGCCTCGACGCTTAACCCAACCGCCCTGCTTTACCGGCGAAGCCGCGGACTCCAGGATTACGACGAACGGATGGCCATCCTGATCCAAACGGTGGAAGGCAACCATTTTGGCGACTATTACCTGCCGGACATCTCCGGGGTAGCCTTCAGCCATAACCAGTACCGCTGGTCACCTCAGATCCGCCAGGAAGACGGCTTCATCCGCCTGGTATGGGGTCTGGGCACCCGGGCCGTCGACCGTGTGGGCAATGATTATCCCCGCCTGGTGGCGCTCAGCCACCCCACTTTGCGGCCTTCCAACACCGTCAAATCCATTCGCCGCTATTCCCAGCAATACGTGGACCTGATCGACCTGAAAAACAACCGGCTTCTGACCCTGCCGATCCACGAGGTGCTGAAAGGCGATTATCCGCCCCTGCGATTCCTTGCCCAGGTGGATCAGGATGGCTATTTCCGTTCAATCCGTTCCCGTCTGGTGGACGCAAAGCCTGCGCAGCTCATTCTGACTTTTGAGGACCTGCTGCGCCGGACACCCTTTGCAGAGCGAATGCGCTATTTACTGACCGTTCTGGAAGAACAATACGAGTCCCCGGTTGACGTGGAGTTCATCGCCGACATCTTGGAGGAGGATAGTAAACCGGAGATCAAGATTTCCATCATCCAGTGCCGGCCGCTCAGCTACATGAAAGAGGAAAATCGGGTCAGCCTGCCTCAAAACATCGACCCGGACCATGTCGTCTTCTCATCGAGCATTATGGTCACCGGCGGCTGGCTGGAAGAGATCAACTATGTCATGTTCGTGCCCCCTGAAAATTACTTCAGCCTGCCCACTCAGTCTGCGCGAAACAAACTCGAGCGTGCCATTGGCCGGCTGAATGCCGCACTGAGCAATGAATCCTTTATCTGTGTCGGCCCGGGACGCTGGGGCACCTCCAACCCTGACCTTGGTGTGCATGTGGATTATGCCGACATCTTCAACAGCAAAGCCCTGGTGGAGCTATCCGGTGAAGGCATCGGCCCCGCCCCCGAGCCGTCTCTCGGGACGCACTTCTTCCAGGACCTGCTGGAAGGTGAAATCTTCCCCCTGGCAACGTATATCGGCGAAGACAGCTTCAACCGGGCATTCTTCTACGACACGCCTAACCGGCTGGCTGAATGGATCGAAGTGGAACCGGCCCTTTTCGACCGCTTGCGGCTGATCAAGGTCAGCGATTTCCAGGCCAGCCACCATTTGGAACTTGTCATGAACGGCGAAGAGGAACGCGCCCTGGCATTCCTTTCCGAATCCCCCAGAGGTCGGGACGGCCGCCTGCAGTAATCCTGAAGATCGATTCCAAATAATATAAAACCGTGTTGTCACATCACAGGCAGGAATGCCTTGTGCCGGTTCAGGCGGTACCATTTCCCATCCAACGCCTGAATAACCCCCTCGCCTGTCTGCGCGGCCCAGCGCGCCAGTTCATACCCCAAAAGCAACCCTAAATCGTAAAGCTGATCCTCGCTCAATTCAATCGAGACGATCTGTTTAATCTCACTCAACTTCTCTTGTATTTTCTCAGAAGCAGCCTTTCGTAAGCGGTACAATTCTCCCTCTACCAAACCATCAGGTTTCAATAAATGGATGACGATTGGACGATGGTTCTGTGGACGGTATTCGAGAACAAAATAATCCGGCGTATTTTGCGGTCCTGCCACGATATTGAGGCAAGCCAGAGTTGGTTCGATCAGGGCAGGATCCAATCCATACTGATCACAAAGAGTGGCATAGTTGGAGGCAGTCAAGGATGCCATGATTTCCCCGGGATCAATATCCTCGATCAGCTTTGTGTTGAAAACCGTTATCGAATAGGCCAACAAACCCTCCTTGATTAAATTAATCCATCTTGTATGACATGTCAAGCAGACAATTGTTTCACGTGAAACATCTCTCTTTAACTAAGAACAGAACTGGATCAATTTTCACTTTTTTCTATCCGTTGTTTCACGTGAAACATTCATATTCAATGCACCAACTATAATTCACTTTATTTTTCATATATTTCACCCTGGGAGATGCTTTTTACAGCCATAAAATTAGCCCGTTACTAGAATCGCCTCCATTGACGGAACCTGAAGAATTTGCGTAAAATAGGAGAGGTAAATTTAACAGAACGCATTTCAGCGGAGGTCGCCATGCCCACCCTTTGGGGTCACACTTATTCCAAAGAACACCTGCTTGCTCACACCAGTGATATGTCTGCACTGGCGGGTTTACGCCCGTTCACCTACGAAGACGGCCGGATCCGCGGGATGCGCGGGATCGAAGGCTGGACCGGGAGCGGCTTACGGTTCACACTTTGGCCCGATCGCGCCTTGGATATCGGCCCGACCTGGTTCAACGACAAACCAGTCGCCTGGATCCACCCCGGTCTGGGCGCTCCCGATCAGTATGAGCCTCAAGGTCTGGGCTGGCTGCGTACTTTTGGCGGTGGATTGCTGACCTCATGCGGTCTGACCTATTTTGGCGCACCGGATGAATACGAGGGGTTAGCTTATGGGCTGCACGGCCGGGTCGCTCACTTGCCGGCTGAAAATGTGCGGACCTGGCAGGAATGGCGCGATGAGGAATATGTGCTGATCGTTGAAGGTGAAGTTCGCCAGGTGGTTTTGTTTGGCGAGAACCTCCTGCTCAAACGCCGTATTGAAACCATGCTGGGCAGCCGCACACTGACCGTGAAGGATACTGTAACCAACGAAGGCAGTCAGCCAACTCCGCATGGCTTACTGTATCACTGCAATTTTGGTTTCCCAATTGTCAGCGCGGACAGTCGTTTATTCATCAATGATAAAAAGGTTGATCCACGAACACCTGAAGCCGAAGCTGGACTGGACCATCACACCGAGTTCGAAACCCCAATCCCCGGTTATCCCGAACAGGTTTTCTTCCACACACCTGTCGTTGATGATTCCGGTTTTGCTGCTGCGAGCCTGTTCAATCCTGAGTTGAACTTTGGCATCCGCCTGAAATGGTTGGCGAAAACTATGCCGGTGCTGACCCAATGGAAGATGATGGGGGAAAGGGAATATGTCTGCGGATTGGAACCCGGAACTTATGCCATGGCGCCGATGGCCGATCTTGCCAGGCAGGGTTTACCGCGGAAATTGGCCGCCGGAGAAAGCGTTGAATACGAATTACAGCTAACGGTGATTGAGAATATTTAATATTTTTATGATATATTTATAATTATTTCTGTTGGAATGAGATCCTGCCTGGCTGGTGATCTCCGGAGTTATTATCAATGGAAAAGTTTATCAATCTCCGACCAGATCACGTTACCCATCCATCTGGTACCATTCCAGATCTTTTCAGCGCCCGTCTCAAAAGCTTCCCTGGTCCATAACACGCCGGTTCTCATCCGGTTATAGATATTGACTGCAAATTCCGGTGAAGAGCCGGTGAAACAATTCCCCGGTTTGATGGCATTAAGACAATCCATCATATCGAGACTGCCTTCATAGGTGTAACGCCCATAAAGATTGACTGAGTCATAATAACTGGATGCAACCTCCGAACAAACATCGGGATCGATCGATTCCACATTGCCTGCGCAGATCTCCAGGAGATCGGCCAGGAATTCATTGTCACAGGTTACTTTGGTCTTTCCGGACTGAGAGTGAATGTAACACAGGTCATGAGTGTCACAAGCAGAGGCAAAGATTTGATCGGGAATAAAATCATCATATGGTCCCAGGAAAGTCTGGTAATCCATTTGTCCGCTGCAACCATTTACAGCCGTCAGCGGTTGATCGCAAACTTCCGCAGGTTCCGAGCCTGCATAAACCCATTCCGAAGTCGTCCCCTGACCAACTGCCCGAAGATACCAGGTCTGCTTGACGCCGCAATCAACAGCATAGCTGGTGCGTTCCATGCCGCGTACCTCAGAGAACGGGAGAGATGTAATGCTTTGCCCCAAAGATTGTCCATTTATATCGGTCAGTTCCAATTTCAATTCAAAACCGGTCAGATCGTTTTCAGTGACACGAGTTCCGGTCGTTTGTTTCGGTGGCCAATGCCATAACAAAAATTGTCTGTCCCCCTGGGAAACCATCGATTGGCAGGATTGGTAAAGCGCGTCTCTGACTGGTCCTAATACACTGGCCACGAGTTGGCAGTCGGCCGTTGTTGCCGCCATGTGCAACTTCTCCGGCGCAGGGAGAACTGTATTCGGAGCTGCTTTTTGGCTGGACCCTGCGGCAGTTACTGATCCTGGCTGCAGGATAAAGAGTTCGTTATATCCCAATGACCCTTCATGATAATTGTCGTCACAAAAAGACACATAGATCTGCCAATAACCAGGTGAAGTGACTGGAAAATCAAATTTTACAATTGAGGAATCCACTTCGCCCACCTGGATCAATCCACTGCTTCCCGGTGGTCGGCTGTAAATTTTTGTGTAAGCAATAGAATCATCTGGCGATTTCCAGGATACATTGACCCTATTACCTCCCTCAGACACTTCCGCGGTTAAACCAACGGGTGCAGCCGGGCTTTGCAGATTGAGGTCAACCGATAAACCGCTGCCTGCTCCCGAGGATAGCACGGGGAATATCTCGGTTTGTGACGTTTCTCCTTTTGTGTTTGTGGAACGGATAAAAACATCATGCTGGCCTTCAGGCAGTGCGTCCATGGGCGGAGCAAAAATCACTGAAGTGGCAGTCCCATCATAGTTCTGGGCAGTAAGCCAACTGCCCATCCGAATAGAGTTCCATACGGGCAATTCCTGATTCATCCATCCCGCTTGCACTGAATCCACCCAAATCAGCGACCAAAACAGCACCATCCTCAGGGATTCCTTTCAAAGTGAGCAGGGTGGACGATCCATTGGACAATATCGGCGCTGGTTCATTATTTGATGGGAACGCACCAAGAATGATCAATCCAATAAAGAGAACAAAGAGCAGTGAAAAAACCGGAAAACCTCTCGAGTCATCAGGTTTGGTTTTTCTGCGTCTCTTTGTTTTCCTCCTGCGAGCCTGAGCCGGTGTTAATTGGGAAGGCAATTCAAGCTCAATCCCACAACGTTCACAATATTTCTCATCAGGAGGGTTTAAGAACCCACATTCCTGGCAGGTAATGAATAGTGGCACCTCAACCGGTAGCGTACTGCCGCAATGCTCGCAATAAGATACCCCCGGGCGATTATCATATAGACAGTTCGAACACCTCATCATTCCTCCCGATTGGATGTCGGTAACAAAGGGAAAACTAATTAAAGATTAGTCTATCAATCCATTGAATGTCAAGATTGTAAATATAACAGAACAGCGTGTCAGATATCGATACGCTGTTTGTGGTTATTTATTATTTATTTTCACACTGCTTTCCATATAATTATAGGAATTTGTTATAAAGATATCATTCAGGTTTGGTTAAAGTCTTTTTGATGATTGGTTATTGTTCTATCCCTGAAATCGACTTAACGGGCAATTAATTCCTTCGTCTCAGCCAGCGATTTCCCGTCCAGGATTGTAAATTCATAACCCAGTTCTTCCAACAGGGTAATCGTGAGGTGATGCGCTTCCCGCTGGTGAGTGTCCAGAAAAAGGGTTGGATGAAATTTTTCCAACAATCCTCGAGCGCCATTCAGGACGTCGTACTCAGCACCTTCAACATCCACTTTCATGTAATCAGGTGGCAGTAATTCTCCCGCTAATAACATCTGATCCAATGTCACCAAGCGCACGGTGATCCCGCCGGAACTGGCGAGATGTCCCATAGCCGAACTGGCACCGAGGTCAAACGACGCTTCTCCACTGTGGTCTGAGACAGCCGCCTCGACCACTTCGATCGTATCCAGTTTGTTCAGCTTGATATGCTTCCGCAGAAATTCGACGTTGCGCGGCAGCGGCTCAAAGGCGTACACGCGGCCCTCAGGACCGGCCAGGACGGCCGCCAGCAGACTGAAATACCCAACGTTAGCCCCGATATCGTAAATAACTGCTCCGGCAGGGATTTCGCTCTCGAACGCCAGCCGCTTGTTCAATTCGTAACTCCCCAGCCAATAACCATGCTCACCTGCGCCGACCACCCATTTCTTTCCTTTCAAGCGGCCTTGAATGATCGGCATTGTCATTTTTTTGGGAAGCAGCCTCAACGGCAGACGAAGAAGCCTGCCCCAGAAACTGCGGTAATTGATTTTAGAAAAATTCATAGACCCTTAAATCGTTTCGCTCAATTTTATCAATTGGAGTAATTATACTTTCCTTATGGTATTCAGTTTCAGGAAACCCTTTAATTGAGTTCGCGTCTTCCTTTCAAGAATAGGGTTACAGCTTACAGTATAATAATGCCCGTTTATGTCTTTGAATACAGTGATCAGTTTTTTACCGCTAACCCGTAATTCGCCTATTTACAATTTTCTGGAATGATCATGAAAAGTTACACTCTTAAATATCCCCGCAGAGTCCTGGCCCGCAAGTGCCTGATGGCATTTGCCCGGGTTTTGTTTGGTGCTCTGACAAAAGTTGAAATCATCGGTAAGGAACGGCTGCCGAAAACGGGACCAATTATACTGGCCGGTAACCACGTTGCAGAACTTGAGGCGGTTTTAATGGCCGCCTTCACACCCGGACAGGTGGAATTCATCGGTAATGGTGATATCCCCTTCGATCCCAACTATGCTTTTTTTGCCAACGCATATGGGTTGATCCCGGTCAACCGGGGTAATCTCGACCGGAAAGGTTTGAAAATGGGGATTGATGTGCTGGAGCAGAACGGAATCCTGGGGATCTTCCCCGAAGGCGGCACCTGGGACCCGGCAAAGATGCAGGCTCAACCTGGTGTGGCCTGGTTGAGTTATAAAGCTCAGGCGCCGGTTTTGCCGATCGGGTTTGGTGGGATCAAAGGCAGCCTGGGTAAAGCCCTGAAGTTCAAACGTCCTACGCTTACCATGACGGTCGGTGAGCTCCTGCCTCCTGTGACCCTCCAGGATGATCGGCTAACGCTCAAATCCGACCTCGAACGGGCGGCCAGCATTATCCTTTCGAAGATCAATGAATTGGTCCCTGATGCGGATATGGAACAATTCCATCCACGCATCGACGAAACCTACCAGCTTGAGGTGACAGTTCTGGAAAGAGACAACGATCAAGTCATCCCGGATGAGTTTCAGATCCATCACGGTTCCGCCTACGCCAAATTCCTGTTCAACCCCACCATGATCGATGTGCTTTATCGTAACCTTCGTTTACCGATCATGCCGCTCACCTGGGTCAATGCATCCATCCACCCCGAAAAGGTCATCCAGGCCTGGCAGACTATCCTGAACTATCTTGATATCAATCCGGGCTATTTCACTTACCGATTTGGCGTCCAGCAGGGCGTGGCCGTCAAACAAGCGCTGCTGGAATTGGTGCGGTTGGGTCAATGGGCGCAGGAATCAGGCTTTGATCTGAAAATCAATCCGATCCGTAACTATCGCAATCCTAACACGGGTGCGTTGGTGACCGAAAGCGGCGGATGTTTCCCAAGAAGCATGTGGGGTTCCTGACTCCCTAATTTATATTAACGAAAAGATATCCAATGTTGGGCATCTTTTGGGTAATTTTTACCGGAATTTCAGCACTCTTCCCCAGGTCGGGGGGACTGGCACCCGAAGTTGCCCACTTTCAATGAAAAATTCCTCACCACCATTAAGTTCATCCCTCAGTACGCCTTCTTGCCAGGGTAACTGCAGATTTACCTCGACCGGTGAACCCTCGCTGTTTAGGATCACCACTGCAACGTCCTCTTTCGACCGGCGCATGAACGCCAGCTGCTGATGGCTGACCAATAGTTCACGGTAATCACCGGTCAGCAATGCGGGTGATTGTTCCCGAAGCTCTGCGAGCCGACGGATCGTTCCCGGCAGCTCAGGTTGAGGTGGATTGCTTTTGAGTATTTGCAGGTCCAAGGCGGGCCGAAGCGGTGCATCGGAACCGGGCTCTTTGACTGCCTTAATCCCAAACTCGCTGCCGTAATACACGGACGGAATACCGGGCATTGTGAACAGGAGCAAATAGAGGGGATAAAGCAAGGCCGGGTCTTTGAATTTACTGGCAACACGGTCCACATCGTGGTTATCCACAAAGTTATACAACAGCAGCCCCTGATAGAGCCCGTCCGGACCAAACTGCCGGTTGAGTCCATAAGCAATCTCAAAGTAGTTGGATTCCACCAGGCTGGAGTAAAGACCCTTATAGCATTCATAATTAGTGACCGAATCGAGCATTTCGGAGTTGGCCCACTGCTTATAATCGCCATGAACGACTTCGCCCATCAACCAGAAATCAGATCTGCGGGTCTTTGTAAAGGCGTGCAGCGCTTTCAGAAAGTCAAAATCGATGCAATCCGCTGCATCCAGCCGGAGTCCGTCGATCCCAAAGCGTTCCATCCACATCCCAACGGCGTCAAAAAGATGCTCCCTGACATGCGGATGAGCCAGATTGAGCTTGACCAGGCTGTGATGCCCCTGCCAGCCCTCATAAGTGAAGGGGTCGCCCATTGGACTTTGACCCTCAAAGCGTAAATTATGGAACCAATCCTTGTAAGCGGATTGCTCACCAAACGCCTGTACATCCCTGAACGCCCAGAAATCCCGCCCGACATGGTTAAATACCCCATCCAGCACTAATTTGATGCCTCGATCATGCACGGCCTGTGAAAAACGAGCGAAAGAGTCGTTATCTCCCAGCCGCCGGTCGATCTGGTAATAATCAACGGTGTCATAACCGTGTGACGAGGATTGGAATACTGGTCCCAGATAAAGCGCATTCGCATTGAGCTTTTGCATTTCATCGAGCCAGGGATAGAGCGCACCCAAACGGTCAACAACCGGTTCTCCAAAGACATTCTTATAAGGTGCACCGCTTAAACCGAGCGGGTAAATATGGTAAAAGGCAGCATCATGCCACCATTTATTATTCTCGTTCAAAAGTTACTCCTTAAATTCTATTTGACTTACCGGTAGGTATACAAAATGGAATCTTGAAATTGTGGACGTGTTCATTAGGTTTTTGGAAAATTAACTGAAAATTCCGTGCATGAATTGGTGGACTGTGAGATAAACCACCTCATCCGTTAATTCCAGGTTGTCATTGAGGAAAAGACCGATCATCACATTGATCTGACCGAGAAATGCAGCGGCATAACGCTGATGACGTCCGCGTAAATTACCATGATCCTCAGCCGCCTGGATAAAGACACCTTCGATGATCTCGTACTGCTCGTGAGAAAAGGGACGGATGGCCTGGTTGGCTTCGCTCTCCGGTGGAGCAAAATACATCGCCAATTGCATCCGGTAAAAGATCGGGTTTTCAATAGCCAAAGCAAAAAAAGTCTTGACAATATTTTCCAGGGTCAGGACCAGATCACCCTGGTAAGTGGCTGACCGCAGGATCCGCTCGAGCATCCTCCCGCCCTCGCGTCGCAGCAGTGCCTCCAATAAACCTCGTTTGGATTCAAAATAATGGTAAAGGGTGGGTTTGGTGACGCCGACAGCCTCAACAACTTCCCGTACGCCGACCGCGTCATAGCCACGCTCGCTGAAAAGTTCCAGTGCCCGGTTGAGTAATTCTTGTTTATTATCCATACCAAGAGTCTATACCGATCGGTATAAATTGTCAAGGCTTTGAAAATCTGGATATCCACATTTTAAATTGACATTGAAACCTGTGGAAATAATCACCCTCTCTGTTGATCCAGCCTTCAATCGACGTAAACGGTCACTTCATCCACCGGTTTACGCGGTCTCGGCCGGGGCTTTTGATCCGAATAGCCCAGTGATACCGCAGCGATCATCTGACCCTTTTCCCCCAGCCAGGCACATATCTCTTCATATCCGAAGAAAACATCGCAAACCCACAGAGAACTCACCCCCAGGTCGGTAGCGGCCAGCAGCATGTTCTGGATGGCAGCTCCAACAGATTGGATATCCACTACATCCGAATAGGTTTCTAAAGTATCCCGTTCCAATAAAGGGTGTTTGCCGGTGGGATTGAAAACAAAGATTGTCACTGGTGCCTCTGCCAATACCCGGATCGAATATCTTGCGCTGCCGGTGTTGATTCCCTGTTCCTCCAGCCGGTCCATCCCCTTCTGCATTTCGGCGACCATTTCCGCTCGCCTGTCGCCGCGCACAACGTAGAATTTCCAGGGTTGTTTGTTTTTCCCGGAAGGCGCCAGGGTGGCAGCCCGTAGAATTTTCTCCAGGATTTCCTGTGGAATGGGATCAACTTTGAATTTACGGATGCTTTTCCGAGCTTCGATCACTTCAAATGTATCCATCTGCAATCATCCTTTCCTGCATTATTTTTGTTTTCAAGTCATTTCATCGATTTCCGGCCTGGAGTGGACTACACCGGTAATGCTTTGTGAAAGATCTTTGTCAAAGACATTGAGTCATAAAGGCCTCAGGCGGAATATTTGGGTAAGCCGATCGAATCCCGAGGTCAGCGGCCGTTATAAACCCGAAACGCGGATAATAACCCGGGCGTCCCAATACCACTACAAAGGGTGTCCCCAAGCCTTCATTTTTTCCAGACCGGACAGACATAGGGCCGAACCGATGCCCCTGTTTTGATGACCCGGCAGTACAGCCAGAGGCGCCAGACCCATTCCTTCTACAGTCCGTTCATTTAGCTTTGATTATAGCCTTATTGCCTTTAAACACTAAAACCCGCCCGAAAGAACGTGGGCGGGTTTTAAATTCCTTTCTCAGGGGAAGCGTTATGTAGTTTCAACCACTTTGGTGGTGATATCGAACTCCGGTGGGTTTTCAAGGTGTTTCTTGACGGCGCAAAGCTGAGCCGAACGGATTAATGAATCCCGATATTTCTCGGGGAAACTGGGCGGCACCTGGATCTCGAAATCCACCTTGCCGACCAGTCCGGTTTGCATGTCTCGATGCATTCGTTGAATGATCCGGATGCCTTCAGTCGGTAAACCACGCTGCTGGCAAAATCCCAGAACATAAATTCCGGCACAGGTACCCATCGATGCCAGGAATAGAGCGAACGGCGTTGGCGCTTCGCCTTTGCCGCCGCCGGAAGGGGGTTGATCCGTCAAAATCTCATAAGGTCCGTAATGGGCATCTACTCGTGCGCCACCGGGAAAATCAATTACCATATCCATATTGAGAAATCCTCATTTCTAAATTTTATGGTTTGGATGATATTACGCCTAAAAGGTTACATCAAGGAAATGGGAAATTTAATAATATATATTCACATATATTATTTAAAGAATCTTTAATTAGTCGTAATCGTAGGGGCTGTGGATATGTGGAAAAAGACAATTCAATGCTGATTTTACCGGATGAAGGCCACATATACCGGGGATAAGTCAGGGATTGGCCTAATATATACTGCTCTCATCCGTTTGGATTCTTCACACTCGCCTGGGGAGAATGATGGTGAATAAACAGGGACTTCAAGGGGATAGTTCAAAGAGCAGCTCAAAGACCTTCTTTTATCCAGATTCTATCCAGAGTCCTAACCGGAGATTCTTGGAATATTTGAGCGAGTTATCCACATTTCGTATAAGTTATCCACAGATTTAGGGCATTTATCCACAGTTTGAATAACAAGCCCCCGTTTATATTTTAAGGAAGAATAAATGATTTAAATTAATTATCTTTGATAAAATGATGCCAGCCAACAAAATCTCCGGGAGAAGGACATGAAAAAACTTTTCAATGCAACCGTTATCATCGTGATAATTCTCTTTCTCCTTATGCCTGCGCAAAACCCCGTTCAAGCGCTCTCCCAATCCAATACGATTATAGTAACCAGCACAGAGGATTCCGGCCCCGGGTCCTTCAGAGAGGCTCTGATGAATGCCCGTGCGGGTACGACGATCCGGTTTGACCCTGACGTGTTCCCTTTGAACGACCCCCAAACCATTTACCTGGTCGAGGAATTGCCTGTCATCGATCGGGGCAATATTGTGATTGACGCCTCCAATGCCGGCGTTATCCTGGATGGCAGCCGGCTGGATGTGACTTCAAAAGTCAATTATGACAACATCGTATTCAAGATCAACGATGAGGTGGTCTTCTCCAGCACGTTTGACAAAGATATCCTGTATTGGAATAAAGAGGCACCTAATGCCTGGATGGCGGAACTGGCCTGGGACCCTGTAGGTATGGATGAATCCGGCGGGAGTCTGGCGATCACGGTTCAGCCGGATGGGAATGGGTTCGTTTACTTCTATGAAGAACTGCCCGGTGTGGACTGGCGGCAGCTATATTCGCCGGATGGCCCGCAGTGGTACCCGGTTCAGCAGGGGGACAGGTTATCGTTTTCATATGATTACAAAGGCTTTGACCATGTCGCTTTTTATTCGGGAATGAATCAATCGACAGAGGAAGTCTCCAGTTTGAAGAACAATGACTATCGGGAAAACGCCGATTGGCAGCACGCCAGCCTGGCGATGACGGTGCCGGTGGATATTTTCCAGGTCTATCCCACTTTGCGGATTGAAAATTATCACCAAGGAGCAGGACTGAAAATTGTCTCTGATGGCAATGAAATATATGGATTGGTTTTACGGAATTTCTATAAGGGGATTGTGATAGAAGGCGACAATAACCGGGTTGGACAAACCCGGGACGGCGCCATCACCGAAGCCTGTAATGGCGGATGCAACAGGGTTGAAAATGCCCGGACCGGATTGGAGGTGTTTGGCACCCAAAATGTAATTGAAGGGAACTGGATTGGTCTGTCCGGCGATAAGGAGATGGGCGGGGTAGCTGTTGGTATTATCCTGACCGGTGATGGGAATCAGGCTGATAACCAGATTATAGGAAATTGGATATTAACAAGTAGCGAAGGCGTGGAATTCTATGGCGTGGCCGGGACCAGGATCCGGGATAACCATATCGGACCGGACCTTTCATTCCAGGGAAACCAATTCTCAGTAGGGATCGTTTTTGGCGATAACACAACTGGAACCATCATTGGTCCGAATAATATCATTTTTAATTCCGAAAAGCCGGCCATTGTTTCATATAGTCAAACAGCCATGGATACCGAGATCTTTGAAAACGAAATCCTTGGTACCAAAGATTGCGGAATATTAATTGGTTTGGCCAGTCGAACCAATATTCACGATAATTGGGTTGGTGTACGGCCTGACGGAACGATCTTCTCCAATGCTGTGGGTATCTGTATCAATTCCGCGGAAAGTACCATCATTGGCCCTGGAAATATTTTTGCCAATAATTTTGAGATGGGGTTAAATGTCGGCGATTCCCCAAATACTCAAATCACTGCTAATTCATTCTACAGCAACAAGGGAACGGCGATCGATCTCTGGGGACCGGCTGGCGATGAACCTGAACGCCCAACGATCACAGCCGTGTCTACAGCAACATTGACCGTGGCCGGGAAGGGATCAGCCGGCTCAATTGTGGAAATCTATTACGATGAGGCGAGTGAAGGCGGGGATTTCGTCCTTAGCTGTAATGCAAATCACGCCGGAAAATTCTACTGTACAATCCCGAAAGACCAGTTCCGGACGGACATAAACGTGACGGCACTTGCCCGGTTCCCGGAAGGAGGCACCTCGACTTTTTCCGAGCCGTACCATGTCCCCCCAGTGGATTACACATCCCTCACGGGGATCACCGGCCCGTTGAGCGTTTCCACCGATCCCCAGGTGATTGGGATGAGTGTACTCATCGCCGGGCTGCTGCTGTTTTCATTCAACAGCCTGGCGGAGATCTCCACTCGTTTACTGGATGATCTTTCAGCAGAGAGACAAAAGGAAGGGAAACCCAAACGAGGACTGATCCGGAAATGGTCGATCATTAATACCAGGGGCAAACGCTGGCTCTTCTTCCTGGGATGGCTGCTGGTATTGTTCCTGATCGCATTTGCCCAGTCTTTGCTCGAGCAGCACCCGCTCTTCTCATGGCAGCAAATCCAATTGACGTTACTCTTGCTGGCTGTCCTGGCGGTCCTCAGCCTGGTGGAAGTCGGGGCGGAATGGCTTGCCAGGAAGCGCTGGAAATCGGAATGTCGTTTTTGCAGTGAGATCAATTTCCGCGGGCTGATCTTTGTGATCGGCAGCGTGATCCTCTCCAGGCTGCTGGGGTTCTCGCCCGGTGTCATCATCGGTATGGCAGGCGTGGTCTTCCTGCTGCCTGATCTCGCCGGTGAGCGTAAAGGCCCGGCTTCCTTCTGGACTTTACTGGCGGTTTTTGTGATATCGATGGCTGCCTGGGGAATTTCTGTGCTGTTCATGGGCCGCGTGCCGATCCTCGAGACTTTCCTGCTGACACTGTTCTTCCTTGGGTCTCAATCAGTGTTCTTTAACCTGATCCCGTTTGGTCCATCCAATGGCCGGGAGTTATTTACCTGGAAAAAGCTGGTTTGGTTGGGGTTCAGCCTGGTCAGCCTGGCGGTATTCGTCTACATGATCTTCATGCCGGCCTTTGCGGATGTGGATGCCATGCGCACCAATGACTATCTGACGATCTACATCATCGGGGGTGTGCTGGTCGTAATGTCGGGTCTGCTTTGGGCTGCCAACAAATGGCATTGGCTGGAACGGAAAACGCCGGCCGAGCCAAATGCGGATATAGGTTAATCTGATGAAAGGGTTATTGAAACTTTAGACGTATTCCTCGGCCCAGGATTCAAGGATGACTTCGAGACTGTCCAGGTAGGCGTCCAGCGCTTCGGTCTTCTGTTCCAGGTGATCCTTGTCCAATTCAAGAGTCTCAAGGCAATTGTGCCATGTTGAAGACCCCTCCTGTCCCGACGCGCTGATCAGATCTGTCCAGGTTGTAAGCAAGGGCCATACGGCTTCCAACTGTGCCTCTTCGTTTACAGCCAGCGACCGAATCGCGTTCAGGTAATAGGCATGGCGGCAAGGTTTCAATTCGATGGGCAAGTCCTCTTCAACGGATTGAGAAAGATCCGCTTCATAGGCGTTGATCCAGTCCGCGAGCTGCTCTGCTTCAAATTCCAATCCGCCAAGCAATCCATAGAACCCGATCAATGATTTCGGCACACCGAGAGTCATGACACGGTCGTTGAAGTCTCCCAGGAACCGGCGAGTGGTCAGGGGTGGCGCGATCAACCCGGTTAGTGTATTGGCGGCCTGAGTCAGGATCTGGAGATAGTCATGGATCCATTCCGGGTAATTTTGGGGAGGGGATTGCAGCAGAGAGAACCAGGCTTCACGCGCCGCTTCCAACATGGCGTTCGAACGCGCGAGTACATTCTCAGGGCTGTGGAACTCCGCACTCACCCCAGCCTGGATGAATTCCAGCCAGTGGTCGGTGTCGGTGATCAGGATGTGGTATTGGGTCAATGGGTATCCCAGCCAGGGATCCCGGCGCAGCTTGCGGTGGGGTTCATAATCCTCTTTGAGTTTATGAAGAATGTCCAGAGAGACTTCGGGAGTGAGTGGAACCACTTCCCGTTCCATTGGGACCTGGTAACGGTGCACTAAAACCAGGTCAATGTCCGCTGCTCCCCCCATAAAAGGATCATCACTCAATAAAGAGCCGGTTAGGTACGCGGCATGCAGATCCGGTTCACTGCGCTCTCGCATTTTGACCGTATTACGAGCAAATTTATGAAGCAAGTCGTATGTCATCCGCATTTATTGTTCCTCTTGAACTAGAGGTCGATCGGTAAACTTTCCTGAAAAGGCGCCATTTTTAATGCCTGCCGGATTCGCTGTTCCACCCGTTCCAGGTCTTCCGCTTTTCGGACGAAATCCAGATCGTTGGTCTCGATCGTCAGCACATTCCCGGTCGGATAGTTCGAGAAATGAGTCTCGTAGGTCTGGTTCAGCATGGCTATGTAATTGACATCCATTTGACGTTCATAAGGGCGGTCACGTTGGGCAATCCGCTGCATCAGCACTTTGGTGTCAGCTTTCAAATAGACGATCAGGTCAGGCCGGATGATCTTTTCGGCGAGTGCTTCATGGACCCGGTAATACATTTCCAGTTCATCGCCTTCGATGTTCACTTCGGCAAACAAGGCGTCTTTTTCAAATGTATAATCCGAAAGCAGCCAGGGGTTTCTTACCAATGCCTCTCGAACACCCTTCCGCTGCTGGTGATAGCGACTCAGCAGGAAGAAGATCTGGGTCTGAAAGGCATACCGAGCCCGGTCGCTGTAAAAATCACTCAAGAAAGGATTCTCTTCAAAGATTTCCAGGAGTAGTTCGGCTTCAAACGCTGGCTGTAAAAGTCGTGCCAGGGTGGTTTTCCCCACACCAATGACGCCCTCAATGGCAATATACATATCAACTCCGAGTGATGTTTTTTGAGTTTATCTAATATACCATAGGACATGCCCCCCAAAGGTTAAAAGGTTACGATCATTATAATGTGAAGGTAAAATAACAGAAGATTGATTTTACAGAAGGATCCATATGACTTCCAGTTCTTCTAAACCTAATTCTCACAGCAACCGGATCAAATTCATCGCAGGCGGCGTATTGCTGCTGGCTGCGGTGGTTTTTATGATCATCAGTGCCACCCAGGCAACGGCGCAATTTTTCCTGACTGTCGCGGAACTGCAGAATTCCGACCGTGACCTTGCGGGTGAAAACCTGCGAGTGTCCGGTGCGGTGATCGGTGAGAGCATTGCTTATGATGCCGGGTCGGGAGCGCTTCATTTCACGATAGCCAATATCCCTGGGGACGATCAGCAGATTGAGGCACAGGGGGGGCTGGAAGCTGTCCTGCATCAGGCTGTACTCAACCCGGATGCACCCCGGCTTGAGGTGGTTTATCACGGTGCGCCGCCTGATATGCTCAAGGATGAAGCCCAGGCGATCATGACGGGGACGGTTCAACAGGATGGAACCTTTTTAGCCGAAGAGATCCTGCTCAAATGCCCATCCAAATACCAAGAGGTCCTACCGGAGCAGGCGGTCACCTCACAGCCTTGAAAAGGGGTTGGGGCGTCTCCTATATAGATCAACCGTAAATCCAATCATGCAGGTCATACTCCCAATGTGAAAAGTGGGAAATGAATATTATTTGAAGCCGTCAGCAAAAAAGTCCTGAGTAATTTTCTCAGGACTTTTTTTGTTCGAAATTATCGGGATTCAACCCACTCGGCGGATAAACGGCACCCTTCCTCTGAAATGGCGATCATCTGCAGCGGCCCATCTCTAAGTATTACAGAGGGCAAAGTCCAATGCAATGACGATGTATCGGCGATCTTTACCCATTGACCGTTCTGATGCTGTCGGATTTCATAAGAACTTGCGCCAACATCTCCCCATTGGAGCCGGATGTTGTCAGGCGCATAGTTCAGCTCAACCTGCGGGATATCCAGGGCGCAAGCCTCTCGCGGACCGGCCAGTGTCGCCAGGGTGGCGATGCTGGCTTGCAGGATGGCGAAACCCGTATCGGCGTTGATGTAGGTCAATGTGTCGGTGATCTGGTGATACTGGTAATTGCGGTCCATCACGCCGCAGACGCCGTCCGGCTGGTAGGAGAAATTTTCGATCACCATGATCGCCGGTATGCCGCGCTGCCAAAAGACGTAATGATCTGACAGCGAATAAGCGCTCCGATTGTCAATAAAATCAAAGGTCAAATCGAGGTCGTAGGCATCAATGAGGTTTGACAGGCAGACCCCGATCTGCCGGGAGCCGGGCTGTGCGCCGGCATGCACCTCAAAACAGCGGTCATTGTCCCAATCGAAGCCAAACATATCCAGATTGATCACGCCTTTGATGTCCGGCAGCCAACCGGCATAATCCTCTATGAAATATTTACTGCCCCGGCGGGATTGCTCTTCGCCGCTGAACCAGATCAAATTGATTGTCCGGTCGAAATGCTGATTACGTAAAACGGTCGCAGCTTCCAGCAGCCCGGCAGTGCCGCTGCCGTTATCATCCGCACCGGGGGCAAGCTGCTGCTCCTGGTCGGACATGCTGTCGAGATGGGCAACCATCAGGACGCGTTCACTCATCAGGTCCGGGTCGCTTCCGGGGATGGTCAGGATCAGGTTCTTCCAGTTCCGGTCGGGATAACGGTCGCCATAGGGAAAGTCGTAAGTATGAACGATGAAGTCTATCCCTTCGGTGAAGCCCAGCTTAATTAATTCGGATTTGAGGTAGGTAAAAGCGCTTGGTTCCCGGCCGGGTTCAAAGAGAACGAAACTGCTGCGGGTCTTGATCCACGCTTCTCCGGAATCGGTTTGGATTGGGGCAGCTCCGGAGAGTTCGGCGATCCACTGGACCCAACGTGATTGATCCATCTCGGCGAGGATCTGTGCAACCCGGGGATCGTAGCCGCAATCCGACGTCGTGGGTTGGCCGAGGGATGCAAGCAGGATGGCCGCAAGGACTAAGGATTGCAGGAAATGTGACACGAATCATTCCCCAACAGGCTCTGCAAGGGCAGCAACCGTCAGGATAGCTGCTTCAGCAATCGGGAAGCTGGTCTCGATATTGATGGAGTCAACCAGGTCCAGTTCGGTATGATAATGGGGGTTCTTGTCGGTCTTACCGCAGCCATTTTCAATCCCGTTGGTGTCGAAGTTTTCCAATACGAGGATCGCCCCGATCCCTTCGTTCCAGAATGATGCATGGTCGGATGCGCCAATGATATCCGTAGTCAGGTAATCGTATTTAACGTCGAAGTTGTATACGTCTATGGTATCCGCCAGGCAACCACCGATCAGGTTGGAATCCGGCATCTCACCAACGTGCATTTCGAAGCAGTGGTCATTATCGGCGTCATAACCGAACATGTCGAGGTTGATCACACCGATGTCGTCACCCAACTCATTGAGATGCCCGGCAACGTAGGCCCGGCTGCCGTGCAGACCGAGTTCCTCACCGGTGAAAAATATCAGTTTAATTGTGTGTTTGAAAGAATAATTGCGAAGGATCCGGGCGGCTTCCATTAAGGTGGCGACACCAGTGGCGTTATCATCCGCACCGGGGGCGGTTTTCTCCGGGCGGGTACCTGTGATGCTGTCCAGGTGAGCGGTCAGGAAGATCTCTTCCTGGGCCAGTTCCGGGTCAGAGCCGGGGATCACCACCACCAGGTTCTTCCAGTCGTTTTCCACCTCACTGCCCGTAAACGGTTGATACGATTCCTCAAATAGGGTTACGCCGTCCTCATATCCCATCAGGTGCATCTGTTCGATGACGAAATCGAAAGCACGGGCATCAGGATCCCCGTTGAACAGGTTCTCGGTAAAACGGGTCTTGATCGTGAAAGATTCGCCGTTAATCGAGATCGGTTTTTCGCCGGAAAGTGATTCGATCCAGTTTACCCAGGAATCCCGGTCGAATTCCGTCATCAGAGCAGCCACCAGTGGGTCATAAGTGCAAACGGATCCCGGTTCCGGGCGGGTTTGAGCCTGGGTTGGGTAAGGTGTGAACGTTGGCCGAGTAACGGCAGTCTGGGTGATTGTCGGTGTGCTTCCGGGCGTGGCGGTCGCCTCTTTGGTGAGTATAGTAGATTGCGAAGTCAGCCAGGGGAGCCGGTCAGGGTTGGCGATAATTAGAACGCCCAGTACCAGGGCGATGAGAATACCGATCGAAATAAAGAGTGTCTTCCGTTTACCCATAATAACGATCCTCACTGGTGGACGGTGTTGAAAGGGGACGCCGGAATTAAATGGATTGGTACCAATAAAGAGGATGTCGGCGTTGTTTTATTATACTCTTTTGGTCGGATTCAAAATTAGTCGCTGGGTGGGGTTTTAATTCATCGGGTTTGGTTTTTATATTACAAAAATCCAAATGATTTAAACCTTATCCCGGTCCCTTCACCTAATTTTAGGGGAAGGGTGCCTGCGGCAGCAGGCGAGAAGGACGTCAGAGAATTGATTTACTGATGAGGTGGAATCCTCTCATTCAGACACTAAAGAAAAACCACCTCATCAGTCTGCTCCGCAGACAGCTTCTCCTCAAGGAGAAGCCTTAAAGAATGCCTTCCCCTTGAGGGGAAGGTGGCGCAATGCGCCGGATGAGGTGGACTCTTCCCCATCAACAGGAACGGTCATCCGGAAATTTTGAACAATCAAAAAGCCACCCTAACAGAGTGGCTCTACGACACCATCTTGTCGATGTAGACCTACAGCGGCCAGAGCCAGGGCACCATGAAAATGGCGATCGCGAATACCAGGAGGGTCAGCAGGGAGCCGACCTTCACGAAGTCAAAGAAGCGGTAATTCCCAGGGCCGTAGACCATCAGGCAGGCGGGTTCCAAAGGCGTGATGAAGGAGCAGCTTGCACCGACCGCAATCATCACGGCGAAGGTTCGCGGGTTCAGGCTCAACTGGGCTGCGGTCTGGATTGCAATTGGGATCACCACCACCGCGGCGGCCTGGTTGGACATGGGCTGGGTCAGCAGTAATGACAGGAAGAAAAATGCTGCCAGCAGCAAAACCGGATGAGTCGCGCCGATCAGGTTAACGATCTGGGTCGCGATCAATGAAGCCAGGCCGGAGACCTCCATGGCTCGGCCCAAAGCCAGCATCGACGCGATCAGCAGCCAGGCATTCCAGTTCACCTGGCGGAAGGCTTCGGTCGGGGTGATGCAGCGGGTGATAAAGGCGGCCAGGGCACCCAGCATCACCGCCACAGGCAGGGAAAGGATATTGAACGAGACCAGCAGCAGCATACCGGCGAAGATGATCAATGCCGCGGGCGCTTTTTCTGTTTCCGGCATGGTGTCCAGGTTTGCCGAAACGATCCTGAAATTATTATTCTGGTTCAGCCCGGCTACCGTATCCGGGTCACCCTGGAGCAGCAGCTGATCGCCGACCTGCAGACGGGTCCGGCTGATCCGGTGATGGATCGTCTCGCCTTTGCGGTTGATCCCAAGGACCTGCAAGCCATATCGGTCCCGGAAGTTGAGGCCCCACAGCGTTCGGCCGATCATGGGCGAACCGGGCAGGAGGATGACTTCGGCCATGGAAAGCTCTTCGGTGAGCGTTTTCTGTTCGGTGATCGCCCCTGAGAACCCGATCGCATCCTTCTCCTGTAATGCGACCAGGTCGTCACGGTTTCCTTCCACCAGCAGCTTATCCCCGCCCCTCAAGACCGTGTTTGCCCGCGGTTCAACCTGGTAACCGGAATCTTTCAAGATTCGCAAAACCGTCAGGTCATATTCCTTGCCGAGGGCAATTTCGTCCAATGTCTTGCCTGCCCAGGGTGAATTCGGTGTCACTTCAAATTCAGAGCAGTATGGGAGGATTTCTTTATGCAGATCGGAGCCTTCTGAATCCCGTACGGGGATCAGGTGCCGACCGATCAGGAACATATAAAGCAGACCGACCACAAGGATTGGGATGCCGACCGGTGTCAATTCGAACATCCCCAGGGGCTTCATGTTGTACTGGGTCAGCAACCCACTGACAACGACGTTGGTGGAGGTGCCGACCAGGGTGACTGAACTTGCCAGGATGGCAGCAAACGCCAAAGGCATTAACAGCTTTGAAGGGTGGATCTTCATCCGGTGTGCAAGGCCGATCGTCATGGGCACAAAAAATGCAGCCGTGGCAGTATTGGATATGAAAGCGCTCATGACCCCCGCTGTGCCCATCAGGACCCAGTAAAGCCGGTTCTGATTGACACCTACCGTCCGTAATATCCGGCGTGTCAGGAGCTGCACGACGCCCGTCCGGACCAATGCAGCGGTCAGGATCAACAACCCCAGGATCATGATGGCGGTATCGCTGCCAAAACCTTCAAAAGCAACTCCGGCCGGCAGGATCCCCAGCAGGATCAGAGCCAGCATCACACCCAGAGCAACCACGTCTGCCGGAATGGTCTCGATGGAAAAAAGAACCAGCGCCCCGACGATGATAATGATGAGCAGAATGATAGGAAGAGTCATCAAAATGCCTTTTTCCTTGGGAATCAGTACTTCCTATTATATATGTAAAAGAATTCGGAGAAAAAGTAGGTAGGAACAATAACTAGCCGGTCGACGTTCTTAAAAAGAGGTTTTTGGACGTTGAAATTAGCCTTCTATCGCCTTTTAAGATGCCTGGAGTATAATCTGGTTCAAGGATGAACAAAAAAATGAGTGTAAAAGCTGATTTACCGGTATTCATGAAGCTTTTCCTGGCGGTCATTGCCAGCGTCGCGATTTTTGGGATGTTGGTCATTGTCTTATTGGTGGGCTTTCAGATCGTGTACATCGATCGAATCTACCCCGGTGTTTATGTTGACAATATTGACCTTTCAGGGCTGACGGTTGATGCGGCATACCAAAAGTTAGCAGACAGCATTCCTTACACCTATCAGGGACAAATCCAATTAACTTATCAGGATCAGGAATGGGATGTCCACCCGATCGATTTGGGTTACCTGATCGATCCTTCAAGCAGCGCGCAGGAAGCGTTCTCCGTTGGCCGGGATCGCTGGCTGGTTCCCGACCTGATTGAAAAAGGGCGCGCCTGGTTCAAGAGCGTTCAACTTTCACCGGTGGCGTATTATGATGAGCGTGTGGCGCAGATGTATCTCGATTCGCTTGCCGAGGAAATCGATGTACCAATGGTCGAAGCGTCACTCGAGCTGGAAAACACAGAAGTGCTTGTCAGGAACGGGCAGGTGGGGCGCCAATTGGACATCGATCAAACGCTTTCTATCATCGAAAATGCACTGTCGACAATGCAGGATGCGACTGTCCCTTTAGTTGTAAAGGAGAGTAATCCGGTCATCCTAGACGCCAGCGCACAGGCGGATTTGGCCCGTGCGATCCTTAGTGAACCACTGATTCTGACCGCCTCCGGGAGCGGCGAAAGCTGGACGATTCCGCCGGAGGACCTGGCAGTGATGCTTTCCATCAGCAGGGCTGAAAACGGCGGAGGAGAAGACTCCTCCTATGAGATCAACGTCAACGAGGATCTATTCAGCGTCTATCTCTCAAGCATTGCGCCCGGGCTGCATCTTGACCCTGCTAACACCCGCTTCATTTTCAACGACGACACCCGTCAATTGGAAGTGATTGAACCTGCGGTTATTGGAAGGGACCTCAATGTGGCGGGTTCAATTGCAGCCATCAATGAACAGTTGAAGTCCGGCGTGCATGCCATCGCACTGCAATTTGACACCCTCCAACCGGAAGTTACGGACGATATGACCGGGGAAGACCTGGGGATCACCGAACTGGTCATCCAGGAAACTTCTTATTTCTATGGGTCAGACGCCGCGCGTGTCCAAAACATCGAAACTGCGGCGGCCGAATTCCATGGCCTGCTGATCCCACCCGGTGTGACTTTCTCGATGGCTGATGCGATGGGCGATGTCAGCCTTGAAAATGGGTACGCAGAGGCTTTGATCATCTACGGCGACCAGACCATTCAGGGTGTGGGCGGCGGGGTCTGCCAGGTGAGCACGACTCTGTTCCGGGCGGCTTTCTTTGCCGGCTTGCCGATCGTTGAGCGGCATGCTCATGCCTATCGGGTGGGCTATTATGAAATGGCCCGGGACGGCAGCAAGAATGCCGACCTGGCTGGCCTGGATGCCACTGTTTACGTCCCGATTGTCGACCTGAAGTTCACCAACGATACCGGCCACTGGCTGTTGATGGAAACCTACATGGGGCAGTACTTCTCCCTGACCTGGAAGTTCTACGGGACAAATGACGGACGCGAAGTGGTTTGGAATACCACCGGTCCGACCAATATTGTGCCCGCGCCGGAACCGCTTTACCGCGAAAACGCCGACCTGGCGAAGGGTGAGATCAAGAAAGTGGATTATGCCGCCGATGGCGCTGATGTTTCCATTACCCGGACCGTATACAAGAACGATGTGGTCTATTTCTCCGACGCATTCTATACGCATTTCCAGGCCTGGCAGGCGGTGTTTGAATATGGCCCCGGTACGGAGGATATTCCCAAGCCGAACTCCAATTAACCTTGCTATGGTACAATAAACGCGCCTAAACCGAGGCGAGATTTTATTTAGAGAGAAAGAAGTCAATCCCGCAAATTTCTACGGGATGTTTAAATGGAGGATTGATGGTCAGCAAAGATTTACTTGACATGCTTCGATGCCCGAACTGCGTGCAGGAGAAAGACGGTCTGCTCGAATATTACCGCCAGAGCTGGCTGATCTGCCAGGATTGCGACCGGAAATATCCCATCGTGGACGACATTCCGGTCATGCTGATCGATGAAGGCGATAAGTGGGTTGGCACTGCCAAGGAAGATTTACCGGTCCCGCCCCCACCCATGGATTAAAATCCAAGCATAATAAATTGAATGAATATTGGACAGTCGTCATCTTAACGCGTTTGAGGTTCTGACTGAGACCTGTCCGATATTGGATATGAGTGATTATGAAGAAATTCTTTACCAAACTATCTGAAAATTTTCCCAAAGACTGGCCGACCCGGATCATCCTGATCGTTGTGATGGCGCTGGCTCTGGTTGGCGCATTTTATGGCTTCAAACTGACCCGGCGGCTGGTCTCCACCAATAAGACTTTTTCACTCCCGGGCGATCCGGTTATCGTGGAAGCTGCCACGGATGCAAACCCGGATTCGACCTCGACGCCGGAACCAACCGAGGTCCCTGCGGCAGCGCTGCCCACCCCTGAGCCCTGGGACGGCATCAGCCGGGTGAATATCCTGGTGATGGGTCTGGATTATCGCGATTGGGAAGCCGGTGAGATCCCGCGCACGGATACCATGATCCTTTTAACCCTCGATCCGCTCAACAACACGGCGGCGATGGTGTCCATCCCGCGTGACCTCTGGGTCAGCATTCCCGGGTTTGACTACGGCAAGATCAATACCGCTTATTACCTGGGCGAATTGTATAACCTGCCCGGCGGCGGCCCCGCCCTGGCGGCTCAGACCGTGGAAGAACTGCTGGGCGTACCGGTTGACTTCTATGCCCAGATTGATTTCCAGGCTTTCATCGCTTTCATTGACGATATTCAAGGGGTGAAGCTTTATTTCGATGAACCGATGGTCCTGGACAGGCTTGGTAAATGGAACACCGTAACGATCGACCCGGGTTGGATCACTTTGCCCGGTGATTACGCCCTGGCTTATGTCCGCACCCGCAAGACCGAGGGCGGGGACTTTGACCGGGCGGCCCGCCAACAGAAGCTGATCATGGCTGTCCGTGACCGGATCCTGGAATTTGACATGCTGCCCAGCCTGGTGGCCAATGCACCTCAAATCTACGATGATCTTTCGGCGGGGATCAGGACCAACATTTCCCTGAACCAGGTGATCAAGCTGGCCTGGTCGGTGATGGATGTTGACCGGGACAAAATCCAACAGGTGATCATCAGTAACGAATATGTGACACTCGGCAAATCCCCTGATGGGCTGGATATCCTTAAGCCGATCCCGGATAAGATCCGCCTGCTGCGGGATGAAGTTTTCAGCACCGGCGGCGCACTTGGGCCGGTCTCTTCCGGCGACCTGCTGGACCTGGTCTCGCAGGAAGGCGCACGGGTTTCCGTCCGTAACGGTTCCTACATGGGCGGCCTGGCCGCCAGTACGGCGGAGTGGATGAAGGCACAAGGCGTGAATGTGATCGAAGAGACCAATGCCGATTACACGGTCTATTCGCAGATCATTCTCTACAACGGCAAGCCCTACGCGCTGCGCTGGCTCGCCGAGACCCTTGGCGTGAATTCCGCCAGTATTACGAACAGCTATGACCCCAATGCGGGGGTGGATATCGTGGTCATTTTGGGTGATGATTGGGCGAATAACAACCCGATGCAGTAAGCGGATTTTAGAGACAACAAACTCCCGGGATTCCGAAATCCCGGGAGTTTTTGGTTGATTAGGGTGGGTCGTCTTCCCACCAAAAAACCAGACGCCCAGTCGGGGCGTCTCTACGATAAACAAATACTATTTTGTCACGTGCGCTGCGCGGCACGTAACCTACGGCCTAAATCCCCTTCCCCCCGCATGCGGGGGGATCAAGGGGGGTATTGTTTAGTCCTACTTCTTCTTCTCCAGCACGACCACCACCACCGACGCTGCCGGGAGATTCAGATCCATCCAGGCAAATTGCACTTTAGGCGGTTTGACCTCTTCAATTCCCACAGTATCTGGCGCATTGGCCGAATTCACCGAAAGCGGGTCCGGCCCGGTCATGACCAGTGCTTCGATGGCTCGATATTCGTTGTTATCCTCACCTTTCAGGTTGATCATCGCTTTTCCCATCTTCAACGGATGGCGATTGATGATGCCGAGAACCACGCGGTTCCGGTCGGCTGACCGGGTGGCAGTGATGTCGATATAGGGCACCTGGTTGCGTTCGCTGATATTCGATCCCAACCGTTCAGAATGGAACACGGGCGACCAGTGAGTTGTGGATAAATACAGGCTCTCCATCCGGCTGTAAAGCTGGAAGGGGAAATACAATGGCGTGGGATAGGCGGGTTTCCCTTCGGGTTTGACGATCAGGGGCAGCGCGTTCACCAGAAGGGCAAGGTTGGCGATTTGCAGCGTATTGCACTGGCGGTGAAAAGCGTGCAGCATCCCGGCCACATAAAGGCCATCCCGCAGGGTATATGCCTGTTCGTGCATGCTGCGGGCACCCGGCGCCGGTGGGAGCTTTACGTTGAATTCATCCAGCGCCACGCCGATCTTCCGGTCAGGGACGATTTCTTCAATCATCTGCGCCATTCGGCGGATGGCATCTTCAACACTGTGCGGGGCGGAGAGCAGACTGTGATAAAGTTCTGACTGGTCATATTCTTCGTGGTAACCGTCTTCGTCGGGCTGGTAAACATGGAAGGAAAGGTAATCGATCTGGTCGCCGATACCCTCCAGTACGGTCCGGTTCCATTCTTCCGCCAGGCGGCTTTCGCCAAACTGCATATCCAGCCCCACTGCCACCAGTTTGATCTCAGCGTCAACCGCCCGCATTGCCTTGATGAAGGGTTTGATCCGCGCCACATACCCGGCCGCATCGGTATGCCCAACCTGCCACTCACCCCAGACTTCATTGCCTAACCCCCAAAGTTTCACGTTATAGGGCTTGGGGTGTCCATTGGCGGCGCGTCTTGCCCCTTGTTCGGTCGATTCGGGGTCATTGCAGTACGCCACCCAGCGGGCGGCTTCTTCCGGCGTACCGGAGCCATCATTGATCACAAGGTAGGGATCCGTGCCGACCAGCTCACAAAAGCCCAGGAATTCATCCGTGCCAACTCGGTTGGAATCTTCCACGTGCCAGGCCCGGTCGTAATGGGTTGGACGACGGTCCTTGGGTCCGATTCCTTCTTCCCAATGGTAGTCAGAGGCGAAGTTCCCCCCGGGATAACGGATCTGGGTCGGATGAATGGCCTTGACCAGTTCCACTACATCCTGGTTCAGCGCGCTGCCGTCTTCGGTGAAAAGGCCGCCGTAAACACAGTTCTCCAGATGTTCCACGAAATGGCCGTATATGTACGGATTTATCTCCCCGACCACATCATCCAGGTTGATCACGGCCTCACCGTGCAGGTGCACCGAAATGATCCGCTTGAACAGGTTTTCCCGCGGGTAACGTGTTACTTTTTTAACCGCAGTTTGCGTTTTAACACTGAAGCTGAGCGTGCCAACTTCCCTGGTTTCGACTGACAGCCATAATTCTCCCCGGCCGATGGGATGATCGTTGACGATCACCCGCAGTTCCTGATTGACCGGCAGTGCAAACGGCGCTTCAACTGAAATCCGGCTGGCTAAAACCGGATCGGCATCGTCAAGCTGCAGTTGGATCTTCTCCGGTGCAACCACCTGTCCGTCCAGTTCCAGCTGGAAACTGAGAACTGTCGCAGGAGCGTAAGTGTCCTTGATGGCGAACTGGAAACCGGAACCCAGGGAAACCAGGCTGTCCTTGACGAACATGTTCCGGAGGATGAACTCGGGGATCTTGGGTGACATTCAGCCTTCTTCCCGAGCATGTTCTTCCTGAACGGGCTTACGTTTGATGAAAAACAGCGGTATCAAAGCCAGGATCGTGATCCCGGCTGCGACCTGGAAGATCAGAGGTGTGGGGATGAACCCAGCCTGCCCATCCAGCACAATCGGCAGCCCAAACCTTGAACCCAGCCATCCGCCGATTAATGGACCAGGGATCATGGTGAATGCCACCATGAACAGGACGTAATACCCGGCAAACAACCCCCGGTTTTCATTCGGGAAAAGGTCCTTGCTCCAGGTCAGTGCTGCGATCGTCCAGGCGGCGTTAGGTGCCAGCCAAAGGATACCTGTGATCAGCAGCAGGACGAAATTCCCGGTCATCGAAAAAGCGAGCAGACCGATCCCTTCCAGGATCACCGCCAGCACGGCCACCGGGTAACGACCCCAGCGGTCCACCAGGATACCGATCGGGTAAGCAGCTCCGACCCCGCCGATCAGGATTGCCAACCCAACCAGGAGGGAATAATGTAAGGCGTCCAGCTGGATGTAGTGTTCCAGATAGACCAGTAGGTATGGGAAAAAGATGTTCTGACCCAAACCAAACAATGAAACAGCCGCCATCACCAGGAAGAAATCACGGTTCTTGCGGATATTCTTGATCTTGAAGGTATTGACGATCTGACCCCAGTAAGTGCCTGTGGGAGGTTCTTTCGGTTGTTCTTCTTTGAGCAGCGGCGCAGCGATGATGCCGACCACCAGCACCAGGCCGCCGATGATATAGAAAAACATTGGGTAACCGACTGCGTCAATAATGATCCCGGCGCCGCCGTAGACGATCAGGATCGAGAGCCACTTCATGATCTCGAGCGCTCCGGTGACCTTACCGCGGTTTTCCACTGTCGTCACGTCGGCGACATAAGCGTTGAATGCGGCGTCGTTAGCGCTAGCGCCAAAGAAGGTCATGATCGAATCAAGCAGGATCGCCATGAACACCCCGGCGGAGACTGTCTCAAATGCGGCAGAGGTGGGGAAAAGCGCCGTGAAAATCCCCCAGGCGATATAACCGATGACCAAAAAAGGCTTCCTCCTTCCCCAGCGAGTGCGGACACGGTCGCTGAGTGCGCCCATGAAGATTGCCGTCAGGGTTGAGACCAGTGCGGTGATCGCCACCATCCAGCTGATCGGGCGGGGGTCAGGCGTGATCTCATTGTAGAGGAAGGTATTGAAGAACTGGTTCTCAACTGCCCAGGCAAGCTGGCCGGCGAACCCCAGTAACAGCAGGGCGGTCCAAAGGGGGCGGGAGATCTTCTTTTTCGGTTCGGCAAGGGCAGCGCTTTGTTCCATGATGGGGAATCCTTTCGGTGAGGACAGAGAGTTTTTACAACTGGCTTAAGGATAAAAGAATAATCAGTGGCTGTCAACGGAGGAATGTTATAAGGTGCGCACTTCTATTGAACGCACCGCTTGAAACCCCCGCCCCTATCTCCTCCCTGCCAGCGAGGAAGAGAAACCTTAAAACTATGTTGTTATTGCGAGCTTAGCGAAGCAATCTCAGAAATAAAAATCATCAGGAGATGATCCAGCTACAACTTATCGTATAAAAACACAATCCTGCATTTCATGATACATTTATCGGGCAAAGAACCACGACCAAAACACACCTATGACCCCAATCCGAATCGCACTCTTTTCCGATATCCATGGCATGCTGCCCTCACTTGACCAGGCTCTGAATGAAATGCTCACCGATCCACCGGATGAGATCATCGTCGCCGGGGATTTTGTCGGCGGTCCCCAATCCCATGAGACGATTGCCCGCCTGCGGGAATTGAACGCCCATTTCATTTTGGGCAACGGTGAGGTCCGAATTCTGGAGATGTATGACGGAAAAGCCCCAAAAGCCTGGTGGACCCATCGTCAATTTGATTTGACTCACTGGGTCTATCAAAACCTGACCGAAGATGACTTCCAATTCATTGCCACACTCCCTGAACAGCGATCCCTGCAATTTGGAGACGCCGATCCTATCCGGGTGGTACACGGCACGCCCTGGAGCGTCGTTCAACTGTTGTATCCGGATGAGAACCCAGCTCTGCTTGCTGATGCATTGGCATATATAGAAGAGAAAGTTCTCGTACTGGGACACATTCACCAACCGGGAATCTACAAGGTAAATGGCAAACTAGCCGTTAACCCGGGTGCACTCAGCAACAACCTGATTGGTATGTCTCAGATCAGTTATGCGACTCTGACCTGGGATGGTGACCGTTGGCAGCCTGAAATCCACATCCTTGCCCCGGATTACACGACCATCCATACCTGCTTTCTTGAAACCGGTTTCTGGGACGCTACCTATCCCTTCAGCCGGGCCATTCTGGAGAGTATCCATACCGGCGAGGATGTCCCGCTGGCGTTCTTGGCAGCCGCCTCCGAACTTGGCAGAGCGGCTGGACTCGAGGAGACGGATGTCGTGCCGGATGAGATCTGGCTGGCCGCCGGGGAGGCCTATCCCTGGAAAATGAACTTTGATCTGGAGGATGATAATGAATAATCCCGAAGTCAATGTCAGACTGGCTCAGACCGCCGACTTGAATGCGGTCAATCAGGACCAATATGTCTCAGACGAGATCATTCTAAAAAAGATTGCCGCGGGAGAAGTCTTCCTGCTGACGGTGGATGGTGAACCCGCCGGATACCTCCGATTGGAATACCATTGGTCCACCGTGCCGTTCATCACCATAATCCATATCAGCGGACCTTACCGCGGATTTGGATACAGCCATAACCTGCTCGATTTTGTTGAAGATTATTTGAGGGAAAAAGGTTTTTCCATCCTCTACAGTTCTTCAACCGGGAATGAAGTAGAACCGCAAGCCTGGCATCGCCACATGGGGTTTGAAGAATGCGGTTTCATTAACGGGATAAATGAAGGCGGTGTTGGGGAAGTTTTTTTCCGAAAAAGCATCTGAGCCTCCTTAATTTTTATTAACGTTCTATTATAAAACCCCCGGGGATATTACATTTCGGACAAAATTTGGTAAAATCAATCCAGACCTTGAGAAACAGAAAAGTGTTTACTGTTAATCGTATCGTTTGAAGTTGTAAAGGTCTTCAACTTCCCCCTGGATCTGATTTTAGCGACAAAAAAAGTTGACTTAATCCAGGTTACTATTTAAATAAATATCTCAAAATCAAGGAGGTAAGCCGTGGCTGGAATGGATAATTTCACCCCTAAAGCACGTAATGTACTCAGCCTGGCTCAGAAAGAAGCTGAACGTTTACGCAAGCCCCAAATCAGCACCGAGCATTTATTGATCGCGTTGATCCAGATGGAGGGCAGCGTTGCTAGCCGTGTTCTACGGGAACTGGGTCTTGAAGCAGACACCGTCATTGAAATGGTTGAGAAAGAAATTGGTTTCGGTGATTACACCGGCCAAATTTCACTGTCACCCGGGATGCAGCAGGTGATTCCTTACGCTATTGACGAAGCCCGCCAGAAAGGGCAAAAAGCTGTTGGTACGGAAGATTTACTCCTGGGGCTGATCCACCTGAGCAACTGCGAGGCGATGAACATCCTCGGGAAACTTGGTGTCACACCTGAACAAATCCGCAAGCATATTGACCGGGTTTTGCGCGAATCATCGCAATCCGAATCGCGCCCGCAGTTAACGAGCCGTTCGAACACCCGGCGTCGCAAAGCAGAGAAGAAGGACCCCGAAAAAACACCCCTGGTGGACCAATTGGCTACCGATCTGACCACATTGGCTGAAGAAAATAAGCTGGACCCGGTTATCGGGCGCCAGAAAGAAATTGAACGCGTGATCCAGATCCTGGCACGCCGTACGAAGAACAACCCCGCTCTGATCGGTGAACCCGGTGTGGGCAAGACCGCCATTGTGGAAGGCCTCGCCCAACGGATCGTCGCCGGCGATGTCCCTGCACCCTTGCTGGACAAACGCCTTCTCCAACTCGACGTCGGTTCCCTGGTCGCCGGAACCATGTACCGCGGCCAGTTTGAGGAACGTCTGAAACGTGTGATCGACGAACTGAAATCGTCCGGAGCGATCCTGTTCATTGACGAGGTGCACATGCTGGTCGGCGCCGGTTCGGCCGGTTCCTCTGTGGATGCCGCCAATATCCTAAAGCCCGCCCTTTCTAGGGGTGAGCTGCAGGTAATCGGCGCCACAACTCTCGACGAGTATCGCAAGAACATTGAAAGTGATGCCGCCCTCGAGCGCCGTTTCCAACCGATCGTGGTGGAAGAACCAAGTGTGGACGAAACGATCGAGATCCTGCATGGGATCCGCTCGGCTTATGAAGACCATCACCGTTTGACCATCGAAGACGAAGCGCTGGAATCCGCTGCCAAACTATCCGCCCGTTACGTGAGCGACCGTTTCCTTCCCGATAAGGCCATTGACCTGATCGACGAATCGGCCTCCCGGGTCAGGATGTATAAAAGCCCGGCCGCTGTGGACGCCAAGGAACTCATCACATCCTTACGCGAAAATCGAAAAGCGATTGAAATGGCGCGGGAAGAAGAACAGTTCGACCGGGTGGAAGACCTGCAAATCCAGATCGATGACCTGGAAGACCAGCTTGAAGATATGCGCACCATTTGGGACCGCAGTACCAGCCCGCACGTCACTGCTGACGATATCGCTGAGGTGATCTCGATGTGGACCGGTGTGCCCCTGATGCAGCTTGCAACCGAAGAATCGTCCCGGCTGTTGAATATGGAACAAACCTTGCGCGAACACATCATCGGTCAGGATGAAGCCATTGAGACCATTTCGAAGGCCATCCGCCGGGCGCGGGCCGGGTTGAAAGACCCGAACCGTCCGGTAGGTTCCTTCATCTTCCTAGGCCCGACAGGCGTCGGCAAGACCGAGTTGACCAAGGCATTAGCCAAGTTCATGTTCGGCAGCGAAGAAGCTCTGATCCAATTGGATATGTCAGAGTTCATGGAACGTCACAGCGTCTCCCGTCTGGTCGGCGCCCCTCCAGGGTACGTCGGCTATGAGGATGCGGGACAGCTCACCGAAGCCATCCGCCGCCGGCCGTATTCGATCATCGTTTTTGATGAGATCGAGAAAGCCCATCCTGAAGCGCATAACATGCTGCTGCAGATCATGGAAGAAGGACATCTCAGCGATGCCCGCGGCCACAAGGTGGACTTCCGCAACGCCATCATCATCATGACCACCAACGTCGGCGCGGACATGATCCAACGGCAAGGTAACCTCGGTTTTTCACTGACCATTGACGAAGCCCAGGGCGAAGCTCAGGCTTATAAGGATATGCGCAAAAAGCTGACCGAAGCGCTCAAACGCACCTTCCGGCCTGAATTCATCAACCGTCTGGATTCGGTGATCGTTTTCCGGTCACTGACCAAAGAAGATATTAGCAAGATCGTGCAACTCGAGCTGGATAAGGTAAACGCCCGTCTGGTCGATAACAATATCCACCTGCGGGCCAGTGAAGATGCCCTGGCATTGCTCTCGGAGGAAGGTTATAACCCTGATATGGGTGCCCGTCCGCTCCGCAGAGTGATCCAGCAGCAGATTGAAGACAAGCTCTCCGATGCCCTGCTCGCCAAGGAATTTGATGACGGTGAGAACATCCTGGTGGATGTTGAAACCGTTATGGAAGACGGCACGGAGGTTAAGAAGATCGTCCTGAAGCACGACAGTGAAGGCGATCAGCAGGCAGAACCCGATCTCGCGGCTGTGGGACAATAATCTATGGCCAGGACCAGGACCCGTTATGTCTGTCAGGAATGCGGACGGACCGCACCAAAAGCCCTGGGTCGCTGCCCCCAATGCGGCGCATGGGACAGCATGGTCGAAGAGATCGTAGAAGAAAATAAAACCGCCCTGAGCCATGCAGCTATGCCTGGCCTGGGCGGTTTTTCGACCCCCAAACGGCTCAGTGATATTGAGGGTGACAGCGAAGCACGCATCCCGGTACCCATCAAGGAATTTTCCCGCGTATTGGGCGGTGGGGTTGTACCCGGCTCGATCGTATTGATTGGCGGCGACCCAGGGATTGGTAAGTCCACCCTGATGCTGCAGATGACCATGCAAATGGCGGACGGCAACACGGTCTTATATGTGTCCGGTGAGGAATCGGAACGCCAGATCAAGATGCGCGCCTTGCGCCTGCTGCGGGGGATCGACGGCCAGGATGCCTCACTGCCCGACGACCTTTACCTGGTGACCGAGACCAATCTCGATGTGATCCTTGGGCATATCCAGGCGGTGAACCCCCGGTTAGTGGTAATTGATTCGATCCAGACCGTTTACCGGCCCGAGATGGAATCCAGCGCTGGGTCGATCTCGCAAGTGCGTGAAAGCGCTTCACGGCTGCGTGAGATGGCAAAAGCTTCCGGGATCGCGGTCTTTGTGATCGGGCATGTCACCAAGCAGGGCACTATCGCCGGCCCGCGTGTTTTGGAACACATCGTCGATACCGTGCTTTATCTTGAAGGCGACCGCTTCCAGGGCTACCGTTTGCTGCGCTCGGTCAAGAACCGATTCGGCGCAACCGATGAGGTCGGCGTGTTTGAGATGCAGGAACGCGGGCTGATCGAGATCGCCAATCCCTCCGAGGCATTCCTGGCCGAAAGAATGGTCAATGCACCTGGTTCGGCCATCGCCGTTACTATGGAGGGCACCCGCCCGCTGCTGGTGGAGATCCAGGGCCTTACCAGCCCGACCAGTTTCGGCAACCCCCGGCGTACGCCTAACGGGATCAATTTTAATCGTTTGCTGCTGATTGCGGCCGTGCTCACCCGCCGGTTGAACGTCCGCCTTTCCGAACAGGATGTGTTTGCCAATGTGGTGGGCGGCCTGCGGATCGATGAACCCGCTGCCGACCTGGCTGTGGCTGCGGCGATTGTCTCTTCCATGCGAGACCAGCCCGTCCGCGCTGACCTGGTATTGATCGGCGAATTGGGCCTCTCCGGCGAACTGCGCATGGTGGGACAGATCAATGCCCGCCTGCGGGAAGCCGCCAGCCTGGGATTCAAGACGGCCATTGTTCCTCACCGAATTAACCGCAAAGAAAAATGGCCAGCCGGTATTGAAGTCAGCGAAGCCCGGTCACTGCAGGAAGCGTTGAAAATGGCGCTGATCGAGTAAGGCCGAAAATTCACTTTATCAATCCAGACCCGTTATAATACATACCATCTACAAGCCGCCCGAACACAGGCCGGCTTAGGAACCCTTAGAAGAAACAGGATGAACAATGAGCAAATCCATACTTGATCTGGCCCCCATTTCCCGTACCCGCCGCAACCACGGCCTGGAGCATGCCACCATGCATGTCCTGAGTGAGAAATTCCCCCATGTCGCCCTGGCAGGGATCTCCTCCCCGGGCGGTTTCACGATCATCGGTGATGTCAACACCGAGGACGTGGCTGAAGCTGCGATCACCGCACTGAAAAGGCTGCGGGGCGGACAGGCCGATCTGGCCATGCACGAAAACTGCGGCACGAACTTTGTTGTCTCCGGCTTGTTTGCCGGTCTGGCTGCCTGGCTGGGAACAATCGGTACCGGTAAGGGATTCAAAAATAAAGTGGGACGGCTGCCCTTGATGATCCTTCTGGCAACCTTTGCCTTATTGCTCACCAGGCCGCTCGGTCCATTGGTCCAAAAACAAATCACTACTTCCGGCGATCCGGAAGGGTTGGAACTGGTACGGGTTGAGACGGCCGTCCGGGCCGGGGTCCGGATGCATCGGGTGATTACAGAAGGATAATCTTACCAAATGTCAGACGCCAAGCCGACCGTTTATATCCTGCGTGGGGATGACCGGGAAGGGATCGAAACCCGGCTGCATGATTTCACCGCGCGGCTGGGTGAACCGGATATGGCGGAGATGAACACCTCCCGGCTGGACGGCAAATCATGTACGCTCAACGATCTGCGTGGGGCTGCGTTGGCGATGCCCTTCCTGACGGAGCGCCGGTTGGTGATCGTGGAAGATGCCCTTCACCCCTATTCAGGGCAGGGCAAACAGAAGGAACGCAAAGACCTGACAGAATTGTTGGAATCGCTGCCGCAAACCACCGCTTTGGTGCTGGTCATCCCGGACAGCAGGCGGTACCGCAAGGGGGAATTTGATTGGGAGACGCTGAAAGAAAAACACTGGCTGATCGAATGGACCCATAAACACGCCCAGCAGTCGCTGGTTGTGGATTGTGCCTTGCCCACCGACGCTGAGATGTTCCAATGGATCCGGGCCAAGGCGGCCGAACTTGGCGGCAGTTTCACCCCCCCAGCCATAAGCATGCTGGTCGAATATGTCGGCAATAACACGCAGCGCGCCGTCCAGGAGATCAATAAACTGCTAACCTATGTCAATTTCGAACGCCCGGTGGATGATGACGATGTTAGACGACTGACCGCCCAGGACCAGCAGGCCAATATATTTGACATGGTGGACGCCATCGGAGGACGCGATGCGCAGACGGCGCTGAAAACCCTGCATATCCTGCTGACAGAGAGCGATCCTTTGCCTCTGTTCGGGATGATCGTGCGCCAATTCCGCCTGCTGCTGCAAGCCCGCGAAATCCTTGATTCAGGCGGCAGCCAGGACACAATTACCAGGACGCTCAAGCAGCACCCGTATGTTGCCCAAAAGATTTCCGGACAGGCGCGCCGTTTTGACCTGCCCACCCTGGAATCGATCTATCACCAGTTGTTGAAGATCGATGTGGATGGCAAGACCGGCGGGATGGATGTTGGCCTCGCGCTGGATGTCCTGATCGCCAAATTGGCAGGATAGAAGAGGGGGGAACACATGCACGGATTGGTTACGCTGCTCCCTGAACCGTATTATTCAAAGGTGAACGCACTCTGGGATGGCTTGGAGGAAAACTTCGGCCTGAACGGGATCCGCATTACCCCTTATCCCCATTTCTCCTGGAACATTGCGCAGCACTATGACCGGCCGGCGCTTGACCAGGCGCTGCTTGAAATTGCCGCTGATTATCCTGTCTTTCAGGTCCGGACCGATGGCATTGGCCTTTTCCCCGCACCGCGGCCGGTCTTATTCATCAGAGTCTTGCGCAGCCCGGTTGTAGATGCGCTCCATGCCCGGATATGGGAAAAGATGCAGACGGTTGCCAGCCGATTGAGCGATTATTACAGCCCCGAGCAATGGCAGCCGCATATCAGCCTGGCATATGGGGATTTGACTGCGACGCAGATGCCCGAAGTGAGAGCCTGGCTGGAAAGCCAGGATGAATATCACTGGGAATTTCAAGTGGATAATATCAGCTTCATCTATGAGCCGGAAGGGCAGTTCGGCGACCTGCAATTGAGTGTCCCCCTCAGTGGTTAATGTTTTCTAAACGCTAAATATCATCTTCTATATTTTCAACATTTTCATCTTCGTCTGAATTCAAACCTTCCCGGTGTGCTTTGGCTGCGTCACGGTCGGCATCTTTGGCGCGGATTTTTTCGACAGCCTTGAGCAGCGTCGAGGTTTGGATGTTGACGATCAGAGCCATCGAGATGAAGATCCATAATGGCGGCAGGATGATGGAGATCACCGATATCAACAGGTTCAAGGACAGCACCTTGAGCGCCTGTACAGGTTGGCGCATCACAACCACATAGCCGTTTCGGATGGCGAGCCCGATCTTCTTTTCTTCCTGCATCAGAAGTAATGGGAAACTGAACTGGTTGATGGCGATCCAGACGATCAGTATGACAATGGTGGCGGTCAATGCGAAAGTCGCCCAGGTCTGGGTCATATTGTAGTAAAACCAGATGTTGGCAGCCAGGACGGCTTCCACAACCGTGACCAGCAGCCCCCATTTGACGCTCAACCACCAGTGCTTTTTGAACCCTTCCCAGACCGTACCCCATTCTGCGTCGTTCCCCTGGTTCTGCTCCATCATGGCATAGTAAAGGCCACCCAAAGCCGGAAAGATTGTTAATATCGGCAGGCTCATCACAAACCAGGCCAGGTTGACGTTGAAGAAGGGGATGGTGCTGTAATAAAAGTTTAGAAAACGCTCTTTCAGGTTGCGTGGTTTTTTAATTTCTTCAGAATCGGATTCAGGAAAGATCGGGTCTTCGTCAGGTGTTTGGATTTGGGACATGGGGGTCTCCATTTTTAATTTGCGGAATCAATTTTACCATTGAGAGATGGGGGAGTAGGTAAGTTCATCTCGTATTGAGAATTTCGTTTTACTTAGATCACTTTATATCCATATCCCATCCGCAGAAACGTTGCATTGCAGCATGCAACGTCTCTACATTCTTTTGTGAATTAATCTGAGGAGAGATAATTTGTCAGCTGGTCATGACGGCGACCCACCCTGCAGGTATAGGTCACATGCCGCACGGCGCAAGTGACAATCAGCTTCGTTGGTATAATTAAGGAGTTATGGCATTTAAACCTGATCTAAATTTCCAATCCTGGAAAGACAAGGGGAATCGCCAGTGAGTTTTGATTTTAAGATCGCCACATTTAATATCAGCGGCGGTGAGAAGACCTACCATGATTTCCCGCATAACTCTCCACAGGCTCGCGAGGACGCGTTATCCCTGCTGGTCAAACAGATGGATGCAGATGTGCTCTGTCTGCAGGAAGTCACCCAATACATTGATGCCGACGGCATCACTCACAGCATGACGGATATTATTAACACAGCCGGGGGCTACCAGCATACTTATTATGGCAAAACAGTGTCGATGGAATCCCACATGCAGGTTAAAAAAGATGTCATGGTCAAAGGGATCTTCAACGACTGGTGGAACTGGTCGAAAGGGAATACCGTCCACGCCCGGTATCCATTTTCCCGTTTGGGCGATCCGGATAAAGCCGGCGTCCCACGTTATATCCCGCTGTATATGCCTCCTTCCTATGAAGGTACCCGCGATACTGAGCCCCGTTTTGCTCTGTTGGCGCGGCTGAAGGAATCCCCTTTCCCGTTTATCACATCACTGCACTTGACCACTCTGGTCGGTGAAAGGAATCCGAAATCCAGCAGGAAGAAGATCGAACAGTCACACCTGATGCGTTACGAACAGGTCCAGCGGATCCTTGATTTGGTCCGTGTGCACATTCTGGAAACCCGGCAGCCCCTGTTACTGGCAGGCGATTTCAACGCCACCAAGGATGAATTTGGCATCAAGAAACTTTTATCAGCGGAAGAAGGCTTCATTCGATTGCGACCCGATCAGGAGATTCCCACCCATCCGGGGATCAATGGCGCAATTGACCATATTTTCTTCTTCCCCCGCGAACGCCTGGTGGATTATGGCTGCCGGATCGATGACAGCGAATTAAGTCAACGAGCCTCCGATCATTTACCCGTTATTGCCGAGGTGCAAATCAAGTAAAATTCTCGAAATGGATTAAAACGCTGGCCTGAGACGGATGATCTGTTTGGGGACGGTGTTTTTCTATTGAAGTAAATTGAACAAAAGGATAGGAGCGAGCCAGGACTATGGCGACAACTCAAAAACGAAAATACTTTGGGACCGATGGGGTGCGCGGACACGTGGGTCAACCCCCGATGGTGCTCGATTTTGTGACCCAGTTGGGATATACCGCGGGGGTCGTTCTTTCACGGACGGCGTCTCACCCGACATTCGTGATCGGGCGTGATACTCGTCAATCCGGCCAGGTACTGCAAAGCGCACTGACCACAGGACTGCTGGCAGCCGGCGCGACCGTGATCGATTTGGGTGTGATCACCACACCGGGTGTGGCCTTCATGGTCGGAAAGATCAACGCCGAAGCAGGGGTTGTAATAAGTGCATCGCATAACCCGGTCGACGAAAACGGGATAAAATTTTTCAATGCCCATGGGGAAAAATTAAGCCATGAGATCGAACTGGCAATTGAAGACCTTTTAATTGAACCGATTGACCTCAGCAGCGCCCATGCCCGACAGTTCGGCCGCCGGATCGATGGGGTTGAAATGCGGGAACTTTATGCGGACAGCCTTGTAGACGAGCAGCATGACCTCTCTCTGGAGGGATTGAGATTGGTCCTGGATTGCGCCAATGGAGCGGCTTCCTGGTATGCCCCGCAAGTATTTTCCCGTCTGGGTGCTGATGTGGTCGTGATCCATGCTTCTCCGACCGGTGCAAATATTAATGAACAGGCCGGTTCGGAGCATGTCCGCCGTGTGCCGGGTGATGTATTCAGCCTGGTCCAAAAATTCGATGCGAATTTCGGGATCGTCTTTGATGGGGATGCGGACCGGGTGATCTTTGTGGATGAGACCGGCAACCTGGTGGATGGCGACCATATGTTGGCGATCCTGGCGGATTACTTCAAGGCGCAGGGGCGACTGCTGGGCAATACCGTTGTGAGCACCACCATGCGTAACGGCGCATTGGTCAATTATTTTGGCGAACGCGGGATCCATTTCATTGAAACCCCTGTCGGCGACAAATATGTGATGGCAGAACTTCAGGACATGATGGCTGCTGATCATAAACCGGACCAGATCGGCCTGGGTGGTGAGCAATCCGGTCATATCATCCTGATGGATGAGATGCATGCCACCGGCGACGGCATCCGTTCCGCTCTTTTCCTGATCCGGGCTTATCTCGCCAGCGATGCCGATTCCCTGGCAGCTTTGGCTGACAGTATCCACAAATATCCCCAGGTGATCGCTTCAGCCAGGGTGGCTGAGAAGATCGACCTAGACACTCTCCCCGAAGTTCAGGCACTTGAAGCGGCGATCAAGATGGACCTTGCCGGTCTGACTCGCCTCAACCTGCGTTACTCCGGCACGGAGCCCAAGGTGCGCTTGATGATGGAAGCCGACACCCGCTACACTGAAGAAGAACTGGCGGTCAGGGCATTTGCTCTCTGTGAAGCCGTCCAGCAGTCCACGGGGACTCCTGAAGGCAGCTTTCTTGAAGTGCTCAACGTGACCCATGGTGGTCTGCTGACACGCCAGGATTGATCCCGCTTTAACAGCCTCAGGTAAAATCGAAGCAAGCCAAACAAATGAAGAATATTTTTTCAGGAGCCTTTTATGACCCAAAAAGAACCTGTCTTTGAAAGACTTGAGATCCCGGAATTTGGGGCGGCTTTCAACCAATTAAACCGGGCACTGATCGTTGCGGAAACCCCGTCAGAGTGGAACCCGGCGATCATGGCTATGTCCGCCTTCCTTGACGTCCTGGATGAGAAACTGGTATCCGATCAGGAGTTGATCGCTCATGACCATGCTAATTCCTCGCGTGCTTTCAGTATGCTGCTGACATTAATTGCCACCGGAACCCAGTACCGGTTGGAGCAGTTCAAACCGAAAGATGAGAGCGGACAGCAGCAGCGAAACATCATTGAACGGGAATATATCCCCACCACCGGTGTGCTGCGCCAAAAAGCAATCACACTGGCGAAAAAATACCTTCAGGCGCCGGTTTTTGAAAGCCTGCGGGAAGCAATTGAGTTTGAAATCCTGCCTTTGTTGGACAGTATGGATTACAAACAGGACCCAGACCGCTGGATGCCCTTCCGGGTGATCCAGATTGCGAACATCTATGAGCGGCTTTACGGTTTCCGCCTGAGGACGGAAGACCCATTACTGATCGGCGATAAACACATGCTGGGCCTGCTGCGGATGATCTACGACCGCAAATACCTCCGCTTCGGCACCTCCGGCGTGCGCGGCCGTTGGGATTCCGATTTCACCGAATCCCGGGCACGTCAGGTCGTGCAGGCGGTTTGTGATTATCTCAACGATCTCGATGTACCCGATTTTGTGGGGGGCGAGAACCTGGCTGGGAAGCGGATCGTGGTCGGTTATGACACTCGCCGGAACGCTGACCGGGTGGCCGAATGGACGGCGGAAGTATGCCTGGCGAATGGCTTTAAAGTGGATTTCGCCAACCGGGACACACCCACCCCGGCCCTGGTCTATTATGAAACCGATTACCTGCCGGCAGACGAGGTGGCCGGGCTGCTGATCTGCACTGCCAGCCATAACCCGCCGGAATGGCAGGGCATCAAGTTCAACCCGCGCCTGGGGTACCCGGCACCGACCAATGTCACCGATTTCCTCGCCTTCCACATCAACGAATTGCAGTTGGTGGATGCCGGCGCACGCACCACGGGTCTCGCCGATGCCCGGCAACGCGGGCTATTGCGCGGGTTCGATCCCCTGGATGATTATGTCGCCTGGATCAAGCAAAACGGTAAAGGCAACGCCCGGATACCGATTGATTTCGACCGTATCCGCAGGTTTTTCTGCGATAAGGAAATCGTGATCGATGAATTCCATGGTTCCGGCCGGGGGTATCTGACCCGCCTGGCTGGAGAAGCCGGTGTGCGATACACCGTGATCCATGCGCAGCGAGACCCTGACCTGCCCGGCCTGGATTACGCCAACCCGGAAGAACCCTTCATCAACCCGCTGAAGAAGAAAGTGGCCGAGACCGGAGCAGCATTGGGGATGGGGATGGATACCGATGCCGACCGTTTTGGGATCGTGGATAAGGGCGGTGTCTTTTTCCGTCCCAATCAGATCCTGCCGATGCTGGTACGTTATCTTGGGATTGAACGCGGTCTGACCGGTCGGGTGATCGCCACGCAGACCGGTTCTCCCTTGATTGAGGTGCTGGCTGGGATGATCCCTAATAATAAGGAAAATGAACCGGCCGATGGCGCACTGCCGGGCTATGTCAGCCACCCATTCTATCACATCCGGATCGGTACCCGCGAAGACCGGGTACTGAAACACGCTTTCCTGGTGCCGGTTGGGATCAAATATATTGAAGAGATCCGCCGCACCAACCGGGCCTATGAAACCGAGAAATCTTTGCCCGAAAACTGGCGGGACCGGATCCTGATCGGCGGTGAAGAATCCTCCGGGTTGACTACGCGCGGGCATGTGACCGATAAAGACGGCCCCTGGGCGAACCTGCTGATCATGGACATGCTGGCTTATTTCGGCACCCGGGAAGAACATCCCCTGACCAGCATGGCCGCCATCTGGCAGGATACGGTCAGGATGGAAGGACTTTGGCAATCCTACGGCTCTTCACCGGATGATGAAACCTCCAACACCGGCCGGACCGATGTGGATGCCCCCCTGGAAGCCAAAGAAGCCTTCATTAATTACTATCTTGACCTTCCGTTCAATGAAGAAGATCCGCGGGTGGCCGGGATGCAGATCGCCTATCTGGGCGGTATCCGCTACGATGTTGCAGAGATGCAGCTGCGGGATGCCGAGGGTGATGAGCGATACCAATTGCGGGTGCGGGCATCCGGCACGGAACCGATCAACCGGATCTATGTCGAAAGCAAAGACCCCAAACAAGGCCGCGTTATCATGGATGCCGCTCTGGCAAAGCTGGAAGAATTGACCATTGAAGAGATCCGCAAGGCCCACAGCGAGTGGCGGCTGGTGGATATGCTGACCCAGACCCGGCTGACCGAAAAGACACGCCAGGCGGTGATCGAAACCATCCAGAAGAATGGCTGGGACCTGGCCGAGGTGACAGCCCGGCTTGTGCGGACCATGCAGATCCTGGAAAACCGAAACCGCAAGATTGCCCAACAATGGCTGGATGTCTTAGTTTAAGAAACGCCGAACCAAATCCACCCCGGAGGTCATCTTCGGGGTTTTTCATATTTCTAACGAAAAATATATGGATTTAAGAACAAAGGTTAGTAAGATTAAATAATGAAGAACAAATATCTCCAATAGTTCCGAAGGAGTGACGACGATGGCTAAAAAAACTAAGGATAAAAAGAAAGCATTTGAAGAGGCACCAGATGATAGCTGGTGGGTCTGTTTGAGTTCGGATTGTAACCGGGCATATCAGAAATATGAAGCCATCAATCCTGGTATTTGCCCCTACTGCCACGGTGAGGATTACAATCACATGCCCTGGGATTCGGCCATGCTGAACAACGCCGATCTCCCGCATGTCCCCGAAACCGGGCATACCTATTCCCAGATCGTTCAATAATCACAAATAAATCCAATATACAATACCCCGGCCATTTGGCCGGGGTATTGTTTTTGAAAATTCTCTTCCGAAAAGAGGATTTATTTTAGAACCAGCCTCGCAGTTCCATCGCCTTGACCACACGGTTGATCGCGACCATATAGGCCGCGTCACGCATGAAGACCTTCTGGGATTGGGCCATGTCATAGACATCTTCAAACGCCTGGGTCATTTTATCATCCAGCCGTTCGAGGACTTCCCGCTTGGTCCAATAGAAGTTCATATCGTTCTGGACGCTCTCAAAGTAGGAGGTCGTCACACCGCCGGCATTGCAGAGGAAGTCGGGGATCACAAAGATGCCGCGTGACTTGAAGACTTCATCCGCTTCCGGTGTGGTGGGGCCGTTTGCGCCTTCCGCCACGATCTTGACTCGGTCATGCACTTTCTTGACCGTTTCCGCGTTAACCTGGCCTTCAAGTGCGGCAGGGATCAGGACATCGGCTTCCTTGCTGATCCAGGCGTCGCCGTCTTCGATCTTATATCCGGCTTTGATGGCCTCATCCTTACTGATGCTGCCGTATTGATCGGTGATGCTCATCAGGAAATCGGGGTCAATCCCATCGTCCTTGCTGACGGTATAGGATACCCGGTCTTCCCGGTCCCAATAACTGACACAGACGACTTTCCCGCCTAATTGGGAAATGAAACCTTTGGCTGCATATTGAGCCACATTTCCGAACCCCTGGATGGCTGCCACCGCTTTGGTGGAATCGATCTTCAGGCGTTTCATGGCTTCCCGTACGTTATAGGTCACGCCGAAGCCGGTTGCTTCCGTTCGTCCTAGTGAACCGCCGCCGCCGACGGGTTTACCGGTGATCACACCAGGGGTGTACTTCCCGGTGATCCGGGAATATTCATCCATCATCCAGCCCATCATCTGGGGCGTGGAGCCGACATCAGGGGCGGGCACGTCCTGCCGGGGGCCGATCACCCGCCAAAGTGAACGGATGAATGATCGGCACAGGCGTTCCTTCTCATCAGTGGAGAGGGTCGCGGGATCGAGGATGATCCCACCTTTGCCGCCGCCCAGGGGGATGTCTGCCACGGCGCATTTCCAGGTCATCCACATAGCCAGGGCGCGGACCGTATCAATGGTTTCCGCCGGATGGAAGCGCAAACCACCTTTGTTTGGACCGCGGGCGTCGTTATGCTGCACACGGAAGCCCTGGAACACGCGCATGCTGCCGTCATCCATCCGGATCGGGATGCGCAGTTGGTATTCGCGCATCGGCCAGCGCAGCATTTCGCGTACTTGATGATCTAGGCCCAACAGATCAGCAACATGATCGAACTGCTGCTGGGCCATTGCAAATGCGTTGGTTATTTCTGCCATAGTCTCTCCTATTTAATTTAGTTTGGTGAGGTTGAGAAAAAGGTTTGATGGGAACGTGACCGTCCTGTTAAATAAAAATATGCGGGCACCTCGGTCCAGTGCCCGCATGGCTTTTCGCTCAGTTGTCGCTGAATGAAGAACATGCCTGCTCCACATCATTTAATTCTCATTAACCATAAACGAGAATCAACAACCCGTCAATATGAACGCCGTATTGGCTGAGTGTGACATTTATCACCTTATGGTAACTGAAATATTAAAAATAATTGGTCATTTTATAAGGACATTGGGTAGGATGAAAGTAAGTTCTCTTCAAAAAGTTGGAACTTTTCATCGACCTGATGCGTCTACTCTATGAAAGCCCGAAAAGCTTAACTCATCAATTTTTTGGAGGAACAACAACATGAATAAAAAAATCACCCTCATTATCGTCAGCCTGATGGTCTTTGGTTTGCTTGCATCCTGCGCACCTGTTGCAGCGCCTGCAGCGGCTGTTGAAACCAAGCCATCCCGTTCGATGAGTGTCAGTGGAACCGGTCAGGTGACCCTTGTCCCCGACATCGCCATGATTAACGTCGGCGTACATACTGAAGCTGATCGTGTAACGGACGCATTAAATGAGAACACCACCCAGGCAAATGCCATTTCGCAGACTTTGCAGGACCTGGGTGTGGCAGAAAAAGACGTTCAGACCTCAAACTTCAACGTCTATCCTGCCGACCGCTACGATCCGATGACCGGACAGATCCAAAGCCGCTATTTTGTGGTAGACAATACCGTGATCGTGGTCGTGCGTGATCTCTCAAAACTCGGTGAAATTCTTTCCGCCGTGGTGGATGCCGGTGCAAACAACATCTATGGTATTACCTTTGATGTGGAAGACCGTGACGCTGCTGTGACCGATGCCCGTCAACTGGCGATTGAGGATGCCAGGGCGAAAGCCCAGGAAATTGCGGACGCTGCCGGTGTGGAACTTGGCGACCTGCTGAGCATCAATGTATATGGCGGTTCAACCCCGATCACCTACTACGATGCCAAAGGCGGTGCATATTCCGAAAGCTCTGTCCCTGTTTCCGCTGGAACACTGACCATCTCGATGGAATGCAGTTTGACCTATGAATTGAAATAAATAAATTAAAAACAATCCTGATGGGGAAGGTTTATTCAGAATGGTCACCCTCCCCCTCAGGAAAATAAAAACGAACATTTGTTAGGAGGATTTTCATGAAAAAAATAATTTTATCGGTATTTGCCGTTTTAACCCTGGCGCTGCTGATGACCAGCTGCGCTCCCGCTCAGACGACTACCAATACTACCCAAGTTCGAACACTTAATGTCAACGGAACCGGAACGGTCCAGGTTCAACCGGATATCGCCCGGGTCAGCATCGGCGTGAACACGCAAAGCCCGGATATCACCCAGGCACTTAACGACAACACCTCCGCATCCAACGCGATCAAGCAGACCCTGTTGGATATGGGCGTGGCAGAGGAAGATATCCAGACCAGTAACTTCAATATCTACCCTCAGCAGCAGAATGTGCTTTCTACACCCGATAACCCGACCGAGACCCAAACCGTTTTCGTCGTCCAGAACACTGTCACGGTCGTCGTCCGGAAGCTGGATTCGCTGGGCCAGATCCTGGCTGCGGTGGTTGACCAGGGTGCCAATACCATCAACGGCGTTTCATTCGATATTGAAGACCCCTCGGCAGCCACGGCTGAAGCCCGCCAGAAAGCCATTGATGATGCTGCCAGCCAGGCGCAAGCCATCGCAGATGCTGCCGGTGTGAAATTGGGCGCGATCAGTTCGATCAGCATTGGTGACAGCGGCACACCGATCACGGCAGCGGCCATGTCTGCTGGACAGGGCGGCGGGGGCAGTGTCCCGATCTCTGGTGGCACACTGACCATCCAGGTGACCGCGAATATTGTCTATGAGATCAATTAACCCCTTAACTGATCAAAAATCAGATCACTCCTATACCCTGCTGTATCCTTTTTGGATCGGCAGGGTCCTTTTTCTTAATTGAGAAGAATTATTTTCCATTTTCCTAATTATTAAGGTATACTCATTTCCTGAATAATATATTTATTTGTATTTGCACCTGGGTGAAGTCATTATTTTTAGTTCTATGAGGAGAGATCCAGATGCAAATTGTAACTGACAGCGGGTTTGATCTTTCACCCGAACAACAGCAGGGATTCAATCTTAATCCACTACCTCTCAAGATCACCCTCGATGGCGTGACCTATCGAAGTGGTGTTGATATTCAACCGGAAGATTTTTACCGGCTGCTCGAAGATACCGATGGCATGCCCATCACCTCCACGCCCTCCCCGGGCGAATTCATTGAGATCTACAATAAAGTTGCCAAAAGTGACCCGGAGATTTTATCTATCCACATCTCTTCGGGTTTAAGCGGCACGTATAACTCTGCAATAACGGCTGCCAAACAGGTACAGGACGCCCATATTACATTGGTGGATACGCGGACCCTTTCAATCGAGATGGGTTGGCAGGTCGAAGCTGCCATCCGGGCCATCAAAGCCAAATTACCCCTGGATAAGATCCTCGAACTGATCACCGAAGTACGGGAAAAATCCGAGGTAGTCTTTACCCTTCCGGATTTGGCTTATTTGATCCATGGCGGTCGAATCAGCCACCTGAAAGGCTTGTTAGCATCTTTACTTGGCATTAAACCATTGATCGGTGTGAATAAAGCCGATGGGAAATATTATGACCGCGGGAAGAGCCGCACCTTCAAACGGGCGATCGAGGCTATCCCGGTTTATATCGCCAGCAAGTTTAAGGAAGGTACTTTCCTTCGGCTCCAGATCGGCCATGCTGATAACCCGGATGGGGCGGAAATGCTGCGGGAAGCCATTGAGAATATGTTTGAGTGTGAATGGCTGCCCGATTGTTCCATCTCACCGGTCCTGGGCGCTCATACCGGACGTGGATTGGTCGGGGTTGTGTTCGCCCCGGTTGACACCTTCCCCGCATTACCGTGAAATGATCATGCAGGTCATGTGCCGTGAAGCGTAAATGACAAATATATCTTTATCAGTGAAGATCTAACTCCTGCTAATTCTGAAATTTATTGCACCTGTAAAGATATTGCAGGCAACTTCTCTATGATTTGGTTTGCATTGGAATATGGTTGAACCGAGTGGGAATTGCTCCAGCAGGTCAGCATCTTGAATTACGTTCAGGATTACTTTTATGACGAAAAGACGCCCCAACCAGGGCGTCTTATTTTTGTTACAGTTTTACGGGGTTATCCGGTTTTCTACTCCGTCAGCACATCGTCCATCTGTCCCATATCGGGGTGTTCGGATTGCTCAGGCTGGTCTTTGATCCCGAACAATGCCAGGGTGGAGACCAGGAACAGCAGGCCGAAGATCCCCATCAGGACCGTGAACCCGACGCCGTCGCCGATCGGGCCGCCGATATAGGCGCCGATCGCGCCTGCGCCAGCACCGGCCAGGTTCTGGATCCCCAGGTAACGCCCGGCCTCGTCCTTCGGCACCATCGAAGTCCCCAGCGCCCAACTGGCTGAGAAGAAAATGCCGATGCCGACGCCGACCAATATACCGCCGATATAAAGCATGAGCGTGTTCGCGGAAGCCACCACAACGAGCGTCCCAATTGTGGCTATCACGCCGCTGAAAGCGCAGACAGGTTTTTTCCCTAATTTATCACTCAACCATCCGGCAGGAATACTTGAAATAAAGATCGATAATCCTACGAACAACATGAGTTGGCCGAATAACGCTTCCGGATCCGGCCCACCGGCATTTGAAAAGTGTTCCTGAAGAAAATAAACGGCGAAAATTGACAGGTTGGTTGAGCCGATCAGGAATGAAAGCCGGTTGATGACCCACCAGGTGAAAGATCGTTTTCCCGGTCCGGATTTTTTCCCGATACTGATCTCGACGCTGGCCCAAACACCGAGGAAGACGGCGATCGCCATCCCCAGGACGCCAACGGCGATGGTTGCGATCAAGGCGGATGTCCCGGGCAAGGTTCCTGTAAGGCGGTTGATGAATTTAACCAACTCACCCGTCCCAAGAATGATAGCGGTGAAGGCTGCCGTCATGAAGACCAGGCGAATGATTGGCTGCCAATTCAATGGTTGAGGGGGTGTTTTACTCGGCTTTTCGGGGATGAACATGGCAATCAGGACACAGACTGCGACAACAGCGATCAGCGCTTCCAGGCCCGGCCAGATCTTCTCCGGCGTCACCAGTTTTGAAACGACAAATGAGATGAAGATCAGAGGCGCAGGCAGTTCAAAGAACGCTTTGATCCCTGAGAAGATACCGTGCTTGGAGTCCGGGATAAGATCCGGTATCAATCCCTGTGTGGCGGCATGGGCGGTGTTGGAGGACAGCATCGAAAGGATATAGACGGCGAACAGAACCCAATACCCCGTCATATTATTGGATCCGAAGGAAGCGGCGATGACTCCGATCGCGATAAATACAAGGATTTCGGAAAGACCGCCTATCAGGATAAATGGACGCCGTCGGCCAAAGCGCGAGGTACTATGATCGGACAAGATGCCGGCAAAAGCCTGAAATAACAACGCTCCCATCAGACCCCAAAGGCGGATGTTTCCCAGAGCGGCTCCTTTGGTGCTCTCTGCAACGAACTTTTGTATGAGCAGCGGGATGATCAGGGCGAGGGTCTGGGAGCGTGCGGTCAGCGCGAACCAGAAGATGTTGACGGTAATATAGTCATACCAGCGGATCTTGCGTTCCATGGACCTTCCTCCATCGTATTGATCTGTGTTTGATCTCAATTATAGTTTTAAAGTTTAACCCGGCCGGACTGATTTGGACACGTTTCAATCAATGAGCAGGATGCTGTAAATATCCAGGTCGAAATACAGGGCATCCCCTTCCAACGCAAGCTCTTCAGCATTGTCCGGTGAGATGATCCTGGCTTTCTTGGATGATGGCAGGTGAACACCGATCTGCTGGGGGTGATTGCCATAATTGCAAAGATGGATCTGGGTCTGTTTCCCTTTCTGCCAGACATCGATCAGAACCGGATCCAATCCTGCGACCCTTGGTGTGAGCGTTTCCGGCAGCGCTGCCAACAAGACATCGCAGGCAGCCTGCTCCGGCAGGTTGAACAGGGTGGTTTGGGTGACCAGTTTCGCCATATTGAGCCTGTCCATCAGGTGACGGGCGGTCTTGCTGCTGTGATAGGCGCGCATCATGCCCAGACCGATGCTCTCCACCAGGCTATGCCATAGACCGCCTTTGGCAGCCAGCCCTGGTTTACGCCACTGCCATCCGGCCAGGTCCGGGATGTGGAGCCGGGTGAGGTTGGAATTCTCGGAGGCATGATCACGGTCATTGGGTGTGAATGTGAGCAGGACGGATAAATCGTCGATCGGCTCATCCCTGCGCACCACTCGCCAGGGGAATCCCGCCTGGGTAAGCGCCTGACCTGCACCGTAATAGATGTGTGCCAGTTCCTGCCAATGCCGCCAGAGGTCCTCGCCCGGGTGCAGCAAGCCAATCTGCGCCGCGTTCTTTCGGCCCTGGTAAAGGCTGGCATGCTTCTCCAGCCAGCGGTTGTAATCGCCGATCGCGGCATGTTGGGCGTGGTAGGCAGGGTCGGTCAGCATGGTCATCTTTTCCCCGTCGTTATATTCGGTGCCTTTAATGGTCGTACTGGCACCGCAAGCCGCCGCTTCGCCGATCCCCTGCTGGTGGCGACGAGGTGGGTAGACCGGGTCAAACCCGATCCCGACATCATAGGAAAGCACGCTCAAAGGCGCTTCACCGCGGATGAGCGCCAGAGTGTTGCGGATGGTGAGGGCGTTATTGGCCAGCCGCGGTCTGGGTTCAGCATTCCAGCGCGGCAGTGCGAAATTTTCCACCATGATCACGTTCTGGATCTTCGCCAGCGCGGTGACATCGATACCGTAGATCAATTTACTGTTGCGCATGGTCACGTCGTAATCATTGGCGCTGATTGGTGCATCCGGTTTGATCGCATGGATGAAATCCGCCATCTCCTGCATCATGGCGGTCACCCGTTCCGACCGCCAGCGCAGGTAATCAGCGACCTCCTCCCGGCCGGGCAGGATCTTTTCCGGGATCGGCTTACCGTAGACGGATTGGCAGCGTTCACAGTAGCAGCCTGCACCACCCAGCCAGGCCCCCATCAGGTTGTTTGGCTCCTCTCCATACCAGAGGTTATCGAAGAAGATCCCGTCCGCGCCTCGTTCGAGTGCGCCTTTGGCCAGGTCTTTCAAATGCCGGATCCAGTCGGGGTGCGTCCAATCAGTCATATAACGCCCGGAGTAATAAAAGACCTTGCGGCCTTTGGAATCCCTGGCGTACCAGTCTTTCTCGATGAAGCTGCCGTCATAGACACAGTTGGAGGATTGAATATAGGCGAACACCGGTGAACCCAGGCGGTGGTAGATTTCAGCCGCTTTGCGGAAGTCTTCCCAGTCTTCCTCTTCGACCTCAGGGGGAAATCCCCAATCGTACATCAGGTGAACCCAGTTACAGTCCATTTCATTGACCACGATCCGGGCGACCGGATCTTCATGCACGGCCTGATGAGCGGCTTCATCCACAGGATAATTCATGAATTTAACCCTGTTCATTCGGATTGTGCCGGGACCGCCCCAGAGATAAATCGGCCGATATTTCCCTATTTCAAATGTTTGGTCCAATGTGACTTCCTCCTGAATGCGAGATTAATTAAAAAATCCTGCCCGGTTTGAAACCGGAACAGGGTTTAAATAATGATCATTTTGGAGCAACCCTGGTGATGAGATTAGAGATCATGCAATAAGGAACCTTTGGGGCTGCGGTTGATCTCCCAGGGATAGACAATGAAGGCGTCGGTGATGGCGGCGAAGTAATCAGGTCGGTTTGTACCGAACAGGTTGCGATAGGGGTTGAAATGCAGCACGCAGGTGTATGGGAATCCACCGGCAGCCGAGACCCGGTTCTTGACCGAGGTGATCGTCCGGCCGGAGCCCCAGACGTCATCCATGATCAGGATCCGCTCACCATTGATCAGTTCGTCCTCTGGGAACATCAGGAAATTCGGCCAGGCCAGCAGCCTGGGGCGCTTCATTTCTTCCAACTCGGATGGGAAATCCACCGCAGCGATCAGGATTTTTTGGATATCCATTGCTTCGGCCAGCAAGCCGCCGGGGACGATCCCCCCACGGGAGATCATGATCATAGCATCGAAGGTGAGTTCAAATTGTGGAAAGAGGTGATCGATCAACTGGTCGACATCATTCCAGGTGAGTGCTTCTTGTCTTTGGACCATCTTAATTTTCCTTCTTACTGCTTCTTACCGTTCCCAAAACCTGTCTTAGGATGGCCGGCGGCTGGGCTTTGGCAGTCTCCCCGCTTTGCAGGGCGGATGCCACGTTTTGGACCCATTGATAAAGTGTTGTCGCATAACAGGTGCGGGTATATGTGCTGAAAATGATCCCGATAAGCGTCGGTAACCAGGCGATCAGCATCCCAATCCCGGCTGCAAGGATCCGCTGCCAGGAACCGGCTGCCTGTGGGTTGGCGATCTTCAGCCCGACCACAAAGGCCAGGATAACCCCAATTATGATCAGCAGAACCTCAACGATGGCCGCGATCAGCCGGACGCGGATCAGGTCCACCCGGAACCGCAGCAGGTTAGCTTTGATGATCTGGCGGAGTTGGTCAAGTGCAGCTTTCAAGGGAAGATCTTCGATCGCGATCAACGGTATGGCCAGTGTATACGCCGGCAGCCAGATGTTCTTCTCGTCCAGGCTGGCTTTCCCGGAAGGGAACAGCGATTTGATCCCCTCAACAAGGAGCATGACAGGAAGTGTGAGGACCAGGGTAACAATATCCAGTGTATGCGTAACCAGGAATTTAAAGGTGGGCATAGAGTCGAGTGAAGCGCCGGTATCAACAGCAAAGAAGATCCGAGCAGTATGCAGAGAGGAGATCTCACCCCAGCATATCAGGTCAACCAGCGCAAAGATTGAGAGCAGCCCGATCAACGCCAAACCCCAGGGTCCCAGTCCGACCCAACCGGCTACTGCTGCGATGGGCAGGAACCAGAAGAAAAGGATCACCAGGCTGCCCAGGCCCAGTATGAACCAGGGCTCCTGCAGTTTGATGTGTTTTAACGCCAGCGAAAAACTGGCGCCAATGAACCGGAAAGCGTTTCTGATGGGTTGCACTGGCTGACTCTCATTTCGTAAACTGAAAGAATGATGTTCCTATTATAACGTGTGGTGGTCATCCGTGTACCCCCTGAGGGTTGTATTTTGGAGGATTGTTATAACAGGCTGGGTGGGTCCACTTCGAGGATCCAATCCGGGATTTGGCGGTTCCGAAGCAATGAAGTTGGGTCTGGTCCCTTCAGAATGATCTGCCAGCGGTACCGACCATAGAGGCGGGAGAAGAAACAAGGCGCCGGCCCGATCATCTCCGTCTTGCTGCCCTCTTTGCGGATCCAGCTGCGCAGGTTCTCGGCCAGGGCCAGTGCAGTTTCTTCGGCTTTGAGCGGGTCCTGATGACGGTATTCCAACCGGACCAGGCGGCTGAAAGGCGGGTATCCCAGTTCCCGGCGATAGGACATCTCCTGCTGGTAAAAACCGGCAAAGTCATGATGGGCTGCGGATTGGATGGCATAGTTATCCGGTTCATAGGTTTGCAGGACCACCTGGCCGCCCAATGGGCTGCGTCCGGCGCGGCCGGCCACCTGGGTCAGCACCTGGAATGTGCGTTCGGGTGCCCGGTAATCCGGCAGGTTCAATCCGACCTCGGCCAGGATCACACCCACCAGGGTCACCAGCGGCAGGTCCAGGCCTTTCGCCAGCATCTGGGTGCCGATCAGGATATCCGCCTGGTGGTTGGTGAAATGGGTCAGGATCAGATCATGTGCGCCTTTCTTGCGGGTAGTCTCCGCATCCCAGCGTAAGGTCCTTGCACCGGGGAAGGTTTCCTTGACCAATTGCTCGACTTTTTCGGTGCCGGTCCCCAACTGGCGGATATTGGTGCCGCCACACTGCGGGCAGGTCTTCGGCATCTGGCGGGTGTAGCCGCAGGTATGACAGACCAGGCGGTTCTGAGGGCTGTGCCAGGTCAGGGGTTTATCATCCCGCGGACATTTGACCACATAACCGCAGTCCCGGCAGAAAACATAGGTCGCACTGCCGCGCCGGTTAAGGAATAGGATTGCCTGCTGGTCTGTCTCGAGAACATGCCGGATCCCATCCTGTAAATCCCGGCTGAAGATGCTGCGGTTGCCCGATTGCAGTTCCTGGCGCATATCGACGATGGTGACTCGCGGCAGACCCAGGTCTGCGGTCTCACCTTCACCCGGAGGCAGCGGGATCTCGATGCCCAGTCGCTGGGCATGGTGGGTGATGGTCTCACGGTGGGCCAGGATGCGGTGGGGCAGTTCGATCAGGTGCCAGCTACCGCTCGTTGCCTGGTAATACTGAGTCACCCGTGGAGTGGCGGAGCCGAGGATGATCGCGGCATGATTGAGCCGGGCGATCTCAATGGCGGTGGGAACGGCGTGGTAAAAAGGCTGGATATCCTGCTGGTCGTAGGATTCATGGTGGCACTCATCGACCACAATCAGTCCAAGTTTATCCAGCGGCATGAACAAAGCACTGCGCGGTCCGATGATCACCGGCAGGTCACCGTTCCGGGCGCGCCGCCAGGTATCGTAACGCTCCCCTTCGGAAAGCTGGGAATGGATCACGCCCACCTGCTCGGGGAAGCGCGCCAGGAAGCGTTTGATGGCCTGCGGGGTGAGCGAAATTTCCGGCACCAGCACGATCGCCTGCTTCCCGGCATCCAGGGTAGCCTGAACGGCCCGCAGGTACAGTTCGGTTTTGCCGGAGCCGGTAACGCCGTGCAGCAGGTAGGGTTTTGGGACCTGTCCCATTTCAACAGCCAGCAGCCCGTCCCGGATCTGTTCCCAGGCGATGGTCTGGTCTTTGGTTAAGGTGGGGATTTTGTCTGGAACAAAGATGGCGTCATCCAGCGGGTCGCGCCAGACCTGGGTTTGACGGAAAGCGATCAATCCGGCTTCCTCCAGCATCTTCAAGTCGCCGGCGTTCGCGCCGGTCTGAGCATAGATCCAGCTTGGTTCGACCAGGCCGGATTCACCGGCCAGGAAGCGAAGAACGCGCATCCGCCGTTCCTGAACCCGCTGCACCTTGCTGAGCGGTTGTTCGAGGTTTTCGATCTCCTCCGGTTGGATGGACAAGGCGATCTTTCGTACCGTTTTTGGGCTCACGCGGGATGGCGGGAGGATGGCGTGGGTATGGACGATCCCTTCCCTGGCCAGTTTCCGCACGCTGCCGCGCCATTCCACATGCCGCAGGGATGCGGCTAACTGGCGGCCGCGCATGTCGCCGCGTTTTTGGAGAAGATGGACGATCCTTTTCTCCAGAGGAGAAAGGTCTGACTCGTCAATCTCACGGTCGGGAGTAAGGCGCACCAGTGTGTCGGTGCGTTGACTCAAACCCGGCGGCAGGATCAGGTTGATGCATACGCCGAGGGGAGTCAAGGTTTCATACGCCAGCCAATAGGCGAGTTGGATTTGGGCTTCGGTCAGGGCTGGTTTTTCATCCACCAGTTCTTCCACGGGCCTGGTCTCCGCGACCTCCGGTACGTCCACCTGACGCAGGATAACACCCTGCACGCGCTGTTTACCGAACGGCACGATCACCAGCGAGCCGGGTTGGACGGAGCCCTCCAGTTCTGCGGGGAGATGGTAATGGTAGGTGTCGGAGACTTGTGGGAGGTTGATCGCTACTTCAACGTAGGAAGCCATAGCATGATTTTACCTTGAAAGCGAGGAGGGAATTCAGGTTTTTTATGGGGTCTCCCCGGGAGAAGCTGTCTGCATAGCAGACTGATGAGGAGACATAATTTAATTGACAAACGGAGTAGATTTAGGAGGTCTAGAACGAATCCACCCCTCATCCGGCACTCCGTGCCACCTTCTCCCTGAGGAGTGAAACGACGAAACCCTCTTGAGGGCTGGGGGAAGGCTTAATTATGCAATATATCTCGTGTGATAAATATTTTTAGGCTTCCCCTCGAGGGGAAGCTGTCTGCGAAGCAGACTGATGAGGTGGAAATATTCAATTAGGTAAAGGGTAATTCATTCCCCTTTGATGATGATCAGGGTCTGGCTGCTGAAGGCACTTAACCCCGGCGGCATCGCCCAACCGTTCAGGATATGGTCACGCAAATCGTAGGCAAAAACGCTCTGGTCAATGATCCGGTCATAGGCGTCGAACTCAAAGAAAGGCTGGTAACGGGCGGTGAGATAACTTACCCGGGTCATATCCAGCTTGATCTGCGGCCAGTCATCATGGGGGAACAGGATCGGATGGTCTGCGAGCAGGATCACTTTGTCCGGCAGGGTTGGCAGCAATTCCTGCAGGTCCTTGAGGAACAGCAAAGGGTAGCTGGCATCACGCAGTTCATAGGCCCGGTTGGCGTCCCGGTGGGTGACATAAGGCGCGAAATCCTGCCAGACCTCCCGCACCTGGACCTGGATATAAGCCGTTCCGCCGGCGGGGATATCTTCGATGGCGATATCGGCTCCCGGTGTGCCGCCCAGTACCAACTGCATCTGGCGCATCTCCCCATCAAATTCATGGGCGACGTTCAGGTAATAGACCGTGATTGTCTCTCCCAGGAAATCCAAATTTCGGTGATAGATCGCCCGATCCAGAAGTTGGAAACTTATGAAAGCCCAAAGGTCATTGACGGCATCCCATTGGTCGTAACCGATTTGTGTGACATGGATATAAGACCAATCGACTGTTTTTCCGTTGATATCTTTATAAGGGAAAAGGATGGCCGGTCGGGAGGGAATTGCGCTGGGTTCGGGCGTCGGGCTGAGGGTATTGTAAGGCGTGACGGTTACCGTAGGTGTATTTGAAGGACGTGGGGTGATCGTGAAGGCCGGCGTGGTGGTTTGGGTGGGTGTCGGTGTTTGGGTGATGGTCGATGTTGCTGTTATCGTCGGTGAGACGGTTGGGCTGAGGTTTTTTGTTCCGCGGCAACCGGTTACCCCCGCCAAAGCGATAGTCAGGATCAGCAGGAAAAACCGTTGCGTGCGTGATTGGCGCATGGGCGGAATAAGGGAATCCCCGGTTCAGTTCGGTCGAGTGATGGCGGCAGCGCCGTAGCCCACCACGGACGAGCGGTCACCTGTGGCAGCGGCGGAGGTGTTGTAATTGAGCAGCGTCACCTGGTCGGCGCCCCATTCCCGCGCGGCCCACAAAACCGTAGCGATGGGTGAAAGCCCGCAAGCCTGGCCTAAACCCTGTTCCTGCAGGTCGAATAGGCCTTCCGGCGAGAAGTCCGCCAGGGTTTGCAGGACCAAATTGTCCAGTTGATTGGCTTTCGCTTCCGGATAGAAGTGTGAAAGGTCGCTGCTGGCAACCAGCAGACAGGAATCACTGTCTAGCGCTTCCGCCAGGGCATGACCCAGGTCCTGAGCAACCCGCCGGGTCTGGTCTCGCATCATGATCGGGATCAGCTCGAAGGGACCGGATAGGGCACGCTGCAGGAAGGGCAGCTCGATCTCAAGGGAATGCTCCTGGTCGTTTGCGACCGGAGTCAGGTTTAATCCCGTCTCCGAATGGAACCGAATGTCAATTTCCGCCAGAGCATCTTTTGCCAGGGGAATCTCACCCAATGGGGTTTGATATGCATTGTGTGCGCTGGTGAGGATCGGATAGGGCATATATTGGTGCATGGGAGAAAGCACCGCTACCCGGTCGAAATGGCGGCCTTTGACGGCTTTAAAGGCATACCCTGCCACCGGACCGGAGTATTGGTATCCGGCATGGGGTGCGACCACACCCACCACCTGACCAGGCAGGTCTGGCAGTTCAGCGTCGTTAATAAACGCATCCACGGTCTGTGCCAGTTGTTGGGGGTTCCCGCTATACCAGGTCCCCGCGATGGGGGACGGCCTTACTGAAGTTGTTTCGTTCATCATCTATTAATTCTAGCATATCCCCTGTATGAGAAGTATTAGAATCATCCGACCATCGTGAAATTCACGCGGATGCGTATTACGTAAGGTTGCGTCTATAGTTTTGTAACTCAGTGAGAATTAATGGTTGACCCGCGCAAGACAAGCTCTGTGGGGAGGATGATCCGGCGCGGTGTGCTGGTGTCATGGCTTTCCAACTGGTCGATCAGCGTCTGGGCTGCGATTGACCCCATCTGGTGGATCGGTTGGCGGACCGTGGTCAGCGGTGGGTTGTGGCGGCAGGCCGCCGGGATATCGTCAAAACTGACCAGGGCAATATCCTCGGGAACCCGTAAACCAGCTTCATTGATTGCCTGGATGGCGCCAAAGCTCATCAGATCGCTGGCGACAAAAATGCCATCGAATTTGGTTTGAGAGAGCAGCAGCTTGGTTTGAAGGTATCCGCCTTTTTCGGTGAAATCCCCATAAGCGATCCGCTCATCAAGGATTGGCAGGTTGTTTTCCTGCAGCCCGCGCTTGAACCCCGAGAGACGGTCGCGTCCGCTGAAGCGGTCCATGTGGCCTGTGACGGTTGCCAGCTGTTTGCGTCCGTTGTTGACCAGGTGCTGCACGGCAATCATCGAACCGTGAACGTTATCCGCATCCACACTGCTGATATCCGGATAGTTGTTCCGGCCGATCTGCACCAACGGTGCTTTGCGTTTAATCAGACCGTCAATCAACGGATCATCAATCACATTGGATGCCACGATGAACCCATCAATCAGCCTGTTGTTGAGGATATTATTGTTGGCGCGTTTTTCATAATCCGGTTCGATCAGCCAGAGCATCAAAGTATAGTTGTTGGCCGTACAGGTGGATGAAATGCCTTGGGCGATCAGGCTGAAGAATGGGTCGGTATACAGGCTGCTGAAAGTCATCGGGATGACCAATCCAATGACCCGCGACCGTCCACCGATCAGACTGCGGGCTACGGGATTGGGTTGGTACTCAGTTTCATCAATGATCGCCTGAACCTTTTGCCGAGTGCGTTCTTTGACGTTTGGGTCGTTATTGAGTACCCGTGAGACTGTTGAACGCGACACACCGGCCAGTTTGGCGATTTCTTTTATCGTTGTCATATTTACATTTACACACGCGTTTCCCTGATCATGTATCCAAATGAACGCGGAAAAATGGCGCCTTTTTAGAGGGGGAAACTGGATTGATTACAGATGATGAGTATACAAGCCTTACTTAGTCCCTACATCTTACACGAATACCAATTCTTTGTCAAAAATTTATTTTCATGGAATTTTTTTAACTTTGGAATAACGGAATTATTTTCGTATATAATCGAAATGCCACGCTGAATGACCGGGGTTCCGCCAGGAATGGGTCTGGACCGAGCGTCATAAAAGCTTTGTGCGTAGCACCTGATCGGATAAAAGCCGGGAGGGATTAGGTCGGCGTTCGTTTTGCTGTGCCTGTTCAAGAAAAGGAGCTGCTATACATACAAAAGAACGAACCAGGGCCATCCTCCAGGCGCTTTTGGTGACTTTTTTATGGTCCACTTCCTGGGTCCTGATCAAAATCTCTCTTCACGACATTCCTCCTCTCACATTTGCCGGCTTACGATATACCCTGGCGGTGCTGCTGCTGGTGCCTGCGGTGGTCAAGCAGCGCACTGTGCTGCGGACATTGGACCGCAAGGATTGGGTCCAGCTTATCCTTCTCGGTGTGGTGTTCTACGCCCTGACCCAGGGAGGACAGTATTTAACTCTGATGTACCTGGACGCAGTCCCCTTTAGCCTTTTATTGAATTTCTCCACCGTTGTGGTCGCGGTGATTGCGATTTTTAGTTTGCGAGAGATCCCTACCGCTTTGCAATGGGGTGGGATAGCGATCTTCCTGGGTGGGGTTCTGGTTTATTTCTTACCCCAGGGCGATCTTGAAGGATCAATTATTGGGTATATCCTGGCAGGGGTGACCGTAGCTGCCAACGCTGTGGCAGCCATTCAGGGCAGGAGCATCAACCGTTCCAGACGGATTCCGCCCATGATCGTCACCGGGATCAGCATGGGCGTTGGCGCGGTGCTGCTCCTGGGTGCAGGTCTCGCCACAGAGCCCTGGCCGCGGTTAAGCCTGGCTAATATTTTGGTCATTCTCTGGTTGGGTGTGGTCAATACTGCTTTCGCTTTTTACCTTTGGAACCACACTCTGCAGCATCTTTCAGCGGTTGATTCCAGTATCATCAACAACACCATGCTGATCCAGATTGCGGTTTTAGCCTGGATTTTTCTGGGCGAAAAACTTGACTGGCTGGAAATCCTGGGTTTATTTCTGGCTGCAGTTGGCATTTTCCTGGCAAACTTTCGTCCACGCCGAGTGCGAACCGAGAAAGGTTGATTGGAAATGAAGGGGGATCATCAAAAATCCATGATCCATCAATGTTAACGACGTTAACCTGACATTCAAAATCTATTGACATAAGTCAGGTTCTCAAGTAAGATGGTATTGAAATCGTTCCCAAAATGGTCCTTGCATTATGCACTGATATTTGGTTGATTTGGGGATTGGAATCGATTTCAACCGCGGAGATAAAGCTGATAAATGGATAAGACCGGATATTTCTTGGTGAGTACAAAAAATATAACCCAATATTTTGGGAACGGTACCAATATTTATCTTTCGGATTCACACAAATCCCGCAAATTTTCCCTATTTTTATTAACAAAAGATTATCGAATCAATTAAGGAGGTGCCTGGAGCTAACTTGCTTTATCTTTCGCATGTTTTCAGTACCTGTAAAAGATTCTTGAGTAGTAACAACCTTTCACCCCAATCTATTAACTCGAAGGAGAAAAAGTGATGAAAAAAAGATTGTTGTTAGTTTTTAGCTTCCTTCTCATCTTCAGCATGTTCCTGGGCGCTTGCCAAAAAGCAACGCCAGAACCAACCCAGGCCATGACAGAAGAAATGACCGAAGCGCCAATGGTGGAAACCGAAGAAGTTGTGTCAGCCGGTGCCGATCTTACCCCGGCCGAAATTGCTGCTTCCCTCCCCCGGAACGAGACCCTTTATATTGCGGGTCTTCAATGGAGCGCTGTTGTAGGCTGGAACCCCTATTCCTCCAACAACAACAACGCCATGGGGTTTGCTGCCGGCGCTAGTTCCCGCGAACCCATTTTTGAAACCCTCTACATGTATAACATGCTGACGGGTGAACAGCTCCCTCTGCTGGCTGATGGTCCCTACACCTGGGATGATGGCAAGACTCAGATCACCGTCAAAATCAAACCAGCCGCGATGTGGAGTGATGGTACCCCGGTGACTGCCGACGATGTCGCTTATACCTGGGCTACCAACCTCAAATATGAGACCTCTACTGGCGTTGGTTATGCGGATTATATTGCTGACGTTGTCGCCGAAGATCCCGCGACCGTTGTTGTAAAGGCTGTCCTCAATGATGCGGGCAGTGCTGTCAATCCTTTGCAGGTTCAAGGCTTTGTCAGCAGTTTTTACATTGTGCAAAAAGCCTGGACTCAGACCTTGGAAGCAAGGGTCGCTGAGGATGCTGAAGCCCTGAAGGCTGATCCGGCGGAAGATTTCGTTGCCTCCGGTCCGTACACCAGCTTCTATGCGGATGACCAAAAGGTCGTCTATGTGCGTGACGACAACTACTGGGGCCAGGATGCCTCCATGTGGGGTATGTTACCTGCGCCGAAGTATCTTGCCCATACCATTTATGCCGACAACAACGCCGGCTTCCTGGCACTCAAGGCCGGTGAAGTGGACGTGAGCCAGCAATTCAATGCCAACGTTCAGGACCTCTGGCTGGTTGACAATCTGCCGATTTCGACCTGGATGCCCGAAGCCCCTTATGGCGTCTGCGCCAGCCTTCCGACCGCATACTTCAACATGAATTCCTTCGGTTTGGATAATCTGGCTGTCCGCCAAGCCATTGCATATGCTGTGGATTATGACACGATCATTGCCAACGCAATGACCAACCAGTCCCCGACCTTCACACAGGTTCCGAGGTCCGTAATGAACCCGACCGCTGGTGAACAAGCCCTTTATGACCAGGCTGCTGTCGCTGATCTGCAGTGGGTTGGTAATGACGTTGAAGGCGCTAAGGCAATCCTTGATGCTGCCGGAATCGTCGACACCGATGGTGATGGCTGGCGTGAAATTGACGGCCAGAACCTTTCCTACAATGCAGTTTGCCCGAACGGTTGGTCCGACTGGCAAGCAGCCATGGAGATCGTGGCCGCCGCTGGTGAGAAGATCGGTATTGAGATTACCACGCTCTATCCTGAGTGGGGCGTCTACCAGACTGTAGCCGTCAACGGCGATCAAACCGATTATGATATTTTCATGTTCTGGAGTGATGGTGCTGGCCCGACAGAACCCTGGGGTCGTGTCCGCCAACTGATGTCCTCTGAATTTGCCGGTACTCTGAACAACTGGAACGGCAACTGGGGTGGCTACGTCAATCCTCGGATTGATGAGATCATTGCTGAAATCCCTGCAACCACCGATAAGCAGACATTGATCGATCTCTATACTGAGGCGACCAAGATCTATCTGACCGATATCCCCTCCTTCACACTGATGTATCGTCCCGATCAGTTCTATACGGTGAACGAATCTGTTTGGACCGGTTATCCCGCTGCGGATGATGGAAAGAACATCCCACCGATGAACTTGCTGGATGGTTATGGTATCGCAGGCCTTTACGAAATCACCCTGGTGAATCCGTAAACAATAGAATAGTATCAACCCGCCATGCTCCATTACTTTTTGGGGCATGGCGGTTTTTAATACTGCTCCAGGCCTGTCAAAAGGAGGTGTCCGGTTGAAGGGCTATTTTAAATATTTTGGAAGCAAGCTTGTTTGGTTTTTAGTCACCCTGTTTTTTGCTTTTTTATTGAACTTCATCCTTCCCCGTCTGATGCCGGGTGATCCGGTGGCTGCTATCACGCAAAGGGTGGTTCAGGGGATGACCAGTCAGTCAGGCATTCAAAAGGTCTATGAGGAGTATGCGACCCTTTTTGGTACCAACAAACCCTTACCAGAACAATTCTGGCTTTATATCAGGAATTTGTTCCAAGGGAATCTTGGTACATCATTCAGTCAATATCCAAGGTCTGTTTCAGATATTCTCAAATCTTCGATTGGATGGACGGTAGCTTTACAGCTTCCGGCAATCCTGGTTGGCTGGATGATTGGAAACACATTAGGCGCATTGTCTGCTTACCTGCGGAAAGGTTTCGATAAAATTCTGCTTCCGATAAGCATTTTTGCCAGCAACCTGCCGGCATTTGGTATGGCTGTCATTCTGCTGGTGATCTTTGGGGTGACATTAAAATGGTTCCCCACATCAGGGGGGTACGGGTTCGATATGATCCCGAATTTCAGTTGGAATTTCATCAAATCGGTGATTGTGCATTACCAGTTGCCATTCTGGTCCATCGTATTGATCGCGATTGGGGGCCAGGCGATTGGCATGCGCTCGATGTCCATCTATGAACTGAATGCGGATTATGTCAAATTTGCCCGTTTCCTGGGTATCAAAGATCGCAAGATCATCGGGTATGTTTTCCGTAACGCCATGCTCCCCCAAATCACCGGTCTTGCGCTGGCAGTTGGGACGATGGTCAGCGGCGCATTGGTTGCAGAGACCATTTTCAGTTATCCCGGCCTCGGGTCCACAATCCTCACAGCCGTAATGGGACAGGATTATCCGATGATTTCAGCGGCGACGCTGATCATCACGATCATGGTTCTGAGCACAACCTTCCTGATCGAGATCATCTATGGTGTGATTGATCCTCGCATCAAAGCAGCTCAGGTAGAGTAAAGGGAGGTGGAAAAATGAAACATACATTTAAGCAAATTTTCCACTCGGGGAAGTTCGTGGTTGGCTTCTCAATCTTTATGACCATCCTGCTTTTGGTGATCATTTATCCGCTGTTCATTCATGATGATCCTCTGGCCATCATCGCGCAGGGGACGTTTTTTGAACCGGGGATCTATGTCAATGTTTACGACAGCATTACCTCCCCAAAATATATCCTACACCTGGAAGATGCCGCTCAGAAACGGATTGACAACAAACTTGGCGATCAGGAGCGACAGGATATCAAAGAGTGGCTGGTTGATTTTGGTATACCAGCAGACCAGATTGATACCGAAGATACTGAAAGCCTGATGGATTTATGGTTGAACAATTACGATCCCACCCTTCGTTTTGAAGGAATGACCGCAGCCAGAAAGAATTATTTTGTCAGGCTGGATAAATCATTGGAAGGCATCCTGGAAACCGAGGGGGTATCCGTTATAAGGACCAACCCGGATACGGGGGAAGAAGAAGAGATTGATTTTATTGACCAGGCCGATTATGCCAATATCAACAAGGTCGCCAATGTTCGTGTCTTGCCTTTAGGAACTGATAACTTTGGCCGTGACATGTTTACGGAACTGATTTCCGCAATCGGGACCAGTTTACAAATCGGATTCATTGCGGGAGTAATTGCCACATCAATTGGGTTGGTTCTCGGCTTATTGTCGGGATACATTGGTGGTCTGGTGGATGACATCATCATGTTCATCACGAACCTGTTTACTGCAATCCCCAGTATTGTTTTATTGATCCTGATCTCTTACAGCATCGGGCAGGAACAACGCGGGGCGGTGATGATCGCGGTTGTGATCGGATTTACTTCCTGGGTCTGGACGACCCGTGCTGTCCGTGCACAGGTGATCTCACTGCGCAACCGAGACCATGTGAACCTTTCAAAACTTTCCGGTCACTCGGTCGTACACATCATCGTTGCTGATATCCTGCCGTATATCGCATCTTATGTGGTCATGGCATTGATCCTGCAGATTTCCTCGGGCATCCTGGCGGAAGCCGGTTTGTCTATCCTGGGATTGGGACCAAAGACCACAGAGGTGGCCACCCTGGGCTTGATGATGAACTGGGCGATGATCTATTCGGCGCATATCATGGGGAAATGGTGGGCATATTTCCCGGTGATCGTTGCGATCGCACTGGTGTCGTTCTCGATGAATTTGATGAATACCGGTTTGGACCAGGTATTCAACCCGGCATTGAGAGAATAGGCGGGTACCATGGCAAAAGTAATGCTGGAAGTAAATGAACTGACGACGAAATATATTACCCGTTTTAATGAGGATGTCTACGCCGTCGATCATGTTTCCCTCAAAGTTGAGGAAGGTAAATCGCTGGGGATCGCTGGTGAATCGGGTTGTGGAAAATCAACCCTTGCATTGAGTTTGATGGGATATTATTTCCCACCGCTGCATTACACCAGTGGTGAGATCATCATTGACGGAAAAAATATTACCGGGATGGACCCGGAAACTGTTCGAAGGACCATTCTTGGTAAGGAGATCGCATATATCCCTCAGGCGGCTATGAATGCGCTTAATCCCACCCAGAAGATCATCCGCTTCATTGGCGATGTTGTCCGTGCGCACCATCCGGACGCGACCAAGGATGAGATCTATGATCTGGCTGTAGGACGCTTTGAAGAACTTGGCCTGCCGGCTTCCGTACTGGAAAGATTCCCGGTGGAACTTTCCGGTGGTATGAAGCAGCGTACGGTGATCGCAACCTCGGTGATCCTGGGTCCAAAAGTATTGATCGCTGATGAACCATCCTCCGCACTGGATGTCACTTCCCAAAAGAAGGTGATCAAGATGCTGCGGGATATGATGGATAAGGGCATCATTAAATCGATGATCTTCATCACGCATGAATTACCTCTGCTGTATAACGTCACAGATGACATCATGGTGATGTATGCAGGTCAGATCGTGGAAAATGCTGACGCAAAGGAAGCCGTCTTTGACCCGCTCCATCCGTATGCCAAAGGGTTGATGGGTGCGATCATCGTTCCCGAGAAAGGGCTAAGGGACATCAAATTAACCGCTATTCCCGGTACACCGCCCAACCTGAAGAACCCACCTTTCGGGTGTCGTTTTGCCGAACGCTGCAAATATGTCGAGCCGCAATGTAAGGTGATGTCGATCGGCCTGCGAGAAGCGGTTGGTGATCGGTCCTATCGATGTATCTTTTCGGAAGAAGAGTTAAGGGAGAAGTACAAAGATGGCGAATGAAGAGAAATTAGTTTTTAGCGCCAAAGGTTTGACCAAAGTATTTGGCTTTGGCAACCAGAAAACGGTCGCTGTTGATAAGGTTGACCTTAATCTATATGAAGGGGAAGTCATCTCTATTGTGGGGGAATCCGGCAGTGGAAAGACCACGCTCGCCAAGATGCTCCTCGGCCTGACTCCGCCAACCGAGGGAGAGATTTTCTTCATGGGGAAAGAACGCGATATCTCTTCCTATAAAAAGAAGTTGGAATATTGGAAGAACATCCAGGCGATCTTTCAGGATCCTTTCTCTTCCTATAACATTTTCAATAAGATCGATGCTGTGCTGTTGGATTGTATCAATATGCGCGGTCATCGGCACCTTCCTTATAAGGACAAAGTGGCGATGATGACACAGGCATGCAGCTTCGTCAACCTCAAATTCGATGAATTGACCAATAAATACCCCTTCGAACTTTCAGGGGGCCAGATGCAGCGCTTGATGATCGCACGCATCTTCCTGTTGAACCCAAAGATCCTGATCGCAGATGAGATCACTTCGATGATCGATGCCTGCTCTCGGGCAACAATCCTCGATATGTTGATGCAGCTGCGTAATGATATTGGGATGACAGTGATCTTCATTACCCATGATATCGGCCTTGCTTATTATGTCTCTGATAAAGTCTATATTATGGAACATGGAAAATTCGTTGAAAGCGGAACGGCTGACGAAGTGATCCTGAACCCTCAGCAAGCCTACACCAGGCGATTGCTCAGCGATGTGCCCAAGATCTATGAAGAATGGGATCTTTCAACGGTATGACCTGGATCAAATTCATCAGGCATCCGTTTGAAGTCAAAAAATAACAGGATTTAGGAAATATTTGAGGATGCAATGAAAGAAATAAATGAATTGATTGACCAATTGACGGTTGAAGAAAAAGCCGCCCTATGCATCGGTGCCAGCGCCTGGACCACTGCCGAGGTTGCCCGGTTGGGGATCCCGTCCATCTTTGTCACGGATGGTCCGCATGGCATCCGCAAGGTAACTAATGTAGATGTAATGATCGAGGAAAGTCTGCCGGCAACCTGTTTCCCGACAGCGTCCTGCCTGGCGGCAACCTGGAACCCGGAACTCTTGTTTGAGATGGGTGAAGCCATGGCCGAAGAAGCTCATGCGCTGGGTGTGGATGTGATCCTCGGACCGGGGGCCAACATCAAACGCTCGCCTTTGGGTGGTCGGAACTTTGAATATTTCTCAGAGGACCCGCTCCTCTCCGGTGAGCTGGCCAGCGGCCTGATCACTGGCATTCAAAGTAAAGGTGTGGGAACCTCCCTCAAACATTTTGCTGTAAACAACCAGGAATACCAACGCCTGACGATCAACGCTGTGGTGGACGAACGAACCCTGCGCGAGATCTATTTGCGCAGCTTCGAGATTGCCGTCAAAAAGGCTAAACCCTGGACGGTGATGTGCGCCTACAACAAGGTCAATGGGGATTATTGCTCCGAACATCATCGGTTATTGACAGAGATACTTAAGGAGGAATGGGGGTTTGAAGGCCTGGTAATGTCAGATTGGGGGGCGGTCCATGATCGGGTCAAGTCCCTGTTAGCCGGATTGGATCTTGAGATGCCCGGGCCGCAGCCCAGAAGGCTGCAAAAAGTTGTCGACGCCGTCCAGTCAGGTGAGATCGAGATGGGCATTCTGGATGAGACCGTCCGCCGGATTCTGCGGATTGTCTTCATGTCGCAGGAAGTTAAAGGGAACAGTTCGTTTGATGAAAAAGCGCACCACATTTTAGCTCGCAAGATCGCCTCAGAAGGCATCGTGCTGTTGAAGAATGATGGCATCCTTCCCTTGAAAGGACAGGAACGGATTGCGGTGATCGGCAATTCAGCTAAAGTCGCTTATTACCAGGGCGGCGGTAGTTCACACATCAACCCCACCGAAGTGGATGTCCCATTCAATGAACTGCGGAAACGGGCCGCGGATAACGAATGGGTTTTCGCACAAGGTTATACCGAAAAGGACGTCTTCGACCAGGCATTGATTGATGAAGCCGTATCTATTGCTCAATCAGCCGAAGTTGCCATCCTTTATCTCGCTTTACCGGCATCCAAGGAGTCGGAAGGTTATGATCGCCCGGACCTGGCGTTGACCGGTCAGCAAATCGCGTTGATCCAGGCAGTGTCCAAAGTTCAGCCGAAAACGGTCGTCGTCCTTAACAGCGGTTCAGCTGTTTCCGTGCAGCCCTGGATCGATGATGTGAATGCGGTCTTGTTGGGTTGGATGATGGGTCAGGGAGGCGGCGGCGCGATTGCGGATGTCCTGCTGGGTAAAGTCAACCCCAGTGGAAAATTAGCCGAGACCTTCCCAATTAAACTCGAAGATACACCCGCCTTCATCAATTTCCCCGGTGGAGCAGGAGAAGTAAGGTATGGCGAAGGGCTTTATGTCGGTTACCGCTACTATGATGCCAAGAAAATGTCTGTCCAGTTCCCCTTTGGGTACGGCCTGAGCTATACCAGCTTCGCCTACAGTAACCTTCAAGTGCCGAAGACATTCAAGGATGTGGATGGTCTGACGGTGACGCTGGATGTCACCAATACGGGGGAGATGTCCGGGAAGGAAACCGTCCAGGTTTACGTGCACGATTGCCAGGCGTCTCTTGATCGACCTCCCAAGGAATTGAAGGGGTTTGTTAAAGTAGCTTTGGAACCGGGTGAGACGAAGACGGTCACCATCCCGCTGGATTTCCACGCGTTCGCTTTTTATCACCCCGGTTATCAGCAGTGGGTGACGGAGGATGGTGATTTTGAGATAATGGTTGGCGCTTCTTCGGAAGATATCCGTTTGACAGCCAATGCAGCGATGACCTCTACGCTTGTTTTGCCCTGTATATTGGATGAAGAATCAACAATTAAAGAATGGCTGGACGACCCGCATGGGAAGGAGATCATCCAGCCCGTGATGATGGAAATCCAATCGAAATTCCAGGAGGTTTTGGGCGGTGATGATAATGCTGAAATGGACTTTACCGGTATGATCATGGACATGCCCCTGACCGGAATCCTGATGTTCCAGCAAGATGCCCTCCCGATGTCCGTTGAAGAGATGGTGGCCGGGATGTTACAAAAAGCACACGCCGGCTGAATTTCAGTTCGGTGAAAGCAGGAAAGAGTATATATTTTTACAAAACAATGAATGTAGATGATGCCACTTTCTGAAATTATAAGTGCAGTCAGAATCTTGCCATGAATAACGCAGAAGGTTTAATTTTCTGGAATAAGGTTCAACAGGAGAGACCTGCGGATAGAGAGTGGCATCCATTTATAACAAGGGATTTATTGGAGGAAGATAGAATCGAATGCGTTATGGCTATTTCGATGATGCCAATCGTGAATATGTAATCAACAGGCTGGATACACCGCTGCCCTGGATCAATTACCTGGGGATGGAGGATTATTTCGGTTTGATTTCCAACACCGCAGGGGGCTATTCTTTTTACCAGGATGCCAGGCTGCGGCGGTTGACCCGTTATCGGTATAACAATGTCCCAATGGATATGGGAGGTCGTTATATCTATCTCAGGGATAACTTGACAGGTGAATTTTGGTCGCCGACCTGGATGCCAACCCGCACGGATTTGGAAGATTATTCCTGCCGACACGGGATGGGGTATACCATCATCGGTTCCACCTATCAGGGCATCCGGGCGGATGTGCGCTATTTTGTCCCGCCTGGCCAGACCCTTGAAATTTGGGACCTGACGGTGGAGAACCTTTCCAGCAAGGAACGGTCGCTATCAACCTTTTCCAGCATTGAGTTTTGTCTCTGGGATGCTCTGGATGACGCAACCAACTTCCAACGCAATTTGAATATTGGCGAGCTGGAAGTGGTCGATTCGGTCATCTATCATAAATCCGAATATCGCGAACGCCGCAATCATTTTGCATATTTTGCCTGCTCCGAACCGGTTGTTGGGTTTGAGACCCAGCGAGAGAACTTCCTCGGATTACACCGCGGCTGGGAAGACCCCCAGGCGGTGGTGAATGACAACACCAGCAATACCATCCGGGTGGGCTGGTCACCAATCGGCGTTCACCATTTGCGCTTTTCGCTGCAGCCCGGTGAAAAGAAGCGCATCATTTTCCTTTTGGGTTATCACGAGAACCCCGACGATGAAAAGTTTTCACCGCGTGATTCGCAAACCATTAACAAACAATTCGTTATCCCGACCATTGAAACCTATCTCAAGCCCGGGAAGGTGGACGAGGCTTTTGAGGAACTGAAAAAAGTTTGGGATGGGCTCTTGGGTAGCATGCAGGTTCAAACCTCGAACGAGCATGTCGACCGGATGGTCAATATCTGGAACGCGTATCAATGTATGGTGACTTTCAACCTATCCCGTTCCGCTTCCTATTTTGAATCCGGGATTGGGCGTGGGATGGGCTTCCGTGATTCGAACCAGGACCTGTTGGGATTTGTCCAGATGGTTCCCGATAGAGCCAGGCAGCGGATCCTGGACCTGGCTGCCACGCAGCTTGAATCCGGCGGGGCTTATCACCAGTACCAACCCCTGACCAAACGCGGGAATGATGCCGTTGGAAGCAACTTCAATGATGACCCCGCCTGGCTGGTGTTGAGTGTCTCTGCCTATATTAAAGAGACAGGTGATTGGGACATTCTGCAGGAACGTGTGCCTTATGATAATAAACCCGGCACGGAGACCAATCTGCTGGAGCATCTGGAACGATGCATTCAATATATCATCGACAATATCGGTCCGCACGGACTGCCGCTGATCGGCCGGGCGGATTGGAACGATTGCTTGAACCTGAACACTTTCTCAAGTAATCCGGGTGATTCCTTCCAGACCAGCATCAATAGTAATGGCAAGATCGCCGAATCGATCGTGATCGCAGCCTTATTCACCATGGCAGCAACCGAATTGTCCCTTATCACCAGACATCTGGGAATGGCGGATGAATCCGCTCGGCTGCAGGGCCTGGCGGATGGTATGGCCGCCACCACCCGCCGTTATGGCTGGGATGGCGCCTGGTTTCTCCGGGCATATGACCATTTTGGGAAAACGATTGGTTCAAAGAATAATAAGGAAGGTAAGATCTTCATTGAACCCCAGGGTCTTTGCGCTATGGCCGGGATTGGGGTCAGGGAGGGGCTGGTGGAATCGGCGCTGAAGGCGGTTGACCGCCACCTGGCGACGGAACACGGGGTGATGCTTCTGCAGCCGGCTTTCAGTGAATATTATCTGCAGTTGGGGGAGATTTCCTCCTATCCGCCGGGTTACAAAGAAAACGCCAGCATCTTTTGCCACACCAACCCCTGGATCATGATCGCTGAAGCTCAATTGGGGCACGGTGAGAAAGCGCTCGATTATTACCTGCGGATAAACCCATCCAATCGGGAAGTGATGAGCGATCTGCATCGCTGCGAACCTTACTGTTACGCGCAAATGATCGCCGGTCAGGATGCGGACCATTTCGGAGAAGCGAAGAATTCCTGGCTGACCGGTACCGCAGCATGGAACTTCGTGGCGATCACCCAATGGATCCTGGGAATCCGTCCTGATTTTGAAGGCTTGAGGATTGAACCGGTGATCCCCCAATCCTGGCAGGGCTTCACAGCCACCCGAATTTATCGTGGTACGCAGTATGAGATTGAAGTGGAGCGCACCGGGCCCGGCAATGAAACCGCAGTATTTGTGGATGGCGAGCCGATTAAAGGGACCCTAATCCCGCCGCAGAAAAAAGATCATATCAAGGTTCTGGTCCAGTTAAGCTGAGATCGGGATTTGAAGAATTTATTTGCATTTGGAGTCAGGTGCGGATGCCAGAGATCAACTGGTACCGCACCTGGTGTTTGAATATGGCTGCATGCCAAGAATTGTGGCATTTGCCGGTTTGTGAGGAGAATGCAGGATGAAGAGTTACGGTTATTTCGATGATGATGCCCGTGAATATGTGATCACCGACCCCAAAACGCCGGTCAAATGGATCAATTACCTGGGTTCGCTCGATTTCGGTGGCTTCATCGACCAGACGGGCGGCATGCTGCTCTGTCGTCAAGACCCGGCGTTGAATCGGATCACCCGATACCGCACACAGGGTCCGCCTTCGGAATTCCGGGGAACGACGCTCTACCTGAGAACACCATTGGAGAAAGGCGGTTATGAGGTCTTTTCTCCTTTTTATGTCCCCTCGTTGACCCCCCTCGACCGTTTTGAATGCCGTGTCGGTCTGGGGTATTCAGCATTTATCACGGAGGCCAAAGGCTTCCGTACGGAGGTACAGGTGTTCGTCCCGCAGGGAGAGAATGTGCTGATCCAGCAGGTGCGGGTGACGAACCTTAGCGACCAGCCAAAAATAGTGGATTTAGTCCCGGTGGTGGAATACACCCATCCTGATGCTCTTAAACAACTGGTCAATGCCGATTGGGTGCCCCAAACCATGCAGTCTTACCTGAATGAAGAGGAAGATGGTTTAAAAGTACTCAGCCAGGCGCCTTTTATGTTCAAGGACACCCGGGTCAATTACTTCACTTCGAATCTGCCTATTGGTTCCTTTGAGACCGACCGCCAGGTGTTCCTCGGTGACAATGGATATGGCGGCTGGGCTTCACCGGGCGGATTGCAGATGGCGGAATTCAGTAACAGCCTGGCCTTACGCGGCGACAATATCGCCGCGTTGATGCTTCACCTGGGACAGCTTGCGCCGGGCGAAAGCCGTGAGGCGATCCTGCTGCTGGGGCAGGCTGACAGTGTTGAATCTGCACTCCCGACCATTCGTCGCTTCCGTTCTCCTGATGCTGTTGAAGAAGCCTTTTCAGCATTGAATTCGTTCTGGGATAATTTGCTCTCAATTATTCAGGTGCAGACCCCCGATCCCGATATGGACCGGATGTTGAACGTTCACAATCCCCGCCAGTGTTACATCACGATGAACTGGTCACGCTACCTTTCCCTTTACCAACTGGGGTTCGGTGCTCGCGGGATGGGTTTCCGGGACAGCTCACAGGATGTGATGGGTGCGCTGTCAGGTTCGCCGCAGGCTTCAAAGGATTTGCTGTTGAAGCTGCTGCAGGTCCAACGTGGGGATGGTGCCGCCATGCACCAGTTCAACCCGCTGACGATGGTTGCTAATATGGGCGATTCTGCCGGTGAGGAAGACCGTCCGCACTTTTACAGTGATGATCATCTCTGGAGTGTCCTGGCCGTCTGTGAATATCTGAAGGAGACCGGTGACTTTGAATTTCTAAAGAAAAAGGTGCCATATTACGAGAAGGATAAGCGGGAAAAACCGCTTGAAGCCGGCACGGTCTGGAATCACCTCAAGCGGGCGATCCAATTTACCCACGATAACACCGGCGCACATGGGCTGCCGCTATTGGGTTTTGCGGATTGGAATGACACCGTCAATCTGCCTGCTGGGGCGGAATCCCTTTTCACGGCGAATTTATATGGCTGGGCGTTGAAGGAAATGATCGCTCTGGCTAAATTGCTTGGCAAGGAAAAAACAGCAAAGAAATTTAAGAAGTTCTATCAGGAGATGAAATCAACGGTCAATAAGACGTCCTGGGATGGAGAATGGTATATCCGTTATTTTGATCCAAAGGGGAACCCGATCGGGTCAAAGATTGAATGATGCAGGGCCAGGTCTTCACCAACGCCCAATCCTGGGCTGTCCTTTCGGGATTTGCGACCGAAGAACGGGCTTTGCGTGCATTGGACTCCGTTTTTGAAAGATTGAACACAACAAATGGGATCAAACTCAGCACACCGGGGTATAACGGCTTTGATCCGGAGAAGGGCGGTGTAACCACTTATCCGCCCGGCGCCAAGGAAAATGGCGGGATCTTCCTGCATGCCAATCCCTGGGTGATGATCGCCGAGACAATGTTGGGCCGCGGAAAGCGTGCCTATGAGTATTACCGTCAGATCAACCCGGCGGCCAGGAACGATCGGATCGATACATTTGAATGTGAACCTTACGTCTATCCCCAAAATATCCTTGGGGATGAGCATCCCCAATTTGGTCTGGCGCGCAATTCCTGGCTGACAGGGACAGCATCCTGGATATATCAGGCGGGTTTGAAATTCATTTTGGGGATCCGTCCGGAATTTGACGGCTTGCGGATTGATCCCTGTATTCCGGAAGAATGGGATGGTTTCAGTGTGACAAGGGAATTCCGTGGCGCCAGGTACGCGATCCGAGTCTTTAATCCCAGCCATGTCAGCAAAGGCGTTCAGTCGATAATTGTCGATGGGGTACCCCTCTTTGGAACGATCTTGCCGGTCTTTGGGGATGACAAGACACATGACGTTGAAGTTGTTTTGGGATGATGCCTGAATTGTACGGCTTGAACATTGAATAAAAACGGGTAAGATCATAACAGGTCTTTAAGTTTTACATTAAAGCCTGCTTTAAAGCCTCATTTTTCCTATAATTAATCAGTATCCGAGGGTTTCGGCGGATATTATCTTCATTATTTGTGTCTTAGAAAATTCTAAGCAGAGGAGTATTTCAGGGGATAAATATTCCCTAGCCACTTTAATCAGTGGGAAATCGAATTCGGCAGGGACGCGGTGTGCGCTGCGTCCCTGCCGATCGTTTAAACGCTATAATTAATTTTCGGAGATGTGAAAGGTCAATCTAATGGCATCAAATGAATTGGTCGAGAAGATGAAGGTCAATTATGAGGCTTTATTGCAAGCCTGTATGACCCTTTCAAAGATTCAGGCAAGTCATCATGGAGTCTGCGGTGAGTGGTCCGCCAAACAGGTGGTCGATCATCTGACGGGTTGGCAGGTGGAATCGAATGATATTCTGGATCGCTTATTGGAATCCGAGGAAGAGGATATCGATCTCGATATTGATGGTTTCAATGCGGATTCTGTGCGGGAACGAGCATCTTTGGACTGGGAGGAAAGCCTGGCTGCGTTTGAAGAAAGTTTCAACGCCTTTGATCAGCTTCTGGCGAAGATTAGTGCGGAAGATTATCAAGCGCATTCGGGCCTGGACTCATGGGTTAAGGCGATGATCCATGAATACCAATTTCACCTTAATCATATCAAGCTGGCACTGGAAAATTAACGTCAACTCATTTTTAAAAACAGGAGCAATTTCATGGAACCCTGGAAAACATTGAAACGTAAAGAGATTCTGGATTTTTCCCCATTCCTCAAGATTGAAGAGCATACGATAGGCTTGCCAGATGGCGAAGTCATTGAGCATTGGCCGTGGATCATTTCTCCCGACTTTGTCAATATGGCGGTGATCACGAGGGAAGGCGAATATCTGATATTCCGACAAACAAAGTATAGTGTGAAAGGGGCCACGCTTGCTCCGGTCGGCGGGTATATCGAACCGGGCGAGGAACCGCTGGCTGCGGCAAAGCGGGAGTTACTGGAAGAAACCGGCTATGTCGCGGAGCAGTGGGAGTACCTGGGGGATTTCGCGGTTGACGGCAACCGGGGGAGTGGGATCGCGCATTTCTTTTTGGCTCGAGGGGCTCATCAGGTTGCCGAAGCGGATGCGGATGATCTGGAAGAGCAGGAACTTTTACATCTCTCACGGGCAGAAGTTGAAGCGGCGGTGGCCAGAGGAGCGTTTAAGGTGCTTCCCTGGCAGGCTGTGATGGCACTGGCTTTGCTGAGGTGGTGAAATAGGTAACACTAATACTTTGTAGGGAGAGGATAATCTAAACGAGATAGGGATTGTTATTGTGGGGTGTGGATAGCCTGCAATCTGTTGAGGAATTGTCCGCTTTCTTCTATCTAAATGCAGGGTGGGTTGAAAACCCACCAATTCTAATATTTCCATTGATGTGATAAGTTTTTCCGCTTAGAGATTAAATAATTAAATTATTGGTTGAAGATTGCTTCGTCGCTGAGCTTCGCAATGACAGGTCTGATTATTCATTCCAAATCCAGATCCTCATCCGGCACGAGATCTCCGGGAGTGTCAGACCATTTACGTCCGTTTTTTCGCCCTTTAAGGAAGAACCGGTAATACATCCCAATCGCAATCACATACGTCACGATCGTGCCCATAAAAGGCGGACCGAACCCATATTCCACCTGCACCCAGCCGCTGATGATCGGGCTGAATGCCCGTCCAAAGCTTTGTACCATGCTGTTCAGGCTGGCGACTGTCGCTCGTGATTCTCGATCTACCTGTTCCATTACAAAGGTCTGGTAAACCGGGGAACTCATGTTCATCAGGATCAACCGGATGAAATAGGCGATCGCGCTGAGGCTGAACCAGGGTGAAAAACCGAGCAAGATCAGGAAGGGGATGGAAACTGCCTGGGTGACCACCACCACCTTGATCTTCCCGTAGCGGTCGGCGAATGCCGGCGCGAGGATCAGCCCGACCCCCATCGCCAGCGAGCCCCATGCGAACATTGTACCGATCACAGGATCGGATTGGTGGTGAACGGTGCTGAAGAAGATATTCATGAACGGCATGATCAATCCCGCGCCAATCGAGGTCACAAGCATTGGCAGGAGCAGTTTGCTTAACATCCCCGGATTCTTCTTAGCAAATGCAATCGGGGAGAAGACCGCCTCATCTTCGGTAGAAATCCGGTTGCGGCGGAGCATTAATCGCGGGATTACGGCAGCGATCACCAGCACGCCGGCCGACCCAATTGCCCAGGCATAGGCATCAGGGCTGGTGGCATCCAGATTGAAGAAACCGCCAAACCAGGAGGGTAAATATCCGCCAATCCAGTTGCCTACAGAGAGTGCAGCCATACGCAGACCGGAAGCGATGCTGAACAGATAGGTTCGCTCAAGTTCTCCGCTGTTTTCCATCAGGAATGGCCCGGTGATCACACCGCCCAGACTTGCTCCGATCCCCAGGAGGATGTTCATGGTGATCAGCATCGCGCTGACTGGGAAAGCCACCATCAGAATGATCGACGGACCGATCAGCAGGCTCGAAATCACCAGGGACAATTTCCGTCCCAACCGATCAGCAATGTAGCCCATTGGCAGAGCAGCGACCAGGACTGTCATGCTGCTGACCGTGGAGATCAACCCCATGAAAGTTTCGTCATAACCCAGGCTGCGCAGGAAGAAATTCAGCAGGATGCCGTGGATGCCGAAGCCGGCACCGAAGATCAACAGGCTGATCAAGTATTTACGTGCATTAGGCTGGAAGGCGCTGAGCCGTTCAATATAAGTTTTGATCACCCCTTGCGAGGCTTCCCGCTTCTTATCGTGTAAAGACAAAAGGATTATTCTCCTGCGAGGAATTTTTGAATGTTGGCGATGGTATCCTCCAGCCCTTCTTTACGGATGGCATAACGTCGTTCCGCTTCCGGTGATACGGTGACCAACACCAGACCGGCCAGCCGCAGGTTGTTGAGATGGTGAATGACAGTCGGCGGGCGCAGCCGGAGGATCCTGGCAAGTTCACTGGGAGTGCGCGGTGTTTCCTGTAAATAACGCAGGATCCGCAGCCGGGTGGGATCCGCCAGGGCTTTGAGGGGGTTGATCAAGTCTTCCGGGACTAATTCACCCGGCACCAGGGCCAGACCTTTTGGCCGGGCACCGAAGAGGATGATGCCGGTTTCCTTATCCTGGGAGTCATAGAATACGAAAGGTGAACCCCAGAAGGAAGGCGCGAGGATCAGGTTTTCCACCTCTGGCACCCAATCCATCCGCACACCGGAAGAGACCTCCTCCAGCAATGCCAGCAGATCCTCTTTCTCCAGCCGGATTTGAAAATTTTTCATTGCCAGTTCCTGAACGGGAACAATACGGATTTCCTCTTCCTTGAAAAAGTTTTCTACATAAGCATCCAGCGCCTGGGTAAGCGCTTCACCAAATGCATCCCGGTTTGACCAGGCATCGAACATCGCCCTGATGAAGGGTTTGGTCGCACGGCCGGATTTTTGATAGTGGTCCTGGATGTGCTGTTCAATCCTGGTGGACAGCCGTTGTTTTCCGTCCAGCGAAAGTAAAAACTGGTGAAAGGCCCTGGATTCCTCATCTTCTTTTCCGGTGAAGGCCAATGCGGACAGGCGTTCTTTGGCGGGGATTTCATTCAATGCCTGCAGCGCTGATTGTGCATCTTTAGGTGCCGGGAGGGTGTGGATCCACCGCATGGGGACTTTGAGAAAGGTTTGCGATTGTTCCAGGATATCACGCAGCGGGACGGGCAGGCGGGAGCGTACGCCTGCGGCCCATGATGGCCGTAAACCGAATTCGTCCGGCCGGTGGATGATCCAAAGGCTGACGAAAAGGTCGTATGCGCTGCCCTGATCCCAAATGATTTGTGGCTGCTTATCCATGGTTGTCACCTTTTTCTTGCCGGGCTTTGTGATTGAAATAAATTGCCCTCGCTTTGATGCAAAGGGCAGGATCGAAAAGTGTGTTCATTGATCTATCTTTGTTAGATAATAATCTAACCAATTCCGACTGTCAAGTGGATAAACCTACCCTTGAACTTTCCCCGCTAGCAGGGAGAGAAACCTGCGTTGAAGGATTTAGGTCATGTGCCGTGCAGCGCACATGACAAGCTTCAGTCAGTATGCTCGATTTGGTCGATTACACCAAACCAAAATTTGAGATCATTAATTGTTCGCGAGGTTTGAAGATTACTTTGATTCTTTCAGGGCCCCGTAATGACAAAATCAAATGCCATTAAATCAACAGAGGGGTCAGTGTGTGCTGACCCCTCTGTACAGGAGAGATAAATACAGTCTAAATGACGCGGTCGCAGCCGCCATCCACGGACACCTGAGCGCCGGTGGTCTTTGAAAAGACCGGTCCCAACATCTCGCAAACTAACTCGCCGATGTCATGGCTGGTGAGTTCGACTTTAAGGATATTGTTGGTTTTATATTCCTGAACGGTGATGCCATATTTCTCGGCCCGGCTCTTGAGTACCTCATCGGTCCAGATCCCGGTATCAAAAACGGCATGAGGGTGGATCATGTTGACCCGGATGTGATCCACGCCCCATTCAAGCGCAGCTACCCGGGCCAACTGGGTCAGCGCAGCCTTTGAAGTGGAGTAGGCTGCAGCGCCCGGCCCCGGCGCGGGAACATTGCGGGAAGCATTGACCAGCACCCGGCCATTTGCAGGTGCTTGCTTGAGCAGGGGGTAGGATTCCCGCATGATAGTCACATTGGCATCCAGATTGATTCGCATGACTTTTTGCCACATTGCCATATCCAGGTCTTTGACCAGAGCGCTCTTGGTGAAAATACCTGCATTTAACACGACCATGTCGAGCCCGCCGAAGGCCCGGACAGCCTCTTCAAATGCCATCGCAACAGCGGCCTCATCGGTCAGGTCGCAGACCAGGCCGAAGTATGCCGGGGAATCGGAAACTTTGTAGATGTCATCATTGATATCCAGCCCAATGACCACTGCGCCACGATCCAGCAGGGAGAGGGCACAACCGCGGCCGATGCCGGAAGCGGCGCCTGTCACCAGGGCGATTTCACCGACGAACATGGTGTCCTTATCGTGTTCCGAACGGATGATGACTTCAGGTGGTGTACCCTGTTGGATGGTTTCCTGGCTAAGAGCGCCCTTGCTTGATGCCAGCAGGATGGCTTGTAAGGTGATGGACACCAGGGCCAGGTTGGTTTTTAAAGATTTGGCGGTCTGCCCCGTGATGAGCAGGCCTAGTTCCGGGTCCAACAGCGCATTATTGGTCGGAAGTGACCCCGCCAAGCCATTGGGGTTCAAAAAGCCATGGACAAAGGTGTCAGCTTGATAGGTCGTCAGTGGACCGGAATTCAAGACATCGGTAATCGCCTTGTTTGCTGCAAGTTCAAGCAGGCGTACATCAGTGAAGTTTTGCATCAGGACCGGCATTCCCGCTGCCTCAGAAAGGGTTTTTCGTTGACCCGCCAGGATCTCTCGTCTGGGACTGGTATAATCCTCGCCTTCGAACGCATAAAGGAGGTCCTGACTTGATTGGGTAAAAGTATCTTCGACTTTGGAGGTCAGTGCAACGATCCGGCTGTAAACGGTTTCGACGTCCTCTCCGAAAGTGAAGAACCCAAAGCGGTGGATGAAAATGCCGACAATGGAGCTGTCAAGCTTCAAAGCGGAAAACGCTCGGGCTAATTCAAGATCACTGCTTTTTTCCAGGAAAAGGACAGATTCGCCAAACGCTGATTTAAATTCCTCACCAGAATTTTCCAGCAGGTCCAATGCCAGCATGGGCGTTGGCATGCAGAAAGCGACGATCTTTTCGGGGATCAGCGCATGCAGGACGGTGTCAAGCTGCGGGAGAATACATTTGGGCTGCAGCCGGGACTGACCAAAAGCGCGTTCCAGCAGGGTGGAGTCTTTCACGGTGGGGACCCGTTTAAGGTCGGCCAATCGATAGGGAATCTGATCGGTCGATTGATGCATATAATATAAAATTGCAAGGGGATCGCCAAAGGGGTCCAGTACTTCTGACTTCATTGAAAGACTGCCGATCCCGCTGAAGAGCAGCTCGGGTGAATCGGTTAACAGTTCATAAAGGTGCCGGAGTTGTGCGATTGCATCGTTATGAGGATCGATGGTGTTTCTCTGCCATTGGTTTTCCATGCCAGGTCCTTCTTAATATTGATAAGATAATGAAATATGATATCTAAAAAAGTCAGGGTGGAGCGAATCAGCTCCACCCTGGGAAAAGTTACTATTTTGCGTTGCTCTTCATCGTCTGATAAAGATCGTAGGCTTCTTCAGGTGTGGCCTCTTCATGGATCACAGCCCGCAGCCCGGCTGCGACAGCTGGCGGATAGGCATCCTGCCAGATGTTGCGGCCAAGGTTGACGCCGGCAGCGCCGCGCTGCATTCCATCATATACGAACCTGAAGACTTCAAGCTGGGAATCGGTCTTGGGTCCGCCGGCGATCACGACCGGAACCGGGCAGCCTTCGACGATCTTTTCGAAGTCCTCGCAATAATAGGTCTTGACCACATCAGCGCCGGCCTCGGCACAAACCCGGCAGGCCAAGGAGAGGAAGCGGGTCTGCTGTTTTTGATCGAGTTCACGCCCAACGGCTGTCACGGCCATCACGGGAATATCGTAAGGACGGCACATATTAACCAGGTCATACAAACCCATCAAAGTTTGGTGTTCGTTGGGGCTGCCGAGGTAAACGGAATAACCGACAGCGCTCGCATTCAGGCGGATGATGTCATCAATGGAAATGGTCACATCTTCATTGGTGAGGTCGTCTGAGGCAATGCTCTGACCGCCGGAAACGCGCAGAATGATCGGAATTTCGATGGTGGGCGGGACGCTGTAGCGCAGGCTGCCGCGGGGAACGAAGACGGCATCGGCGTATTGAGCCAAAGGTTCGAGGGTCTTCCCTACATTTTCCAGGCAGTGGGTAGGGCCAAGGAAATAGCCATGATCCATGGCCAGGTAGAAACAGTGGCCATCTGCTTTGATCAATTTCGACATGCGGTTGGTGAAACCCCAATCCATAATATTTCTCCTTAGAATTAAATTGGTAATAATTGTTATTGTTTATTATACTGGGTCACTCAGGCGGGTTTGACGATCACAAATCCCTGGTTGTTCAGCCAGGAATGGAACTCATGGCAGCTATGCAGACAATCGGTTTTACAAATTTGGCGGATGTACTCGTACCGTTCTGAACCAGATTCTTCCTGATCCAGTAAGACCTGTACCGGACATTCCACCGCATGGCAAAACTCCCGTTTCTTGTAATCAACATAACCTTCAATGGACGGCATTTTACTTCCTCCTCATAACTCGAATGAAAAAGCGGTGTTAACAAACTTGGTAATGAAGTTGAAAGAATTTTTATTTTTCATTCAGGTATTCAATACCTTTGTCCCTTAACATTCCCAACTTGCAAAAATTCTTATACTGTGCAATAATTTGCATAATCAAACACATTATAGCAAATGGTTTTTTAAGTGTCAATGACTCATAAATGATACCTCACCAATTTCTCTCGAAAGGCCTCACATGAATTTTGGAATCCAACAAATCACAATCATCCTGCTGGTGGTTTGGTTTTTAATGTTTGTCGCCGGAAAAATCCAGCAAGGCACAATCAAAAAGAAGTTGTTCGCACGGATCCATCAGGGCCTTGGTCCAGCGCAGGAAAATAACCCGGACCTTACCCTTGATGAATTTTATGATTGGGTTTTTTCAGATTGGAATGAACTGGTGAAAAGAAACGCCTGGTTCATTCTTAGTCAAAGCGAGCTTTATCCGATCTCAGCCAACCCGGAACGGGTCATGGCGCGAATGAACCTGACGCCGGCCTGGCTAGGCGCTTATCTGGAATTGACCGGCAAAAAAATAAAGATGAGTGAAGAGCAACAAGCGGCAGTGGATGCGATCATCCAATCAGTCCCTGTTCACCGCCGGAAAGAGCTTTTGGAGCGGTAAGACTCCCCGAATTCCTATCATTTAAATATTGACAAGCCATTAACAATTTGATAATATGGATATGCACCAATTTGCAAATCAATGATATTTATGCAAATTTGTGCACGACATACCAGGTTTATTCTCAAATATCCAACCGCAGGTGATATCAAGTATGGCAGATGTATGGAGACGATGAAAAGGTGCAATTTTGCGCAAGGCACTTTTTATACTTTTTAACGAGCAAACTTGATGCGGTTATAGAAAAGGAGGTGGTTGGCGAACAAGGGAGTTAACAGAAATTCCCCATATTTTTAATCATTATTTCAATAGTCGTAATTTGTTTCTTTTATCTACTCTTTCTCAGGAGGATTAAACATGGTTCTTACGAATATCATGCAGGCCCTCAGCAATGTTTTTAACACATTTGGGTCCGCAATCTTTGTTCCTGTGATCATCTTTGTGATCGCCCTGATCCTTGGCGTCGATCTCAAGAAGGCTTTCTTCTCAGCCTTGAACGCAGGCATCGGTTTGACCGGTTTTGGTTGGTTGACCAATTCCTACATTCCGATTATTGTCCCGGCAGTGAACAACTTTGTTGCCACCACCGGTCTTGACCTGCCCATCGTCGACATCGGCTGGCAGGCGACCTCTGTGATCGCCTACGCCACCGAAGCCGGTATGATGTTCCTCGGGTTTGGTCTCCTCTTCCAGATTGTTCTCTTCCTCACAAAGGTTACCAATGTCTTCATGCCCGGTGACCTCTGGAACAACTACTCCTATATGTTCTGGGGTTCCATGATCTTCGCAGTGACGAGCAACATCTGGTTAGCCATGGCGCTCATGTTCATCCAGGTGCTTTATAACGTGATCTTCGTGGAGATGAACTCCAAACGCTGGTCAACCTATTATGGTTATCCCAACTGCACCATCCCGGCGCTGCACATTGCCCCCGGTACGCCCTGGGCTGTCGGCGGTAACTGGCTGCTTAATAAATTAGGTGCATACAAAATTCGCTGGCGTCCCGAAGCCATTCGCAAACGCCTCGGCTTCCTGGGTGAACCCATCGTCCTCGGCCTGATCCTCGGTCTTCTGATCGGCTTTTTGGGTAACCTGCAGCAACTGGGCACCCTGCCGGCCTGGGGTAACATCATGACGGTTGCAGTCTCAACCGCTGCCATTATGGCCATATTCCCCCGTGTTGCCAACATTTTCGCATCTGCTTTTATGCCCATCACTGAAGCGGCCCGCAAAGCAAGCACCAAGGATGTGAAAGAAGGCAGCGAACTTTACATTGGTATCAATGATGCCACCGGCTATGGCGAACCTGCCACGCTGATCTCCGGCCTCCTCTTGATCCCGATCATGCTCGGTTTGTGCGCAATTCTGCCCGGAAACCGAACCCTGCTGTTGGTTGACCTGATCGCTATTGCGTTCATCATCCAGCCCTTTGTGGCCGCCTCAAACGGCAACATTTTCAAGACCGTTATCCTGAGTGCTGTCTGGTTCTCGATCGGTCTCTATGTCTGCACCTTCACCGCCCCGATCTTCACTGAGGTATATTCGAAGTTCGCAGCCGAACCGCTGGCCCCCGGATCCCTGGTCACCGCTGGTATGATCGCAAATAAACCGATCGCAGGTGGTCTGCTCTGGTACCCGGTTTATAAATGGGGTTGGATTGCAGTAGCTGTTCAATTCGTTATCTGGATCCCACTCTATTTCCTCTGGCGCCGCAATAAAGTTAAAGTGCATGCCTTCATGGAAGCACAAGCAGCACTTGATGTCGCCACAGAAGCGGAGTAATCTGATTGCATCCATCTTCAACTAAATGATGAAGATGCGAGTAAGATGAATTAAAAAGGGGCATCAGGGTGACCTGATGCCCCCAAATTTTTATATAAGGTGGTTTATATATGGCAGAAGTCATACTTTCGGAAGATTTGATCGAACTAGGGATCACTGAAACAAAAAAAGAGGATGTCATCAAGATCCTGGCCGACAAACTGAAGGCCAAAGGCTATGTCAAAGATGGATATTACGAAAATGTGATCAAGCGGGAAGAGACCTTCCCAACCGGTCTGCCGACCGTGATCCCTGTGGCGCTGTGCCACACAGAAGCAAAATATGTGAATCAGAGCGCCATGGCTGTCGGTACCCTTGTCCATCCTGTGGAATTCCATGAAATGGGCACGCCTGAACGTGATATCAAGGCAGAGATTATTTTCCTTTTAGCTCTCAAGGATCCCAAAGACCAGATATCCTATCTAAAAACGATGGTAACGGTTTTTAAGAACAAAGAAACTCTCGAAACCATCCGGGATGCGACCGATCCAAAGGCGTTGGTAACCTTTCTAAAGGATATTTTTCGGCTATAATTAATCTGCAAATTTTTGCATAGAACTCTCAAATTATCATATATGGAGGAAGTTTAGCATCATGGCAAAACGAAAACTCACTGTGCTGGCCGTCTGTGGTTCCGGAGTTGTCAGCTCATCAATGATCGCTCAGAAGGTTGAAGACATCATTTCCCCTCTGGGTGTGGACGTCGAAGTTATCGGCCTGTTACCCACCTCTGTCGAGGGTTATGTGGAACGTGGTGGGATTGATTTCGTTGTCACCACCAGCCCCATCCCCGGCAATATTAATGTGCCCGTCATCAAGGGTGTTGCCCTGCTCACCGGCTTTGGCGAAGATGCAGTAATTGAAGAGATCAAGAAAACCGCGCAAGAGATCATCGACAAGGGTTGATCTTTTATAATTGAGGGATTTCCCTCGTTGATGTCAATCAGCGGAGAATATGTTCTTCTCAACAGGGTGGTTCCTGGAATTAAATGAGTTAATATTTAGGGATATTGACGGGTATGCCAGATCAGGAACGTTTGGAATTAATTGCAGAAGTCGCCCGGCTTTATTACGAGGACGGTAAGAGCCAGGCGGATATTGGGGAAATTTTCAATATTTCACACTCAACGGTTTCACGTATGATCAAGGAAGCGCACGAGGAAAAGATCGTTGAAGTGATAATCCGCTTTCCCTTCAAAACAATGCCTGCACTGGGACAGGCTCTCAGGAATTGTTTTGGTCTTAAAGACGCCATCGTGTTGCCCAATATCGGTAAATCCTACCCTGAGCTGGTCAACGATCTCGGACAGCTTGCCGCACGGACTTTGGAAACTCAAATCAAGGATGGGATGACGTTGGGGATTTCCCTGGGAATGGCGGTTGCTGCAACCGTTAATCAGGTGAAGATTGGCAGGCCCATCCATGTCAAAGTTGTCCGGCTGCAAGGCGCCAGTGAGGATGAATTGATCGAGGGCACCGATCTGGCCCAGATCCTTTCTCTCCAAATGGGCAACGATTCAATGATCGTTCCTTCTCCCTGGATCATGAAGAGCACGGAAGTCTCCCGGATGCTGCTCGAAGAACCGAGCGTGATTGAAGCCATCCGGGTAGCGGAACATGCCAATATTGGTCTGGTCGGGATGGGTGCTTTGAACCCGGATATCTCCACCATTTTCAGAAATAAGTTGACAACAGTCGAAGAATTGGAAGCATTGCAAAAAGCTGGGGCCGCAGGTGAGATTTGCGGCAAGCATTATGACATCAACGGGAATATCATTGATTTGGAATTTAATCGCAGAACAGTCTCAATCGATATCAAGAAGCTGTCCAATTTTGAGACCGTGATCGGGGTGGCGGGGAGTGCTAAAAAGGCTGAAGCCATTCTGGGCGCCATCAACGGGCACTTGATCAATATTTTGGTGACCGATTCCGATGCGGCTCATGCCGTGCTGGAACTGGCGGGAGAAGGATAAGGCGCATCCAGTCAGGCGATGAAAATAAAACGGATTGAATTATCAAACTCCCGGAAATTTCGAAAAATCCGGGAGTTTTAGATTGTGGTTGAGATTTTTCTTGTGCATTCTTCCACCGCTGCACATAGACTTACCTCTTTATCATTCGGGTGTTAGAATCAGAATTACTCAATTTGCCGATTGTTGGAGTGCCTTATGAGCTTTTTTTCAAAACTAAAGCAGACGTTCCCCAGAGATTGGCCGACCAGGATCTTCTTGATCGTGCTCCTGGCCCTGGGAGTGGTTGGGGCTTTCTATAGTTACCGTCTGGTGGGCCGTCTGGTAGCCGGTACGACCGCTTTTTCACTGCCGGGTGATCCGGTTTTAGTGGATAAAGCGGAACAGACGCCTGTCCCCGGTGACGAGTCAGCGCCTACCAGCGCGCCGCAAGCTTCTTTGCCTGATCCTGACCCCTGGGATGGAACCAGCCGGGTGAACATCCTGATCATGGGCTTGGACCTGCGTGATGATGAGGCGGAAGACGCCGCCCCTCGTTCGGATACGATGATCCTGCTTTCAATGGACCCCCTCAACAACACTGCAGCCGCGATCGCCATTCCGCGGGATATGTGGGTGGCCATTCCCGGCTTTGGGTATTACAAGATCAACACCGCTTTCCGTTTTGGAGAGTTGTATAACCTGCCCGGTGGTGGACCGGAACTCGCCACCCGGACGGTGGAAGAATTCCTGGGCGTTCCGATCGATTTCTATGCCCAGATCGATTTCCAGGCCTTTGTGGATTTCATTGACCATATCAACGGGATCAAGATCACCTTTGACAAACCTTACACCATCGACCGGCGCGGCAAGTGGAACACGGTCACGCTCGAACCGGGCACCTATGTCCTGGACGGCGAATATACCCTCGCGTATGCTCGTGACCGGCATTCCGAAGGGGATGACTTTGACCGCTCATCGCGCCAGATGGATGTGATCCTGAAGATCCGTGACCGGATCCTCGAATTCAATCAACTGCCGACTCTGGTGATGAATGCCCCCGCGATCTACCAGGACCTCTCGACCGGAATCCGTACCAATATGAGCCTGGACCAGATCATCCAGCTTGCCTGGCGGGCGATCGATATCCCGCGTGAAAATATCCGGATGGTAGTGATCGGCCCGGAATATATCACCATTGAGAAATCACCGGAAGGCCTGGATATCCTGCGTCCCATCCCCGATAAGATCCGACTGCTAAGGGACGAGGTCTTCGATACCGGCGGTCTTCTGGGGCCTGTTTCGGAAGGGGATCTTTTATCACTGGTGTCGCAGGAAAATGCCCGGATCAGCGTCCTGAACGGCAGCTATCAGCCCGGTTTAGCCGAGTCAACGGCCGCCTGGCTGCGTGAACAGGGTTTCAATGTCGTGGAGGAAGGCAACGCCCCGGATGTTACGACCGTCTCAGAAGTGACCATTCAAGGTCCCGCACCTTATGCTCTCAAGTGGCTGGTAGAAACCTTTGGGATGACTGCCGGCCGGATCACCAATGCTTTTACACCCGGCGCTGCTGTGGACCTGGTATTGGTTCTGGGTGATGACTGGGCTGCCAATAATCCCATACCTTGAGTAATACCCATCTTCGGATTAACCCGATGAAGAATTTCCTGGAGAAGTTAAAAGAAAAAGCCCGTCAATTGAAACGGGAAACTTATGTGCTTTTCCTGGCTTATAAGAACCCAGCCACGCCCTGGTATGCGAAGGTGTTTGGGGCGGTGGTGGTTGCCTATGCTTTCAGCCCAATTGACCTGATCCCGGATTTCATCCCCATCCTGGGCTATCTGGATGATTTGATCCTGGTGCCGTTGGGGATCGCCCTGGCATTGAAGATGATCCCGGAAGAAGTGCTGGTAGCGGCCAGAGCGCAGGCGGACCAGGAATTTATTGACGGCAAACCCAGGAACTGGGTGGTCGGTGCAGTCATCATCCTGATCTGGCTGATCGTCCTGGCTCTGGTGGTATTTTGGATGGTGCGTTGGATCGGTGATCTGCGAGCCGGGGCTGTTTAGAGCGCTTTGGTCCGGAAGAAACGGGTGTACCCCGTAAGGAAATCCTCCAAACGGCCAAATTCCTTATAACCCGCTTTTTTATAGAAGGACGGTGCCTGGAAGCAGAAGATATCCAGGTAGGCGTAATTTGCGCCTCGCTCCCGGGCTTTGGGTTCGGTCATCGCCAGCAGTTGGCGCCCGAACCCGTACCCGCAGGTCAACCCGCATCCACATCAGGTTGACGTAAAGTTAGTCCAATTGGCAGTGCCGAGGGTGTCCAACGGCGGGTCCTCCGGATAGTGGAACATAAATTAAGTGATATTCGTCCTTATACCATCGTCTTTCCATAATTTGCATTTAGATATGGAGGGGTTATAATCCGGTTATGTTTAAAAAGAAGAAAAATACGGTTCTAAAGATCATTTTGATCGTTATTGCCGCTGCAGCGCTGCTTTTGGCAATCTATTTCATTCCCCCTGTGCACGATCGTCTTTCATGGCGGCTGGATAACCTGCGGGCGAAGATCTTTTATTTTTTCAATCCGCCGGATGAAAATGCTTTCACCCCCGGACAGCAGTCTGAAATGGAATCGATCGTCAACCAGACCCAGACGGCTATGGTGCCTGAGCCCACAGCGACCTTGCAGCCCAGCCTGACACCGACCAACTATGTCCCCCCGACCGCAACTGCAACCCCTTCGCCGACGCCGTCGCCGACTCCCATTCCGGAAGCCGTGCGGCTGGAAGGTGTGGTGCATGAATTCCAGAAATTCAACAACTGCGGTCCAGCCAACCTCGCCGAAGCGCTTTCCTATTGGGGCTGGGAAGGCGACCAGACCGTTACAGGTACCTGGCTGAAACCCAACCAGGAAGACCGCAATGTGATGCCGTACGAATTGGTTGATTATGTCGAAAGTCAGACGGATTTAAACGCTATTTTGCGGTACGGCGGCGATATTGAGCTTCTGAAAGAGTTCATTGCTGCCGGATTCCCGGTGATCATTGAAAAAGGTTTTGAAGAAGAGGTCGAGCAGCAGCTCTGGATGGGACATTATGGTGTTCTCACCGCTTATGATGATGCGAAAGGCTGGTTCCTGATCCAGGATACCTACGTTGCTGCGGATTATGCAAACCCGTACGAGAAGGTTGAACGGCATTGGCGGTCATTTAATTACGTCTATATCGTAATCTACCCGCCCGAAAAGGAAAGCCAGGTGATGTCGATCCTTGGTCCGGATGCGGATGAAACCACCAATCTTCAGAACGCTGCGCAGAAAGCATTGAATGATATTGCTGTCCTGAAGGACCGGGAATTGTTCTTTGCCTGGTTCAACTACGGCACCAATCTGATGTATCTGGGCGACTATTTCGGTTCTGCTCAGGCTTATGACCAGGCGTTCACCATCTATGCCGATATTTACCCGAAGCCCTGGCGGATCATGTGGTATGAGACCGGCCCGTATTTCTCTTATTTCTATACTGGCCGTTACCAGGATGTGGTTGACCTGGCGAACGCCACTCTGAACAACTCTTTTGTCCCAGCGATTGAAGAGACCTGGGTCTGGCGCGGACGGGCTGAAGTCAAGTTGGGCGATATTGACGGTGCCATTGACGATTTCCGTGAAGCGCTAAAATGGCACCCGGATTGGTGGGTGGCTGAAGCTGAACTGGAAGCGCTCGGTGTGACGCCTTGATAAGCAGCCAGGGTAACTTATAACCCCTAAAACAATATAATCCTGAAGGGAAGACATTGCGAACTTGACCGCTGACCTTTTATTGTTATTAACGGCCGCCATTTGGGGCTTTGCCTTTGTCGCACAACGGATTGGCAACGCCTACATGGGGCCGTTCACATTTAACGCCATCCGGTTCAGCCTGGGTGCGGTTGCGCTGATGCCGCTGCTGTATTGGCAGCGGAAAAGATCCGTTGACCCGCCGCAGGTTCCCTGGCGCAAACTGGCTGTCCCGGTCCTGCTGACCGGGCTGGCGCTGTTTGCCGGTGCAACCCTGCAGCAGGTCGGCCTGCTCGGCACGACCGCCGGAAAAGCCGGTTTTATCACCGGGTTGTATGTGATCCTGGTGCCGCTTTTGGCGCTCACCTGGGGTAAGCGCACGCATCCCGCCAATTGGATCGGTGCTGTTCTGGCCGTGGTGGGGCTTTATCTCCTGTCGGTAAAGAGCGGGTTTTCGGTCTCTCCTTATGACCTGATTGTGTTTGTTGGCGCGTTCGTCTGGGCCGGGCATGTGCATCTGATCGACCGTTATGCCGGTAAAGTCGGACCGGTGCGGCTGGCGATCTTCCAGTTTGCCATCACGGGGGTCCTGAGTGCCATTGTCGCGATTATGTTTGAATCGATTGATCTAGCCGGGATTGTAGCTGGTGTTTGGCCGATCCTGTATGGTGCTTTCCTCTCGGTAGGGCTGGCCTATACCCTGCAGATCGTCGCACAGCGCAGGGCTGACCCGGCGCATGCGGCCATCATTCTCAGCCTGGAAGGTGCTTTTGCTGCTTTGGGTGGCTGGCTGATCCTGAATGAAGTACTCGGAGTGCGGGGTTTGATCGGGTGCGGCTTGATGCTGGCGGGGACCCTGGTATCGCAGTTGGTGGGGAAAAAGGAATCTGAGAAGCAAATGGTTTCCGAGAGTGAAGAAGTGTAGATCACATATAACAATACTGTCGCTAATATAACGATGAAGAAATATTCAGAAGAAATTAATTAACGTGAGACGCCCCAATCAGGGCGTCATTACGTTCTAATTTAATTTGTTTAAAAGAGAAGTTTGGCGATTATTGCGTCCCTGTTTTTCCTTCCCCTGCGTGCGGAGGAAAGGTGTTTGCGAAGCAGACAGGAAGAGGGAATAGCAGATCGCTGATCCATCAAATTTATCTGTTTTATGATTACGAATTAACGGGCGACCACAGAGAGTCGCCCCTGCCGAAAATCGATCTCCGGGGGAACTTTACCGAGATGAGCCGTTGAATTGATGTTATGATTTAAAAGGAAACTCACCTCATTCACATACATCAATGGGAGGACTGATGAACCTTTCTGACCTGATCAAATCCCTGGCCTGGGAACATCCTCTTTCTCAACCACCAACGCGGGAAGTAAAGCCGGTTAAAGCGACATTGAAATTGCTGTGGGAGATGCTCCCGGTCATCATTCGCATCCAGCGCTGGTCCCGAAAGATGAAGAAGGAAGGCCGCCGGTCGACCTTTGATTTGGTTATGGGCGGATTCCCGGTGGAACCCAATAAAGGGGTCCCGTTGGGCGGCCTGGGGGGTGGGACGATCACCCGCGGCTGCTTTGGTGATTTCAACCGCTGGCAGCTCAAACCCGGCGATTATGCGTATCGCAATGTGCCAGCCGACCAGTTTTCACTTTGGGTCTCTCGTGAGGGAGAGGCACCGCAAGCCGTGGTATTGAATCCCAATCACCCTGAGGGCGATTCGCTGCAAAACTGGGATTGGGGACTGGATAAGTCGGGTGTGACCTACCGGGCGCTGTTCCCCCGGGCCTGGCATGATTATGAAGACCCCTTACCGGGCATTCGCTTGTCCTGTCGACAGGTTTCGCCCGTGATCCCGCATAATTACAAGGAATCCAGCTTCCCGGTGAGTACTTTCATCTGGACGGTGGAGAACACCGGCGAAAAGGATGCCGACGTGGCATTGATGTTCACTTTCCAGAACGGCACCGGCGGTGAGAATGACCGCGCGGGCGGCCACAGCAACCATCCGCTGCACGAAAAAACCAGGCAAGGCGAAATTGTCGGCATACAGCTCCATCATATTTTTCGCCATCCCAAGCCGCTGGAAGAGGGTCAATCCCTGGCAGAACAGGGGCAGTATGAAGACCCCCTGACTTTCGGGATTGGCGCGCTGCAGGATAAGCGGGTCAAGGTCACCTACCGTACCCGGTTCATCACCGATTCCAGCGGTGTGGATGTCTGGGGTGATTTCGCCTTCAACGGTCAGCTGGCCGATGACGAAGACCAGCGGCCTTCCCAGCCGGGATTTGGGATTGGCGCTGCCGTCTGTGCCAGATGTCAGTATCCCCGCAGGTGAGAAACAGGAGATCATATTTGCCCTGGTGTGGGATATGCCGGTTGCCCGGTTCCCGCTGGGAAAAGGCTGGTACCGGCGTTATACCAAATTCTATGGTCGGGATGCCAACGCTGCGCCCAACCTGCTGCGCGACGCGCTGTCCCTTTACCCCAAATGGGAAAAGGCGATTGACGCCTGGCAGAAACCAATCCTGACTGATGAAGATTTGCCGTTATGGTATCGCCAGATGTTGTTCAATGAGACCTATTACCTGGTGGATGGCGGGACGATCTGGACCGATAGGCGGGAAGGCGATTACGATCCTGCCGCAGACCCGCTTCCCGAACCGGAAATCGGACATTTCGCCTATCTCGAGAGTCATGAGTACCGGATGTACAACACCTACGACGTGCATTTCTCAGCTTCCTTCGCCCTGGCAACACTCTGGCCGGAACTGGAATTGAGCCTCCAGCGGGATTATGCTCACTCGCTGCCGATGGAGGATGATGAAGAAGTCCAGTTCATGTTTTCCGGCAAGAAAGGGGTCCGTAAGGCAAAGAATGTGATCCCCCATGACCTCGGCTCGCCATTGGAGGACCCCTGGTTCAAAATTAACGCCTATAATGCGCAGGATATCTCCCGTTGGAAAGACCTCAACCCGAAATTTGTGCTGCAGATAGCCCGGGATTATCTCCTGACCAGGGACAAAGGTTTTCTGAAAGATACCTGGCCGGCCGTTAAAGAAGCCATTCAACTGATGTACAAATTTGATAAGGACGGTGACGGGATGATCGAGAATGAGGGTTTCCCGGACCAGACCTATGATGTCTGGACGGCCACCGGCCCCAGCGCCTACTGCGGCGGGTTGTGGCTGGCCTGTCTGCAAGCCGGCGCGGCATTGGCACATACAATGCGCGATTCTAATCTTGAAACAGAATACCGGGAGATGTTTGACCGGGCGCAAAAGGTTTATGAAGAGAAACTCTGGAATGGCACTTATTATGATTATGAGGCCAGCGAAAGCAAATATAAGGACAGCATCATGGCGGACCAGCTGGCCGGACATTGGTTCAGCCTGGCCTGCGGCTTGGGCGGCGTGGTCTCACCGGAACATGCCCGGTCTGCCCTTGAAACGGTGTTCAAATATAATGTGATGGGATATGAAGACGGCCGCCTGGGTGCGATGAATGGGATGCGGCCGGATGGCTCATTGGATAAGACCGGGATGCAATCACATGAGATCTGGACCGGGACGACCTTCGCCATCGCGGCAGCCATGCTGCAAACCGGGATGAAAGAAGCGGCCTTCCAGACGGCAAAAGGCGTCTTCAATCTGGTTTATGAGGATTACGGGCTCTGGTTCCAGACCCCGGAAGCCTTTAATGAAGAGGAAACAGCCCGCGCCATCAGCTATATGCGCCCGTTGGCCGTTTGGGCGATCCAATGGGAGTTGGATAAACCGATCAAAAAATCGAACTGAAAAGGACAAAGAAATAAGGTTGGCTATGAATATAACCAACCTTTTTTGATCGAATATTAAAAGGGCAAACTTCCAAGGTGTGTTTTAAAGTCCAGGTAAAATCCCAGCAGAATTTCCTTCAACAGTGGAATCTCGAGATAACGCGGGTATAAAGTCCGGATCTCCGTCATCATCTCCGGCGGTAAGCTCATCGCCAGCATGTCCAGGTCTGCTTCAACCGGCGGTTTGCCCAGATAATGCCCGAGGGTTTTGTGCCAGAGCTGGATCAGATCTTCCTTCGCACCGTAGGTAAGTTCTTCCGGATCAATTGAATCGAAGAAAGATGCGATCTGATCCCAATTATCCAGGTTATTGTAAAGATAAAGGTCCTGCAGGCTCTTAATGGTGTGAAATGTTGGACGGTTATGGGGGATGACGGCGAAAAGCCGGTCGCCAAACTGCCTGATGTAGGCATTCCATAGGTCGTCAACATAAGTATGGAAAAGCAAGCCCGCTCGGAAACCGGTTTCCCGGCCCATTTCGGAGAGAGATGTCCAGTGGATGTGGGTGATTTCCCGCTCTAGATGGGCAGGGTAGCGGATATCGGGGAAGCAGGTCCCAACAATGAAGGCTTTGTGGTCCAGGTGGCTGAAGAATTGGGGATAAGCTGCTTCAGCGGCTAGGATGTGGGTGGCTGGCCAGGGCATGGGGATAATTTTACTTTTAGTCAGACAACCCTGCAAGCAAGTACTTATTTTCCGAGAAAGTATTGGCTATAATTGTTGTGGAATGTATCAGGAACATGGAAAAAACGTAAATGAAAGCTCTGGCAACCTCGGCTAAAAATCTCCTGGGCGTAACCCTTTCTCAGGAACAACTAGCCATGTTACAAGTCTATGAAACCGAACTTCTGGAATGGAACGAGCGGATTAACCTGACGGCGATCCGTGATGCAGAAGCGATCCGCATCAAGCATTTCCTCGATTCCCTTACCGTGCTGCTGGCCTGGGAACGACAGGGAGCGCCGGCGCGGATCATTGATGTCGGCACCGGGGCGGGTTTTCCCGGATTGATCCTCAAGATGATCTGGCCTTCTTCTCAAGTGACCCTGGTGGAATCAGTCCATAAAAAGGCGGAGTTTTGCCAGCATATTGTCGATCGATTGAACTTCCGTCAGGTGACCATCATCCCCGAAAGAGCGGAAACAGTCGGACAGGACCCGGCCCATCGCCAGTCTTATGACCTGGCGGTAGCACGGGCGGTTGCGAGGATGCCCATCCTGATGGAATTTCTCCTGCCGTTGGTGCATCGCAACGGGGTCGCCATGGCGATGAAGGGTGAAAGCGCCCCGGCTGAAACCCAGGCTGCGGATAAAGCGATCCATTTGATGGGCGGCAAGCTGCATAAATTGATCAAGGTGGAACTGCCCGCTGTGGTTGAGGACCGTTTCATTGTTGTGGTCAACAAAGTTGCCCGGACTCCTGAGGAATACCCGCGGCGGGTGGGTGTTCCGGCCAAGAATCCCATCCAGTGACTGATTTTGCTTGAATTAAGAATGTAGTAAACTTATAGAATAATGGTAGATCAATTTAAAAGAAATAAAAATAAACAAGAAGAAATCGACCGCTGTTTAAAACTGATCCAGTCCAGGAACCCCCGGGACCGGTCCTACGCAGCGAAGCGATTGGGGGAGTTGAAAGCAAGGCCTGACATACTGATGTCTTTAATGGACGATCCGAATGGATTCGTGCGTTCCAGCGCTGCAGAGGCTTTGGGCCGTTCCGTTGAACTGCCTGCGCCGGAAGTTGTTTCAAGCCTGCTGGCGGCCATTGATGACCCCAATAATTACGTCTGCGCGGCAGCGGTCAATTCGCTGGGACTGCTCCAGGCGACACAGGCGTTGGAACAGGTCGAAGCCTGTTTGGACGATCAGCATCCGATCGTAGTACAGGCCGCCATCCTGGCAATGGCCCGAATAGACCCCGACCGCATCAAACCCCGTCTGGATGAATTCCTGCATTCTGACGAATATCTGATCCATCTGGCAGCCACCCGTGCTTGCGGCTGGCTGTGTTACGGTGAATGCAGCGAGTTTATCCTGCAATCTCTGAAAAATTTCATGGCAATCAATGAGGAGCAGGACCTCAAACTGCCGAAGCTCTATATCGAAGTCCTGGCCCGGCTGGACATGAAAGAAGCCATTCCAACCCTGGTGGAAATTGCCGAAAGAGAAGTCGGCCTGAGGGGTGTGGCTGTGGAAGCGCTGGTGGAAATGAATGCCGAAGAAGCGGCTGCGATCCTATCGCCTTTGCTCAGTGACCCCAGCAATAGGCTGCGCCGAAACCTGATCGAGATGATGATGCAGGCCAATTATGAGACTGCGCTGACTTTGGTCAGGCCACTGCTCCGTGACAGCGCCATCACAGTGCGGGAGACCGCTCTGGCGGCAGTGTCCAAATGGAACGACCTGGTTTCGGTAGATGAGGTCCGGAATATTGCCTTTAATGACCCCAACCCCTTTGTCCGCCCCCAGGCCATCATCACCCTGACCCGGCTTCTGAGCCAGGATGCCCTGCCCGATTTGGTCTCACTGGCCGACGACCTGAACCTGCACGTTCGGCGGGCAGTGGCACAAAGCCTGGCAGAAGTCGATTACCTGACCCCCGAAGCACGCAGCGCCTTGCTGCAGCTTGCTCAGGATGAGGATACGGCGGAGTTCGCCCGGGATGCTCTGGAGGTGCATGACCTCAGCGGCGTCCGGCCGATCCCAATATCCAAGCCAGCCTTGAAGGTTCCCGTGCCACCTGATATTAAGGATGAGAGCCAGCCGCTGCTGGATTTATTGGAAACCTGGCAGGAATCCCTGCCCGATCTTCAGCGCAGTTTCGATCTGGAAGAACTTTCCGAAGTGGACCAGGCTCTTTCGACCCTGATCCTCTATTTACGCGAGTTGAATAACGGTTCACATTGAACCGGTAGTTTTTAAGGGGTATGATTTTATCCGTTGAATGCTGTTCGATCAGCCGCTTCAGCGGTTATTTGGTTAAAACCCGGGAGGAAATCAATGCACACCCATGGACAATGGTTTTTGGATCCATCCGGGCGACGGATGATGCTGCGAGGCGTAAACCTCAGTGGCGCGTCGAAAGTACCCGTCGATCCGAATGGTGCGACCTATCTCAATGAGCGGTTTTTCGAACATAAGAAAGTGAGTTTCGTGGGCAGGCCTTTCCCTTTGGAGGATGCCGATGAACATTTCAGCCGACTCAGACACTGGGGGTTGACCACCCTGCGGTTTCTGATCACCTGGGAGGCGATTGAACATGCCGGACCGGGGATCTATGACCAGGATTATATTAATTACCTGGTGGATGTTGTCCACATGGCGGGGGAACATGGCCTGCGATTATTCATTGACCCCCACCAGGACGTTTGGAGCCGTTTTTCGGGCGGGGATGGTGCACCCGGCTGGACACTGGAGGCGGTGGGGTTCAAACTGGAAAACCTGCATCATACCGGCGCAGCATTCGTGCACGCGATGGTGGGTGAGGAGTATCCCCGGATGATCTGGGGTACCAACGATTACAAGCTGGCATCGGCTACCATGTTCTCGCTCTTCTTTGGCGGGAACGTTTTTGCACCTCAGACGAAAATAGAAGGCATATCTGCACAGGAATTCCTGCAGGCCCATTACATCGCAGCCATCAGGGAAGTCGCTAAACGGCTGAAAGGGCTTTCTCAGGTGATCGGATACGATTCTCTTAATGAGCCTTCGGATGGCTGGATCGGCAATACCAACCTGGCGGAGCATGAATCCGAGCTGCAGTTGGGCGAGTCGCCCACACCTTACCAAAGCATGCTGCTTGGAGACGGGTTACCGACCGAGATCGACTTTTATGAGATCAGAGGCTTTGGGGTGAAGAAGACCGATACCAGGGTGATGAACCCGGAGGGGGTGCGTGCCTGGCAGGATGACCAGGTGGGTGTTTGGCGGGAAAATGGCGTCTGGGATTATGACGACCAGGGACTGCCGCTCCTGCTGCGACCCGATCATTTTGCCCGGATTGACGGACGACAGGTGGATTTCTCCAATGATTTCCTAAAGCCCTTCATCAACCGGTTTGGACGCGAAATCCGGGAGGTTGAACCAGAAACGCTGATCTTCATGGAAGCTGTACCACATAAAGGATTGCCGAAATGGACAGAAGAGGATATCCCCGGCGTGGTGGATTCTTCCCACTGGTATGACGACGTCACTCTGGTGACCAAACGCTTCCGCTGGTATGCCACGCTGGACCTGATCACCGGGCGGCTGGCGCTGGGCCCCGGGCAGATCCGTGCTCTTTTCCGCCGGCTGCTGGGCGAGGTCAAATCCCGGACGGTGAAAATGCTGGGGGATGTGCCGACCTTGATCGGCGAATTTGGGATCCCCTTCGACATGCATGAGAAGCGAGCCTACCGGACCGGGAAATTCAGGAAACAGGAGAGTGCTCTGGATGCGTCCTTCCAGGCGTTGGAAGCCAACCTGCTGCATGCCACGATCTGGAATTACACCCCGGATAACACCAATGTCCATGGGGACTTATGGAATGAGGAAGATCTCTCGATCTTCAGCCGTGACCAGCAGACCAACCCGATGGATATCAATTCCGGCGCGCGAGCACCGGAGGCCTTCATCCGGCCTTACCCGATTGCAACCGCCGGGGAGCCGTTGTCCTTATCCTTCAAGATGGGTAAAGACAGGTTCGAATTTCATTTCATGGGCGATCCGGCTGTGGATGCCCCCACGGAGTTCTACGTTCCGCGGTTCCATTATGGTGACGGGATTATCGGTTGAAGTTTCGGATGGGAGATATGAATACCGGCCTGAAGAGCAGCGGTTGTTTTATTGGCCGGAAAAGCCCGAAGGGGAACACTGGATCAGGTTCCGACCGGCGTGATTTTGTTAGAATAACTATCTTATGATAACGTTTCATTTGTTTACATTGTAGCGAAGTTTCATACAACTTCTTTATAATTAAAAACAAATTCCAGAATATAGGGATTATCCCCAATTAATCAGTTTGTTGTAGAGGCCGGGCTCAGTTCCGGCCTCTATAGTTGTTTCAGGTCGATGCGGTTGTATTATCCAAAAAGCAAAAATGCAGGTCAAACAGGTTAAGGTGTTTACCTGTTAAAAACTGACAAATGATTTTTTATGGCAGCCAGACCGGGCGGGCGGCATCCTCTGCCAGCCGCCGGCTTTCCCCGGAATCCCAATCCCAGAGCCAGATGGCGCTTTCCAAATTGGAGGAGCCTAATGCCAGCCGCTGGTAAGCCAGGCGTTCACCCCATGGGTCCCAGCTATAAGCTGAAAAAGTAGCGGAAGGTTCATCGGCGATCAGAACCTTGTCGCTTCCATTCAAATTAAGCAGCCAGAGTGCCTTGCTCACGCCTGCATTGACCGGCCGTAAACTGACGGCCAGCCAGCCGCCAGCCGGTGACCAGCGCGGCTGGCTGAAATCCGTACCCGTTTCGGTTTGCCCGAAAACGGCACGGACATCCTGAGTGTCCAGATCCGCGAGATAAACCACGACTTCCGGTTCATTTAGTGCCGGGATCAGGTCGGTAAAGACCATGGAACTGCCATCCGGCGACCAATCCCCGGAGCCAAGCAAAACCCTGGGCAGGATCGATTCCTGAGAGGTCTCCAAGTCCAGGATGCGGATCCCCTCATGGGTTGTGTCGTAGTTCGCCAAACGCTTCCCATCCGGGGAGAAGGAGGGGTTGAACCCGAAGGCGACCTCACTCTGGTAGAGCTGTGCAGTTTCCCCGGTTGCTGTCATGAGCGTCCAGACCTGACCGGCCTGGAATCCACCCGTGGTCGGTTGGTAAACTTCCCGAGTATAGGCGATCTCCTGGCTGTCAATGGACCAGTCCGGCTCACTGCAGACGTCCGGTCCGCAATCCAGCAAGGCCTGAATATTTTGTCCGTCACGATCCATTATCCAAAGGTCGCTCCCGCCCGCGTCATTCAGAACGGTATAAGCGATCTGCTCACCAGGGCAGTCGGCGGCAAAATCAACCACTTTACCACCCGTTTGAGTCAATTGCGTTGTGGATCCATCTTCTAAATTCATCAGCCACAACTCACCACCCGGATCGAGGGGCTGAAAATAGATCAGCTCCGGCTGTCGGATTCTCAACGACCAGCTTTGGTCCACGGCAACCGTCCCCCCCGCAGCCGTACGCAAGTTACCTGAAAGCCGTGCCTGATAGGTTTGCGCAGGGTCGAACGCGGTCAGGGGTTGGAACCAGAAGCGGTTGCCTACCCAGAAGAAACGCCCCTCAATGGCGGGTTGGATCGCAAAGGCCGCTTCCACGTCGGCATGGTCCATGGGTTGGTCAAAGGTCATCCCAATCCTGCCGTATGCGCTCAACGTTTCGCCTTCGAGCGGACTCACTTCCACAATGGTAGACCTCTCTTGTCCGGGGAGGATGAAAAGCAATAAGAGCACAACCGCCAACACCATGGCGACAAAGATCAGAAAGATTCGGAAAGGCTGTTTTTTCAGCATTGCGCGGGAAGGTCTTTAAATCATTTGCGGCGGTCTGATCAAGCGTAATGCTGTTAAGACCGCCGCAATTTTAACTCATTCAGGACTTAGGGTGTTGGCGAGGGTGTAGGGGTTACCGTTGAGGTGGCCGTTGGCTGCGGTGTGATGATATTCACCGGGATGATGATGATATCGCCAACATAGAGGTCGTTCTCATTTTCCATCTCATCCAGATCGTTCTCTCTCCGATAAACATTGGTATCGTTGAGGATCCGTTCCGGTGTGCTGTTGAATTTCTCAGCCAGGGCATAAAGGCTGTCTCCAGCCCGAACGTGGTATTCGATCTTGGTGCCGGGAGCAATATCCGAGGGCAGCGGGGTGGCTGTGGGGAGTTCCTGTCCGGGTGCTGGGATCAGAATGGTCTGGCCGGGTGTGATGAAACAGTTGCCGTCAAGGTTATTCAGGACCAACAGCACCTCAATATCCACCTCATATTCCTCAGAAATGGATGTGCAGTTATCGCCTTCCTGGACCTGATATTCAAAAGGCGCATTGGCGGTCGCTGTGGGTGTGATGGTAGGTGTTTCGGTCACCGTCGCCGTCATGGTGGGCGTCGGGGAAGGAGTCACCGGTGTGGGCGTTGGGGTCTCGGTTGGGGTGGGCGTTTTGGTTTTGAAGAGCGAAATGCCGCCACCGCCGCCCTACCGGTTAAATAGACCACCAGCAGGATAATCCCGGCGATGGCCAGCAAAATTGCAATGCCGCCAACGATATATGGGCCGGTCTTCTGCTTCTTCCGGTAGGACGAAATTATTTTCTTCGCGTTTTTATTGCGCATAAGAGTTCCTTTTCAAATTTAGATCAATCCGGGCAAACCGCGCCGGACTGCCCCCTATCTTTTATTTTGATGGCTTCATTTTAACCGATAATCAAAATGCGGTCGAGTCTGTGAGGGAACAGTATATTGGCAGCGGAGTATGTTCTTTTCGTCTGAAAGTCGTTATGATTTCTGACAATCCAGGATGCGTTTCATGAACTGGCCGGTGTAGGACTGGTTCATTTCACATAGTTCTTCCGGCGTGCCTTCAGCAATGATCTCGCCGCCCGCATCGCCGCCTTCGGGGCCAAGGTCGATGATCCAATCGGAGACTTTGATGATGTCCAGATTATGCTCAATGATGACGACCGTATTGCCCTCGTCCACCAGGCGCTGCAGTACATCGATCAACCGGTGGACATCAGCGGCATGCAGGCCGACAGAGGGCTCATCCAGAACGTATAGGGTGCTGCCGGTGGATCGCCGCGAGAGCTCTTTGGAAAGCTTGACCCGCTGTGCCTCGCCGCCTGAGAGGGTGGTCGCAGCCTGTCCCAGACGGATGTAGCCCAGGCCGACATCCTGGAGCGTTTCCAGCCGGCGGGTGATCTTGGGAAAGGCGTCGAAGAATTCAACTGCGGTGTCAATGGTCATGTCCAATACTTCGGCGATGTTTTTATCCTTGAAACGGATCTGCAGGGTTTCACGGTTGAATCGTGAGCCATGACAAACATCACAAGGCACATACACATCCGGCAGGAACTGCATTTCGATCTTGAGCTGCCCTTGTCCGGCGCAGGCCTCGCAGCGTCCGCCCTTCACATTGAAACTAAAGCGTCCCTTTTTGTACCCGCGCATTTTGCTTTCAGGTAGTTCCGCAAATAAATCCCGCACGATGTCGAAGACGCCGGTGTAGGTACCGGGGTTTGACCGGGGGGTGCGGCCGATCGGGGATTGGTCGATGTTGATGATTTTGTCGATATGCTCCACACCTTCGAGGGCATCGAAATCGCCGGGATTGGTCCGGGCACCATGCAGTCGGTGGGCCAGGGTGCTGTAAAGTGTGTCGATCAGCAAAGAGGATTTACCCGAACCGGAAACGCCGGTGATGCAGACAAATTTTCCCAGGGGGATGTCGAGAGTGACATCCTTGAGGTTGTTCTGCCGGGCACCTTTCAAGACCAGGTGTTTGCCATTGCCTTCCCGGCGCATCTCGGGGATGGGGACATGTTTCCGGCCAGAGAGATAGGCGCCGGTCAGCGATTTCGGATTCTTTATAATTTCTTCCACAGGCCCTTCAGCGACTACCTCGCCGCCAAGGTCGCCAGCGCCGGGTCCGAGATCTACGATCCAATCCGCCCGTCGGATGGTCTCTTCGTCGTGTTCCACCACCAGGACAGTATTGCCCAGATCGCGCATGCCTTCCAATGTTGTAAGCAGGCGATCGTTGTCGCGGGGATGGAGGCCGATTGAAGGCTCATCCAGGACATAGAGGACGCCCATCAAACGTGACCCGATCTGGGTTGCCAGCCGGATACGCTGCGCTTCACCACCGGAGAGTGACCCGGCCGAACGTCCCAGGGTCAGGTAATCCAGACCGACATTCACCAGGAACCCCAGGCGGGCTTTGATTTCTTTGAGTATGCGCTCTGCAATCAGGTGGTCCCGTTCGGTGAAGGGGGATTCCTCCCCAGACAGCTTCTCAACCCATTCCAGGCTGTGACGGACGGGCCATTTGGTGACCTCAACAATGTTCTTGTCGTCCACAGTCACTGCCAGGGCTTCAACCCGCAGCCGGTCGCCGCCGCAGGTCGGGCAAGGGCGGTTACTCATGAATTCGGATATCTTCCCGCGGATATATTCCGAGTTGGTTTCCCGGTAACGCCGTTCGAGGTTATTGATCACGCCCTCAAACGAGGCTTTAAATGAGCTCTGACGGCCGTTGCGGCCGGTGAATTCTACGGTGAGTTCCTTGCCACCGGAACCGTAAAGGATCTTATCCAGTTTCTCGGCCGGGATGGATTCGACCGGGGCTTCCAGATCGATGTCATAATGCCTGGCAACCGCTTCCAGCATCTGCCAGTAATAGCCGCCGTCGTCCTTTGGGCCGTCCCAGGCTGAATCGGCGATGGCACCGTCGATCAGGGAGACCGTGCGGTCCGGGATCAATAAGTCCGGGTCAATCTCCTGGCGGCTGCCAAGTCCCTGGCAGGTGGGGCAGGCGCCATGAGGGGTATTGAAAGAAAAGGTGCGCGGCTCAATCTCGGTGATCACGCTGCCGTGCTCCGGACAGGCCAGATGTTCGGAGAACTGGATATCGCGCGGTTCTTCATCAGACATAACCTGCACGGTCACATAGCCATCACCGAACTTCAGTGCGGTTTCGACCGAATCGGTCAACCGGGAGCGGACTGCCTTGGCATCGTCCTGGCTTTCCGACTCGCGCAGGATCACCCTGTCGACCACGGCTTCGATGGTGTGCTTCTTATAACGATCAAGGTCGAAATCTTCATCCAGGGAATGGGTTTCGCCATCCACCCGCACACGCACGAACCCTGCCTTGCGGATCTCTTCGAAGACGGCCTGATAGGTGCCTTTGCGTTCACGGACCAGCGGAGAAAGGATTTGCAGCCGGCTTCCTTCAGGCAGCTTTTCGATATCTTCGACGATCTCCTGGGCGGATTGTTTTTGAACCCGCCGCCCACAGACCGGACAATGGGGAATGCCCACCCGGGCATAAAGCAGGCGAAGGTAATCGTAGACCTCAGTCACAGTACCTACGGTCGAGCGGGGGTTATGCGAAGTGGCTTTCTGGTCGATTGAGACCGCCGGAGATAGGCCTTCAATGGTATCCACGTCCGGTTTACTCATCTGCCCCAGGAACTGCCGGGCATACGCCGAAAGAGATTCGACGTATCGCCGCTGCCCTTCGGCAAAGATCGTATCAAATGCCAGGGAACTCTTCCCCGAACCGGAGAGACCGGTGATCACCACCAGTTTATCGCGGGGGATCTCAACGGTAATATTTTTTAGATTGTGTTCGCGTGCGCCAACCACACGCAGGTTGTCACGTGCCATCATCATTGTATTGTCACTCATTCCGTTAATTGTAGCACAAATGTACTAATAAATTGCTAAAAATATATAAAAATCAGGTAAATGCGCAATCTGTAATTATACCCGCAGCACCCAAGGATATTGAGTTCTGACCAAATTTACCCTCCGAGAGACTTTGCAGTGCGTTTATAACCTCCTTTTGAGGCTTACGTCTGATATACTCGAGAGGGAAAGACAAGAGATCTTGTTTTTTTTATATTTAACTTACAAGTTGAAAGTTGGCTGACATCAATCATCAAAAGCGGACTGTAAATTATTCTGAAGAACTCTCAATCGCTGCGAAAATTTTCCTGATCGCTGTACTGATTGCCGGGGTGGCTGTTCTGGTGATTAATACCGGCGGAATCAAGTATGTATTTTCACATACGATGTATATTCCCATCATCCTGGCCGCGTATTTCTTCCGGATCCCAGGTGGTTTGATTGCGGGGCTCATTGGTGGGCTGGTTTTGGGTCCGTTCATACCCATCTCAGTGTCAACAGGAGAGATGCAGGAGATCACCAATTGGGTTTACCGTACGTTCTTATTTATGGGAGTCGGGGTCTTGTCTGGCTGGTTGTTTTCAATTGCCAATAAACGGAACCAGCGGATTGCCTGGATGGTCAATCATTCACCCGATACGGGACTGGCTAACCTCAACCACTTAATGGATTCACTCCAAGATATAAAAAAAACAGCCGATCCCGGATCAAAATATGCTCTGGTTGCCGTTCGGATCAATAACCATGCTGAAGTCACCTCCATATTTAATGTTGAGGAAACCCAGGCGCTTTCTGTGAAATACAGCCGGCTTATTCAATGCCTGCTGCCTTTTGAGGATAAAACGATCTATCATTTCTTCCCGCATACTTATTTCTTTTTCTTCAACATTGATGAATATGATGAGTTAACGATCAGTGAATTCATCGTGAAAAATTTTCACAAATTGGAAAACCCAATCCAAATAAATCGGATCCCTTTATATTTCAAGATCAGCATTGGTGTGGCCATAGAGAAAGTTGAAGACCTTATCCCCTCGATGTTTTTCAGGAAAGCCAATTGGGCTTCTTATTTGGCAGACAAGAAAAATTTAAAATTCTCCATATATGAACCAGAAACCGACCTGAAAACCCGGAAAACCCAGCAGTTACTCGGAAATATTCCCGAAGCTGCAAATAATGATGATTTTCAGCTTTTTTATCAGCCGGTCATAAAACTGACCACAGGTGAAACTGTCTGCATGGAAGCGCTGCTGCGCTGGCAGCATCCCGAACTCGGCTTGCTGAATCCTGTGGATTTCCTGCCCTATTGTGAAAATACAACCCTGGTTTTCATGATCCATGATTGGGTGCTTAAAACGGCGATCAAGAAACTCAGCGGTTGGGATGATTTTCATGGCTCACTATCCATCAACCTTTCCACCCGTTTATTATTGGACAAGCAGTGGATTGATACACTGATCAAATTATTGGAAGCCTATCATGTGGATGCTTCACGCTTGATCTTTGAGGTGACCGAATCATCCCTGATTGTGAACAAAAAGAAATCCATTGAAACCCTGAATTCTCTCGTGGAACTTGGATCAAAAGTCGCGATTGATGACTTTGGCACCGGGTATTCTTCCTTCGAATACATCAATATCTTGCCGGTGCACTTCCTCAAGATCGACAGGCAGTTCATTAGTGCGATGAAAGATTCCCGGAAGAGCCAGGAAATTGTTAAAGCCATCATACGCCTTGCTGATTCCCTGGGGATCGAATCCGTCGCAGAAGGGGTGGAAACGCAAAGTCAACTGGACTGGCTGATCAGCGAAAATTGTGACTACGTTCAGGGTTTCTTCCTCAGTAAACCACTGCCTGAAGCACAGATCACGTCCTGGGTGGACAAAAAACTTCTCCAAATTATAAAAACGTAAACCAAAACCTCATTAACCCGTATCAATTACCTCTGTTTTCGGTTATATAATTAGTTAAAATAACCTATTGCAGAAGGAGGTTTCATGGAACAAAAGGAGAAGAAACGCGCACAGTTCGCCTGGGTCATGTATGACTGGGCGAATTCCGCTTTTGTAACCACGATCACTGCAGCGGTCCTGCCGGTTTATTATGCCAGCGTGGCGGCAGTGAACTTACCGCCTAATATCCGAACGGCGTATTGGGGGTATACCACCACGATCGTGTTATTGATCGTGGCGCTGATGGGTCCTGTGATGGGCGCTATGGCGGATTTTACCGGTGGGAAGAAGAAATTTCTGACCATTTTTGCTCTGGTAGGCATCGCCGGCGCGGCTTTATTGTACTTTGTGCGTGAGGGCGACTGGGTGATGGCTTCGGCGTTCTATATCCTTGGCAATGTCGGTTTTGCCGGTGCGAATGTCTTCTATGACTCCTTGCTGCCGCATGTAGCGGATGAAGATGAACGCGACCAGCTTTCTTCAAGAGGTTACGCCTTTGGCTACCTCGGCGGCGGTATCCTGCTGGCAATCAACCTTGCGATGATCATGACCGCCAAGACTGGGGCTGCCTCCGCATTGATGAGCCGGATCAGCTTCCTGACGGTGGCCGGCTGGTGGTTGATCTTCACCATTCCGCTCTGGCGCTGGGTCAAAGAACCTGTCCGGCGGATATTGAAGGGGGAGGAGCATTTCAACCCGGTCCAGGCCAGTTTCTCACGGTTGGCGCACACTTTTGGGGAAGTGAAGAAGTATAAAGAATTATTCAAATTCATCATTGCTTTTTGGCTTTACAATAACGGCATTGGCACGATCATCGTGATGGCGACGATCTATGGCACTGAGTTGAAGTTCAGCCAGACCACGACCATTGGTACCCTGTTGATGGTGCAGTTTGTCGGTATCCCCTTCTCGCTGCTCTTTGGCTGGCTGGGGAAGAAAATCGGCACTAAGAAATCGATCCTGCTCAGCCTTGGCGTCTACACCCTGATCGCCATAGGCGGCTACTTCATGACCAAGGAGATCCATTTCTGGATCCTCGGTTTTGGTGTCGCTACGGTACAGGGTGGCAGCCAGGCCCTCTCCCGTTCCTTGTTCAGCCGGATGGTGCCCAAGAGCAAATCGGCCGAATTTTACAGTTTCTTCAGCGTCAGCGAAAAGATTGCCGGGACTGTTGGCCCCTTGATGTTCGGTGTGGTGAGCACCATTATGGGCGGCAGTCGCCTCTCGATCATCTCGTTGATCATCTTCTTCATCACTGGTGGCTACCTGCTTTCACGGGTTAATGAAAAGGAAGGGATGGAAGTTGCCCGAGAGGAGGAAGCAAAGCTGGTGAAAGCCTCGGCTCTGGAAGCGGAAGGGTCTTAGGATATCAGTTCGAGATCCAAGATAGATAAATTTATCAGATAAGAAACGCCCCATCGGGGCGTTTCTATGCGTATGATTGAGATAGGGACATCATTTTAACCCTATTCCCATTTTGTCCTCTCATCGAGGGGAAGGATGTTGGTGTAACAGACGGGGTGAATGGACGATATCATTGGAGTTTCAATTCCATTATAGATAAAAATATCATACAAGCTAGAATCACAAAGAGGCTGCCCCGTCTCCAGAGCAGCCCCTTTGCTTTCGCATTCTTATTCTTTGAAGGGAGAGACAAGCTAGTTGTTCAAGTAATCCTGTGCGGCCTGGCAGCGACTGGCGACCTGTTTGACCAATTCGGAGACGCTGTTTTCAAGTCCGGCCTATGACCGTAACATGGCCATGCCTTCGGTTTCGGTTCTAAAGGATCATCCTTTGATCCTTTTCTGAGGGTATATCCATGATAATATTTCCATGTTTAGATTTGATAAAGACGATGTAAACCCGGTTTTTATTGAAAAAATCAGACATTTTTCATTCCAGAAGTAAAACGATTATAATTAAGGACATATTCCCCTTTTATAGGAGTCTCCTTGACAGATGAATAAATTTAGAGTTGCGCTATTGGCGAACTTAAAAGTGAACGCCCCTCATTGGGAAGGCATGCCCGCGGACCAATGGGATGATCTTGACAGTGAAAAGACAATCGCCGCCCTTAAGGACGCAATCAGGGCGGGAGGACATATCTGTGAATTTCTGGAAGGCGACATCAGCATCGTCGATACCGTCCGGAAGTTCAAACCCGATATTTGCTTCAATATCTGCGAAAGCCACTTTGGCGATGCACGTGAAGCGCAGGTGCCGGCAATCCTCGAGAAGCTCCAAATTCCATATACGGGGTCGAAGGTGCTCTGTCTGGCGCTGGGGCTGGATAAGCCTATGACAAAGCGGGTACTAACTTACCATGACCTTCCCACACCGGATTTCCAAACCTTCGAGCGGATAGATGAACCGTTGGACCCCAAGATGCAGTTCCCGCTGTTCGTGAAACCCAGCCGGGAGGGGACGGGTATGGGCGTGACGGCCAGGTCGATCGTCAATGACGAGGCTGAGCTGCGGAATCAGGTCAACCTGATCATTGAGCGCTATAAGCAGGCCGCACTCGTGGAAACTTTTATTGAAGGTCGCGAGGTGACGGTGGGAATGGTGGGCAACCTGGTTGGACCGGTCGCCCGGCGCTTGCCGCATGATGACGAATCCCCCCGCATTGAGGCCGGGCTGCGGTTCTTCCCACCGATGGAAGTGGACCTGACCCCCTACCTGGAATCGGATGCCGTCTATGCCAACCGTCTAAAGGTGGCCTTGGCCGACCAGCTGACTTATTTATGTCCCGCACCGCTGGATGATGACATGGTGGATGAACTTAATTGGCTGGCCGCAGCGGTATTCCGCGTGACCGGCGCGCTGGATGTGGCCCGGGTGGATTTCCGGTTGAACGTGAAAGAAAATTGGAAGCCTTATATCCTGGAGATCAACCCCCTGCCCGGACTGTCTCCCGTCATCTCCGACATCGTGATCGAAGCGGCAGCCGAGGGTGTGGACCATACGACCCTGGTCAATATGATCCTGGACACGGCGCTCAGACGATATGGGATGATCGAGTAAGGATTAACTGGAAACAAAAAGACGCCTATCCGGGCGTCTATATTATTTAAAAATAAAGTCTTTTTAAAACTGCTTCCACCATAGACCGGTACATTCGGGCACGATGGTGCCCTGATCCCCCTCCCACATCGGCATCGGGTTCTCGCCGAAGAAGAAAGTGGTCAGGGCGATGGCTTCCTCCCGGTCCTTGAAGCAGTAATCTGTGCGCAGCCAATTGGATTTGAAACCGTGGGAATCCAGATAGCCCAGGTAATTCACCAGGACATCCGGCGCATGGGGCGCTTCAAACCCGGTCCCGAGGGACTCGATCACGATCAGCACACCGCCCGGACGCAGCACGCGTTTCACCTCGGCCAGAGCCTCCTCCAGGGCGGGCTGCCAATCCTCCCCAGAGTCCAGAGCGGCATAACAGAAACTCCACCCGGCGATGACCACATCGGCGCTGTTTTGTTCAAACGGCAAGGCTTTATGGGATTCGAGGCAGGTATCCCAATTGGTTAATCCCAACCTCTCCAGATTCGCCCGGCCGAATTCCAGCATATGGAAAGAAATGTCAGACGCGACCAGTTGTTTAGCAAGCGGCGCGATCAGGCAGCTGACCCTGCCCGTGCCTGCGCCGAGTTCAATCACGTCTTTGTCCTGCAGGGGGTCAGCAGCCAGGATGGCGGGGAGCAGGTTGTCCTTGTAATCTTCCCGGCTCACCAGGGCCTGGTAGCGTTCGGCCGCACTTTGATAGATCAGTTTCAGGTCGGGCAAGATTTACTCCTTATTAAACTCGCGGATCGAAAAAAGATGTCCCTCCGGGTCGCGCCCGGTGGCGATCGGCTCGGCAGTTTCCAACATCCTGACCTGGCCAATATCGACACCAGCTTCCTCCAGCGCCAGCCAGACAGTCATGATGTCGTCCACGGTGAAGACCAATTCATGTTCAATGCCTGGTGGGTCGACGATCCCGCCGTGCAGCGCCAGGATGCAGTCACCGGTATCAAACTCCACCCACATTTCGGTTGAATAGTCAGCCTTATCTTTAGGATAGCGGATTGGCAGGCCAAGACGGTCGCGATAGAAATGCACTTCAGCGGCCATATCTTTGACGTAGAGGATGACTTGTGAAAAACGGCAGTTGAATTTGGACATACCCGTTTCTCCGGCTGGGTGGAATGTGGGTTAAGTTTACCATTTTATAGAGGGTGAACGTTTCTCTTTCCCTCATAAATTAGATATTGTGTGCTTTAACGACATAGAGACGCTGCATGCTGCAATGCAACCTCTCTACTGGAGTAATTATGGTAGATTTTTGGAAAAGAAATTGAAAGGAAATTAAACCCCAGTCCTATCTTTTCCCCTCAGTGAGAAGAAGGGTGCCTGTGAAACAGACGGGAAGGGGTGATTTTACTTAGTACGCTTCATCCGGGCCGGACCAGCCAAACCGGGCGAAATCCACCCGGTCATTGGCATCAAACACAACCCCCTCATCTTCCAGGATGGCACGCTGCATGGCGTTCCCGATCCCGTCACCATGGACGCTCACCTTTCCCTTGGCATTGATCACCCGCTGCCAGGGTACATCCGGGAAAGCGCCGCTTTTGAGCGCCGCCATAGCATAGCCCACCATCCGCGCCGTACAGCCGCCCACCAGTTCCGCAACCCGGCCGTAGGTGGTCACCTTGCCGTAAGGTATCCTGCGAACCATCTCATAAATCCGCTGGTAAAGCGGTTCAGGTTTGGACATCCTTCACCTATTTGTCCTTATATGCTTTAAGTGAAAAGATCACCGGCAGATCTACCGGCATACCTGGCATTGTATATAGGCCGTCCCCCCGCTGCACCATTTCCGGATAGACCGGGTCTGACAGCGCACCGAATTCGTTGAAGAACGCCAGGCGGAGACCTGCGCCGGTGACGGCATTGATGATGTCGCCGATCGACCACTGCCACTCATAGCTCGGAGATTCCGGGATATAGGACCAATCCATGTAGTCCGGGCTGTCATCATCCCAGATAAAAGGTTCAAGGTTGTGGAAGTAAGGCAGGACAAAGCTATATTTCCCCTCTTCATCAAAGGTGTATTGCAGGGGGTGCCCCTCCATGATGTAGAAAAAGCCACCGGGTTTAAGGAAATGCGCGATGATCTTCGCCCAGGCATCCAAATCCTTCAGCCAGCAAAGGACACCGATGGAAGTGAAGACAATATCGAATTTGCCTTCCAGGTTTTGGGGGAGTTCGTAAATATCGGAGCAGACAAATTGTGCGGGGAGGTTCGCTTTGATGGAAAGTTCGCGGGCGGCTTTGATGGCTGCCGGGGAAAAATCCACCCCGGTCACAGCTGCACCTTCCCGGACCCAGGCCAGGCTGTCCAGACCGAAGTGGCATTGGAGGTGCAGCAGTGAGCGGCCGCGGACATCGCCAACTTCTTCCAGGATCTTCAGGGGCAGCCAGCGTTCTCCCGCCAGGAAACGGTCCACGCCGTACGATTTGAGGTGGACGGGTGTGATCTCGTCCCAGAGGGCGCGGTTGCCGTCTCGGGCATCATCGTCGGATATCGGGCTTCTTCCGGGCATGCGATTAATTTACCCTTTCGGGATGAGATCAGGATAGGAATTCCCGCAGGTCACTGCTGCGGCTGGGATGGCGCAGTTTCCGCAGGGCTTTGGCTTCAATCTGGCGGATGCGTTCCCGCGTGACGTCAAAATACTGGCTGACTTCTTCCAGAGTATGGTCCTTACCGTCCACCAGCCCGAAGCGGAGTTCCAGCACCTGACGTTCGCGTTCGGAGAGAGCTGCCAGTGAGCTTTGGACCTGTTCGCGCAGGATCTCTTTCGCCGCCGATTCCAGGGGGGCGGCAGCGTCCTGGTCTTCAATGAAATCGGCCAGGGTGCTGTTGTCCTCATCGCCGACAGGGCGTTCGAGGGACACAGGTTCCTCTGCCGTCTTCATGATATTTTTAACCTTGTCGGTGGCATCTTCCCAGGCGATGACCAGTTCAGGTTCCAGGGGGATGTTATCCTCCTTTGCCTGTTTGATGGCTTCCACCGCCTCTTCATCAATATAATCGGATTCCAGGGCGATCTCTTCCAGGGTGGGTTCGCGCCCCAGTCTTTGCATCAGGTTGCGCTGGATGCGGATGATCCTTGAGATGGATTCATACATGTGGACGGGGATGCGGATCGTCCGAGCGTTTTCCGCAATATGGCGGCTGATGGACTGCCGGATCCACCAGGTGGCATAGGTGCTGAACTTGAAGCCCAGGGTTGGGTCGAATTTTTTGACCGCCCGCAGCAGACCCATATTGCCTTCCTGGATCAAATCAAGCAGGGAAATGCCACGGTTCATATAGCGCTTGGCAATACTCACGACCAGACGTAGGTTTGCCCTGATGATGGATTGATTGGCTTCTTCCTCCATGAACGTGATCGCCGCGAAGTTGGATTCGAGATCCATTTCATTCGGCATATTTTCTTTGAAGAAGTCCAGGTCGGGCATGCGGGATTTATCCTGCAGTTTGGCAGATAACTGCTGGGCAAGGGTAAGCGGCAGCAGGTAGAAAGCCAGATAGGTTTTGTAGATCATGCTGACCAGATCGCCGGCCTTTTTCTGTTGGTTCCAAAATTCCCGATCAAGGAATATACGCAGGTAGGAAGGCTCATTGATCTCCCAGGTGGTGCGCAGCATTCGCGCTTCATTCAGGGTGATGACAAGATCGAGTTCGGAGACTTCCTTCTTTTTTGACTCACGCCGAACCGACTTATAATTCGAAACCAGTTCTTCGCATAATGCCAGCATCAAGGCCGCATTTTTTCCGATTTTATCGTCCGGTTCTTGAGAAGAAAGCTGGCATTTAAGAGATGTGAGGCGTTCCTGGGCTTTCATCCGGCTGGAAAGCCAGAATTCGTGATCGGTCTCAAGAAGGTCAATCCGCCCGATCTCGCGCAGATAGAGCCGGACCGGATCGTCCGAAGAGGTTAGAAAGGCAGCTATGGACGCGGATTCGGTTTCGGCGGATTCCTCTTCCCGTTCTGTCCTCTCTTCGTTCTCGTCCTCAGGATCAACTTGCTTGTTAGGCATTTCCTTATCCACTATAAATCAACCAATCCTGTAATGCATCAACAATGTGTTGAAATGGATTCCAATTCTAACACGTGGCAGGTAGTTATAACTTCCCTTGTGAATTTGACTGTTGCAAGGCTCGGTCCAGTTTGGAGCGTACCTGCACATAATCCATTGCAATCTTATTCAAATCAGGAGGGGGTCCCTCGCTCTCCTCAACATCCTGCGATTGAAGGAACACGATTTGATCCAATCCTTCAACGATCCGCATCCGGCGCAGCCGAACGAAGGTATGCAGCAGCGCTTCCAAAATCGGTGCATTTGGCTGGAACCGCCAATCCGGGTACTCTATTTCTTCGACAGAATCTAAAAAGGTTTCCTGGATTTCTTCAGGTATCCGACTCTGAACGTAAGCCAACGGCTCTTCTTTGTCCTGATCCAGCGACTCTTTGGCCAGCTTGAAGAGTTCCTTAAAGTCCGTCTGTGAGAAATCCTCTTCCTGCAGGCAAGCCAGTTCATAACCCCGGAAAGCCCGGTCAATATAATGGACCAGGGTGGGGTCGCTGATCAGGGCTTCAATGCAGGTCGCCTCCAACTGACGGTTGGCGCTGGATATGTTAGGCGTTGAGAATGCGGGTACTTCCGGGCGCTGGTGATAGCTCCGCTGCTGTCGCCGCGATGTACCACCCGATGACCGCCTCACCAACGCACGCTCATCCACTTTCAGCAGGCGGGCCAGACGCTGGCGATAAGCTTCCCGTTCCACACTGCCTTTTACGTCCTCAATCAGCGGCAGGACCTGGTTGGCGATGTCCTCTTTGGTCTTGGGATCGTCGATATCCGCATGGGAAGCCAGGGTCTCCATCACATGGATCACCACCGGTTTTGCCTGCTGCACCAGTTCATTCCATCGCTCGGGATCGTCCAGGGCGATCTCGTCCGGGTCCAGGCCGTCCGGCAGGGTGGTCACCCGGATATCGGCTTTCAGGCGTCCTTCCACCTGCATCAGGCCGCGGGCATCGAAGACCACATCACCTTCCCTCTCAAGAGTTCTCACGGGCGGTCTGCAGGCCGCGCAGGGTGGCTTTCTCACCGGCGGCGTCCGGGTCAAGCGCCAGCACGATCTTACGGGAATAGCGTTTGATCAGGCGGAACTGGTCTTCGGTCAGGGCGGTGCCCATCGGTGACACGCAGTTCTTGAACCCGGCCTGATATGGGCCGATCACATCCAGGTACCCCTCAACGATCACCACCTGGTCCTTGGCGCGGATCTCACGCCGGGCCATATCCAGGCCGTAGAGCAGGCGCCCCTTGTCGAACAGCGGCGTTTTGGGCGAGTTCAGATACTTGGGGACATCTTCCGAGCGGAGCACCCGACCGCCAAACCCGACCATCCGGCCGCGCGGGTCTCGGATGGGGATCACAAGCCGGTGGCGGAAGCGGTCGTAGATGCCGCCAGAGTCACGTTCGGAGACCAGCCCGGCATCCATCAAATCCTGCTGGCTGATCTCGCGGGAGAGCATGTAATTCGTTAGTGCTTCGTAGGAATCCGGGGCGTATCCCAGGGCAAAATCGTCAATGGTCTGGTCGATGAGTTTCCGGCCGTAAAGGTAATCCAGCGCCTGTTTACCGGCGGGGGTATTGCGGAGTTGATGCTGGAAGAAGGTGACCGCCATGCTCAGCACCTCGCGTAGGTGTTCGTTCTCCTCCGCTTGCTCCTGCTGCTCGGGGCTGTATTCCTGCAGGGTCACCCCGGCGCGGTCAGCCAGGTTGCGCAGTGTCTCAGGGAAGTCCCAGCCCTCGCGTTTCATAACGAAGTTGAAGAGATCGCCGCCCTCGTTGCACTGCCCGAAGCAGCGCCAGGTCTGGGAATCGGGGAAGACCACGAAAGCAGGGGTTTTCGTGTTGGTGTGAAACGGGCAGAACCCGGTATAATTTTTGCCGGAATGGCGCAGGTTCACCGTTTCAGAGACGATGTCCACAATATCCAGTCTAGCCTTGATCTCGTCAACTGCGGTCATGGTTCCTCATAGTACCTGAATTATACGAGATAATGGTCGTATTGAAGTTTGGATTTGTGTTGTAAGATGAAAAATAGTCCCTGAGGAGGGGTATGCATAGCGGGAAGATGGCAAAGTAAAGAAAATAAAAAACAGGATGATATTCATCATCCTGTAAATTGAAAACTAAATAGGTCTTACTTTAAATTATTTGATTGATTCCGCCATTTTTATCAACTCCGGCAAGTAATCCGCAGGGTTGATATTGTCCATGTTATTAAACGTAAGACGATAATTTATTCCATCAAGAGTCCAATATAAGGTCACTCCGTCTTCATAATCCCAGGTGTAAGTGCCATCCTTTGACCAATCACCCCACACCAGCATAGCCGGTCGGTCATTGAGAGTGATCTCTTCTGCTGCATCGACACCGACCGAAAGAGTAGGCGTGCCGGTCTCAGCAAAAAGATGGATCGCGCCAATCCCCAACCCCCGATAATTAATACTGACCCAGGTGCCGGAAAGTGCCACTGCTGCAAAGTTTTCTCGCAGAGCCATGCCATCGGGAATATATTCAGGTAACGAAAATTCAAAAGGTGGATCTGCCAGGATTTCATCAACCGGCGTTCTGGGTATATCAACAATCGTGGCATTGGGTGCATCTAAGACACCATCCGCATCGAAATATTCTTTTAGTGGGTTTTCCGGTTCTTCTTCTATGGAAAATCCGGCAATTTCATCCAATAGCATACGGCCCAATGCACGAGCTTTGGGTGAAAGCCCAAATATTATCGTGATCACAAGTAGCAGTGCGATCAGGGCGTGTTGCCACTTCAACTGAAAAGAAGCCGTTTGTGTCTTCATGCCATAGTATCCTTTTTCCGATGAATTGAGGCGACTAAATAAATTCTCAGCAAATTCTTTTCTCACCTGTGGCCGAAAGGAATACATTAACTTGTCATTCATGCTCAACTCCTAGCTCGTTCCGGATCTTTCGGACTAATCGGTGAAGGATCGTACCTACATTAGTTTCAGTGAGTCCAGTTAATTCTGCAATTTTTCGGTTTGTCATCCCTGCTCCATATTTCAGAGAGATAATTTCTTGATACTGATCTGAAAAAGTTGATATGATTTGATATATTGCTTCGAAGTCCTGGTTTTGTTGGACCTTCTTTTCTGTATCGTTTCGACTGCTAATTATCGCTCTGAGATCAGTTTCAACTTCTTCAGGATAAGGTCTACGATAATGATCTGCAACAACATGTTTCGCAATTCCAAATAACCAACTTTGAACCGTCCCCTTTTTCTTCCTAAAATTCTCCTTGCTTTTCCAGGCCTTCTCAAAGGTGGTCGAGGTGAGATCTTCGGCGACCTGAATATTGCCCACTTTGTAGCACATGAAATGGAAAACTTGCGGCAGGTATTGGTCGAAGATGGCTCGCCATGTATTTTCTTCTGAGGCATGAGAGCGCAGTAAAGTGGTTAAGAAGGATTTCATTTCTGTTTATATATTCGTAATTCAGCACAAAGTATCACATAAAATGATAGATTTTCTTTTATCGCCCCGCATTTACCTAAAGAAAAAGGCCGGTATCAACCGGCCTTAATTGTCATTAATTCGTGTGCTACGGCAGCTTATTATCAAACGTCTGTAAAGCTTTCATGTAATTCGCTCGTTCGAATGCAGCCGGATTTTCCACGTGTTCCGCGCTGAGCACGCCGCGCAGCTTTTCAACGGAACCATATTCATAAGCCGTCATCCAGTTTTCCATCTCGGTCAGCATATCCTTGGCCTGGCCGATGCCGTGACCGACGAACTCGGAAGCAACCTCAGCGACCGTCGCGCCGGCCATGATCGCCTTCACCAGGTCCAGGCCGGTATGTACACCGGTGGTCAGGGCCAGGTCTGTCTTGACCTGACCGTAGAGGATCGCCATCCAGCGCAAGGGCAGCAGGAGTTCCGCCGAAGTGGAAAGGTGCAGAGTGGGATCAACTTCCAGTTTCTCGATATCCAGATCGGGCTGGATGAACCGGTTGAAGAGCACCACGCCCTTGGCACCGGCAGCCACCAGCCGCACGATCAGGTTGGGCAGCGCCGTGAAGAAGGGGCTCAGCTTGACGGCGACCGGGATATTGACATGTCCCGTCACCGTTTTGACGACCTCAATAATATTATCTTCAAGGTGTGTGGCGGTGAGGGTTGGGCTGGTGGGGATGTAATAGGTATTCAATTCCAGTGCATCCGCACCGGCCTGTTCGATCTTTTCGGCATATTCGATCCAGCCGCTGTTGGAAACACCGTTCAGGCTCCCGATCACAGGGATGTTGACGGCTTCCTTGTTCTTGCGGATCTGGTCCAGATACTCATCCGGGCCGACATTATACCGGTCCAGGTCGGGGAAATAGGTCAGGGATTCGGCGAAACGATCGGTGCCGCGCTCCATAAAGTAATTGAATGCCAGGCTGTCATGCACGATCTGTTCTTCGAAAAGTGAATACATTACGACTGCACTGATACCGGCGTCTTCCATTTGTTTGACATGCGAGGTTCGCTTGGAAAGGGAAGAAGCGGACGCAACCAAAGGATTCTTGAGGTCAAGTCCGAGGTATTTGGTCTTCAGGTCTATCATTTTTTCCTCCAACATTAATGAATGGATTGGCGAGGGACTAAGTTTATAAAAATAAAAGGTGATGAACCTTTGTCCATCACCTTTATTATACTTGTCGGAAATACCAAAAACCAGACTTTTATTCTTCTTCGGAATCTGTTTTGCTGTAGTGCATATTGGCCATCTGCTGGTAAAGGTCCCAGCGACTGGAAGCGTCATGCTTGGCTTTCTTCATCAGCATCTCAGCCCGTTCCTCATTGCTCTGCAAGAGCATCCGGTAGCGGGTTTCATTATAGGCATATTCTTCCACTGATACAGTCGGTTCTTTCGAGTCGATTGTGAGCGGGTTCTGACCCATATCAGCCAGTTCGGGATTGTAGCGATAAAGCGGCCAGACGCCGGAATTCACAGCCAGTTCCTGCTGCTTCAGGCCGTATTTCATGGTGATCCCGTGGGAAATGCAGTGTGAGTAGGCGATGATCAGGGAAGGTCCGTGATAGGCTTCCGCTTCACGGATAGCCTGCAGGGTCTGCCGGTCGCTGCCGCCCATTGCGATCCGGGCGACATAAACATAACCGTAGGACATGGCGATCATGCCCAGGTCTTTCTTGGGCAGGTCCTTGCCGTTGGCGGCGAATTTCGCAACCGCGGCCCGCGGCGTGGCTTTGGAGGATTGTCCTCCAGTGTTGGAATACACTTCGGTGTCCATCACAAGGACGTTGACATCACGGCCGGAAGCCAGGACATGGTCCAGGCCGCCGTAACCGATGTCATAAGCCCAACCATCACCACCGAAGATCCAGACACTCTTGCGGACGAGGTAGTCGGCAACAGAGAGCAGGTTCCGGGCAACAGGTGTATTGAGCACTTCAAGTTTCTTCTTGAGCTCTGCCACACGCTGGCGCTGTGCTTCAAAGTCAGCCTCGGTCTTTTGTTCAGCGTTCAAAATTGAATCGGCCAGGTCTTTGCCGACCTCATCAGACAGCTTGGCCAGCAGTTCATTGGCAAGCTCGACGAATTTATCGATCGTCAGGCGCATGCCAAGACCGAACTCGGCATTGTCTTCGAACAGCGAGTTGGACCAGGCCGGGCCGCGCCCATCAGCATTGAAGGCATAGGGTGTGGTTGGCAGGTTACCGCCATAAATGGAGGAACAACCGGTCGCGTTGGCGATCACCATGCGGTCGCCGAAGAGCTGGGTGACCAGTTTAATGTAGGGGGTTTCACCACAGCCGGCGCAGGCACCGGAGAACTCAAAGAGCGGCTCGAGGAGCTGTGAGTTCTTGACGGTGTGAGGTTCGAAACTCTTGCGGTCCGGGTAGGGGATAGCGTCGAAGAAAGTCCAGTTTTCCGCTTCTTGAGCACGCAGCGGCGGCTGAGGTTCCATATTGATCGCTTTGTGGCTGGGGTTCTCGCGGTCCTTGGCGGGGCAGTTTTCAACGCACATGCCGCAGCCGGTGCAGTCTTCAGGTGCCACCTGGACGGTGAACGACCATCCTTCGCGGAATTCACGGAATTTCGCATTGGTGTGTTTGAAGGCTTCCGGGGCTTTTTCGAGCCAGGAATTCTCATAGACCTTGGTACGGATGGTGGCATGCGGGCAGACGAAGGCACACTTGCCGCATTGGATGCAGACATCGGGGTCCCAGACGGGAATCTCGAGCGCCACGTTGCGTTTCTCCCATTGGGTCGTACCGGAGGGGAAGGTGCCATCCACAGGCATCTCACTCACCAGGACGTCGTCGCCGCGCCGGTCGATGATCTTGCCGAGTACGTCTCGGACGTATTCCGGGGCTTCTGCAGGAACAGGGGGCAGCATTTCAATGGTGGATGTAACTTTGTCCGGAACGGTGACCTGGAACATGTTTTCCAGGGCGCTATCGACGGCCAGGAAGTTCTGATTGATGACGGCTTCGCCGCGCTTGCCATAAGTTTTCTTGATCGATTTTTTAATCTCTTCAATTGCCTGGTCCTTTGGAAGAATACCGCTGATGGCAAAGAAACAGGTCTGCATGATCGTGTTGATGCGCTGACCCATGTTAGTTTTGCGGGCAACCTCATAAGCATCGATGATGTAGAATTTGAGTTTCTTGTCGATCAGGGCCTTCTGGACCTTGGTTGGCAGCTTATCCCAGACTTCGTCCGGGCCGTAGATGCTGTTGAGCAGGAATATGCCACCGGGACGGGCGTACTTAAGCATGTCAAATTTCTCAAGGAAACTCAATTGGTGGCAGGCCAGGAAATTGGCCTCACTTTCAGCGATCAGGTAAGGAGCACGGATTTTGTCGGGTCCGAACCGCAGGTGCGAAACGGTCACTGCGCCGGATTTCTTGGAGTCATATTGGAAGTAACCCTGGGCGTAGTTCTTGGTGTCCTCCCCAATGATCTTGATCGAGTTCTTGTTGGCGCTGACAGTGCCATCGGCACCGAGGCCATAGAACATCGCCTGGACAACATCATCACCCAGGATCTCAAAAGCGGGATCCCAGTCCAGGTTGGTGTGAGTGACATCATCGTAGATACCAACGGTGAAGTGGTTTTTTGGGTTTTCCTTGGACATTTCATCGAAAACGCCTTTAACCATCGCCGGGGTGAATTCTTTGGAAGAAAGACCATAACGGCCGCCGATTACCTTGGGTGTGGTTTCGAAGGGAGCGATGCCTTGTTCCATTCCTTCTTTGATCGCATTGACGACATCCAGATAGAGAGGTTCGCCGCCGGCCCCAGGTTCCTTGGTGCGGTCCAGAGCTGCGATGACCTTGACTGTGGCGGGCAGCGATTCCATCAGGTGCTGGAGGGAGAAGGGACGGTACAACCGGATGGAAACGACGCCAACCTTCTCGCCTTTCTTGACGAGGGCTTTAGCGGTTTCTTCGGCTGTTTCAGCGCCGGAAGCCATCAGGATGATCACTTTTTCGGCGTCGGGTGCGCCAACGTAATCGAACAGGTGATAAGAACGGCCAACCTGTTTGGCAAACTGGTCCATAACGTCCTGGACGATCTCGGGGGTCTTTTCATAGTAGGCGTTGACCGTCTCACGACCCTGGAAGAAGACATCCGGGTTCTGGGCGGTGCCGCGTACGACTGGATGGTCTGGGGAGAGGGCGCGGGCGCGATGTTCGGCAACCAGATCATCATCGATCAGGGCGCGCAGGTCTTCCTCGTCCAGCCGTTCAATCTTGTTGATCTCGTGTGAGCTGCGGAAGCCGTCGAAGAAGTGCAGGAAAGGCACCCGGCTGCGCAGGGTTGCTGCCTGGGCGATCAGAGCCATATCCTGAGCTTGCTGGACGGAACTGCTGGCCAGCATAGCAAAGCCGGTGGAACGGGCAGCCGTGACATCGGTGTGGTCACCGAAGATGGAAAGGGCCTGGGCAGCGATCGAGCGGGCGCTCACATTGAACACTACTGAGGTGAGTTCACCGGCGATCTTGTACATATTAGGGATCATCAGGAGCAAGCCCTGTGAAGCCGTAAAAGTTGTGGTCAGGCCGCCAGCCTGTAAAGCACCGTGCACCGCTCCGGCAGCGCCACCTTCGGCTTGCATTTCAGTAACATTGGGGACGGTCCCCCAGATATTCGGGATGCCCTTCACGGACCAGGCATCGGCATATTCACCCATCGGCGACGAGGGGGTGATTGGGTAGATCGCGATGATCTCGTTCAACCGGTAAGCGACCCAGGCCGTTGCTTCGTTGGCATCTGTCATTACCATTTGACGCGTCATGAACAATTCTCCTTCTGTTAGGATAAGTAAGTAAACGTAAACGTTCAAAGAACGGGATTTGCCAGGGGAGTTGGAAATGACCATACTTCTGGTTTTATCCAACCGTTAAGTATAACCTGATTCCGGTGTTCTTTTAGGTTATTTAATGCCTATTTGGCGAAGAAACCTGTCATATTCCATTTATAGGAAAAAGGTCTTTTTTTTTGGAAGAAGCGGTCGATTTTGTGAATGATTAAATCGAATTTCACGATTTATGACGTAAAAAAGGTTCGGCCAATAAAAGTGTGGCCAGCGTTTTACCATCGTTGAAATCGCCGGCGAAGACTTCGTGGTAGGTCTCTTCAATTGAAAGCGTCACGACATTGAGAAATTCATCCGCGTCCGGGTCCAGAGGTGCGTCATACAGGTCAGTTGCCAGGAAAACGGTCATAAATTCATCGGTATAGCCCGGTGCGAGGTAAAAACCGCCCAAACGGCGCATGTTCTTAGCACCTTTACCGGTCTCCTCCCGGATCTCCCGTTCGGCGCATTCCAGCGGTGTTTCGCCTTTTTCCATAACACCGGCTGGGAGTTCACGCAGTTCGTTTCCCGATCCGATCCGGTGTTGGATCACAAAATAGATCCGACCGTGCTCGTCAATAGGCAGAATGGTGACCGAATTGCCATGTTCGATCAGGTCATAATCCCTGATCTTGCCGTTGGGCAGTTCAATCGTGAGCTTTGCGACGTCAAAGGCGTGACCCCGGAATTGTTTTTCGTTATGGAGGATTTTAAAACTCATGGCGTTTGCCTTCTATTTTCCGCAGGAAAGAGAAACTGCGCTTGTGGAGGATTCCACTAAACGCAGTTTCCTATTATTATTTTATTTGCTCAGATTTGACTCTGACTTATGGGATATTCAGCGTTTGTCCAGCCGTCAATTTATAGGGCTCCTCCAAATGGTTGGCTGCAATGATCGCTTCCGGAGACACATCACCGTAATAGCAAGCGATGGAATAAATGGACTCTCCGGCGGAAACGGTGTAGGTGTCGGGATGCGCGTTGCGTACCCGGCCTTCACCTGTCCAGGTGCCGGTTTGCGGGATTTGCAGTATCGTTCCGGGGCTCACCAGTTCGTTGGCCGTCAACCCGTTGATACTGATGAGGTCGGCGGGATCCAAATTGAACCGGCGGGCAATACAATATGGGAATTCACCTTCATGCAGGGTGTAAGTCGCCGGGCGCGTCACCGTCGGGATGACGATATTTTCGGTTGGTTCCGGGGTGTTGGTCGCCGTGGGCGCAAGTACACCGCCGGACGATAGTGTTGCTGTGCCGGGGACTTTTGCGATGGCGGTTTGGGTCATGATTTCAGGAGAATCCGTCTGGATACGGATCGGCGTGGTCATGGCTTGGCTGGTTTCGGTTTCTGGCGCCTTGGAAGCAGGCAGTTTGCATCCCGAAAGCACAAGGGTGAGCAAGACAACAGTAACAATGACTAGGGAAAATCTTTTCGTCATTGAGCCATCTCCTTTTTTGCTTTTGATTTGATAATAATTACCTGAATTGTTTGTTATAAAAATAGTAGCATAATCCCCTTTAAGCGTCAAGTTAGCCTAAAAGAAGATACGCTCTTTCCCGTAATCCAATTTCTGATAGCTGAAGTAAGAATTTATTTCCTTCTTTATCAAAAATGAATAGTTGGCGGATAGGATTCGATTGTCCTAAGAAAAGGTATGAGTTTTATTAATGTTAATAAATGTCTTACTTCCAGGGAATAAGATTCCGAAAGAAAGGATTAAGTGATATGAAAAATATAGTCAGAAGTTCTAAATTATGGATTGTTGTGGTTGTCCTTGCGATGACATTGACGGCCTGCTCAGTCCCTGGTTTTGTAACTCAGTTGCTGCCTGCCGTGACCGGACAAACGGCTGTGGATACATCAACAACAGCTGATACTCAGGATGTCACAACCGCTCCCGCTTCATCTCAGACGTATGTCATTCCTAACGAGGTCATGCAGCAGGATGCTCTGGTCAACTTATACCAGACTTTGAGCCCTGGTGTGGTTTCCATTCAGGTCTATACTGATGCCGGCACTGCTTTGGGGTCGGGTTTCGTTGTGGACAAAGAAGGGAACATCGTTACCAATTACCATGTTGTTCAGGGTGCAACCAGCTTGGAAGTGAATTTCCAGGATGGTCTGAAGGTATATGGGCAGGTGGTCGGTGAGGATCTGGACTCTGATCTGGCTGTGGTCAAGGTGGATGTCCCTCAGGATGAATTGGTTCCTTTGCCGATTGGTGACTCCAATCAGGCTTTGGTTGGTCAGACCGTGGTTGCCATTGGCAATCCTTATGGCCTGACCGGCACCATGACTGTGGGGATTGTATCTGCCCGTGGCCGGACGCTGGAGTCAATCCGCCAGACGGCTGAAGGTGCTTATTTCTCAGCGGGCGACCTGATCCAGACGGATGCCACCATTAACCCCGGCAACTCCGGTGGACCGCTTTTGAACCTGAATGGTGAAGTCATCGGTGTTAACCGTGCCATCCAGACTTCCGGTACCACGGCTTCAGGGGCGGCTGTCAATACGGGAATTGGTTTTGCAGTCTCATCGAATATACTTAAACTCGTGCTCCCGTCACTGATCAACGGTGAGACCTATGCCTATCCCTACCTTGGGATGTCGGCAATCCCACAGCTCTCGCTGACCGAGGCGGACCTGTTGGGTCTCTCAGAGGCGTCTGGTGCCTATGTCGTGGAAATTGTTCCAGGTGGCCCTGCTGATCAGGCTGGGATTAAAGCAGGCGATCAAACCACTCAGGTGCAGGGTTTGCTTGCGGGTGGCGACCTGATTGTGGCTGTTGATGGACATCAGGTGCTTCAATTCAGCGACATGCTCAGCTATATGATGCTCAATAAACATCCGGGCGACCAAATGGTGGTGACCGTCTTACGCGGTGACCAGACAGTGGATCTGACCGTGACATTGGGCGAACGTCCGGCAAATGGACAGTAATTAGAACCGATATTCAAAACCGCCGCAGAGTAAACTCTGCGGCGGTTTTTACATCCACAAAATTGATGAGCATGGACTGATATTTCATTCACCTGGTGGGCCGAACAAATTTTGAATTGAAGACCTCAATAGGATAAAATTAACTATGTCTTATTATTTGGAGACAAGATCCACATAAGAATTTCACAATTTAAAATGGAGGCGACCATGTTTTCCGAGAAAGACCTGAATGCTCTGTTGGATTATTCTTCAGAAGGACAGGTTTTGAGTGTTTATTTAAACACGGATCCGACCGGGATGACAACCGAAGCTGCCAAACTTAGTCTACGCAACCTGATCAAACCGATTGACCTTCCCGAGGATGTTCAGGCTGTTGAGGACTATGTGAATCTGGAATATGACTGGGCTGCAAAAGGTCTGGCAGTCTTCTCTAACCAGCATCAGGATTTCTTCCAGACTTATCAGTTCAATTTAACTGTTCCGGACCATATTTATATTGGAGAACGGCCCACTCTTCGCCCTTTAGTGCGTTTACTGGATACTTACGATGGCTGGAGTGTGATATTGGTGGATAAACAAGGGGCGCGTATATTTGCGTTCAATCTCGGTGAAATAGATGAGTTGGAAAGCGTGACCGGGGATGATGTTCGCCAGACCAAACGAGGCGGAGGAAACGCAATGCCGGGAAGGATGGGTGGCTCGGGGGTTAGCGGGAATGTCGAAAATACCATTGACCGCAATATCAAGGAAATTATTGAATATGCCACAGAGTTTTTCACCCGATGGCATATCCGGCGGATCATGCTCGGTGGGACGGAGGATAATATCGCCCGCTTCAAGGATGAACTGCCAAAATCCTGGCAGTCTCTGATCGTGACCGAGTTTCCGATGAGTATGTCCGCCAGTCAGGCGGAAATTCTCGATAAGGCAATGGATGAGGCACAAAAAGCCCAAAAGATATTGACGGATAATCTGGTTGACCAGGCGATCACTTTAGCTGCAAAGGGGAGTAACGGGGTGATCGGTCTGATCGATACGCTCAATGCCAACCATGAAGGCCGGGTCAAGACACTGCTGGTTTCCGAAGGTTTCGAACAAATGGGATACCGCTGTACCGGGTGTGGTTATTTGACAGTACAGGAATTGGATAAATGCCCGTTTTGCGGAGGTCAATTTGAAGAGATCGGGGCGGCTGTCGAAATGGCCGTTCAGGAAGCCCTGAGAAAGAGTGCCGATGTTAAAAGTTGTTGAAGGGAACGATAAACTGGATGAGGCAGGGAATATCGCCGCGATCCTGCGTTATTGATCCTAAATTTAACAGAATCGATCGATGATTTTTCGTAGAGGCGTTGCATGCAGCGCCTCTACTTTTATCTTATGGCTTCTCCTTGAGGCGAGGCTGTCCGCGCTGCGGACTGATGAGGTGTCTTAATTGTAAACATAAGCATCACCTCATTCGGCACTTCGTGCCACCTTCCCCTCAAGGGGAAGGCTTTTTTTCAATTTGATATCTATCCACGATCCATATTCTGTAGATATGATTTAAAATTAATAAACGATCATAATAAGGTGTTTTGCAAAACCAAGGAGTTTCATTGAAATCAAACTGACTTTATGCAGGGTAAAACTGTCCTCATCACCGGTGCAACCGATGGGATTGGGAGGGAAACAGCCGCGCAACTTGCGCGTTTGGGCGCTCGCGTGATTATTCATGGACGCAACCCGGAGAAGGCTGCCAGGGTACGGGATGAGATTATTGCACACACAAGCAATCACGAGATAGAGACCGCCATTGCCGACCTAAGTGTCATGTCCAATGTACGGGATTTGGCTGTGGAGATCCGGTCTCGTCATAACCGGCTTGATGTGCTGATCAATAATGCCGGCGTCTACATGACCGAACTTGTCCGTACACCGGATGGGTTTGAGACGACCTTTGCGGTGAACCATCTGGCACCATTTTTACTGACGAACCTGTTATTACCTACATTAAAAACTTCTGCACCGGCCAGGGTCATCACCGTTAGTTCTGTGGCCCATGGCAGCGCTCGTCCGGACCTTGATAATCTCAATGCGGAGAAAAGTTTCCATGGCTGGGGAGCTTATTGTGTTTCCAAGCTTGGGAACCTGCTTTTTACTTTCGAGTTGGCGCGTCGGCTGGACGGCAGCGGTGTGACGGCGAATGCCTTGCATCCCGGCACGATCAACACCAATATGCTGGCGAAATTGGGGATGAACGGCAGACCTGTCTCTCAGGGCGCCGAGACTCCGGTCTACCTTGCGAGCTCGCCGGAAGTTACGGATATCAACGGAGAATACTTCAGCCGCATGCGGATCGCCAAACCATCCGATCTGGCTCGCGATGAGGATTTACAGAGGAAATTCTGGGAGGTCAGTTCGAATCTCTTGAATTTGGTGGACTCAGATTAGAAAATAACCATTTTTAGGTCATTTTGGCATGATTCCTCAAAGTGTTAATCGAATTATTAACAAAAAATGGCGTTCGGATGTACCTTTTCTTAATATTGCTCATATATAATTTTCGAAACCTTTGACCATCTGAGAGGATTGAGCTTGATCGTAATGTTCAGCTACTTGATTATTGTTACTATTCTTTGGGTGCTTTACATGTATTTTGCAAAGCATCAATTTGTGGTTGGGAAGGTAACGGTCGAGCAAAAATCAAATTAGACCAAGAATTAGCAAAAATACAAAGCCACCCAACCAAAAGGGTGGCTTTTTGTTTTTACTGTTTTATCGGTAAAACAACTGCAGTTAAGAAGGAGGTGCAACTGGCATCATTTCAACGGTAATTAACATGATTGAACAAAATCTGAATTTTTACTATAGAGGAGAAGAACAATGAAGTTTAAGAGTTTTTTGGTTTTGATGGTTGTGTTTGTCTTAGCTTTGAGCGCTTGTGCGCCCAAACCCGTGGCAGAGACCGCGGCTCCCACAACAGCAGCAACTGAAGCAGCCGCTACGACTGAAGCAGCCGCTGCGACTGAAACAGCCGCTGCACCTGACACATCCATGTTGGATGTCTGCACGCAAGATGAATTTGGCTGTGCAGAGATCCCCGCTGGTGAAACGATCAAGATCGGCATGGGTGCCCCCCTCCTGGGTGACTATTCCATGTTTGGTATCGACATCAGCCAGGGTGTTTCACTTGCCCTTCAACAGGCTGGTGATTTTCAAGGCTGGTCCTTCGAACTCGTCGCAGAGGATACCGGTGGTACACCGGAAGGCGGCGCAGCTGTCGCGAACAAGCTCGTAACCGATCCCACAGTTGTTGCCATTGCCGGCCACATTTTCTCCGGCTCAACCGATGCAGCGATGCCGATCTATGAAAAAGCCGGCCTCCCGATGATGTCCCCCTCCGCTACCAACCCCGACCTGACACAAAAAGGTTCCACGGTCTTCAACCGCCTGGCCTTTACCGATGCTGATCAGGGTAAAGCTGCCGCTTCCCTGCTCTTCAACGATCTGGGCTTCACCAAGATCGCCGTGATGCATGATGGCGGCACCTATGGACAGGGTTTGGCAGATGTGGTTCAGGCTGAATTTGAAGCACTCGGTGGGCAAGTGGTTGCTTATGAAGCCATCACCCCCGGTGAAGCCGACTATGTGGCTCCGCTTTCTGCGGTTGCCGCTGCTAATCCTGAAGCTGTTTACTTTGGCGGCTATGCTGCAGATGCGATTGTAATGATGAACCAGTGGTCGCAGGCTGGTTTGAATGGTGTGCTTTTCTTCGGTTGTGACGGCACCTTTGGTGTTGAATTCACCCAGAAGACCGGTGCGAACGGCGAAGGCGCAATTGCCGCTTCTTTGGTACCGCCTGACTCACCCGAGAAGACCGCTTTTGATGAGGCTTATGCTGCAGCCTTCCCCACCGCAGCCGGCGAATTGAGCGCTTTCACCTGGTCATCATTTGACACAGGCGGCGTGCTCGTTCAGGCGATTGAGTCAGTTGCCGTTGTTGATAACGGTACGCTCTATGTCCCGCGCGGTGCGTTGGTTGAAGCTGTCCGCAATTCCGATTATGTTGGTCTGACCGGTCTTGTAAAATGCAATGAGATTGGTGAATGCAATGCTTCCGGCCCATCCTTCTACCAGGTTGTTGACGGTGCTTGGGTTCCCCTGGCTCTTGTAAGCAACTAATTGTCTCCTTTATGGATGGGGAGGCGATAAGCCTCCCCATCCTTTTTGTGTTATCATCGGAATTATCACTATATGATTAATAAAATTCGAAACCTTAAACTTACACCGGGACTGATCCTACGACTTTTGGTGGGATTGGTGGTTTTGATTTACCTTGGTTGGCGAATCTACCAAACCGCATTCGGAGAAGGGACTTACGGCCCGGACACATGGATGCGGTTTTTGATTGCCGGGTTGGTGATCGGCGGCATGTATGCCCTGATCGCCATCGGTTATACCCTGGTCTATGGCATTCTTTTTATGATCAACTTCGCTCACGGCGAAGTGATGATGTTGGGTACCTTTGCCGGTTATTTTGTCCTGGAGGCTTTTGCAGCCATTCCTGCGCCAAATGCGGCAAGTCCTAACCTCAACTTCCTCAATGCCTACCCGGTGATTGCCTTGATCCTGACGTTTTTAGCGGGCGCCGGCGTCTCGGCTCTGATCGGGTATTTATTGGAAAAAATCGCTTATCGGCCGCTGCGCGGTGCGCCCCGTCTGATCCCCCTGATCAGTGCCATCGGCGCTTCGATCTTCCTGCAGAACGCCGCCCAATTATTATTCGGCCCGCAGCGCCGTCAGTACCAGAACCCCGACCTGCTAATACGTGGCACCGGTTGGATGATCCCGATCGGAGGCAAGGAGGTCATGCTGACCTATACCGGCGCATTTTCCTTCATCCTATCGGTTCTCTTAATGATTGGCTTGTTTATCCTGGTCAAACGTACCAAGTTGGGCAAGTCCATGCGTGCGGTCGCTGAGAACAAGCAGGCCGCCGCCCTGATGGGCATTGACGTCGACTCGGTGATCAGCAAGACATTCATCATCAGCGGCGTACTTGCTGGTGCTGCCGGTGTGATGTGGGGTATCCACAATGGCTTATTCAACCATTTTGTCGGGTTCATCCCCGGCATCAAGGCTTTTACCGCTGCCGTGTTGGGCGGGATTGGCAACATTCCCGGCGCCATGATGGGCGGGATGCTCCTGGGATTACTCGAATCAATGGGACCGGCCCTTTTGGGCTTGGATTTCCAATTGAAGGATGTGATCGCTTTTACGATCCTGATCCTGGTCCTGATCTTCAGACCCTCAGGTTTATTAGGTGAAGCATTATCGGAGGAGAAAGTCTGATGAAGACCATATTGAAGAAAGGACTCAGCTCCGGTATCGTTTTTGGTATCGTTTTTATCTTCCTGATGTTGATCGGTTTTATCAATGTCGGCTCAAACATGGTCGGGGATTTACTGGGAAACCTCGATAAGATTGCAGATGATACCCGTCTCCCTGTAAACAACCTGCTGACATTACTGGCGATATTGGGGTTATTCACCGGGATCAGCGCACGACATGGAGTTGGTGACTCCAAGTGGTGGATGGCCCTCTTGAGTGGTCTGATTGCAGGACTGGTCAGCGGGCTCATGGCCTGGTTGATTATCTGGGGGACCGGAACTCTTGCCGTCCAGGGAACCGATTTCCAGACATATCTGCCGAACCTGGGCTCTGCAGAACTCAGCTATTTGCGCTTTTACAGCACGCCTGCCGCTGCAGCCAATACTTACCTGATCTACTTTGTTTTGTTCAGTCTGGCTGGCGCGGCTTTGGAGTGGTTGTTAACCCTCAAAGGATGGCTCAAACATAGTTGGAAAGCGGGTCGGGAGAGTGTATCTGGATGGGTGGAGAAAAAAGACCTTCGTCAGTTGTTTGGAAACCGCTGGATACTGCTTGTTCTTTTCCTGGCTGTTGCCGTGCTGCTTTATTTCCTGCCCCTGGTTTGGGGTTCCTATTGGAACTACATCATGGGTACCGTTGCGATCTATATCCTGCTCGGCCTCGGCTTGAACATTATCGTCGGTTATTCCGGGCAGCTTGTACTTGGTTATGTGGCTTTCTTTGCCACAGGAGCTTACACCTTTGCCTTGTTGACTGCACCCGAACCGCACGGGATCGGGTTGAATTTATGGCTGGCGGTCGGGGCTTCAGTGTTGGTTTCAACGCTGACCGGGTTATTACTCGGTTTGCCAATCCTTAATTTGCGCGGTGACTACCTGGCAATTGTAACTCTCGGCTTCGGTGAGATCATCCGCATCCTGATCAAGAGTGACTTACTGACACCCCTGACCAACGGTCCGAAAGGGATCACCAGTGTTGGTCAACCGAAATGGATGGGTCATGTCTTTACGGATGTCAACTACATGCATTTGTTGATGCTGCTGGTCCTGATCGGGTTGTTTGTCGCCAAGCGTTTGAAAGATTCCCGTACCGGCCGCGCCTGGATCGCCATTCGGGAAGACCAGACTGTGGCTCAGGCGACCGGTATCAATACTTACAGTTATAAAATCCTGGCGCTTCTACTGGGAGCGGCTTTTGCCGGCCTTGGTGGTGCACTGTTTGCCTCCCGTAACCAGTTCACCGGTCCCGAAGACTTCACCTTGATGGTTTCCATCAATGTGCTCTGTATCGTGATCGTGGGTGGGATGGGTAGTTTGCCCGGTATCGTGGTTGGTGCATTCGTGCTCAAAGGCTTGCCCGAACTGCTGCGTGAATTGGAAGATTACCGTCTGTTGGCGTTTGGCGCATTATTGGTCGTGATGATGATCGTCCGACCGGAAGGACTCTGGCCTGCACCGCGTGCCCGATTTAAGAAGCCAAAAGAGGATCAACCGGTGGAGGTGGAGCAATGACCAAAGCCGTGATTGACGCCAAAAATGTAACCAAAGTATTCGGCGGTTTGACCGCCGTAGATAATGTCGATCTGGTAGTGCCGGAAAATTCCATCTCCAGCATTATTGGTCCCAATGGCGCGGGAAAAACAACGCTGTTTAATTGCGTTTCCGGTTTTTACGTGCCTGAATCCGGTGAGATTTGTTTCCTCGGACATCAAATCAATGGCCTGTCAACCGACAAGATTTGTAAATTAGGCATTGCACGCACATATCAGAATATCCGGCTGTTCAGCGACATGACCGCGATCGAAAACATCCTGGTTGGAGAACAGCCCCGGTTGCACATGAGTTGGGTGGAGGCCATCCTGCATAATCCCCGCTATGTTCATGAAGAGCGTGATGCTGTCGAACGGGCGTTTGAACTATTGGATTATGTCGGGCTATCAGGTTTGGCCAACACGCCTGCCCATAACCTGCCTTACGGGGCCCAGCGCCGGCTGGAGATTGCCAGGGCTCTGGCAAGCCAACCCGTCTTATTGCTGCTGGATGAACCCACTGCCGGAATGAACCCCCAGGAAACGGACGAAATGGTCGCTTTCATCAGGGACCTCCGCGATTCACGCAACATCACGATCCTGCTGATCGAACACGACATGCGGGTGGTGATGGATATCTCGGACCAGATCACGGTGCTGGATTATGGTGTCAAGATCGCCGAAGGCAAGCCTGCAGCGATCCAATCCAACCAGCGCGTGATCGAAGCATATTTAGGCCCTGGCGCAGCAGCGCTTTCGGAAAAATTTAAACAGAAGAAGACTCACCATGCTTAATGTGAATGAACTTAACGTCTCTTATGGCGCGATCCACGCCCTCAAGGGGATCTCTTTTCATCTCGATCATTGTGAGATCGTGGCACTGATCGGCGCAAACGGTGCCGGTAAAAGTACCACGCTGAATACCATCTCCGGACTGTATCACCCCGATTCGGGTTCGATTGAATTCCAGGGTGAAGACCTGACTCACACTTCTCCGGCTCATATCGTGGAGAAAGGGATCATTCAGGTCCCCGAAGGTCGTAAGATCTTCGCCAAGATGAGTGTGCGGGAGAATCTGGAACTGGGCGCTTACACCCTCAAAGATAAGGATCTAATTCAGGAGCATATGGAGCGGGTGTTTAAAATATTTCCTCGTCTGAAGGAACGCCAGAAACAACTGGGCGGGACACTTTCAGGCGGCGAGCAGCAGATGCTGGCAATGGGGCGCGGACTGATGGCGGATACCCAGTTGTTATTGCTTGATGAACCCTCAATGGGACTTGCGCCGATCCTGGTCGAGCAGATCTTTGAGGTGATCCAGGAAATTAATGAACACGGGGTGACCATCCTGTTGGTGGAACAGAACGCTCAAATGGCGCTCTCAATCGCCGACCGGGCGTATGTTCTTGAGACGGGCACCGTTGCCCTTTCTGGAGAGGCGGAGGCCTTGATGGAGAATCCGATGGTGCAAGCCGCCTATCTGGGTGGATGATGCACTAGAGAGAATGTGTAAGTCTGATCATCGTTGAGACGCCCCGAGGGGCGTCTCAACGCGTCGTAAAGCCTTCCCTTCAAAGAGTGAAACGACGCAATCCCCTTAGGGGATGGGGAAGGCACGCGAGCGTCGGATGAGGTGTTATCTTCTTAAAACAGGAGATATGGTTTAATTTTCTAATATCAATATCCATTATTACTGTATGGTTCCTAAGTATGTTAAGACGATTTGATAGTCTATATTATCACCTCATCAGTCTGGCCCGCAGACAACTTCCCCTCAAGAGGGAGCCTTAAGAAATAAGAGATGCCCCGAAAGGAATGATTTTATACGCCTGTCAGATTGAATATGATTTAGATCAGAGAAATTTATATCACATCCCTAAAAGGAACCGCAGAATTAATCCCTAACTGACGAATTCCGGATAGGTTTTACCTTTGATTTCCTTGGTGACGCCCTTTTTTAGGATGCTGAATCAAACTCACGCACGGGTTCCAGGGGAATGGGCGGATAGACCTGCTGTGGTCCGACGGATTGGGTGGGGGTGAGGGTGTTATCCATAAGTGGCTTCCTCCGTACAGGGTGAATGGTGTTTGAATTATAAACCATTTCAAAAATACATGATTGAGCCTTAGGCTCATTATTCATTAATGAAAACACCGGTTCGTATTAGGAACCGGTGTTGAATTGTTGGATAAATTAAAAAACTAATTTTGAGTTACCGGCTGTCTCAGAATGGTCAGCAATTTCTCAGGTGCGGAACGGTTTGGGTCATTTAAATAGATTTCATGGTGCTTGTGGTGCGGTGTGAGGTGCTGTTCATCAATGAAGGCATGCAAGCGGTCTATACTAGGCTTTTCGTTGGCGTATGGTCCGTGATGCATCACCTGTGCGCTCAGCCCTTCTTCCAGTTTCTCCAGGCGAATGAAGTCGAGGAGAGGTGGGTTATGCTTTTCAGCCACCTTCGACCGCATTTGTTCGACGATCTGGGACGTTACCTCGTCCGGCTGCATGATCATCATGGTCCAGAACCAATTGCTCTTATCATTATAAGAAAAGTTATCCAGATCTTCCACCCACCAGAGACCTTCCAGCGGCATCACGCCGAAATCCAGGTTGGCCTCATCCCGCATGAAGAAACGAATGGCATAAGCCAGCTTGTAAAGCGCGCTGACCGATTCCTGGTATGAAGGCGCAGTGTTCGGGTCGCCCTGACCATCAATCATGAGGAAGTTGAACGCCGGAACAGAGACCAATTCGGGCTGGTCCGGGGCATGGTAAGCAGCTTTAAATTTCTTTTTCAGATCAAATTTCGCCATTCTGGTATCCCTTTCTCGAACTGATGAACGCCTCCAGCCAGGTTAATTCCGCTTGAATGGTGGACAGGCTGTGAGCGAATAAGGCGTCCACGTTAGGTGGGAGCTTGCCCTTCCCGCTGCGTTCCCATTGCCGGTTAACCCGTTCCAGGTCTTTTTGCAGGCGCTGCCCGTAACTGGATATTCCGGAAGTGATCTTTTCTTCCGGCAGGACCGACATAAACGCCAGCGCCAGATCAAAATCACCGGAGTGGGGCGCGGGATCTGCAAGCCTTTTCTCAACGGCGCTTCGAAGCTGGAGCATACCCTCGTGGGTCAGAGCATAGAGTTTGCGAACCGGCCCTTTCTCCGATTCGCTCAGGGTTGAACCGACCCAACCCAGTGTTTCGGCCTTGGTTAACAGGTAATAAATCGATGAAAATCCGATCTCTGTCCATTCCCGCATCCCACGCGCTTCAATATCACTCTCCAACTGATAACCGTATTTCGGACCTTCAACCAGGAGCCCCAATAAGGCAAGTTCTTTATTATTCACAATACTATTCTAATATTGGAATAGAAGATTGTCAATAAATTATTTGCAAATATTCCAATAAAAGGAGAAAATAAAAAAATGCTGTAACAATTTACAGCATTTGATCTTACCCAGGATTTGCTGAAGATCAGGCGTAAACGATCTTTGTGGCGAATTCCTCGAGTGTTTTTGCTTGAAATCTTGGAAAGTTGTTCGGCCTGTTCCTGCTCCAGGATGAATGTTTCCTCACCGAAGCCGTGTGCGATGGCGTGCATCGGGTTGCTTAGTAAATCCTGGCGGAATTTAACATTGACCACTGCAGCGGTCATGATGCGGCTGATCTCATGATGTGGGTAAATCATATTAACCATCATCTCAATTTCCTCCATCCGGTGTGCAGCCTGAAATATTTTAATATAAATTTAAGGCTTGGCTCTATTATAAACAACTCTGATTTAGAATTCAATTCCTTTTCGGTTTTTTAAAAGAAAAGAGTTATATTTTAAGGAAGAGGACCCGGGTAAATGATTTTATGATTAAAATAGCTATAATAATTGTTCTGATAATTGTTTGGTATTAAAATGAACGCTCAGACGTACCAATATGTTGCAAGGACGGGCCGTGAAATATAAATTGACTTACCTGACCGATCCCTACCGAGGCTTAACCGTTGATTTTGATCAGAATGTCATCAGTGCAGGACGGGCAGCGGAAAATGACCTGGTCGTTGAAGAACCGCATATCTCGGGTTTCCATGCCCGATTGGTACAGCGAGATGGAAGGGTCTTCGTTGAGGACCTGGGCAGTACCAACGGCACCTTTGTTAACGGCAAGCGGGTGAAATCACCCGTGCAGCTTACGCCCGGTGCCGTCGTTCAGCTAGGCACCCAGACCCAGATCTCCTTCATGCCGCAAGGGAACCAGGAAGTCCACACCGTGGTGGCCGCGCCTGCTGAATTACCGGATTATATTGATCCAAAAACGGAAGCCCAACCCAAACCTAAAAGGGATTTCCCGCTTTGGATTGTTATTGCTCTTGCTGGTGCCGGCTTGCTTTGTGTAGCTTCAATCGCAATCCTGCTGTCGATCCTCAGGTAATTTATCCAACCGTTTACGATGCATAAGGAGCAAGATAATGTCACACATTCTTTACCAGGTGGATGCCTTCACCGATGTTCCTTTCAAAGGTAACCCGGCTGCTGTTTGCCTGTTGGAGGATCCCGCACCGGATGATTGGATGCAGGCTCTGGCTGCCGAAATGAACCTTTCGGAGACGGCCTTCCTGCTGCCGGAAACGGAAAAGGACGGCTGGTCTTTGCGCTGGTTCACTCCGGCAATGGAAGTGGACCTTTGCGGTCATGCTACATTGGCCAGCGCCAAGGTGTTGTTTGAAATCAGGCCGGAATTGCGTAGGAAACCGATCATCTTCTTAACTCGCAGCGGAGAACTCAGGGCAAGCTGGAAGGATGGCGCGATTGAACTGGATTTCCCGGTGAAGCCTCCTGAACCGTTGGTGATCGAAAAGAACATTGCCACTCTGCTGGGATTCCAACCGATTGAAGCTGTATTTTCCGGGAACTATTTCCTGTTTGAAGCGGTGGATGAGGGTATGGTCAGGTCAGCCCAGCCCGACTTCACTGGGCTGGCTGCCAGCAAGATGCCTGAAGTCATCATCACGGCCAGGAGTGAGAGCGATGAATTTGATTTCGTTTCACGTTTCTTTGCCCCCCAACTTGGAATAAATGAGGACCCGGTGACCGGATCGGCGCACTGCCTGTTGACACCATATTGGGCAGGTAAACTCGGGAAGAATACCCTGGAGGCTTTTCAGGCATCCGCACGGGGTGGTGTGCTTCATGTGCGGTTGGAGGGAGACCGGGTTCACATCGCCGGGGATGCCACGATCATCTTCAGAGCGGAATTGATCGTTTGATCTCATTCGCGTGAATTAAAGGATGCCGTCCGGTTTTCGTAAACCGGACGGCATTTCAGGTATTTTTAAATACCTCGCAGAAACATCTGCTCAACCTTGGGCTGAGCTTCTTATTCATCAATATCAATTTAATACATTATATACGATGGCGCGCTCCAATAAAATAGAGCACAATTAAGTATTATGGCAGAAAAAACGAAAATCACTTTCCTAGGCACAAACTGTCTGCTTTTCTCAAAAGCCGGGTCCTCATTGCTGATCGATCCCCATTTCATACGTCCGCGTTTGGCGAAACTGATGGGCAGGATTGCTCCTGATCCCGGGCGAATTAGCGAAAACCTGGCAAAAGCGCGGGTGGAATCATTGGATGGGGTCCTGCTTACCCATACCCATTATGATCACGCTCTGGATGCCGTCGAGGTCACCAAGCAAACCGGTGCTTTCTTATATGGATCTTCCTCAGCGATGATGCTTGCAGGGGGAGAGGGACTGGATTCCATCAAAGGGCAGGAAGTGTCAAACGGAGAAAAGGTTAAGGTCGGCAAGTTCCGGATCAGATTTATTCACAGCCGCCACATCCAATTCCCGGCACCCTTTCGCTGGTTCATGTCCGACGATGAACTCATCAATCAGCCCCTGGCACCACCGGCCTGGTTCTGGCAATACCGGTGCGGTCAGGTGTTTGCTATCCTGGTGGATCGGACGCTGGTCTTCGGCAGTGCGAATTTCATCCCTGGGGCATACTCGGACCAGGATGTGGATACCGTCATTTTAGGAATCGGCGGCCTTGGTATGAAACCAAGAGGATATCTTGAAAATCTCTATGGTGAAACGGTGTTGTCATCCGGTGCAAAGAAGGTGCTGGTCTCCCATTGGGATAATTTCTTTCGTCCGGTGGGAGAAGGGCTCAGACCTTTGATAGGATCACTGCGTACGTTCGGCCAACTGGTTCAATTAGGCCATCAATATGGTCAGGAAGTTGAACTTTTGCGGTTTGGAGTTCCGATGACCATTCAAGATTAAACGGTTAACGCGCATCAACGGCTCTAACTGAACCGTTGATGTCTCTCATGTTTCCCTCTGCCAGGAGAGGGATTTATTATTTATTATCGAACCCTTTCAATCTTTATCTTAGAAGATTTCGTGTGGTTCCAACCTAGATAATCTAGGGTATTTCCCTTGTAGTTAACGGGTTTATGAAAGAATCCTCTTAATTATCAAATTGGATAACTTTAGGTATAATCATTTTCACTGAAATTGGATTTGAGGATGGATGAAATATAAATTACTGGTAACACTCCTGGCTCTCATGCTGATCGCTTCAACCGGGCAGGTATTTGCCCAGGACGGCGGCGACAAACTCGGACTGCCGTTATGCCTCCCGGGGATGGCGGCCGACGGTACCTGCCAGCTCTACGGTCCTGCTCAGACAGTGGCGGCGATGGAAGCGGAAGGATTTCCTTTCCCTGCTCTTGAAATACCGGCAGCTTCACCATCCCGAGACCTGGCCATATTGCCCGTTTACGTCGCCAAGATCAACCTGCCGGAAGAACAGCGAGCGCCGATCTATGGCTCATTTGATGATGCCGTTGCAGAGGTTAACCCGGTGGGATATATTGAATCCGGTTCATTGCGATATATCAGCTACGTCAGCCGGAATGATTACAACGGCAAGCCTTACCTGCAGTTGGCTTCCGGCGCCTGGCTGAGGGCATCACCCGCCGCTTATACCGATTTCCAGGGGTTGTTGTTCTATGAAAACCCTCGCACAGACTTCGGTTGGATCATTGACCGTACGCCAAGTTATACCGAACCCTCATTTTCCGCCCAGACAAGCGGAAAGGAATATTATCAGACGGATATAATCCAGGTCTACAAAACCGTTGAAGCGGAGCAGGTCTTTTGGTATGAGATCGCACCCAATGAGTGGGTCAACAGCATGAAAGCTCGAATTGTCACGTTCAACCCGGTGAAGCCGGAAGGCGTTGAAGGCAATCGCTGGATCGAGGTTAATCTCTTCCAACAGACTTTGAGTGTTTATGAAGATGGCAACCTGCTCTTTGCAACCCTAGTCGCCAGTGGTTTTGAACCTTTCTACACCCGGCCGGGTGTTTTCCAAATCTACGAGAAAAAACCCCTCGAAACGATGCGCGGCGCTTTTGAAGAAGACCGTTCTGATTATTATTATCTGGAAGACGTGCCCTGGACGATGTATTATGACGAAGCTCGCGCCCTGCATGCAACCTACTGGCACACCTTGTTTGGTTACCGGCAGTCGCATGGCTGCATCAACCTTTCACCCGGCGATGCCAACTGGCTTTACCAGTGGGCGGATATTGGCGATTATGTCTGGGTACATGACCCCAGCGGAATGACCCCGGAAGACCCCAATTATTACGGGCCTGGCGCACCATAGGAATTGAATTTAGCGTATTACACAACCCCTGAACCATCAAGATTCAGGGGTTTTTGTTGATTAACTATTACCTGGCTGCTGTTGAAGCCAACCTTCCCTTGGAAAGGGGAAGGATGCCGAATGCAGGAAGGGGTTGATATTTCTCTGGATTTCAAATTTCATTGATCTAAAAAGGTGGGTTTTCCAATCCACCTAATAATTGAGTTAATTCCTAATTACCTAAATCCTATTACCTAATACCTACTCCGCCTTCGGCATATCCCGACTGGCCACCACATCGATCCCGGTGCCAAGAGCATCGGTCATTACGACCTGGTTGATCTTGACCGGTGCGGACACTTCCACCTCCCGGAGTTCACGGGCCAGTTCGGGGATCAAGTGTTTGGGGATCGCTTTACGTGTATAGACCGGTACCAAAGGGTGCAATCCGCCTTTGACTTTCACAGTGGAAGCCACCATCCGGCGGGGGTCCTGCAGTTCGCAGATCGCATATTCTTCACCGCGCTTGCAGCCATCCAATACCTCGAGCACTTTCTTTCCCTCGTGTTTCACGCGTAACGTGCAGCCTTTCGGACAGGTCACACAGATGATTTCACTGATTTCGGCCATATTTTATTCCTTTATTTTTTAACAAGACTAACGTTTACGCACATTGACTGTCAACGAGGTGGCTTTTTGAATGGCATCGTACGCTTTCGGCTGGATTGCCAGGGTCAGGATCTCACCGGGACGGGCGTAAGGCTCGCCCTTTTTAGCAATCACTTCCCCGTTTTGGTCTTCCACAGTTACCAGGACGCGTTCCTCGATCGGCACGATGGCGCGCATTTGCAGCCGGACCAGTTCCTCAGCCAGGTGGTTCTTGTCAAGCTTGTGGGGAACGACATAGCGGATATTCTCACCCGCTTTGATTGGAATTTCATCACCAACCTTAATTTTCTCTGCCAGGGCGAACTGGGCTGCACCTTTTCCGGCCGTGTAACCGGCTTCGGTCACCCAATCCACCAGGTCATAGACATGGACCACGTTGCCGGCAGCAAAAATACCGGGGACATTGGTCATGAAGCGGTCATCCACATAAGGCCCGTTGGTTATAGGATCAAGTTGGACGCCGGCTTTCTTGGAGAGTTCATTTTCCGGGATCAACCCGACGGATAACAGCAGGGTATCGCAGGGGATGATTTCCTTCGTGCCGGGAACTGGCTGCCATTTCTCATCAACTGTCACGGCCTCGATCGCTTCCACTCGGTCACGACCGATGATCCGGTTCACCGTGCGGTGTTTCTGCAGGGTGATTCCATAGTCGAGCAGGCACTGGACATAGTTACGGGTCAGACCGGTCAGGTAGGGCATGATCTCCAGGACGCGTTCAACCTCTGCACCTTCGATGGTCAGGCGGCGCGCCATGATCATCCCAATGTCGCCTGAACCGAGGATCACAAATTTATTACCGGGCATGTGTCCTTCAACGTTCACGAAGCGTTGGGCGGTCCCGGCGGTGTAGACGCCGGCAGGGCGTGACCCGGGCAGCAGGATCTGCGCCCGTGTACGTTCACGACAGCCCATTGCCAGCACGATGGAACGCGCTTGTAATTCGAGATATCCCAGGTCTTTATTAATAGCAAAGACTTTAAGTTCAGGAGTGATGTCCAGCACCATTGTGTCCATCAAGGTTTGGACACCTTGTCCCTTTGCTTTATCGATAAAGTATTGGGCATAGGTCGGGCCAGGCATATCTTCATTGAAGAGTTCAAGACCAAAACCGTTATGGATGCACTGCAGCAGGATCCCACCGAGTTCGACATCGCGTTCGATGATCAGAACGTCTTCAGCGCCGTGTTCTTTGGCGGCTATCGAAGCAGCCAGACCGCCGGGACCACTCCCGATAATGATCACGTCATAATTGGATTTCATATCAGGTCCTCCACGATGAGATGGTCCTGTTGGACATCTTTAGTGCGGCGGTAGAGCAAGGGTGAAGTCGCACCCTTTTTTGTGACCTCTTCCGGAGAGATCCCCAATTCTTTGGACAGGATGTTGACCACCCGGGGCATATCGAACCCTCCCTGGCAGCGGCCGGTGCCCAGCCAGGTGCGCCGTTTGATGGCGTCATAGGTGGTAGCCGGGATGGGGGAGTGTATGGCTGCCAGGATTTCGCCTTCAGTGACCGTCTCACAGCGGCAAACGATCCGGCCATAAGCGGGTTCTTCCTCGATCAGTTTGGCCTGTTCTTCTTTGGAGAGATGGCGGAAGACGGGAGGCGCCTTACGGATCGGGTTCCAACCCGGTCTTTCCTCAAGAATTTCACCGGCTCCTTTCAGCAGTTCAATCACTTTGATGGCGATGGCCGGGGCAGCGGTGAACCCGGGAGATTCGATCCCGCCCAGATTGACCAATCCTTTGATATTTTCGGGAATCTCAATAATGAAATCCTGGTGGTAATCAATTTCCGGGTTAGGGACAATCCGCATTACCGGTCGCCCGCAATCCGGCAAACTCCGCAATGATATTCTTGCGACTGATGCTGGGAACCAGTTTGTTTCCACCGGACCAGATTTCCTCAACGCCTGTTTTGGTGACATCTTTATTGGTTTTATCATCAACAAAGTTGGCATTCGGCCCAACGATCACATTGCCATGCAGTGAAGAAGCAACAACGATGCCTTTGCCTTTACCGGACGGCGTTGGGAACAAGATTGTATCATGTGTCAGTTGAAAATCAGCTTTATCCAGGATGACATATTCGCCACGGCGAGGTCGGATCTCGAATTCAGGACGGACCCCTGCTTTGTGCATAACATCATCTGCATATAACCCTGCAGCATTGACCACCCAGCGGCATTCAAAATCGCCCTGACTGGTTTTGACACCGGTTATTGTGTTTCCGTCCATCAGGAAATCTTCAAAACTTGTATTGAGTTTTAATTCAACGCCGTTCATCACAGCATTTTCGGCAGCGGCCACAGTTGCGGCAAAGGGATCTCCCAATCCGCCGGTGGGTGCCCAAAGTACAGCGATCACATCTGGTCGAATTAAGGGTTCTCGGCGGCGCATTTCTTCGCCATCAATGATTTTCATTTTCGAAATACCATTAAGCTTACCTCGCTCCAATAATTCTTGAAGGACGGTAAGATCTTCTTCGTTCACTGCGACGACGTAGTCCCCACATTGTTCATAAGGAATATCAAGTTCGTCTGAAAGCTGGGGCCACATCTCAGCAGCCATAATGTTGGTAATTGCTTTGTTGGTGCCGGGTACGGCATCATAACCGGCGTGTACCAAAGCTGAGTTGGCTGAGCTGGTACCCATACAAACGTCAACTTCTTTTTCTATCAATAAAATATCCAGTTGATATTTTGAGAGAAAACGTGCCACCATGCTGCCAACAACTCCAGCGCCAATAATGATGACATCGTATTTCTTGGGCATAAACGCCTCCATAAAGTATTATTCGTTATAAGGCAACAGCATATCATACCTGTGAATACCAATTATATTGGCATACAGACTTTTATGGTAAATGATATGCAGATGAATTTGAAGGAGGACTCTCTAAACATTCAACTTGAATAAATAAATTCAAAGTGAAAATCAACAAAATTCCTGTTCGGCGCTCTCTCAATTCATCGAATCAAAATGAAATCTTAGAAAAATGATGGGAATTTAGGTAAAGTTTACTACCAAAAGAATAAATTCCCATCACTTAGCCTTGATTCAGCATATTAATTTTTCTTAATATTACTCAATAACTTAATTTTCTTCAATCCAATCCAGTGTTCTTGAAACAGCTTTCTTCCACTCCTGGAATTTTACATTATAAAGGGGACTGTCTTTGTCTGGTTCCCAGACTTTGTCTACGGCCCAGTTAGCGCACATCTCCTCTTTATTTTTCCAGAATTTTACAGCAAGACCGGCGGCATAAGCTGCACCCAGTGCGGTGGTTTCAATAACTTTTGGCCTGATGACCGGAACACCCAGGACATCTGCCTGGATTTGCATGAGCAGGTCGTTGACAACCATCCCGCCGTCAACCTTGAGAACTTCCAGGTCGACGCCTGAATCCCTGTTCATGGCATCCAGGACTTCACGGGTTTGGAAAGCGGTCGCTTCCAACGCTGCTCTGGCGATATGGCCGCGATTAATATAGCGCGTCATACCCACCATCACACCGCGAGCATCAGATCGCCAATATGGGGCGAATAAGCCGGAAAATGCCGGAACAAAGTACATGCCTCCGTTATCTTCAACAGTCTTCGCCAGGTCTTCAACATCCGAGGATTTCCTGATCAAACCGAGGTTGTCCCGCAGCCATTGGACAAGCGCACCTGTGATGGCCACGGACCCTTCCAAAGCATAAACCGGTTTTTCATTTTCAAATTGATAGCAGACCGTGGTCAAAATACCGTTCTCGGAAAGGACGATCTCTTCTCCAGTATTCAGGATCAAGAAACAACCCGTTCCATAGGTGTTTTTGGCTTCTCCGGCAGTGAAACAGGTTTGTCCCACAGTCGCAGCCTGTTGATCGCCAAGATCACCGGAGACAGGAATGACGCCCTCAAATGGCCCATCAACTTTTGTGTATCCATAGACTTGAGATGACGGTCGGATTTCAGGAAGCATCTGGAGAGGAACATCCATAGCTTTGCAAATATCCGCATCCCACTTAAGTGTTTTAAATCCATCAGCATGGTTCGGCTGGCATTGGTGACGTCGGTAATATGCAGACCGCCATTAACGCCGCCGGTCAAGTTCCAGATCAACCAGGTGTCCATGTTTCCGAAAATCGCCCGACCTTTCAAAGCGGCTTCCCGTACACCTTCAACATTATCCAGGATCCAACGGATCTTTGGGCCGGAAAAATATGTTGCCAACGGTAATCCCACACGTTCCTGGAACCGGTTTTGGCCAACGACTTTTCCAAGTTCAGAAATGATGTTGGCTGTACGGGTATCCTGCCAGACGATGGCATTGTAATACGGTTTACCAGTTTGGCGATCCCAAACGAGCGTTGTCTCGCGCTGGTTTGTTATACCTACAGCGGCAATATCATGAGCATTTGCATTTGCTTTGAATAGTGCAATCTTGATGACTTCTTTGGTTCTATCCCAAATTTCCTCAGCATCGTGTTCGACCCAGCCGGGTTTTGGGTAGATTTGTTCATGTTCTAATTGGTGGCTGCTGACGATTTCGCCGCTGTGATTGAATAAAATGCAGCGTGTGCTGGTCGTACCCTGGTCAATAGATGCAATATAATCAGCCATTTATACTCTCCCTGTCTACTATATTCCTGTTATTACAAAAAGGTGGTTCACCCCCCCATAAGGGAGGGTGAACCAGTGCTCAGGAGAATGTTAGAAGAACAATCCGTAGATAGCGTTATGCATCACCAGGATCATTACAGCCATTACAGAGTAGACAATAGGACCCAACCAGTTCTTACCGGTTGCTTTGTAGAAAGCACGCAGTACGTAAGGAGCTGGGAAGAGTATAAAGACGGTGAAACCAATTACCAACGGATCGATCCAGAATGTCCATGCGTTCCTATCAATCAGAACATTATGGGTGAAGGCAATAGGCGAATATTGAACGAGGAAGACAAGCCCTGGGCCAATGATGTTGGCAAGTGCGCTAATAAACAGATTCTTCCTTTCGCTCATTCCGTCAACTCGCATGGCACCATTGATCATCAGTGAGTTGCCAAGATAGAAAGCGAAGAACACCGGCCAGTATTGGAAGAAGTACAACAGTTTGTCAGGGTTGAAGGTCTTAATGGCAGGGGTCCAAATCCGGAAGTCGGTGTTGAACAACCACTTGCAGAACCAGACGATGCTGTAAACAACGGCGATGACCAAAGTTGCCAGCCCCAATGTCTTCCAGAATTCTTGCTTGGTAATCTTCCAGCCAATCATCTCATCAGTGCGGAGGCCCGCCTTCTTGTCCCGCTTGAAGTTGAACCAGAACCAGAAGAAAGTCCAGGCAGCCATAATCGCCGTCCATGTCATAACATTGTTGGCTGTTGGGATCGGGAACCAGAATTTGCCGGCTGACATGAAACCAGCTGTGAAGATTTTATCGTAGATAACAAAGGTGAACCAAGCTGTCACGAAGGAAATTAATCCAGTGAGCAGGATCCCAAAAAGATATCTCCTTTTCGCTTTAGGCGTAGAAAGAGCGGGTAATTTCGGTCCCTCTTTACCCTTCAGTTCCTGGAAGAAAGGATGATCCATCAGGATCTGAGCTATCGGTACCATGACAACGAACAAGCCGATCATGGCGAGGAAGTTCATGAGTTCCTTGATGAAGAAATACTGATTTCCGGCGGAAAGGTTGGTGTTAATATTGAAGACATAGGTGAAGAATTTGATCTCATCCGTTGTCGCTGGGGGGAAGAAGTGGATGAGGGGGTGGGTTGTCTTTGGCTGATAGAGAACACGTAAGGTCTTGTCCTCTTTATTGCCATAGAATACGCCTTCTTCAACATAGGTAATGGGATTGGCACGCAAAACACCATTCGGGTAGTTGATCAGATCATACGCTTCTTGAGGATTCGCCTATGATGTCAGACGAACCTGTTGTCCTCGCACTTCCGCCTTCTTCGAACCATGCAAGCATATCACCAAAATTGGCGTGGATGGAGGCATAGGGGTTGCTCTCTGGGGTGATCAGCCGTGGGGCATTACCTGTTGGTAAGGCAGCCGCGATCTTGTCAAAAGAATCGGCGTAGGCTTGTTCTAAAGGTGTAATTTCTTCACCACCATCTGAGTCAGGCTGTTTTGCTGCTTCAATTGCAGCGAAATACTGTGCTCCGTAATACATCGTGGTGGTCCAGGCATATCCACCGCCCATGGAGTGACCCATCACACCAATACGTGATGTATCAACATAATCAAGCAGGCCGCTTGTGGCATATTCAACCCATGAGATCATACCGCCAGCAGTGTCTCGACCGGGAACGCCGGTGGAATTGCTTGACATGCCATGAGTGATGGCATCTATGGCGATGACAACAATGCCGCGCCGTGAAAGCTCAATTGAAGCGGCGTCCTGAACCTCGGCGCTGTTGAGCCAGCCATGGCTTGTAACCACGAGTGGGCATGGATTTGCAGCTGAGCATTCTTTGGGGATGAACATAAGCGCATGCAAAGTCTGCTGCTGTTCGGTCTGGATTGTGATGTCCTTTACCCGGGTCTTAAATAAGTTGGTTTGCAGTGCGCTTGCAACAAGACTGCCTACAAGGATCATAATCAGGCCAATAAATAGAATTCGTACAGGCTTACTAAGTTTCTTCACGTTAAATCTCTCCTTTTCTAAGATTTAATAAGTAATGGAACTACGATTAGGGATTAGCCGTCCGGAAATATTTCATTCAGGATGATTGCTAGACGGTAATTCCTTTCGAGCAAATTTACATTGACACCTCCGTTTGCTATCAAAGCCACTGGTTGTTTTATAAGATGGCTATGATGAATGTCGACTTCTAGATCAGAAGTGAAATTGAGTGAATTGACACGGCAAGATTTTTAACAAGAATTTCCCTATAAATCTCTAAATTATTAAATTTTTTTCACTTTGGATTTTCGTGCTTTTTTAGAATGAAAATTTTGGTCGAATCAGTATATTTTGAACTATAGATTAACATTATGTAAACAATTATAAAGTAATGTTTTTCCCATTACAAATAATTTCAAGTAATATGCACATATTTGCAGAGATGATATAATGTTACCGAAAAAAACATTATCATTTGTGCAAACGATTTGCAATTATCTGAATTGGAGGCCTTATGGTTTCATACAATAAGATCATAGAAGCAATTAAAGTTGCTCGTTTATACTATTATCAAAACATAAGCACGAAAGAAATTGCGAAGGAAATGAATGTTTCAAGATCAACAATTTCCCGACTTCTACAATTTGCGAAAGAAGAGGGGTTAGTTAATATCAGTATTGTTGATCCGGCTGAAGAACCTCGAATCATCGAAAAGAAGATCATAGAAAAATTCAAAATTGAGCGTGTTCATGTCGTTCAAGTGCCGGAAATTGCTGGTGAGGGGGAGTGGCTTAATCGAGTTGCGCAATACACGGCAAGGTATCTCAATACGATATTTGATTCAAATATGACCCTTGGTGTTGCCTGGGGAACTACATTAACTGCCATTTCAAAACGCCTGATCAAAAAAACCATTCAAAATACTCAAATCGTTCAATTGAACGGTGCGGGTAATACTTTATCCATGGGAAATGAATACGCGGCTGAAATTATTATGAGATTCGCTGAAAATTATCAAGCGCAGACCCATCTATTTCCCCTGCCGACGTTTTTCGATTATGCCGAAACCAAGCAGGCGCTGTGGCGGGAAAAGAGCATTCAACGGATTCTGAGCATTCAAAAGAAAGCTGATATTCTTCTATATAGTATTGGCGCAGTAAATGCAGGTGTTCCGAGTCATGTGTATAGTGATGGATATCTGGAAGAGATCAATTATCGTGAGCTGGAAAAATTCGATGTTGTCGGAGATATCGCTACCGTCTTTTTTAGGTCAAATGGTGATTATAGAAATATCCCTTTGAATGCCAGAGCAAGTGGTCCGGAATTGGATTTTTTTCAGAATAAATATGGAATTTGTGTTGTCTCCGGCCTTGCTAAGGTCAGAGGTCTATATTCAGCTTTGAAAGGTGGTTATATTAAAGAATTGATTGTCGACGAACCAACCGCACAGCATCTTGTGAAGTCATATTTTTCTGATTGAACTTATCCCCGGTATGATCACCGTTTTGGGAAAATAATTCAAAACAACGAAAATACTACTTACGAAAGTTTAGACAATTATTTTTTTCTAATTTATGCGATGTGCAATATTACGGCGCGAGCGCCAGGGGGAGACTGTCGAGGATCACATTATTGGCATAGCCGTCAATGCTTTGACGGACCACCAGGCGCACATCCCGGACGGATGAAATAAACCCATAAGTAAGCGGCAGCTCAAATGAAAACCGTTCTCCCGCCTGGTTCACCGCAAGTTGGGCAGTACCGATCATTCCACCGGTATCCGTGATCAATTCAAAGATGATCGGATTCTGAGTGACAGGAATGACCGAACCCTGAACGGTGAACTTGCCCCCACCGATGATCTCTTGCGCCTCAGGGAAATTAATTTCCAGCCAGGCTTCTTCATTTGAGTTAAGGTTGACCTGAGCTTCACCGTTTGAGTTGAGGGTTACCAGGACGGATCTCAGTGCAAGCGGGCGATGGTAATCGTCCTGGGTTGAGAGGGTCAGCAGGGCTTCCATGGTCCCATTGGGGATCTCGAAGGTGAGATTTGTATCGAAGGTGATTTCAGTTTCACTGCCGGAATCCACCCGCAGTAATTGCCTGGCAAGCGTGTTATCAGCCTTATCTGTCAGCGTGAGGCGGATCAATCCGTCTGCACCGGGCTGAACGATGGCAGAGATTGGGATCGGTGCGGTGACGATCGAGCCATTTCCCGGCGTGCGGATGGCCATGGACGGGGAAGGCACGGCATAAGCCGCCTTTGGCAGGAACAGGCTTAGGGCAGCAATAAAGACGAGTACGAAAATGATGCGACGCTTGTGAAACATAGACCAATTATACAAGGGGGGAGTTTAAGTGAAGTAGTGGTGTCAGCAATAAGAAATCAAATCGGGATTGAGTCCGTTTGCTGCAAGTAAGGGCGACGCGTACTGTACACAGCATGCGTCGCCCTTATGGATCATAAAGGTTTTAGGAGCAGGATTAACCTAAAGGTTGTATATCTCGCCATATTTCGTCTGGAGATATTTGATGTAGGGTTCCGGGGTGATCTTGCTGCCCGTCGCCATCATCATGATCTCCTGCGGTTCGTACTTAGCACCGTATTGATGGATGTGTTCCCGCATCCAGCCGAGGATGGTGTCGAACTTGCCCTGGGCGATCTCGTCAGGGATATTGGGGTTCTCTTCAACCATCTTGTCCCAGAGCTGCACGGAGGCCAGGTTACCCAGGGCATACGTTGGGAAGTAACCGATCATGCCGCCGGACCAGTGCACGTCCTGCAGGACGCCTTCGGCGTCGTTGGCAGGTGTGATGCCGAGATAATCCCGCATCTTGCTGTTCCAGATTTCCGGCAGGTCCTTGACTTCCATGCTGCCTTCCATCAGACCCATCTCGATTTCCAGGCGCAGCATGATGTGCATGTTGTAGGTCGCTTCGTCGGCTTCCACCCGGATCATCGAAGGTTCAACCTTGTTGATGCCGCGGTAGTAATCATTCAAGCTGACGTTCTCGAGGTATTCCGGGAACAGCATCTGCATGGAAGGATAGAAGAAGGACCAGAATTCCTTGCTCCGGCCGACCAGGTTTTCCCATAAGCGGGATTGAGACTCGTGGATGGCGAGAGAAGCCGCGCCGCTGAGTGGGTGGCGGTTGTATTTCCTGGCAACGCCCTGAGCATACATGGCATGCCCTGCTTCGTGCATTGTGCTAAACAGCGCTGATCCGGCATCATCTTTCAGGTAGCGGGTGGTGATGCGGACATCGCCCTGTCCAAATTCCGTCGTGAAGGGGTGTGCGGTGATATCCAGCCGGCCGCGGTTCCAGTCATAGCCGAACCGGGTGATCACATAGCGGCCGATCATCTCCTGGAATTCCTCTTTGTAATACTTTTTGACGAAGGAATTGTCCGGTGGTTCCTTCTCGGCGATGGCTTTGAGCAGTTCCACCTGCCGGGGACGGAGTTTGTTGAAGATCTCTTTGACATCCGCGGTCTTCATACCGGGCTCAAAATCGTCCAGCAGGGGATCATAAACGTGATCGTAGGGCTGGAAGAGCTGGGCGTATTGAATGCGCATGTCAACAATTTTTTGCAGGTGGGGCTGGAAGATTGAGAAATCGGACTTAGCCCTGGCCTCAACCCACGCCTCATGTGCAATAGTGGTCTCCTGGATGAAGGCCATCAGCAGGGGCAAAGGCACTTTGGTTTGTTTCTCATACTGCTTTTTGGCAACCTTGACGGAGCGGGCCTCATCGGTGTCGGCATTGAGGTCACCCACTTCCTCTTCCAGGTCAGCGATCAGTTTACCCACCTCATCGGAAGTGAACTTCTCGTGCATGATCTGGCCGAGCAGTGCGGATTGCTGGCCGCGTTCTTCCGAGCCGCCGGGGGGCATGTAAACCTGCTGATCCCAGGCCATTAAGGCGTTGATGTGTCCAAGATCATCCAGTTCGGCCGCAAGGTCGATCAGTTGCTGCATTTTTTCTGATTGTTCGGGTTTTTCAGTCATTGGTATCCTTTGATATTATTGCGAGATGAATTTGTTTATAACTGGTGAAAGTCAGTATAAATTCAGGCGACTCGCCAGCGCAGGGGTTTTTCATCCAGACCGGCGATCACCTCTTCGAGGATATCGTGTCCCGCTCTAAGTTGGGCTTCTTTGGTCTGAGCGCCGATATGCGGCGTGCCAATGACCAAGGGATGCCGGACCAGGGGCGACTCTCCCGGGGGCTCGGTTTCGTATACATCCAGGGCTGCGCCTGCGACCTTGCCGCTCTCCAGGGCAGCCAGCAGTGCGCTTTCTTCAATCACACCGCCGCGTGCGGCACAAATAATGCGAACGCCCGGTTTCATTTTGCCAAAGGCATCCGCGTTCAGCAGGTAGTGGGTCGCTTTGATGTGCGGGATATGCAGGGTGATGATATCGGCTTGTTTGAGCAGTGCATCCAGGCTGACGGGAGTCGCGCCGGTTGCTTCAATTTCGTCAGCGGCGCGGATGGGATCGTAGGCGATGACGTTCATATCAAATGCCTGGGCGCGCTTCCCGACCGCTTCACCGATATGCCCGTAGCCGATCACACCCAGGGTTTTTTGGAATAATTCCGTACCGACCAGTTCCTTCTTCAGCCACTGTCCATCCTTCAAACCGGTGCTTGCCTTGGGGATATCGCGGATCAGGCTCAACATCAATCCGAGGGTCAATTCCGCCACGGAAACGGTCGTTGCGATGGGGGCATTGACAACAATGACATCATGCTTCCTGGCAGCCACCAGGTCAATGTTATCCACCCCAACGCCCATTCGGCCGACAATCTTCAGGTTCTTTGCCGCGGCAAAGACTTCTTCGGTGACCTTGGTCCGGCCGCGTACGATCAGGGCATCATAATCGCCAATTACATCCAGCAGTTCTTCAGCGGAAATGCCTTTTTTATCCGTCAGTTCGATTGACGAGAGAAGCGCATCATCGGAAATTGGCGCCAGCCCGTCCGTCAGTAAGATTTTCCATTTCATAGGTTTGGTTACTCCTCGGCAGGTGAAAAAGAAAGGTGAGTGCCAGACAATTTTACCGCAAATTGACGCTGGCTTTCCAGATACGATCTTAGATTCAATGGATAAGTGCAGCAGAGTAATTCATTGGACAAAAAAGACTCTGGTAAATTACTAAAATTGTCGACACCTTTATTACCTGGCATGCATTGCGCTGACGGTTGCACAGCCTGCGGCGGAATCACGCCGTGATAGCCTGACAGCAGACAGGATATATTCTTTTCAGCGTGTTACTGCTTTTACCTGGATTTTAACTTTTACTTGAAATTAACCATAACAACCAATTTTGAAATACTATATTTCCACCTAAGGTACAGTCCAGATTTGATCGCCGGAAACTGATACGTCCACTTCGGAACGCAGCCAGGCACCATCACATGATTCGGCTCGTATGAAATAAGAATCTGGTTTGAGCGTTAGAAATAGTGACTGGCCAGGTTGGATATGCTCGGACCCAACCCAATTCCAGCCAGTGTAAACACTCTCTGAATTGCCAATCCTCATATTGCAGATAGCCGTATCCGAATTATTGATAACGGTCAGAGAGGTTCCACAGGGAGGTGTACTTCCAGATGAAGGATCATTAATTACGTGGAGCGTGTCAGCGTTAATTTTCAGGTGTTCATCGGCCCGGAACTCTCCGGTACATAACTCTACCCAAGTTGCATATTTACCCGGCGGAAGCTCAATGTTGATCGACTCTTCACTGCGAAGCGGGTGATTTTCAAGATAATTTACGCCACCCATATATTCACAGTGATCCGGTGAGACGAGCAGAACGCAGATGCTCATGCAGGTATTATTCTGTAAAGTTAAGGTAACCCATTCTTCCCCCGACTTTGGGTCAACAAGCATTTCACCTGATTCGGGACATGGCAATGGTTCAATTGATTTACACCCTGCAAGCAGCCAAGAGAGCGCTGAAAAGCTTAAAGATAATATAGAAAATAGTTTTATGTTTGATCATGTTCCCCAAATCCGGCTTAATCGATCCATCTCGTAATCAAATCAATTTGAAAACCAGTAAACCTACCTGTAAAAGTTGATGTTTTTCAGACTTGTATCGTATGGGCTGTTGACTGAATGTAAACACAGAATGCAATTTAATTATACATTAACCGTTTCATTGACAGGATATGATTTCGCGCCTGCCCAATGAGAATCGTAAATTAAATCAACATAACGGAATGATCTTGAATTTTGTCCTCTATGGATCATGACGTACCTGAGCGGTATTACGTTCTCCCGATCATTGAGGACGGAGTGAATACCAGATCTGGAAAATGCCTCGGTCCTTAAAAATATAAGGTTATCGAAACCAGCTATCCTGATTGATCCTTGCGGCGTAATTGCCGGCTGTCCCCTTTACGGATCGTGACACCCGTGTTGTCAAGGTGCTCCAGCACCCCCACGGCATATTTCCGGCTGGTGTCAAAACGGTCTCGCAATTCGCTCAGGTTGATGCTGCCATTTTGTTTAATAAGTGAAATCACCGCAGTGGACATTTCTTCCAGAACCTCTGGTGTGAACAATACTTCCTCATTAAGTTGAACTAGCTGTCCGGTTGAAATGAGGGCATTCAGCAGGTCTTCGCCGATCAATTCCTGACTCTGTTTGACTGAGGGGGGTGTATAGGGCTGGTCTGCGAACGCTTTGAGAAGTTCATCCACCCTGGTTTTTTGCTCCGGTGTGAACGCCACGGCATGACCGGCAAGCCGGACCTGGGCATTGGAAGTCGCCAGCGATCCTCGGTCAGACAACCGTTTGAGCAGGCTGTCCAGCTGGTCCGCAGTCAGAGCGGTCTTGGATTTCAACTGTTCGCGCGGCATCCCGGGAGCCAACGGTTTATCCCGGTGATAGGAGTCGAGTGTTTGCAGGATTTGATCTGAAAGGTGTTCTAATTGGTCTGTTGGGATCAACCAGTGTTTTTCACCGATCTCGGATAGTGCTCCTTGTTCAAGAAGTGCGTTAACTGCTTCATTAGCCGGATCTGGTTCCAAACCGGAAATTTCAATCAGTCTTTCACGTGAAGCCATACCCATTTTCTGGGCGGTTTGCAGCAGGACTTCTTCAGGCGTGCCAGTCATCAACCGTTCCAACTCATCCAACCGGTCAGTATTGAAACGTTTATGCCGCCGACTGGGGTGCGGGTCAATAACCTGGCCGCCGCCAATCGTCGCGGCCGGGGAAGGCCTTCGGAGGATGAAGCGGTCCTGGCGCAGGGCGACAACCGGTTCCTGCAATACCAGTTGAAGGAAGCCTTCCTGGCCGGGCTGCAATTCCTGGACGCCCAGCAGCCGTACTCTGGCAATCACCTCAGCGGAACCCAGGAAGAACTTGACCCGGGTGTTGTGCTTAAGCGGGGCATCGACATCCTTCAACAGGGTCACCCAGACATCGATCATCCTGGTGGGCTGGTATGTTCCGGGAAGAACGACCACATCACCCCGACGGATCTGATCCACGCTGACGCCTGTGATGTTGACGGCCGTCCGGCTTCCGGGTTGGGCTTTTTCTTCTGCCTGCTTGTGTGTCTGGAGTCCTCGGACCCGGCCTTGAATGCCGGATGGTAATACTTCAATCGTGTCCCCTACACTCAGGTGCCCATCGGTCAGGGTGCCTGTGACGATCGTACCAAACCCCGGCAGGGTAAATACACGGTCCACTGGTAAACGGGGACGTCCGAGGTCCGGCCGGTGGGGATGCTGAATGAGGACCTCCTGCAATGCCTGAACGAGATCATCCAACCCTGCACCTGTTTTAGCGCTCACCCGAACGATCGGCGCATCGGCCAAAACCGTGTCATCGAGTGTATCCCTTAGTTCGGTCTCGACCATGTCCAGCCATTCAGGGTCTGATACCAGGTCGGTTTTGGTCAGTGCAACCACGCCAGCAGGAATTTGTAAAAGGTCCAGGATGGCAAGATGCTCACGGGTTTGCGGCATGACACCCTCATCAGCAGCGACGACGAACAGCGCTGCGTCAATCCCACCGACTCCAGCCAGCATATTTTCGATGAAATCTCGGTGTCCCGGCACATCGACAACCCCTACATCTTCCCCGTTCGGAAGTTTGAACCAGGCAAAACCCAGTTCGATGGTCATCTCCCGGTCTTGTTCTGCCTTAAGGCGGTCAGGATTGATGCCTGTCAGGCGGTTGATGAGTGTCGATTTTCCATGGTCAACGTGTCCTGCAGTGCCGATGACTTGCACGGAGTTTTTTCCTGTCTATGGCTTTATTCTTTGAATATGGCGTTATTGGTTTCGATCGAATCCCGCAAGGAATTCAAGACAGCGGTCATCTTTTTGATGTTATCCTTGCCGACCTGCTGGAGGTCATCCTGAAGCGCTACGAGGTGTTCCTCAATGGTAACGATCCGATTGCCCAAGGCGTCCAGGCTACGGTTCATCTCCCGATGTTGTTCCTCCTGGGACAGGATGTAATTAGACCAGCGCTTCTGGTCGTCAGATTTGAAGGTGGTCCACTCCTGGCGGAAACGGTCCTCGTTCAAGCGCTGGATTTCAGTAATCTCGTTGATCCGGCGGTCGAAACGCTGGGTGACTTCATCCAAAGCTGCCTGGGACTGCTTGACTGATCGGTGCGTGTTTTCCAGATCGGAAAGTTCCTTTTCCAATCCGGAAGTGATCTTCTCCATATCTTCAAAACGAGTCCCCCAATCCTTGAAGATACGGTCCCGTTCCACATGGGCCAGGTTAATTTTCTCCATGAAGGCCGTTTGAGATTCACGTCTTTCGGATTCTGCTTCGATCAGGTCCTTGATCCGGTTTTCCAGCTTGCGCATATTATCCCCGACCAGGTCCTGCTTGCCGCGGGTCTCGTCCTGGCGTTTCCTCATGGCAGCGACTTCACCCTGAACATCCGTGAGACGTTTTGCGTCCTGCCGGCGGCTTTCCTCGATCAGGCGCAGGGAGCGTTTGTAGTCCTCGTCGAAATTCTCAACTTCACTGACCTGGGCCTTCAATTCTTCGATCAATCTGTAAAGACGGACATCCTCTTCCTGACGATCGCTTATAGCCTTTTCGATTTCATCCAGGTTCTGCACTTTCCGGCGAATATCGGTGAGGGTTTGATTGACCCCTTCAAGTTCCTGGGTATGTTTTTCGGTCACCAGAGCCTGGTCCCGCAGTGTTTCCTTGAAGGCTTCAACCTGTTTCCCGGTATCGGCTCGGACCTCGGAGATATCTTGTTCGAATTGCTCGAGGCGGGACATTAAAGTGTTCAAACGGGTAATTTCGCTCTCCATTTCAGCCAAACGGGTACGGAGAGCGTTATTTTCAGTGTCTTGATTATCAATTTTGCTCTGGAGTGATGCGATCACGGTCTTATCGTTGCGGTGTTCGCTGTCCAGCCACTCCACGCGTTTTTCCAGTTGTTCGTAATCCAATGTATCATCCATAACTTCACCTATCGCTGTTTAGGGTCAATAAAAAACCCGCAAAGCATTGGGGGTTTATTTTGTCCAATGATGCCTGAATTATACTCAATAAACAAATAAGACAAACCTTTCAGGGGTTAACAGTGCTCTTCGATAAGTTGGCGGGCGAATCTTATCGTAACTGGCTGAAAGCCGTCAATGTTTGGAGAATATTTGAAAGGAAAATTTGGGGAAATATACCCAGCACCAGCAGCGCGCCAATCATCAGCAGCACGGGGATGAATTCTCGTCTTTGCTCCTGGATTTCCCAGTGGTTGGGCGCTTCCAAATCATCCGGAGTCACAAGATTGGCCAGCAGACGGAGGGAAAACAGGAACAGCCCCAGGCTGCCAAGGAATCCCCAAACACCAAGGGCGGTGCTTTCTCCAAGAGCAGAGGTCAACAGCCTGATTTTGAATGGGAATTCTGCCAGCAGCGGCAGTCCCGCAACGCTTAATTGAGCCAATATCAGCCCAATGGAAAGGATCGGGTAGCGGCGGGCGAATCCTTTGATACTGCCAAGTTCCAATGAACCGCTGTGGGATTCGAGCCGGGTAAGGATATAACTCCAAAGCCAATAGCCCAAGGCTCGGGCGGGCATCAGGAGGATCATCCAATCCAGACCACCCTGGTTTGCCAGCCCAACTGCCAGGAGAGAAAACCCTGTCTCGGTCAGGGTTGAAAAACCAAAAGCCCGTTTGAGGTCTTTCTGAAACGCCGTCCATCCGCCCCCAATCACGATCATGATCGTGCCGATGGTTCGCAGAGTCTGATAAAGACCTTCTGATTCCCGAAGGAAAGTATAGCGGTTTATGAAATTAAGGCTGAACAGTATGACCACGGACGGGATGATGAACTGCAGGAAACCGATCACCATTGGATTGCTGCGCTCGCTGAGCATTGGCACCCAGCTATGGAAGGGGAATACCGCCAGCCACAGTGCGATCCCAAGTCCCAACAACAGCGCGGATTGGACAACCAGAGGACTGTCCGGCGGGAGGGCTTCTACCCCCGTCAGCAGCCAACCCGCCAGCAGGATGAAGGGCATTGCCAGGGTCTGCAGGGTCAGGTAACGCAGGATGCCGGGATGAGGCGCTTTACCAAGAGGCGAAAGCATCGGGATGGATACCAGCACTGCGGTTTCGATCAACAAAGCGGCATAGAGGAAGGGTTCCACGCCCAGAGCGGCTGTAACAAGTGCGGTGATCACCAGGCTCGCCGGCCGGAAGGTTAAAGGAACTCCGGGGATGCCGCTCGCCAGAGTCCACAGGCCGTTTATGAAAAAGATCAGGCTTATAAAGGGCAAAATTTCATAGCTGATGGTAATTTGCCGGCCCAGGATCGCCAGAACTCTCTTTAAAAACCAGGTTCAGTGGTCCCAGGGAAAGCGCCATATTTTCAGGAAATGTGAGTGCAAGCAGCGCAAGCCCAAAGGCGGTCGCACTGGTTAGAATAATGCCAAATGGCTTCCGGTTGAAAGCGATACCGGCGATCAGGGCGACCAGGAGCGGCAGACCAATCCACAGGATGGGGGTGCTGAGGGTCATTCTTCTTCCCCCCCTTCATCCGCAGACACAGATCCAACATCTCCGGTTTTAACGATAAAGTAAACCCCAACGAGGGCCAACCCCAGGTTCACAATTGCCAGCAGGCCGGTCAGCAGGGTTGAAAGTTCCAATCCGGCATAGATCACTTCAAATCCGGAAAGCATACTGAGCAGGCTGACGATGGTCAGGAAAGGATTGGAGTTGGTCCCCAACTGCATCAGTGCCATCCCCATCAGCATCAAGCCGCCCTGTAAGGTCACCAGGCTCAATTGGGGGAAGATATTTGCCTGAAGTGAAGGGGCAGTGATGAAGACCACCAGGATGACCAGCAGTCCGGCCAACCCGCGGAAGACGAAGCTGGATGTAGATTCTTCGGCCAGTGCTGTTTCTTCTTTTCGGAAATAAGACAGAGAAATGGCGGCGGTTGACATCCATCCGACGATCAACTTCACAACCGACATTCCGATCGGCCAGGAGCGCGTGACCAGGGTAAATGCTGCCAAATACTGCACGGCGAGGGCAACGGCCACGATCCGCCAGTCCCGGAAAATAAGGATCACCATCGAGGTGATGACGATCAATACGAATGCCACAAGGGAAAGCGTTTGCATCATTATTTAATGCCTCCGCCGGTCAGGACTGTGATCAGCAGCACCAGTAAGAGCGTTGTCCAGAGGATGCCGCCTTCTCCTTCCAGGATAATGGAAAAATCCTGCAGGACCTTGCCGAAGAAGTTAAAAACACGCCACCCAACCTGATATAGCCATTCCAACCGAAATACTGGTTCCATCCGGGGGATGACCCAATTGAGGGTTTTGGACAACCCACTGCTGGCAGGCAGTTGAAGATAAGGTGGGGAAATTCCCAGACGGCGGATCAGGATCAGCGTGCCAAACACCAGCAGATTACTGATTACCGGCAGCCACCATATGCCAATGGTGAGCGAACCGGGCCAGCCGATCAATCCCAGGGTCAGGATGCCCTGGATGATCACGATCATCCCGAGCGGATAGACGATGCGCGCCCAGGATTCCAACGCGCCGGCTTCCCCACCGGGCTGGAGGATCCGGTTGATATACCCAAAGACCATCACGGCATGGGCGATGAGGAACAGGAAGGTCCAGATCGACAGGCCGTTTCCCATCAATCCCAGCCAGCCGCTGGCAAGGGGTGTGTAGGGCAGGCCAATCAGCCCGATCAGGCCAAAATAGAGCAGGAAGTTCATCCGCTGGACGCGGGGATAATACAGGAAAAGCAGACTTCCGGGGAGGAGCAACGCCAGACCCCAGGCCATGCTTGCCCGCGGTTGGCCATTAAGTATGGATGCGGTCGCCAGGGCAGCCCAGGCGACGATCCAGAAAGGCCGGCCTTCGATTTCATCTGCGGCCGAGAGCCAGCGAAAAGCGGCATAAAGCGCGGCGATTGCCAGCAGTGCAAAAAACAGCCAGGTCCAGCCGCTCAACGCCGCTGGAATGAGGTCCCCGGGTAACCGCGCCAGCAGCACCAGGCTGGATGCCACCGGAGCCAGGCGAAAGATATTCCCACCGCCGCGCCGCAATCCGGGCTCTTGCAGGAATGGCAGGTTCAGGGGGAATACACCTAACCGGAACCCTGCTGCCAGCATGAAGAAAAGGCCGGCGCTCTGGGGAATCTGAGTGAGATCGAAATTCGCATTGGCCTGCCAGCCAATCATCGTTGCCAGGAACAGCATTGCGATCGATGCCATCCGCACGCCGTAAGAGACGATGATCCGCAGATTGAATTGGGGGGCGTCATCCAACCGGAGAAGGTAAAACAATTCCAGAAGATCTGCCAGCACCCAGGCCGCCATCAGGGTCAGGCTGCTGCCGGACTGCAAAGACAGCAGTCCCATGGCGGTGATCGTCATGCTGGCTGCCCAGGATCGGGGGGTGCTGTCATAACGCGTCCGGGCTGCGCCTGTCAACACCACAGCCAGGGTAATAGTGATCAACGCCAGGACGTAAGGCCAGGATTCATAATCCAGCAATAGGGAGAATTTCCCCATCAGGTTGAAGCTGGTCTCTTCCCAGGAAAAGAGCGCCAGGCTGGTCGGCAGGCGCAGCCGGAGGATGAAAATGGTGAGCCAGGAAAGGATGCAGGCTCCGGTCGCGATCAACCAGCTTGTACCGAACCGGGGATTCACCCGGTCCAGAATGATGATGGCCAGTGAGGCCACCAGCAGTAACCCGATTGGGAGAAGAATGATCATGTGTTTTTTGGATCCGGTCAGGCCAGGATTTCGCCTTCATGCCGGTGAAGGAATTTACCCATTCCTGCTTTGCCGTACCAGTTTGCACCATCTACGATCTTTTGACCGCGCAGGAAGACCATCACCGGGAAGCCCTTAAGCTGCCAGCCTTCGTAGAGGTTGTAATCAGTGCGATGCTGCGCCACTTCCACTCCGTAGGGAACTTCCTTGTTGGGATCCCAAAGCGCGATGTCGGCATCTGCACCGGGCACCAGAGCGCCTTTTTTAGGATAGAGGCCAAAGATCTTTGCGGGGTTGGTGCAGTGGAGCGCGACGAACTGGTTAGGGGTCAGACGGCCGGTGTTGACGGCCTGGGTCCACAAAACAGGCATCCGATCTCCCACACCGGGCAAGCCATTGGGGATCTTGGTGAAATCGCCTTTCCCAAGTTCCTTGCCGGGGATGGCGATCATTTCACCTTCATATTCGATAGGTGTCGTGCCATCATAGAAGAAGGGACAATGATCGGTGGACATCACCTGGATGATGCCGTCCTCCAATCCTTCCCACAAGCGCTCGTTATCGGCTGCGGTCCGCATCGGGGGTGAGCATACCCATTTTGCGCCGTCTTCCCGCCGGAGGTCATCTTCAACAAAGAATAGATACTGCGGGCAGGTCTCACCCATCATGTTCAGGCCATGCTCCCGGGCATAATGCAGTTGGTCCACCTCACCTGCGGTGTTCATGTGCACAAGGTACAGCGGAGCGTCGCCGGCTTGGGCGGAAATGGCCGCTGCACGTAGGGAAGCCTCAACGGTGCCCCAGGCGGGCCGGGTTTTGGCATGGAAGATTGGGTCGGTATTCCCGGCCACAAGGGCTTCTTCCACCAGGATGTCAATGATGTCGCCGTTCTCGGCATGCACCAGGGTCAATATCCCGGCGGCATTCGCAACTCGCATCACCCGGAAAATCTCGCCATCCAAAAGCCGTAAACGACCGTTGTAGGCAGTGAAGACTTTTAGGCTGGTAATGCCCAGGTCGGGAAGAGAAAAGATCTCCTTGGCGACGTCCTTATTGAAGCGGGTGATGTTCATGTGGAAGCCGAAATCCACCGCCGCTTTAGGGTCCGCTTTGGCGTGCCAGCGATCAATGTTCTCTGCCAGTGTGCCTTCATCCTGCGGGACGAAGTCGATCACGGTGGTTGTCCCACCGAAGGCCGCGGCCTTCATGCCGGTGTAATGGTCGTCCGAAGAGACGGTACCAAACATCGGCAGGTCGAGGTGCACATGTGCGTCGATCCCGCCCGGCAGCACGTAAAGCCCGGTCGCGTCGACGACATCCGCGCTGGGGTGGGTCAGGTCTTTGCCGATTTGGGCGATCTTTTCGCCTTCGACCAGGATATCCGCCTGGAAGGTCTCGCTGGCGGTGATCAGGGTGCCGTTTTTGATTAATAGTGCCATGGGTAAACTCCAAGTCCTGGAATACGAATATATGATTCAAATTTAATTTTAACAGATAAACACAGAAATGAATCCTGTCGCTTATATGTTAACGATACCCGCTTCACCGTAAAAATTCAACTCGTCACATTGCATGATATGATAAAATTTCTTTATAAAATTGGAATTTCCAGGTCAAGGATCAGAATCGATAGTCGGATTGATCTTGACACAAAAACATAATGACCACTGGAAAGGACTCCTGGCACTTATGCAAAAATCAAAGCGATCCGGTCTCCTCTGGCTTTTTAGTATATCCCTGATTTTACTTTTCCTTTTTAGCTTCACTAATCAAACCTACGCTCAGGCTCAGGATGACTCCGATTTCATCGTCACCCTGGCATTGATGGCTGTGGCTGACGACAGGCTGGATGGCGTGATGGACCTGTCGGCGCTGTCTAATTTACGCGCTGAAGTGGATGATTATTACACGCAAAAAAATTATCTTCAGATGGATGCGGACACCAAGACAGCGCTAAACCATCAAAAAGATGTGGTACTCTCCGCCCTGGATAACAAAATTGATTTTCAAAACGCCTTATCCTACCGAGCGCAATTGACCCTTTTCATGGCCATGGTCAATTCGAACGACCCCTATTATACAAGGAATACCAATCGGGATCCGCTGGACTTTTTCCGCAAGGTGATGACGACCGGCCACACGCCCGACCCGGAAGCGGTGGCCATGCTCCAGCAGCGGCTCGCAGCAAGCACCTCGAGCGCGGTGGAGCAGAACCTGGATGCGAACCTGGCCGCGAACGTGGATGGGGGTGCGGCATTGGTCAACTTGAGCACGGATCAGGTCTATGATTTTGAGGCCGGTAAGGATACCAGTGTCGAAGTCCAATACCGGCCGCTCAATTTTGTCAATGCCGGTGGTAAGACCGTCCGGGTCAGCATTGAATATTACGAACCTATTCAGGGGATATCAGCTTCCGTTCCTGCTTTGGATGTTGAACTACCGGGAGATACACACGTTATTCTGGACGGGTTCCCACAAGGTAATTACGTCTTCTGCTATGATTGGCAAACGGATCTGGACACGAACGGCGACGGCGTGAAGGACTACGACCGAGCCGTATCACACGCCTGGATCAGCCCAGGCCACCCGCAGGACCCCGGTTTCGCCCATGACGTCTTTCTCTATGCCGGCTTTTCACCTACGCCCACCGGTCGTTGCGACGGGTTCAAGGGTGAAGCGCCGACCTCGGAGACGTTTATGACCGAGGACGATCCCGGTCCGAGCGTGGTGGAGCCAACGGAGGCGGATGTTACCCCAACAGACAATGACTGGGATGATGGCGATTCGCCAAGCGGGGGAGACAGTGCCCCTGGGGCGGACTTCTGGGATCAGGGCGATGGCGGCTCAGATGACGGTTCGTCGGGCTATAAGCTGACGGCTGCAGAGAAAGCGAACGAAGGGGGGCACGCTTACGCGACCGTTTGTTATGAAAAAGGCGTGATGACTGATACGCATTACTCCCACGCCAGTTGGAGTTTCTCATCCGAGGGCGCCACACTGGACGGTGCGAACTTTTACGCCCGGGTCTCTGCCAATGTATACCAGAACAGTTTCGGGTCCAGGATCACTTTCGGTGAGAATGGCTTCTATTCGGACACAACCTACAGTGAGACCAGCAGCGAAGGCGTCACGGAGTCGGTACGCCGCACCTGCACTGCCACGATCGAGGATTGAGGACGTGAGATGAAAAAATCATTTTGGATCGCCTTGATCGTATTGGCAGCTGCGGGGTTGGCCTGTAATCTACCGTTGGGTATTAATAGGACAGGGTCTACATCGGAAGTGCTCCCAGACGCGGATTCAGAAAATTTCTCCGTTTCAGCAAGGACTGCTTTCCTGGAACCTGAGCCGCTCAGCAGCGCGCAGCGTCAGATCCTTTCAGCCAAAGGTACGCCCAACCGGTTCATGATCCTTTTTTTGGACGGTGTGCGGGAAGAGACCTGGTATTACGATTACCTTGGTTATGAGGTCACATTCAGGAACGGTGATATTTTCACTGAAGGAGAAAGTTCTGTTACGGATATTTCAGTCACCATATACAGCGATTTCTCCCCCTGGGAATTCAACGGCGAAATGGGCCTGAGCGAATTACTTACGGTCAACGGGTCGGAATCTTTTGTTGTTGAGCCATTGGATGACGTTTTTAAGGATGACATCTCGCTGGTCTATATGGACGGGTTGGACGCCGGATTTAGGAACGGTAAACTGGTCTTCGTTCGGGTGATCCCATTGAAATTAAGTGATCAGGATTTGCCCGCTGGAGATGGATTAACGCCTGAGGAAGCTGCACATCAAGGGACTCACACATATCAGGTTTATTGTGTTTATTCGGATGGATTGATTGATGAATACGAAGACACGAAGACATGGTCTTTTGAAGGGGACGGCGTTGATATTGACGGTATGGAGTTTATTTCGAAAATAGCGGAAAATCATTATGGTTTTAGCGACGAAGATGGTGAATACAATATTATTTTCGAGGAAAATATCGTTGTCCTAACCGGTGGATTTTTTGAAGAAAATGTTGAAGGTACTATAGATTACATAACATTTACCTGCAAGATGACCCCTTAAGAATAGATCGGTATAAAAAATTTTGCTCTGTTTGGTAGTAATCAAATTTTAAAATTAGCAGATGTCATTCGCGAATAACAAGAAGAAATTCACGGATTGACAAACAGCCATTTTGTGGTAATATATTAACTGAAAGTGAAGTTAGTTTTTGGAACGGTAGCGACCATCCAGACTTGCGGAGACTGGGTGGTTGTTTTTTGTCCAAACTGAATTTCACAAAGAATCGAAACAACTTTTAGTAAAAGGAAACATTTAGAATGGCAGAAAAAGAAATTGGAACCGTGAAATGGTTCAACGATGCAAAAGGTTACGGCTTCATTGCCCGTGAATCTGGTGATGATGTGTTCGTACACCACACCGCAATCCTCGGCTCAGGCTTCAAATCCCTGAAAGAGGAACAGCAGGTGGAATTCTCCGTGGAACAGGGCCCTAAGGGTCTGCAGGCCAAGGACGTAACACCCCTGTAATCCTTACTCCCTCATTACATAGCTAGATTGACCGGTCAGGTTTCCGCAAACTGACCGGTTCTTTTTATATTGGGGGATAGTGGTTGGAGAATGGCGGATGGTTTTTGGGGAATAGCGCAAAAATGAATGAAACCCATAATTGCTTGTTTGGATCAAAAATTACTTTTTTCACCTATTTCAACCCCGCACCGCCTAACAGCGCCAGAATTGCCGGGTCGAGCACGCTCTCGGGTAATTCCTGTGCATGATATTCATTGGCATGCAGCGCCCGTTCCCGCAGGGAATGCCAGAGGACCTCGCGTTCATCCTGTGCCTTGATCACCAGGTCGTTGATGGTTTGAGCGGTCTTGAATTGTTCTCCCGTTGTATAAAAAAAGGTGATCCGTTTCCAATCTCCGGCCGGGATGGGTTTTTCTAATTTCTGCAGCGGTCCGATTTGCAGTTTGAAGTATTCTTCGTGGGCACGGGGATGGTCCGGTTCATCCCGGATCAGGTCCTTTCGCCGGACGAGTTCATGGCCCAGGATTTGGGCGACATAGGCGATCTGCCAGCGTTCCGCCTCACCGAAGGTACTGGTCTGGTAAAAGGCGAGATAGTCCACCGAGATCACCTTGGGTGCGCTCTTGAGCGGGATGCGGTACCAGCCGAAAAGCCGGGCGATGTCGAAATCGCGTTGGCTTGGCAGGATAGCGACCAGGATCAGGGCTGTTTCCGGCAGGGTGGTGTTCATCTTATCCCCTTTACTTGTAGGCTTTTGGCGATTGTATCATGGAATGAAACAAACTTGTCATTGCGAAGAGAGAAAAAGTAAAAACCCCTTTCCGGTTGCTTCAGCAACCGCCCTTCCCCTTGGCAAGAGGAAGGGCACTGAAGGTGGGATGGGGTTGAAATTCTTGGATTGCCACGTCGCACTCTGCGGGTGCTTCTCGCAACGAAAAAAAGCCTATGACTTCGCTCGTAATGACAAAATAAAAAACTCCCGGTTCTTCAAAAATCCGGGAGTTTGGTGTTTATTGTTTCAAGAACTACAGCAGCCCAACTTTGGCGTTGAACGCTTCAATCTTGGCGTCGATCTCGGGGATCTCGGCCTGCAGTTCAGTCCAGTAATCCCGCTGGTACCACTGGTCCTGAATCTCCTGATAGGTCTTGCCTTGCTGCTCAACCCAGGTGAAGTATTTCAGGTTCTGGATCCGCTTCTGTCCGATATAGGTCAGGTCTTCCAGATAATCGGTGGCGATCCCCTTCAGCCAGCGCTGGTCATCGACCGCGGCGGCCTTATCGGAATAATCGCCCATCTCTTCCTGCATCTCAACCAGACGGCTCTTGTAGAGTTCCATGGAGTCGGTCAGCACGGTCACCACGATGTCGTTCTCGGTCAGTTCATGATATTTGGCAACCTTGATCGCCGAAAGCACGTTTGAGATGCCTGAGAAGCCCAGCAGGTCCAGGTTCTCAACGGTTTCAACGGGTACACCGGATTCCACCAGATGGGCACGGCCTTCCGGTTCGTTGAACAACCGGGCCAGGTTGACTACGGCATTGTCATCAATGGCGACCACGTAGTCGGTGTTGGCGGCATGATGGATCCAGGGGACGTGTTTATCGCCGATACCTTCGATCCGGTGGGCGCCAAAGCCGTTTTCATAAAGGGTCGGGCATTGGACGGCTTCCGAGGCGGCGATGAAACTGGCCGGGAAGACCTGTTTCATATAGTCACCACTGGCGATCGTACCGGCGGAACCGGTGGCGGAAACCATCCCGCGATATTCGTCTTTGGGTCCGGCGATCTGTTTCACGAGTTCTTCCATGGCGTGGCCGGTGATGTCATAGTGCCAAAGGTAGTTGCCGAATTCATCGAACTGGTTAAAGATCATCAGGTCTTCACCGGAGTTCCGCAGTTCCCAGCACTTATCAAAAATCTCTTTGACGTTCGATTCTGAACCGGGAGTCTTGATCGTCTCACCGGCAATGCTTGCGAGCCAATCGAAGCGTTCCTTGCTCATCTCCTCAGGGAGGATGGCGATGGATTCGCAGGCCAACAGTGCCGAGTCATAAGCGCCGCCGCGGCAGTAGTTGCCGGTCGAAGGCCAGACGGCTTTCTGCTGGGTGGGATCAAACTGCCCGGTCACCAGACGGGGCACCAGACAACCGAAAGCTGCGCCGACTTTATGTGCACCGGTGGGGAACCATTTGCCGACCAGGGCAACGATTCGAGCCGGGGTGCCGGTCAGGCTTTCGGGAAATTCGATGTAATTGAGGCCGCCGAACAGGCCGCCGCTTGCTTTGGGTTCGTTATGCCAGGTGATCCGGAACAGGTTGCGGGGATCCAGGTCCCAGAGGCCGATCCCTTTCAGTTGTTCTTTGATCTTGTCGGGCACCAGGCTGGGATCACGCATCTGCGCGAAGGTGGGGATGATGATGTTGCGCTCTCGAACACGTTGGATCGTGCGTTCCAGGCGGTCAGGATAAACAGTGAGATCGATTTTTGCCATTAAAAAACTCCTTAAGGTATTTGTCAGACAATTGCAGAGATATTATATCTCTTTTTGGAGGTTCGTGTAAGTTTATGCGGTTGAATTATGCTTCGGGGTTTTCCACATCATCCGGCGCATCAGCCACGATATACAACGGGCGGTTCTTGGCTTCATCATAGATCCGGCCGATATATTCACCGATGACACCCAGGAAGATCAACTGTACGCCGCCCAGGAAGAGCACGATGATCAGCGTGGTCGCCTGGCCCAGCAGTGCAGTCCCGGTGACAAGCCGCAGGATAGCTACTACGGGGATTGCCACCACGCTCAATCCGGCGGCGATGAAACCGATATAGGTCGCTAACTGAAGCGGGAAATAGGAGAAACTGGTGACGGCATTCAACGCCAATTGGAGCATCTTGCGAAGGGGATATTTGGTCGTTCCGGCGAAACGAGCATGCCGTTTGTAGGATACGCCGATCTGTTTGAAGCCCACCCAGGCGGACATCCCGCGCAGGAAGCGATGTTTCTCACGCATCTTATCCATCACGGCCACAACTTTACGGTCCATCAGGCGGAAGTCGCCCGTATCGAGGGGGATGTTCACATCGGTGATCTTGAGGATAATACGGTAAAACAGTGAGGCTGTGGTCCTCTTGAACCACGATTCACCTTCCCGTTCCGCCCGGACGGCATAAACCACATCATTGCCTTCCCGCCATTTTTCGATCAACTCGAGGATCACTTCGGGCGGGTCTTGCAGGTCGGCATCGATAATAATTACCGCTGCGCCGCGGCTGAAGTCAAGCCCGGCGGTTACGGCCACCTGGTGACCAAAATTCCGGGCAAAGATCACCGGACGCACCCGGGAATCGCTTTCAGCCAGGGTGCGGATCACGTCGGTGGAGCCGTCCGTCGAGCCATCATCCACCAGGATCAATTCCCAGGCTTCCCCGGTCTGGTCCATCACATCCCGCACGCGGGGATAAAGTTCCGGGATATTCTCAAGTTCATTGTAGATCGGCGCAATGACGGTAAAGGTTGGTTTGACCATCAGATCACCTTTTTGACTGCTTCCAGAGTGGGTTCAATAATTGGTGCTTCGGGAACGGCTTGCATGGCAGCTTTCACATCCTTTAAACCGCTTCCGGTGCTGAGAACGAGGACCGGGTCATCAAACGCCACGATGCCCTCGTCAACAGCCTTCACCAAACCGGCGTAAGCTGAGGAGGCGGCAGGTTCGGCAAAGATACCGACCTTGCCCAGTTCGGCGATGGCGTTCAGGATGGATTGGTCGGGGACGATGACATAGGTGCCTCCGGTTTCACGAGCCGCACGCACGGCGCGGACGCCGTCACGGGGCAGGTCAACCGAAATGCTGTCCGCCAGGGTGTTGGCGCTGACGGGTTTGATATCCTCGTCGCCCCGGTTGAAAGTGTTGGCGATCGCGGCCGACCCCTCCGATTGGACGCCGATGATGCGCGGCATCTTCGGCAGCCACCCCAGGGCATACAGGTCTTTGAAGCCTTTATGTATGCCGGAGATGATGTTGCCATCGCCCACAGGGATGAAGATGGTCAACGGTTTGCCGTTTTCCGGCATTCGGCGGATGACCTGTTCCCAAATCTCGAACGCTGCGGTCTTTTTCCCTTCTGCGGTGAAGGGGTTGAAACCGGTATTACGGTTGTACCAGCCAAAGGCTTCGGTGGCCTCAATGCTCAGGTCGAAGGCTTCGTCGTAAGTGCCATCCACCAACAAGACCTTCGCGCCGAACACGAGCAGTTGTGCGATCTTGGCGGGTGGCGCTGTCCGGGGAGCAAAAATCACGGCCTTTGCACCGACGGCTGCCGACATCCCGGCCAGAGCTGCTCCGGCGTTGCCGGTTGATGCGGCCACGGTCACCTCCGCGCCGATCTGTTTGGCGCGGGCGACCACGATCGCGCTGGCGCGGTCCTTGAAGGACGCGGTCGGGTTGGGGCTTTCATCCTTGATCCAGAGCTGCTGCAGGCCCAGTTTATCCGCCAGACGAGTGGGCTGGTAGACGGGCGTCCAGCCGGCGCGGCGCAGGGGCGTGCCCAGGCCGCCCGGGTCTTCCACCGGCAGCAGGTTCAGATAGCGCCAGAGCGAAGCTTCCGGCAAGTCCATGAACTTATCGGGTGTGTATTGCGCTTTCAGCGCAGCATAATCCAGAATCACGTTCAGGTTGCCGCCGTCTTTGGGGCAGGTGTAGGTGACCTCGTCCGGGCCATATTCGGTGCCGCAGAGGGAGCAGGTGTAATGTGAGAATTTCGGTGTCATACGTCTATCCCTTGAGATATATCTTGTAAATTATTAGGAAAAGGGCTGCTATCTTGATTATAGCAGCCCTTGGTTGGTATGAATCAGGGGAGAATCCAGGTGCCGGTCTTCCCATCCAGGGCTTCACCAATGTGAGCCGGATCGGTGATCAGGGCTTTCTTGCCACCGGCTCTCCAGGTATTTAATGATCGCCTGGACCTTGGGCAGCATGCTGCCGGGTTTGAAGTGGCCTTCCTCGATATATTGCTTGGCTTCCGCCACGGTCATTTCGTCCAGCCAGACCTCATCGGGCGTGTTGAAATTCAATGCCACTTTTTCAACGGCAGTGCTGATCACGAACAGATCGGCCTGGAGGTTGACGGCTAATAATGAGGAGCCGAAGTCCTTGTCGATCACGGCGTCCACACCCTTGATGGTGCCATCCGCTGCTTCAACGACCGGGATCCCACCACCGCCCACAGCGACGACGATAATACCCGCGCTGATGAGTGCATCGATCGCAGGCGTTTCAACAATTTCCACCGGTTTGGGTGAGGGGACGACCCGGCGCCAACCGCGCCCGGCATCCTCCACCACATTCCAGCCATCTTTCGTGGCGCGCATTTTCGCATCAGCTTCATCCATGAAGGACCCGATCGGTTTGGTCGGGTTTTGGAAGGCCGGGTCATCCTTGCTGACGATGGTCTGGGTGACCACAGTGGCAGCGTCTTTATCCAGCCCGCGGCGTTTGAACTCATTGTGCAGGGCTTTCTGGAACATATACCCAATTGCGCCCTGGGTATCCGCGCCGCAGTAATCCAACGGCACTTCATGGAGTTGGTCGCGGGCGATCTCTGAACGGCGCAGAATGAACCCCACCTGGGGGCCATTACCATGCGTGATTACGACGTCCCAACCCTTTTCGATCATATCCACGATATGACTCATGGTGTCTTTCGCGGCATCAAACTGGTCCTGAACCGTCTGATGGGCTTTATCTTTAATTAATGCGTTACCGCCAACGGCAACGACTGCAGTTCCCTTTTTTTCCATACGAATAATCTCCTTTGGTTTAGGTCAAGCTTAGGCCATGGTCAATGCCATGACGGCTTTCTGGGCGTGCAGGCGGTTTTCAGCTTCATCATAGACCACGGAATGCGGTCCGTCGATCACGCCGTCGGTCACTTCGATGTTGCGGTCGGCCGGCAGGGGGTGCATGTAGATGGAATCTTCCTTGGAAAGTGCCATCTTCTTCTCGTCGGTGATCCAGCTCTCGTACTTCTGAGTGATCCTGGTGATCTCGGCCGGGTCTTCAGTGGTGACCAATGGGCCCCAGGATTTGGCATAAACGATATCAGCGTCTTTAAAGCCTTCTTCCATGCTGTCGACAACTTCAAAGCCGGTGTGGTATTTGCGGGCCTGCTCGCGGGCCTGGTCCATGATCTCGGGCATCAGCTTGAACTCCGGCGGGTGTGCCAGGGTGACGTCCAGGCCAAAGCGGGGCATCTGCAGGATCAGGGATTGGGGTACGGAGATCGGTTTGGAATAGGAGGCAGCATAGGCCCAGGAAACGACGATCTTCTTACCGCGCAGGTTCCGGCCTTTCTTTTCCCAGATGGTCATCAGGTCGGCCAGGCATTGGTGCGGATGATAGAAATCATCCTGCATGTTCAGAACGGGCACCCGGGAGGCTTCGGCTACCAGGTTGAGATAGCGGTTGCCAATACCCCAGTCGCAGTGTCGGATGGCAATGCCATCGAAATAACGGCCGAGGATCTCGCCGATCTCTTTCTCGGTGTCACCGTGGGAGATCTGGGTGGATTTGGATTCGATGAAGGCCGCGTGGCCGCCAAGCTGGGCCATGCCGGCTTCAAAGGAACAACGGGTGCGGGTGCTGGAGAAGAAGAACAGCATCCCCAGGACCTTGTCACGTAAATAGGCATGCGGTTGGTTGAGTCCCCGCTTCATTTTCAGGTCGAAGGCCACATCGAGAACGGTTTCGACTTCTTCTTTGCTGAAATCGAGGTCGCTGATCAGGTCTCGTCCGCGTAAATCAGTGATCATTTTAAAACTCCTTCGGTAATATCAGGATGCCACCCCATACCTGGCAATGGCATCCTGAAGATGGTCGATTTAATTACTCGGTTGCGCCTAAAACCAGGGCCAGAAGCGCCATGCGCATCACAACGCCGTTGAAGGCTTCCTGCCAATAGCGGGACCACTTGGTGATATCCACATCGGGAGGAATCTCATCCATGCGGGGCAGGGAGTGCAGCAGGATGGCGTCGGATTTGGCTTTGGTGGAAAGCAGCTCTCGGGTGATCTTGTAATTGGCGGGGGTCATGCCAACGTCGCCGGAGCGCTCGTCACGGGACTTGGTGTAATCGGGCTGCACCACAGGCTCGACCAGGATCACGTCCGCGTCGGCAATCGCCTGTTCGACATGCTCTGCTTCTTTGTAGTCCAGGCTGTATTTATTGAGTTCGGCTTTCATCTCATCCGTCAGGGACATATCGGGCGGGGAGACGAAGGTGATCGGGCAGTCGAACTGGGTCAGGCCAAAGGCCAGCGAGTGCATGGTGCGCATCCGCATATCGCCGACAGCCAGCCACTTCAAACCGTCGATGTGGCCTTTTTCACGCAGCACGGTGTAGAGGTCGGTCAGGATCTGGGTGGGATGTTCGCCCCAGCCGTCACCGCCGTTGATGATCGGGATGCTGGCCCATTTGGCTGCTTCCGCGGGTGCGCCTTGCTGGAAGTGGCGCATGACGATCACGTCTCCGTAGAACTCCAGCATTTTGACGGTGTCCTTGATCGATTCCTGGTAGAAATCGCCGGCACGGGTCATCTTGGCATCGGAAAAGCCGGTCACCTGGCCGCCGAGGCGGATCATGGCGGCTTCGTGTGCCAGCCGGGTGCGGGTGCTGGGTTGATAGAAAGCGGTCACCAGGGTTTTTTCCTTCAGCAGATCACTGTTCTGGCGGTTCATGGCAATGGGTTCGAGTTCCTCAGCGATTTCGAAAACACGGAAAAACTCGTTTCGCTCGAAGTCCTTCAACGAAAGAATGTCACGACCTAAAAAACTACGCATGTTCTTTTACTCCTTTTAATGGGTGTGTATGGTTAAAAGTGAAAGGGGTGTCCATTATGAGCTGACACCACCGATTTTCCGAATGATATGCAGGCGGAAGTACCCGGGCAGGAAATAGCTGTAAGAATAGTCAATCGGGTCTCCCTCGTCATTGAAAAGCAGACCGTTGAGCAGCAGCAGGGTGTCGCCTCGCTGAACGTCAAGTGCTTTGGCGACGTCGGCTGGCGCATTGATTGCGCTGATCTCGGTCTTGGAAATTGAAAGTGGGGGCAGGCCGAGGTTGATCAACAGGTCCAGCACCGACCCGGTGAACTGGTTTTCCAACGCATCCGGTGAGATGGTGCCTTCCGGGAGGATGTCCACCAGGTAAGCCACCGGGGAATCCTCGGAAAGGATCACCCGGCGCACTTCAATCAGGGAATCGCCGGGGTTGACGTCCAATTTTCGTGAAAGGCGTTCATCCGCCTGGATCGGGGTGATCTCGTAATCGCCCATCGCCAGGTCAAGGCCGATCTTCTCCGCCTGGGTCTCGAGGCTTTCAAGCACTTCCAGACCGGATTCGAACACCTGGGTTGGGCCGACGACAAAGGTGCCCAGGCCCTGCCGGCGACGAAGCAGCCCCTGACTTTCGAAGGTGCGCATGGCTTCCCGCAGGGTTGCCCGTGAAACGCCGAGTTCTTCAGCCAGTTTCGGCTCTGAAGGCAGTTTTGAGCCTTTCGGCGCATTCTCAATAATCGTGCTGAGTTCGGTTTGGAGTCGTTGATAAGTTGATTGCTCTTCTGTCATTATGCACTTCCAGAGAAAATGAGGTTAACGAATTTCATTGGTTCTTCTAGCCGTTGACCAGCCGGGTCGCTGCCAGGTTGTGTTTCCTGACCAGCTCAGGGACATCTATGGTGGTGAGAGTACCATCCTTGACGACAACTTTTCCACCGACGATATTGACATCCACTTTTTGTGGGGCGCAGAACAAGGCGGCTGCGACCGGGTCATGCAGGGCGCCGGCATAATCCAGCCGGTTGAGGTTGATGGCGAAGAGATCCGCACATTTGCCCACTTCCAGCGAACCGATATCCGAGCGGCCAAGAACGGAAGCGCCGCCCCTGGTGGCAATCTCCAGCACCTGCCGGGCGGTGATCAACGGTGGGGCTTCTTCACCGGAGCGGGAAGCGCCAGCCAACCCGGCGCCCAGCCGGGCGAGCAGCATGGCCTGGCGTGCTTCAGCCAGCAGGTGAGAGCTGTCGTTGCTGGCGGAGCCATCCACGCCTAATCCGACCTTAACACCCATGGTGAGCATTTCGAGGATAGGGGCGATCCCGGAGGCAAGGCGCATGTTGGAACTGGGGCAGTGGGCCACACCACAGCCGGTTTCGGCATAAAGCTTGATCTCTTCGCTGTTTACATGGACGCTGTGGGCGAACCAGACATCGCTGCCGATCCAATCCACTTCCTGCATATAGGCGACCGGCCTATGGCCGAACATCTCAATGCAGAAGTCTTCCTCATCCGCGGTCTCGGCCAGGTGAGTATGCAGATGCACGCCGTATTCCCGGGCCAGCACAGCGGACTGACGCATCAGTTCGGTGGTGACACTGAAGGGGGAGCAGGGCGCCAGGACGATCTGCACCATCGAACCGGGGGTGGGGTCGTGATAGGTCTCGATCAGCCGCTGGCTGTCAGCCAGGATATCTTCCTCAGTATCCACCACGCTGTCCGGAGGCAGGCCCCCCTGTGATTCGCCCAGGCTCATCGAGCCGCGTGAGGCATGCAGCCGCAAGCCAACGTCCGCTGCTGCCTCGATCTCATCATCGAGTTTGGAGCCGTTGGGGAAGAGGTAGAGATGGTCGGAGGCCGTGGTGCAGCCCGAGAGGGCCAGTTCCGCCAGCGCGGTCTGGGTGGAGGTGCGGATATCTTCGGGTGTCATCCTGGCCCAGATCGGGTAGAGGGTCACCAGCCAGTTGAACAGGTTAGCGTCCTGTGCGGCCGGGACCGCGCGGGTCAGGGTCTGGTAGAAATGGTGGTGGGTGTTGATCAGTCCGGGGAAGACGATGTGGCCGGAGAGATCCAGAACCTCATCGGCTGTTGCCGGGAGTTCGTGCTTCGTCGCCGATGGCCTGGATGAACCCGTCTTTGATGTAAAGGTTGGTGTGGTGCAGTTCACGATGCTGGTCGTCCATGGTGACCAGCACTTCAATATTTTTAAGAAGTAAGGTAGACATTTCCCTCCACCTGGGGTTGGTGAGTTGGCTAGACAATAATTGTCAGACACTTGTCACTTAAGTTTATCGGTAAGTAACGATTCTGTCAATTGTCTGACAATAGGAAAGATGGTGAATAGTGAGTGGTGAATAGGTGATATGTGCATTTTTTATTGAGTGCACCATCTTCTTGTCATTGCGAGGTAGCATCGAAGGTGCGACGAAGCAGCTTTCAATTTCCCCAAAAGTAATTGTAGGTCACGTGCGCTACGTGGCACGTGACCTACATATCAAGGTGGTTCACACCCCACAACACACTTCCCAACCCGACGGCGGTTACGCCGCAATCGAACAGGGTCTTTGCCTGATCTGATCCGGTCACTCCCCCATCCACGATCACCCGCAGCCCCGTACCTACCAGCACCCGCGCCGCGCTGAGCATCACCGGGAAAGTCGCCGGTCCATACAGCCTGCCGGAGATCAGTTCACCGTCCGACTTTGGCAGGGTCCCGCACGGGGTGGTCAGGTGCACGCCGGCGGGTGCAAGTTCCATGAGCGCCGGTAAAAGAGTTCGGAATTTGTTCCTGACCCAGGCAGACCACTCCTGGCAGTTCTCCGCTGGCGGCAGCTGCAAAATCCTTCAATTGATCAGGTGTGCAATCGGGCGGTAACCCCAACTCCACTGCCAGGATATTTTCCAGACCTTCCAGCTTCCGTACCATCTCTGCCAGCGAATCCGGCCGCTCGACCAGCAGATGGACGATGATCGGCAGCGATGCTGAAGCCCAGCGGCGCTGATTCTGCTTAATCACTCTGCTGATCCCGGGATTCGGTAAGCCGGTGTGCAGCAGGAACCCGCCCGAAAAAGGCAAACAAGCGCGGTTACCGGCGGGCTGGCGCGGGGTGCGGCTGATGGGGTTGGTGATAAAAGCGCCTAACCGGTCGATGAAGGGCATGTTGTGGGAATCCGGGGCGAAACCCAGCATCCCGGCCGCGTTAACGAAGGGCTTTTCCAGAACCAGGTCTTGTTTGCGGATCGGATTTTCCTCAGCCAGCCACATGGAAGACCTCCTTCAGCGGGAAGACCGGTCCGTCCACGCAGGCGAGTTTACTGCCATGCCCCGTTTCCACCGCACAAACACCGCATTCACCCAGCCCGTGGCAGGGCATATCCGTTCGGACCAACACCTGGCCGTCAAAAAGGAGAGACTTCTCCCCCAGGATTTCGGCTAGATGTGGAAGGGAGCCGCGCGGCAGGTCAATTGCCAGGAAATCCGGCCAGTCGAGATTTTCTTGTAATGCCGAGAGCGGCGCAACTTCCACCACGGACGGCACCCGCTGCAGGATACAAGGCGCGGGTTGGTGGTCGCAGAACAGTGTCACCGCGGCGTCCTGCGCCAGCGTTAAAGGGACCAGGGAGAGCAGCCTGCTGGGCGAGACGTCCACCGCGCAGAGGCCAACCCGACACGCGGAAAAAGGTAAAGCAAAACCATGCCCATGAGGAGGTAAAAGGGATATTTGTTCGCCCGGCTGCCAGGATTCGGGGATGGGTCCGACGGTGAGAAGCGATTCCTCACCGAATACCCGGAAGAGATGGATTGGCAGCAGTTCCGTTTTCCCTACTCGGCTTTGGGCGGGCAGATATTGACCCGGGTCCGGCCAGAATTTTGGGGTAAGGTCCAAAACCCCGGCAAGTTCCTCACCGAGCTGTAAGACTTCTACCAATGTTGCCGTCAGTTCGGGCATTCATCTCCTCAACTCAGGTCATGTGCCATGAAGCGCACGTGATATGACGATGTTTTATTCGTAGGATTGGATCAATTCCTGCTGGAGTTGGTTCAAAATGGATTGGATGGTTTGCAGGGCTTCCTCGGCTGGAACGATCCAGCGTTCATCCTGATCTCGACGCTTGAACTCAAACCCGCCTTTTTCAAGCGACCGGCTGGAGACCGTCACCCGCAGCGGAAGGCCGATCAAATCGGCATCGTTGAACTTGACCCCGGCGCGCTCGTCCCGGTCATCGTAGAGCGGTTCCAGGCCGGTATCGACAAGGTCCTGATAGAGCAAGTCTGCTGCAGTCTCAGCGGAACCATCCTTACTGCTTAACACGACTAAATGCAGTGGATAAGGTGCGACGCTGACCGGCCAAATTAGCCCATAATCATCGTGATGGTCCTCGGCGACGCAGGCCAGCAGCCGCCCGACGCCGATCCCGTAGGAGCCCATCACGATCGGTTGGATCTTGCCCTTCTCATCCAGGTAAGTGGCGCCGAGTGCTTCGGTATACCGCGTGCCCAGCTTGAAGATATTGCCAACCTCTACGCCGCGTTTGGCTTCCAGCTTTCCGCTGCAGTCCGGGCAGGGTGCGCCATCTTCTGCCTGGGCGATATCCATGATGATATCCGGTACGTAATCCCGGCCAAGGTTGGTGTTGCGCAGATGGAACCCGGTTTCATTCGCGCCGGCAACCAGGTTGGGCGCGTGGGGTAAGAGGTCGTCGGCGACAACCAGCACCCCTTCCCGTTTGATCCCGATCGGGGAGGCATACCCCGGGACTGCGCCAACCGCGGAAATCTCCGCATCCTGTGCCGGCCGCAGGTTTTTGACGCTGCCTTTTCCGGCCGTCCCGATGGCATTGACCAGCTTGGTCTCGTTGAGAGTCATATCCCCTCGCAGCACAGCGAAGATCAGCAGCGGTTCATCGCTTTCCGCCAAATCGGCGGTGAAGAATACGGCTTTGGCTGTTTTGGATTCCGGGATATTGAGGAAGGCTGCCAGGTCAGCGATGGTGGCGACATCCGGAGTGGCGACTTTTTCTATCGGTAATAATTCCTCAGGTTCAGGTAGTGGCTTACTAAAGGTTGCAACCTGGCGGTTGGCGGCGTAATCGCAGGAATTACAAAACATTAAAGTCTCTTCGCCCACTGGCGTCAGGTACATGTATTCATGCGCTTCCTTACCGCCCATCATCCCGGTGTCGGAACCGACCGCTCGGACGGGCAGGCCGCAGCGGTGGAAGATCCGGAAATAAGCGTCGTAATGCGCCTGGTATTGTTCGTCAAGTCCTGCCCAGTCCCGATCGAGGCTGTAGCTGTCAAGCATGGTGAACTCGCGCACCCGGATCAGTCCGGCCCGGGGACGCGGGTCGTCGCGAAACTTGGTCTGGATGTGATAGATCAACTGCGGAAGCTGGCGGTAGGACTGGATCTCATGCCGGGCCAGGTCGGTGACGACCTCCTCATGGGTCATTGCCAGCACCATATCGTGGCCGGTGCGGTCTTTGAAACGGGCCATCTCATCGCCGATCTGAGACCAGCGTCCGGTCTCCTGCCAGACGTCCGCGGGGTGCACCACCGGCATGGTCAGCTCCTGGCCACCGATCGCATTGATCTCTTCCCGCATGATGTTCTCAATCCGGGTCATCGCCCGGTGGGCCAGGGGCAGGTAGGTGAAGATGCCTGCGCCTAACTGCCGGATGAATCCCGCCCGCAGTAAGAGCTGGTGACTGGGGATTTCGGCATCGGCAGGCACCTCCCGCAGGGTGGTGCTGAAAGAACGCGACATCCGCATCGGTCAGTCCTCAATCTCTTCGTTCAGGCTGCTTTCATCAGTTGATTCTGATGGAACTTCCTGGGTCGGCTCGGGCAGATCAGAGAGGTCCACTTTATCCTCCATGGTCACCTTACCACGCAGGAAAGCCCCTTCTTCAGTGGAGAAGGATTGGGTGATCACGTCGCCATAGACCCGGCCGGTCGCGCGGATCTCCAATTTCTCGGCCACGAGCTCTGCGTTTACCGAGCCGGCCACGATGATTGTGTCAGCTTTGAAGGTCTGACAGGTCACCCGGCCGGTCTCGCCGATGATCACCAGGCCGCGGACAGCAATCTCACCTTCGAGGGTGCCTTCTATCCTGACCCCGCCTTTTCCGCGCAGGTCACCTTTCCAGCTCGATTCCGGGACCCAATACGGTGGTCACCCGTTCGACAGGGCCGCTGGTGACATGGGTTGGGGTGCTTTTTTTCTTATTTCCAAATAACATGGATAATGCCTTTCTATTTAAATACGTCCAGAAGAATCACTGATCCGGAATTTTCCTAGTGATGCAGTGGCCAGATCGTCCCGGCAGGGACAACGCCCCCATCGGGCACATCGGTTTTCACGGTTGCGCCGTTGCCAATCAGGGCACGAGCGCCGATCTTGATATTTAAATTCACCGTGGCACGCATGCCGATCAGGGTCCCTTCCCCCACGGTCACACCGCCGGCCAGGGTCGCGCCGGGTGAGAGGTTGACGTAGTTCGCCAGTTGGCAGTCATGCGAGACGATTGCGGCGGTATTGATGATGCAGCCGAACCCGGCGGATACCTCCGTCCCGACATAGGCAAAGGGAAAAACCTGGACGCCATCCGACAGGATGGCGCTGTCTTCCAGGAATGCTGTGGGGTGGATCACGGTCGGACAACGGAAGCCGGCTTGTTGAATGAGTTCGAAGACTGCCAGTCGGGTTGCCAGATCGCCGATCCCGCCTACACCGTTGATCGCCAGGCGGACTCCTTCAGCAGTTAGTTCAGCCAGTTTATCCCGGCCGCCCAACACGGGCAGGCCAAGCATTTTCTTTCCGGTTGGAACCCCATCATCAATAAATCCCAAAAGATCAAATCCCCCCATTTTTTGTACCAGTGCGGCCAGCGAACGGCCGTGACCGCCCGCACCGAAGATCACCAAACGGTTCTCACCTTCCGGGATTGGGGGTAACTCTGATTGTGGCGCACCGGCAGCTTGTTTGGCAAGCAGGTCGGTGACTATCTGCCGGGTTACCAATTTGCTCTGGGGCAGTGAACTCAGGTCCAACCCGTTTTCCAATGCCAGCTTTTTGGCCGGCTCGGTGATCCGCAAGCCCTCGTAAGCTGGTGCTGCGACCGATTCGGATTGCGGCGCCCAGGGCGGCAGGGATGGGTCTTTTGATTTGGGAGTCTCCCCGATGTAAGCCAGGACGTCGCCTGCCTGCAGGGTTTCACCCGGCTGGTTGCGCATTCCCACCAGGTAACCGGCTGCCGGTGCGGTCACCTCACCGGTGGACTTGGTCGTTTCGATCACGGCGATCACCGTACCCTTTTCAACCGCCTGGCCTTCCTTGGTCTCAAGTGAGCTCAACAGCGCTTCGGTCTCATTCGGGTTGAGCAAGGGGACCTTGATGGGGATCAATTTATCACTCATGCTGCCGCCATTTCTCTGGCTTTATTGACGATATCCGCAACCTGCGGGAAAAAAGCTGTTTCCAAATCCTTCCCAACCGGGATGACCGACTCGCGGGATGCGATCCTGCCTGCCTGGTGCAGTCCGGTCCCCAGCGCTTCAGCGGTGCGGGCCAGCACTTCCGCGCCCCAGCCCAGAGAGAAGGTGCCTTCTTCGATGGTGAGCAACCGATTGGTCTTGCGGACAGATTCAAACACCGGGTTCAATTCAAAGGGCGAGAGTTGGGTGGGGATCACCAGTTCTGCGAAGATCTCATCTTCAAATGCCAGGCTGTGCAGGGCTTCCAGTGCCAGATGGCTCATATAGCCGTAAGCTGCAAGGGTCAATTGTGGGTCTGGAGCACCCTTCAGTGAAAGCGTATAGCATGGTCTCGGAAATTCCTGGACCTGCGATGTTTCAGTCAGTTCATACTCCTGCAGGTCATCGGGTGTGAGCAGTTTCAGCAGGTACTGCAGCTTGTTTTCCACAAAGAAAGTCGGCTGTTCCTGCTTCAGGACAGCGTCATACAGGAGTTGGCCCGGTGCGCCGAGATCGGAATCGCCTTTGAACTGAAACGGCGCCAGGACGGTCAGCCCCGGTGTACCCAGGAAGAGTTTTTCGAGGGTCTGGCTGTGGGTAGGGCCGTAGCCCCGCCGGCCGCCCATCGGTGTGCGGATCAGGACCGGGACGCTCACCTGCCCGTTGTACATCGGTCCGAACTTTACCAGGTGATTGATGACCTGATCGGCGATCAGGGTGGAAAAATCACCGAACATGACCTCCACCACCGGCCGCATCCCGCGCAGCGCCATCCCGCCCGCAACGCCGGTGATCCCGGCTTCCGAGATCGGCGTGGTCAGCACCCGATCGGGGAACGCGGTGGAAAGCCCGCGGGTCACCTTGAACGATCCACCATAGGGATCGAGGATGTCTTCACCCAACAGGAAGACCTGCGGGTCATCGGCCAGCGCCTGGTGCAGGCCGGCGTTGAGGGAATCAAGGACGGTCAGGATCTCGCGGTCGGTCATGCGTCCCGTCCTTCCATCGCCAGAGCGGCCTCGAAAGCTGCCTGGACCTTATTATCCACCGCACGCCGGATCAGGATCCGTTCCCGGTCTTCAAGCATCAGCCCCTGGTTTTCAACCGGGTCGCGGAGCTGCCAGAGCAGTTCCACATCCATCGGGTCCCGGGTGTCATCACCCTTGGAATGCGTTCCCAGACGGGCTGTTTCGATTACCAGTGCCTGAGGATTGATGTCTCTGCGGATTTTACGGACCAGTTCACCGGCAACAATCTCAATCTCAGTCACGTCACAGGTATCCAGATGGGTGGCCGGGATGCCAAATGCTTCAAACCGCCCGGTCACGCTGCCCGCGATGGCCAGGTCGGAGGGAGTGGTTTGGGCGATGTGGTTGTGTTCCAATATGATCAGGACCGGCAGCGACCATAACGAGATCATGTTCAGGCTTTCATAGACGATCCCTTCGCCGAGCGTGCCGTCGCCCATGAAATCAAAGACGATCCCACCGCTGTTGGCGTGTTTTTCGGCCAGCGCCATCCCGGCTGCCATCGCCACCGTGCCCCCCTGGATGCCGTTGGAGTAGAAATTTCGCCAGTGCAGGTGCTGCGAGCCGCCTACCCCGCCGCAAACGCCACTGGGCTTGCCCATCAGTTCGGCAAACAGGGCCGTTGGGTCGCCGCCGTAGGCCAGGAAATGTCCGTGGCAGCGATGGTTGCTGACCACCACATCCTGCTCCAGGCAGTGATTTAATACACCCACCGCGTTGGCCTCCTGCCCCAGGCTGGTGTGGGTGGTGCCGGGGAAGATCCCGCTGGCGAATTGGTCCAGCAGGAGGGTCTCAAAACTGCGGATGGTGTAAAGCTGCTCGTACAGCCGGGCGTTTCTATCCATCCAGGCCTCCTTCCCGGACCACGAACCGCCAGGGGATGGACCGCCATGGTTCGGGTACCGAGTTGAGGCCAATCCGGCCCGATCGTTGGACGATATTGTCGGCAATCGGTGTGCCGGTTTCAATCCAGAGGCCGGCATCCCTGCTGCAAAGATCAATACCGTTGAGTTCACCGGTGATCGCCAGTGCCTGGGTGAGTTTGGCCGGGCCGTCCGTCCAGCCCTTCTTGCCGGCGTTGTAGGGCCGGTTATATGTCATCAATCCCTGACCCTCTTCGGGCAGGATCGCCCGGATCAGGACGGCTGCGGGAGTGTCTTCCCGGTCTGTGACCACGTTCAGCATCCAGTGCATGCCATAGGTGAAGTAGACATAGGCATGCCCGGGAGGGCCATACATTACAGTTGTGCGAGGAGTCCTGCCGGCGGAAGCATGGCAGCCGAGATCCTCCTCGCCCTGATAGGCTTCGGTTTCGAGGATCAGGCCCGTCATCCGCTGACCGGATTGGACCCGCACCAGGCGGCAGCCCAGCAGATCCCGGGCCACTTCCAGAGCGGAACGGTTGTAAAAGTCACGTTTAAGTATGGCCATGTTGTAATTTTACTAGATTATGGCTGGCGTGAAGGTGGCAGGGCATTCTCGGATGAGGCAGTTATCACAGTCAATTAATGTACCCATTGCCACTCTCATCAGTCTGCCCGAAGACAGCTTCCCCTTGAGGGGAAGCCTAAAACAATGAAATGAGTAAGAAATAGCACACTCACTGAATAACACGTTTAACTTTCTCTGAAGCGAACAGAATGCCTAACGTGTGAACGGCAGGTGCATCGCAGAGGGAAAGTGACAGGTCGTGCCGGACGAGAGGGATCCGTCCCACTACAAAACCAGCAGTTGTTGTTTTCAATAAAAATTAACCCCTTCTCGGATGCTATCGCAGCCACCCTTCCCCTCACGAGGGGCAGGGCGCCTAAGGCGGGATGGGGTTTGTTGTATTTGAACTTCACCATGCATGACCTACACTAAAAAATAAAAGCGAGATTGATCTCGCTTTATCACTTACGAATTACCTGATTGAATTTACTTATTCCCGTTTTGGAACTGGGGGTCTTTTTCCATCGTCAGGCGCAGGCCGTTCTCCAATGAGATCATCGGGACATAATTCAATTCCTTCTTTGCCAGGCTGATATCGGCGCACATCCGGGAGACGCCGCTGCTCACCCGGGGATTGAAGACCTCTTCAGGCTTGCCGCCGGTGATCTCGATCACCTTCCGGGACAGCTCACGCACGCTGGTCTCCTGGCCGCTGCCAACATTGATCACCTGACCGTTCACACCCTGTACGGTGGCGGCCGCCGCCATAGCGTTGATCACGTCATCCACATAGACATAGTCCCGGGTCTGGTTGCCATCGCCATGGAAGATCAGGGTGCCATTTTGCCGGGCCTGGCGGATGAAGCTGGGGATGATGGGCGGATGGGAGGGGGGAATCCGCTGACCTGGGCCGTAGGCGTTGAAAATACGCAAACAGATCGTTTCGATCCCGGACAGCGCGCCGATGGTGCGGACGTACCATTCCGCAGCCAGTTTGGAGACTCCGTAAGGGGAGAGTGGATGCGGCTGCATCGCCTCGGTCATTGCGGGCGTGTCCTGGTCGCCGTAGACCGCGCCGGAGGAAGTCAATACCACCCGGGGCGTACCGGCATCGCGGGCTGCTTCCATCAGGGTGGCCGTCCCGCCAACGTTGACTTCGTTGTAATCGCGCGGGAACAGGATCGATTCCGGAACGGAGACCCGCGCCGCCAGGTGGTAAATGCAGTCAATATCCTGCAAGAGCGTCCAGAGTTTGGGGCGGTCATTGATGTCACCGCGAGTGAAATGGATCTCGGGATCGAGCGCATCCGGATTGCCGGTGGAAAGGTCGTCCAGCACCCGGACGTGATGCCCCTGACGCAGTAATCGGTTACTTAAGGCGGAGCCAAGGAACCCCGCTCCGCCTGTGATTAGAAAATTCATCGTTTATACCTTCAGTCATATTTTCGCCTGCATCATAGCACAAACCGCATAAAGATGGAAGCGCGCCTAGAAAACGGTCTCGGAGCGCAGCAGTGTGGCCAACCTGGCCGGTGTGTCCGTGGTCAGTTCGTCAACGCCGTGTTCGACCAGGGATTGCGCAATGCGGACCTGTTCGGGCTGGGTGACGTCAATCGTCCAGGCATCCACTCTGGACCCGTTCTGATGGAGGAACTCGATCCAATTGAAACCGGCATCGAGCGCCATCTGCAGGATCTCGGCACGGATAAACCACTCACACCCTTCCGGCGCCTGTACCAGCAGAGCACCCGCCCGCGCAGCGAAGTATTCACCCGGAGGACCCCACTGGTAGGATGACAGTGGATGGTCGTCGCGAAGGCCATACGCGCCGACCCGGAAAGGCGGGATGCCTTCGGGACGGGGCTCGTCATCCACCAGGTCGAGATATAACAGGGGGTCGAACCCCAGGGCAAGCTCCGGCGAAAAACGCCGCAAAGAGCGCACGGCCCAATCGGCCACAGAGGTGACCTGGATCCGGTCGATCACCGGCGAGAGGATCTCGATGAAATCCTTGAGGATGCCGCGGGTGAGCGGGGTGTAGGGTTTCAGGTCCAATTGCAGCCGTTTGGCGTCGGGATATTTGGCGAAGATCGCAATCGCATCCTCCAGGAAACCGACCTTCTCTTCACAGATTTCGCCATCCACCTTGTACTGCAGCCGCTCGATCTGCCCGCGGGTGGATTGGATCGCATCGCCCACACCGCTGGTCTCCACGCTCAGGTCGCGGTCGTGGATCAGCGCAAAGCTGCCATCCGCGAGGGGGATCACGTCAATCTCAACCACAGCGGAACCGCTGGCAAGGCAGTTGTCCAATGCGTTCAGTGAGCCGGGCGGGTCCTTGTGGCCGCAGTTGGCGGCGTGATGGATCAGGCGGACGGGGCGTTGTCGTGTTTCGAGGGTTTCGGGGAGCATGGGTTCTCCTGTGGGTTGTGTGGCTTCCGTATTGGATTCTATTTTAACCGGAATCGATCCAAACTCAAAGGCAGGGAGGATATATATATGAAGAGAGGCCGAATCTCACCCTGTTTTGTGGGTATAATTGGACATTGGAATCTTCCCGTGGTGGAAGCATTTTATACCACGTCCAGCCGCCATCAAATATCAAATTCTTAAGGAGTAATAATGATCGTTACCACTAAAAAACTATTCGAAACCGCCTATGGGAATTACGCCATCGGCGCTTATAACATCAACAACCTGGAACAGACCGTGGGCCTCTTCCGCGGTAACCTGCAGTCTCAGGCCCCCTTTATCATTCAGTTGAGCAAAGGCGCTCGTTCTTACACCGACAAACTGCTGCTCGAGGGCCTGATCCGCAGCGCCGACCAGGTCTTCCCCGATGCGATCTTCGCCGTCCATCTGGACCATGGTGACGAGGAAGCCTGCATGGACGCCATTGCATCCGGTTTCTACAGCTCCGTGATGATCGACGCCAGCCATGAAGGTTTCGATGAAAACATCGCCATCACCAGGCGGGTTGTGGATGCTGCGCATGCCGTAGGCATCGTGGTGGAAGCGGAACTGGGACAATTGGGCGGCGTGGAAGAGCACGTCAAAGTCTCCGAATCGGACGCCAAGCTGACCGACCCCAACCAGGCCAGGGAATTCGTGGAACGCTCCGGCTGTGACTCGCTGGCCGTCGCCATCGGCACCAGCCACGGCGCGTTCAAGTTCTCCGGCTCGCAGTCGCTGCACTTTGACGTCCTGGCCGAGATCCAGAAAAAACTCCCCGGTTTCCCGCTGGTGATGCATGGCTCCAGCTCCGTCCCGCAGGACGAGGTGGCCCGGATCAACGCCGCCGGCGGCAAGATCGAAGGCGCCAGGGGCGTGGACCCCACTCAGTTCAAACAGGCCGCCAAGCTGGGCGTGACCAAGATCAACATCGACACTGACGGGCGCCTGGTCTGGACCCGCGTGCACCGCGAAGTCTTCCGCGATCATCCTGAAGTCTTCGACCTGCGCAACCCCGGCACGATCTTCATGCAGGCTTATGCCGATTTCATCGCTGAAAAGAACGAATATCTCGGCAGCGCCGGCCAGTTGGAAAAGGTCCGGGAATTCATCTCCGCTTAGGAGGCGCTATGAAACCCATCGAGATCCGACCTGGGGTATGGTGGGTCGGGATTAACGACCGTGTGACCGACCTCTTTGAGGGGATGTGGCCGATCGCCGAGGAAGGCATTTCCTATAATGCCTACCTGATCAGGGACGAGAAATCGGCGCTGATCGACCTCTCGAAAGAGATCCTGACCGATGACTTCCTGGCGCAGTTGGCCGAAGTCTTTGATATCTCCACCCTGGACTATGTAATCGTCAACCACATGGAGCCGGACCACAGCGGCGCGGTGCTGCGCCTGCGGGAACTGGCCCCGAACGCCATCATCATGGGGATGCCCAAGGCGATCCAGATGCTGGAAGATTTTTACGGGCTGACGGAAAACACTGAACAGCTGAAGAGCGGGCAGGAACTCAACCTCGGCGCGAACACCCTGCGCTTTGTTTACACCCCCTTCGTGCACTGGCCCGAGACCATGATGACCTACCTGGTGGAGCAAAAGGTGCTGTTCTCCTGTGACGGCTTCGGCGGTTACGGCGCGCTGGACGGCGCGATCTATGACGACACCTGCGGCGACCTGGGCTGGTATGAGGCCGAAGCCCTGCGCTACTACACCAACATCGTGGCGACCTTCAGCAAGTCCGTGCTGAGCGCGATCGACAAATTTGCCGATACACCCATCGAGATGGTCGCCCCTTCGCACGGCCTGATCTGGCGTAAGGACCCCGGACGGATCGTTGAGCTTTACCGGCGCTGGGCGGGGTATTCTCGCTCACCGGCTGAGGTGGGGATCACAGCCCTGTTCGGCACGATGTACCGCAACACCGAGCACGCCCTGGGCGCGGCCCTGGACGGGATCGCCTCGGAAGGCGTCCCGGTGCGGGTGCACGACGTGCGCAAGACGGACGTCAGCTATATTTTGCCCGACCTGTGGACCAAACGCGGCGTTTTGGTGGCCGCGCCGACCTATGAGGGCAAAATGTTCCCCAAGATGATGGACGTGTTGGAGATGGCCGACCGCAAACGGGTGAGCCATAAGCAGGCCGCCTATCTCGGCAGTTTCGCCTGGAGCGGCGGCGCGAAAGACGCCTTCGAGGGGATGGCCGAGAAGATGACGTGGCAGGTGGTGAACGCGGTCGACTTCATCGGCAGCCCCAAAGGCACAGGCCTGGCCCGCGCCCGCGAGTTGGGCGTGCAATTGGCGAGGGCGGTCAAAGCAGCGGAGTGAATTATTTTTTATATAGATAATATGGCAGCCTTGGATATTTCGAGGCTGCTTTTTTTGACCCCTTCCCGCCTGTTCGAGACGCCCTTCCCTATCCCCTCCGCTTTGCTCCGGGGACTTCGTCTCTTCGTTCCTCGGGGGAGAGATGATGGAGACGATAGGGGCCTTGGCTTCCTTACAGAAGACCTGTTGCAGAGTGCTCGGATCGAGGGGTAGAGATAATTCGATGTAATATTTCAGACGATCTGCGGGCCGGCACAGCACCGCACAGGTGTCTTTAGAAGGCCGGCCCCTACAGAAGACCTGTGGCAGAGTGCCGGATGAGGGGTAGAGATAATTCGATGTAATATTTCAGACGATATGCGGGCCGGCACAGCACCGCACAGGTGTCTATAGAAGGCCGGCCCCTACAGAAGACCCATCGCAGAGTGCCGGATGAGGGGATATTACAGGACGACCCCTTCCCGCCCTTCGGGCACCCTTCCCAATCCCCTCCGCTTTGCTCCGGGGACTTCGTCTCTTCGTTCCTCGGGGGAAGCCTTAATCGCATCGTCCACCTGGGAATGCGCTATAATACCTAAAACCTGTTAGCTGATACCTGATACCTAATACCTGTTACCTGATACCTGATACCTGTTACCTAATGTCCTAATCCCATTCCTTATCCGGAGAACCTTTTTATGAGTGAAGAGACTAACGCCCCCCGATCAAATTTCATCACCGCCATCATCGATGAGCAGCTCGAAAGCGGCCGCTTCAAGACCGTGCACACCCGCTTCCCCCCTGAGCCCAACGGCTACCTGCACATCGGCCACGCCAAGTCGATCTGCCTGAACTTCGGCGTCGCCCAGGACTACGGCGGGCTGACCAACCTGCGCTTCGACGACACCAACCCGACCAAGGAAGAGGTGGAATACGTCGAATCGATCGAAGCGGACGTGCGCTGGCTGGGGTTTGACTGGGATGACCGTTTGTTCTTCGCCTCCGACTACTTCGGATCGCTCTACGACTACGCCGTCCAGCTGATCAGGCAGGGCGACGCCTTCGTTTGTGACCTCACCGCGGACGAACTGCGCGAGTACCGCGGCACCCTGACCGAACCCGGCAAGGACAGCCCCTACCGCGACCGCTCCGTTGAGGAGAACCTCGACCTGTTCACCCGGATGCGCCAGGGCGAATTCCCGGACGGCTCCCGCACGCTGCGGGCGAAGATCGACATGAGCTCGCCCAACCTGAACCTGCGCGACCCCGTGATGTACCGCATTCTGCACGCCGAACACCACCGCACGGGCGACGCCTGGTGCATCTACCCGATGTACGACTACGCCCACTGCGTGTCCGACTCGCTCGAACACATCACCCATTCGATCTGCACGCTCGAATTCGAAGACCACCGCCCGCTCTATGACTGGTTCCTGGAGAAGCTGGGCATCTTCCACTCGCAGCAGATCGAGTTCGCCCGGCTGAACCTGACCTACACCGTGATGAGCAAGCGCAAGCTGCTGCAGCTCGTGAGGGAGAACTACGTCAGCGGCTGGGACGACCCCCGCATGCCGACCCTTTCGGGGATGCGCCGCCGGGGCTACACGCCCGAGGCGATCCGGGCTTTCGCCGATGTGATCGGCGTCTCGAAGGCCAACAGCATCGTCGATGTGGAACTGCTGGAGCACGTCCTGCGCGATGACCTGAACAACCGCGCCCGGCGGGTGATGGCCGTGGTGGAACCGCTCAAGGTCGTGATCGACAACTACCCCGAGGACCAGGAAGAGACCTTCGAGATCCCCTACTTCCCCTGGGACCGCGACCTGGCCGGCACCCCCACCCGGACGGTGCCCTTCAGCCGCGAGCTCTACATCGAGCAGTCGGACTTCATGGAGGACCCGCCCAAAAAGTTCTACCGCCTGGCGCCGGGCGTGGAAGTGCGGCTGATGAACGCGTATTACATCACCTGCGTGGGCGTGCTCAAGGACGATGACGGGAACATCGTCGAGCTGCACTGCACCTATGACCCCGAGTCCAAGGGCGGCATGTCGCCCGACGGCCGCAAGGTGCGGGGCACGCTGCACTGGGTCTCCGCCCGGCACGCGCTGGACGCCGAACTGCGGCTCTACGATTACCTCTTCACCAAGCCGGACCCCTACGAGGTGAGTGAGGGCGGCGAGTTCACCGACAACATCAACCCCGACTCGCTGCAGGTGGTGAGGGCCAAGCTGGAGCCCAGCCTGAAGGATGCCCCGCCCCGCGAGCCGTTCCAGTTCATGCGCCAGGGTTATTTCTGCGCCGACAGCGACACCGCCCCCGGCGCGCCCGTCTTCAACCGGACGATCTCCCTGGTGGACACCTGGGCGAAGATGGAAAAGGAAAAGGGACAGTAATCATTTGGCATTGTTCCCCAGGCCAGCGCCTCCTGGCGCCTGGCACATCGCTGATGCGGCTTGAAGCCGCTCAGCTTGTCGCAATGACAAGCGCAAAAATGGGATCATTTCCAAATTCAATCCGGGCCCGCAGCTCAGCGGCGTATTCGTTTTTTGAAAAACGAACCGAAACAAATCATGGTCCGGGCTTCGGATTTTTTCCGAGAAATTGGGATCATGTTTAACTGTTAAGGTGCTGCTGCCTGGTGCGCGCGTGGGGAAACACAGAACGAACGTTCTGCGTTAGTATGAGCATAGCCTAACCCGCGCGGGTTTTCAATACGTCAAAAGCGGCAAAAAGGGGGCGATTATGTTCCGCTTGCGGCACTGCCTCTGCCATCAGGGAGGGACCGGGGGCAGTGAACCTGGGGGAACGCCAACTCAGGGTTCATTGTTTTCAGGCGAATGTTTTAACGCTTTGTTTCCTGCCGGGAGCGCCGCCAATGATCACCTAATATCCCCCATGGTATAATTTTGGCACAATTTTGGGGCCCGTAGCTCAGCGGCAGAGCAGGCGGCTCATAACCGCTCGGTCGTAGGTTCGAATCCTACCGGGCCCACCTTTTAAGCATTTTCGCCGGTGCAGTTAACAATTCGCACAGGCGAAATTTGGATAAAATTATTGTTTGGGGAACAATGAAAAAAAATAATTTCAGAAAAACTGTTTGGTTAAAGACAAGAAGAAGAATATTCTCTAGCGAGTTTAATTCTAAAAATATAATTTTTTGGGGAAATATTTACTTAATTATCCTAATTACTGTTTTATTACAAATATTCGATGTTTTACATATTGCTGAAATTGAATTATGGGTTGAAATCTTAATTATGATTGTTTCAGCTATTGTGTTGTTATTTCTATCATTTCTTTTCGAATTCTTCTGGGCTGTTCCAAATGAAATTTACAACGAGCAGGTAAAAAGAATCAATAACCTTGAACAAAAATATATTAAACCAAATCTTGAGTTTTCAGTCCTGACTTTAGGACAAGCATTTAAAGATAATTGTAGATATGCAAGCATCATTGTTCAAAATAATGAACTATTTCCCATCGATTTTTTCCAAGGAAGGATTACTGGATTTTCCTCCTTTGATGACAAATTTGAGCGACATGAAATGATAAATTTTATAAATCCTGGTGGTAGGCCTGTATTAATCGATGGAGAACATAATAATTCAATAACATTGATTCCAAACGGTGGTAAGGTTAGGTTAGATCTCGTTAAAGGAGATGGAAACAAGCTTTATGTCTTGAATTACAATTCTGAACATGATCTTGAATTGGGGGATTGGGTAGAGATAAAGGTGATATTTACTGGTATAGCTAATGGTAATTATATTATTCCAGTTGAAAAAATATTTTCATTGAGTTGTTGTTATAAGGATTTCAATCAAAAAACAGGAATTTATATAGTTGGATTTAAAGAATCTGATTTCGATAATGAATAAAAGAAATTAGATTTCAATTGTTATTGAACATTTTCATAGCAATTTCAAGATAAATTTTTACAATATTTATTTTTTCATAAGATTAGGTTTTGTGTAGGCTAGTTATCTTATCCTTTATATCCTAGTCTGAAGAACTCCATAAATACCATCTGTAATACTACCATTTGTATTCATTAAATTTTGACTAATTGCTTTTTAACTCCCCAATATTTTTTGCTAATTTTTATGTATACACAGCGAAACCATACCTAAATTTATGTGGTGAATGATAAGACAGATTCACTAATGACTTGTACCGCTTCGCTCAGCAGCCTTGACAATGAGCCTCTGTGAGCGTGAATAAGTCGGCTGCGGACGGACGGCTCAGGCTAATAGAGAAGCGAAAAAAGTTTACCGGTAAAGAACAAAACTCTAAAAAAGTAATTAAACTCTACATCAATGTAACATATTGCGACAATATAGTCAATAGGAAATGTTGTATAATTCAACATAAATGTAGAAAATATCGACAGAGGAAAAATGGCTAGACAATCAAGAATTGATAATGCGGCCAACCAATATATTAGGGGAAAGATTAGACAAGCACGTAATGAAGCGCAAGAATTCTCAGGAAGATCTAGCTAAAGCTTTACAGAAGTCACGCGTAAGTATCTCTGATATTGAACGCGGACGAGTTGAAATAAGTGCAGCCGATCTTGGCTGGATTGCTGCGCATTATGATAAGCCAATAAGTTTCTTTTTCCTTCAAGGGTATCAGTTGATAAATCTGAATTATCAGCTCTTGACGAAGAATTACTTTTTCTTTTCTTTCAGTTGCCAGATACACAACAACAAATTGCAGTTGAATATATCCGGCAACAAGTTGAAATTACAAATAAGGCTATTGAAAAACAGATAAAAAGATTTTAAAAACCTTAAATAGGGGGATTTACGTCATGTATAGGTTGACTGCCACGTACAGAATTGAACTCCCGGATAAGCTCCGAATTAAAGATTCAAAAGATGATCCGCTTCGTTATACTGCAAGAATTGAAGATTTTGATATTGAGGTGGTTTTGGTTTGTAATGATGGTCCAAGCTTTAAAGCAAAGGGAGATTTATATAAGACACAAACCGTGACAGTGATTTATGTTTCCGTCTCTCGTGATGAGGAATCCGCACCTCTAGACGTCCACGTCCTTGAAACAGGCGAAAGTGATCTCAAAGAACGAGTAAGTTGGATTGATCATCGAAGGGACGATTATCGCCGGATAGCATTAGAAGCTGCAAATCGGGTAATTCGCTTCTTTAGATATGAGATGAGGACCCCACGTCTTCAAGAATTTAGCGTATTAAACAACGATTTTAGGAAACCTCGATGGACTGCAGGAATGGTGAGGAAATCCAGACTGGCGTTTTTGAATTCGTTGTAACCCTTCTTTCCCCCCAGGCCCTGAGCTACTTGGAGAGAAGGATTTTACGGAAGCCGAAGATGAGAAGCTGAGATATGCTTTGCAGAACGATGTAAATATTGAAATGCATATGGAGTTTTTTGCAGATGCCCAAACCTCTGTTGTAAATGGCAAATTTCGCAGGGCAATATTAGAGTTGGCGATCGCATGTGAGGTGGCGGTCAAAGGAGCCTTCTTTGCAAAGTCTACTATTGCCGGAGCTGCTTATGAGTATTTGGAAGATAAGGGTAAAGTTCATACCAGGGTTATTGAGCTAATTGATGGCGTCGCGAAAGTGGCGTTAGGACAAAGCTTCAAAGATGTTGCCCCTGACGCTTATAAAGATATTGATCATCTGTTTCGAGCACGGAACAAAGTGGCACACCGAGGTGAATTGATTTATCGAGATGAGGGTGGTACTGAACGCGAAGTTGATCGTTCAACCTTGGAGGCATGGTGGGTATCAGTAGATACACTTTTGAGTTGGATTGATAAAACACAAATTTAATCTGATTGGATAGTCTATGGCAAATTATGATCTTGTAAATGCTAAAAATGCAAAAAACGATGAGTTTTACACACAGTATCACGATATTGAAAAAGAAATTCTGCATATTTAGAATATAATCCTGATGTGTTTCGGGGTAAGACCGTACTATTACCTTGCGATGACCCTGAATGGAGTAACTTCACCAAGTTTTTTGCCCAAAATTTTGAGCGGTTTGGTCTGAAAAAGCTCATCAGTACCAGCTATGCATCAGAGAGCAAAAACTATAAAAAATACTTATCAACCAACTCTTTTTGAAACAAATAATCCACAATATGATAAAATTAAAACCATTAAAAACGGAAAAATTTTTACACTGACGCACGACAAGATCGGTGATGGCAAAATAGATGTAAATGACTTGGAGTGGCATTACTTTGAAGGCGATGGCGACTTTAGTAGTGATGAGATCAAAAACTTACGCGATGAAGCCGATATTATCATTACTAATCCTCCTTTCTCACTTTTTCGTGACTTTTTAGCATGGATTGTGGAAGCATGACAAACAGTTTGTAATTATCGGTAATATGAATGCTATTACTTACAAAGAAGTTTTTCCACTGATTATAGAAAACAAGATGTGGCTAGGCCAGAGTATTCATAGCGGTGATAGTGAATTTCGTGTACCAGATTAATACCAATTGAAGGCGCGGGTACAGATGATGAAAACGGGTAAATACTGCACAAGGTGTTCGTTGGTTTACCAATCTTGACCATGGAAGGCGGCATCAACCGTTGCCGCTAATGACAATGGAGGATAATTTAAAATTCAGTAAGCATAAAGAAATTAAAGGCAAAAAATCGTATGAATTTACGACAATTATGATGCCATTGAAGTTCCATTTACGGATGCTATTCCAAGTGATTATGATGGTGTGATGGGTGTGCCGATTAGTTTTCTTGATAAATACTCTCCTGAACAATTTGAAATTATAGGTTAAGCAAATCGAGGAATTCGTGATAGACCAAAAGATACTCTCAGAAGAAATGCTGTTAACATTTGGAACAAAGGTGGTTCATAATCTTAAATGGCAAAGAGATACTTATGGTAAGAGATTGTTTATCAAGAATCATTAGGCAAAGATAATAAAATGAAAACAACCTTGAGAACCGACATCACTGTCAAAGATATTTGCGAAGGGTTTGTCTATAACGAACTTGAAGGCAAGGGTTGTTCGGCTTGTCTGGCAAATTAACCATTCAGCCAGAGTATCAGCGTAACTATATCTATGCCGACGGCAAAAAAGATGTGGCCGTTATCGAATCAATCCTCAAAGGCTATCCGTTAGGTTGATTTATTTTAATAAAGTGAGTGACGATAATCTGGAAGTTTTGGATGGGCAACAGCGTATTACCAGTTTTGGACGATTTGTTACCAATAAATTTGCCATCAAAGATGAAAACGGCATGGAGCAATATTTTAGCGGTATTGCAACGGATAAGCAAGCCAAGATATTGGAAACGAAACTACTCATTTATGAATGCGAAGGCACGGAAAGCGAGATAAAAGAGTGGTTTAAAACGATTAATATTGCCGGTGTTCCGCTCAATGATCAGGAACTACTAAATGCCGTATTTTCAGGACCATTTGTAACACTCGGTAAAGAGGAGTTTAGCAATAGCCAAAATGCCAATATCCAAAAATGGAGTGCCTATATATCTGGCAGTGCCAACCGGCAGGATTTTTTGGAATGTGCTCTTGATTGGGTTAGCAAAGGCAATATTGGCGATTATATGAGTCGTCATCGCTATGATAATAACATTACAGAGTTAAAAACATATTTCAACAGTGTGATTGATTGGGTTTCCAGTGTATTTATTGATGTTGAAAGTGAGATGCGGGGGTTGGAATGGGGGCGATTGTATGAAGAGTATCATCATAAATCTTATAACCCAGCCAAAGGTTTCGGAAGAAGTGCAAAAACTTTATGGCGATCCATATGTTAAAAACCGTAAAGGTATTTTTGAATATATTCTTGGTGGTTCAGTTGATACAAAATTATTAGATGTTCGAGTCTTTGATGATGCAACCAAGAAAAGCGTTTATTCAACACAAACCGCTAAAGCTGAAGCTAAAGGTGAATCAAACTGTCCGCTTTGTGCTATTGGACATGATGCCAACAAGAGTAAAATCTGGAAGTTGAATGAAATGGATGCTGATCATGTAGCAGCATGGAGTAAAGGTGGCGCAACAATATCAAAAACTGTCAAATGTTGTGTAAGACACATAATCGGGCAAAAGGAAATCGGTAAAGAATTTCAGAAAAAAAAATAAAAAAGTGTCCTTTTGTAACGGAATGTAAATTTAGGTAAAGAACGGTCTAATAATATGTGAAATTGTAACCCACCTGGAATTGAGATAATATCCGCTCGGTCATAGGTTCGAATCCTGCTGGGCAAATGTGAATTAGTGGGAAATAGAAACATTTTCAACATCTGGACCCGAATCGGGCTAAATTCTAATTTGGTTCAAATTATGCGATGGCATCCTTGGCTTTCTCGCGGGCGCGGCCTTCCGCATGGGCGCGGAGGCCAGTTCTGAGTTCGGAGAGAAGTTTGCGCCCAGCCAAGCCAACGGCGAAATGCTCGGCCATACGCTTTATTTCTACTCGAAAGACGTGGGCCGCACGGTGAAGTTTGTCCCCCCAAGTTTCGCGTTGAAGGACATCACCAAGATTCCGCGTTTCCGCGATTTCAACGCGCGCGACTGTGGCTGCCGACTCTGGTGGATCGAATGGGGCGGCCAAATGGACACCGTCCATGCGAGCGAAACGATCAAATGGGAATTGTGGAAAGTCGCTTACGGCGTGTGGAACCACATCAAGAATTCCGGGGAGTTTCCCGACGCCGAAACGCTCACGCTCGAATGGGTCGGCACGATCCCCGGCAAGCGCGAAAGCCGTCGCTTCGAAGGCGATTACATGCTGACGCAACAAGACATCGTCGAGCAACGCCAGCACTCGGACGCCGTTTCGGTGGGCGGTTGGGCCATCGATCTTCATCCTTCCGATGGGGTGTTGAGTGAGAAGCCCGGTTGCCAGCAATGGCATTCTAAAGGCGTCTATCAAATCCCTTATCGTTGCCTCTACAGTCGGAACATCGCGAACCTCTTTCTGGCCGGCCGGATCATCAGCGCCTCACACGTGGCGTTTGGCTCGACGCGCGTCATGGCCACTTGTGCTCACAGCGCCCAAGCCGTGGCGCTGGCGGCAGCGTTGTGCCGGCGTCATGGGCTCAAGCCGCGTGAGGTCGGAAGCTCGCCGCATCTCGAAGCCTTGCGGCGGAACTTGCTCCGCACCGGCCAGTTCATTCCGGGTGCCGTACTCGACGATCACGAGGATCTCATGCGGGAAGCCACCCTCAGTGCGACGAGCGAACTGCACCTCGCTTGGCTGCCCGCCAACGGCGAAACGCTCAAGCTGAAACAATCTTGGGCCATGATGCTGCCCGTGACGGCCGGGCCCATGCCTGCGCTCGAAGTCCTCCTCAACGTGGCCCAAGCCACCGAATTGCGCGCCGAATTGCGCGTCAGCAGCCAGCCGGACAATTGCACGCCGGATGTGACCTTATCCGCGTTGACCATTCCAGTTGCGCCGGGTCCCAAGCAGACGGTGCCGCTTCGTTTTGAGGCTTCCATTGATGAGTCGCGCTATGCCTTCGTTTGCCTGATGACGAACGAACACATCGCCGTCCATCTGAGCAACCAGCGCGTCACAGGTGTTCTGGCAGTGACGAACAAGGCCAACTACGCCGTGGCCAAGGCTTCTCGTCAGCAACCGCCGCCCGATTCTGGGATCGATGCCTTCGAGTTCTGGCCCGCCCAACGACGACCCGGCGGAAAGAACTTCGCCCTGAAGATCGATCCGCCGCTCAGTGTTTTTGGCGCGAACAATCTGACCAACGGCCTAGCTCGACCCACGCGCCAGCCCAACGCCTGGGTGGCGGCTTGTGCGGATACGAAGCCGACTGTCACCCTGCAATGGCCGGCGGCACGCATCATCAGCCACATCGAACTGGTCTTCGACACGGATTACGATCACCCGATGGAATCGGTGCTGATGGGGCATCCGGAGAACATCATGCCGTTCTGCGTCCGGCAATTCGAGATTCGCGATGGCGCGAACCACGTGTTGTCCCACTGCGACGACAATCACCAATCCCGCCGCACGATCCGGTTCGAACCGCCCGTCAACACCGACCGAATCACGATCTCGATTTCGGCGCCCGATGAATGGGTGCCGGCGGCTTTGTTCGAGGTTCGGGGTTACGCCTGACTTCCTTTCGGAGGAGCGGGTTCCACGAGTCCCTGACTTCATCGCTCGCCCAGAATTCGGCAGACGGGGCGGGCAGGTTGCTCGATCCACACATTATCATTCGCCCCGCTGTGCCCTCGGGATGCGTCCATGACGAGCGGGCCTGTTACTCCCTGTCCTCTCGGAGGAACTGAGATGATCGTGCCAACATCAGACCAACGTGATGGCGGCACACGAGCTTCCTGTCACGATAGGTCAGCCCTACCCATTCCAACGGAGCAAGCGATCACTCTGAGGCTTCGCGATGAGAAAGGTTCTCGAATCTTCAAACCTAAGGCGACGAGCACGCAAAGGATGATCGCGAGGGTAACGAACAGGCCGGTGTGGCGAACGTGCAAGTCGTCCAGCGCCGCATGGCCCGCCGCCAAGGCCTCCCGGGCGATCTTCTGCCCCTCGGCGTGTTTCTTGGCAAAGGCGCTGTCTGGCCCGCTGGAAAAACTGTGCACCAGCACCTGCAATTGGATCTGCGCATCCACCGCTTGATCCAACTGCGCTTGAATCTTGCGCACCTCCACGCCGCCGCGCTGGGCCGCCAGCAGAATCCGCTCCGCCCGAGCGGAAAGGGAATCGAGATCGTGGACCGAGTCCGCCATTTGCCGCGACGTCGCCATGCCGGTGGAATCGACACTATGGCAATGGTTACAGCGAGTCAGTTCTTGCTGAACCGGCTTGTGTGTGACTGGATCGGGGTACGTGAAGTAGGATTGGCCGATGCGAAATCGCTTGAAGAGCCGGGCGAATTCCGGCCGAAGCACTGGCGCTTCTGAGCCCTGAGCGGCGGAAAGGAGATGGGTGGGCAGGCGCTGCGCCTGTTCCACGAGCCAGTTGAAACGCGCTGCGCCTTGCAAACCTGATTGGGCGGCTTCACTGAGCAACTGCTGTTTCAAAACCTGGTAATGGTGCTGTGTCCGGGCCAGTTCTCGATACGGGCCAGCAACCGGTTCCGTGCCCTCATGACAGTAGGAGCAGGGGGTTTCAGGCAACGGTCCCAGCATGGTGATATTGGGAGAAACCACCGCGTGATTGCCGTGGCATGTGATGCACTCACCAAAGCTGTAAATATTCGTGATCGAAGCCGCAGGCGCCGGCGGATCGTGGCACTCCGCACAACCACCCTTGCCCATGTCTTTGAGGTAATCCTGGTTGTGCTCTGCAAAGCCCTTTTGCTTGGGGCTACTGCGGAAGAGAGTGGCTTCCCGGCCGTGACACTGGCCACAGACGAAGGTGATTGAACTGACAGCCGGCGGAACGGCTCCGTGATTACCGTGACAATCATTGCACGTGGGAGCGGAAAGGTCGTCTCTCTCGAACATGGCCTTGGCGTGGACACTGCGCCGCCAACGGTCGTACTGGTCGATGGGGATGGGTTGACCATTCGCCAGCTTGTATCCCGCCATGCGTTTGGGATCAGAATGGCAGTGCCGACACGTTTCCGCCACCGCCGTGGGATATACGCTGGAGGAGGCGTCGGACGGTGAGCGGATGGTGTGAGTGCCGTGGCAATTGATGCATGTCGCCACGTTGGTATCGCCGGCCTTGAGCAGTTGTCCGTGCCGGCTGGTCCAGTATTCCTTGACCTGGTCCACGCGCTCCTCCGGCTTGAAGCGCTTCATGTAGTCGGGGTCGGAATGGCAACGGCCGCAGAATTCCGGAATATCTTGGCGCGCCGGAACGCCACGATAAGGATTCGGTTTGAAATTCTTATCCATCGCGGCGAAGGGGTCTTGGCCGAGCTTCGGATCGGGATTGCCCCCGTGACAATCCTGGCAGGACAGGCCCACCGAATGATGCACGTCGGAATCAAAGTCCTGCACCATCTTGACCCAGGCCGCGTTGTCGATCCAGGACATGTCGCCGTGGCACTGGATGCAGGAGGTTTTCTCCGCGCCGAATCCCGACAGCACTCCGAGCCCGAGTCCCAAGGCGACCATGAATGGGAGCACCTTCATGGTCTCGGCCCCCCTGTTTCGTGTCGAGTGGCCACGCTGATAATGGCCACCAACAGCACGATCAATGCGACCACGATGATGGGTGTGAACGACCGATAGCCCCACGCCGTGAGCCCGACGATGTAGATGACAGCAATCCACCCTATCACAGTGAAAACCGGACTTCGACCGGTGCGTCGGACATTCCGATCCAGGAACGGAACTAGCAGCAACAACAGACCGGCCACCGCAAAGAACAGAATCGGAATAACCTCGTATTCAATTCCCCAGATTTCGCCGCCCGGCACCAGCTTGAGGGTTTCAAACATGAACATGAAATACCATTCCGGTCGAATCCCAGCGGGTGCCGGGGCAAAAGGATTGGCTTTCTCGCCCAATTCCCACGGGAAGAGGGCTGCGAAGGCCGCCAGCACGGCCAGGGCCAGGGTCCAGCCGAACAGTTCGCGGAGCAGGAAGTGGGGAAAGAAGCGCATGGGCCGATGCGCGCGTGCTGCCCCTTCCTGAGTGGGGGGCACGCTCATGCCTTCGACCTGAACCAGGAAGAGATGGATGCCAAGAAAAATCGTCGTGATAGCGGGCAGAATCGCCACGTGCCATCCGTAAAAGCGCGACAACGTGCCCCCGGTGACCTGGCTGCCGCCCCGTAGGAAACGCATCACCGGTTCGCCGACCAGCGGCAGGACGCCGGCGATATCCGTGCCCACTTTGGTGGCGAAAAAGGAAAGTTCATTCCACGGCAGCAGGTAACCAGAGAATCCGAAACCGAGAGCGAGGAACAACAAAAGCGCCCCGCTGATCCACGTCATTTCCCGGGGCGATCGGTAGGCCTTAAGGAAGTACACCGAGGCCAAGTGCACAAAGGCGAAGAAGATCATCAAATTGGCGGACCAGGAATGGATCGAACGGATCAGCCACCCAAACGGCACGGTAGTCATCATGAACTCGACCGACTCGAAAGCTTGGTCCGCCGATGGTCGATAATAGAGCATCAGCAAAATGCCGGTGAGCAACTGCACGACCAGAAAGAAGAGGGTCATGCCACCAAAGTAATACAAGGCCGAGTAGCGGTGCATCGGCACGGTCTTGTGGCTGGCTGTTTCCCGAATCGCCGAGAGCGGCAATCGTTCATCAAGCCAGCGATACAATCTGGTTTGTTCCCATTTCATGGCTCAACTTCGCAATACCACCACGGAGCCCGGTTGGCCGGGGCCGTTCTCGACAATGTGAACCGTGTAGCGGGTCAGCGGACGTGGCGGCGGCCCGGCAATGTTGCGTCCCTGCAGATCGTATTCGCCGTTGTGGCAGTTGCAGAAAATATCGCGCTTTGTCTTGTGATACTCGACAATGCAGGCGAGATGCGTGCAGACCGCAGAAAAGGCGCGGATATTGGTATCAGAGAGCTTGATGACGATGACTGGTTCGCTCCCAAAGCGAATGATTTTGAAACCTTTCTCTACGAATTCCGGATCGTTGGTGGGGCCTGCTTGCACTTGGTCGGTCGAGGCTTCGGGCCGGTTGGGGGTGCCCAAGAAACGCGCCACAGGATAGGCAATAGAGGCGAACAAGGCCGTGACCGACGCGCCCAGAAACCAGCTCAAGAACCGGCGTCGTCCTGGCTCCGCACCGCTTGGATGGGATGCGTTCGTGTGCATGAATGATGATCATGTAATAAACTTGTGAATCAATTGCAATAGAAAAGCGCGGAAATGTTGACGGTTCCTCTTTGATCCTTAGCATGACCATCTGTGGCACAAATGAGCGAACGCGAAAATATCCTGGCCCGCATCCGTGAAGCCTTGCGGAGCCCGGCGCCCCGACCCGGCGCGCACCCCTTCCCAACTTCATCCGAACCGGTCGATCCTCGCCCCGTGCTGCCCGCGACTGGGACCAGTTTCGAGGAAAACGTGGCCCAATTCCGCAAGAATGCGGTCGATCTCAAGGCCGATTTTCACTTGGTGCAAAACCGGGATAAACTGGTTGTCGAACTCACTCACTTGCGCGAGGTGGAAGGTTGGAAGAAGATCGCGAGCCACAAGGGAGCGCTCACCGACGCTGTGGTCGCGGATCCTCAATCTGCCTCTCGTGCTCTCTCGGGAAGGTTATGATGTGAACGAAATGGAGCAATGCGATGCCGGCATCAGTGAGTGCGACGCATTGGTCGCTCAGACCGGAAGCGTGGTGGTGACCAGCCGCAGCAGCGGTGGGCGCGCGCTCTCGGTCCTGCCGCCACATCACGTCGTGTTGGCCCGCCGCGAACAATTAGTGAGCGGGCTGCCCGAAGCGTTTGCGTTGTTGAAATCCAAGTATGGTTCCAATTATCCGAGCATGATTTCCTTCATCACTGGGCCTAGCCGCACCGGTGACATCGAGCGCATCCTGGTGCTGGGCGCCCACGGGCCGAAGAAGCTGACGATCTTTTGTGTATGACAAACCGAAAGTGACGGCCTGGCGAGTTCACCTCATTGGTGCCGGGCCAGCGCGGAGGAAAAAACAACCGTTATGAAAAATCCAAAACCTGCCCTCCTCGGAATCGTGCCCGGCGTGGTCGCTCTGCTGTGCTGGCTGGTGATGTTCCTAGCCGGAACGGATGTCTGGCATCACCTGGGCCGGCCGGACATCTGGCATCTTCAAGATCCGCCTTACCCGGACGTGCGCGTCTTCGTCTGGGCATTCTACGGGCTGTTGTTCGTGTTGTGCAGCCATCTGGTCGTCGTTTTGGTTCGGTTGGTGGCAACCGCATCCGAACGAAGCACTCGTGAATTGGCTCTCCCTAGAACATGATGAATGAGCCCATCGGCCCTTGCACTCTCGCCATCATCGCCTTGATGGCGTTGGCGTCATTTCAGGCATTTCGAAGTCCGGCCTTCATGGCGAAATTCATCTTCGACCCCACCGCGATTCTGAGAGACAAGGAATACTGGCGGCTGATCAGCAGCGGCTTTCTGCACGGCGACTGGATGCACTTTTTCTTTAACGCCTACAGTCTTTATGCCTTTGGAAATTACCTGGAGTTGATCTTCGGATTTGGAACGCTGCTCTTGATTTATTTCGGCTCGATTCTGGGCGGCAACCTGCTCTCGCTCTATCTCCACCGGCACCACAACTATCGCGCACTGGGCGCGTCGGGAGGCGTGTGCGGAGTGATCTTCGCGTCGATCTTCTTGCTCCCAGGCGGCGGTATTTACTTGTTCCCGGTGCCGTTCGCGATTCCGTCCTGGCTTTACGCCATCCTGTTCATCGTCGGTTCGTTTGTTGGGCTGCGGCGGCAGATTGGGAACGTGGGCCACGATGCGCACTTGGGCGGCGCCATCATTGGGCTGCTCATCACCACGGCCTTGCATCCCGCTATTGTTCAGGAAGGCCCCTTGCTTTATGGGACGGTCATGGTCTTGGCCGTGGGCTTGTTCGTCTATCTGTGGCTGAACCCGCTGTATCTGCCGACGGCCAATCCTCTGGCCCGCTGGCCTCATTTTCGCGCCAATACCCGAACGCCGCGTGCGTCCCAGGAAACGCCCCTGCGCGAGCAAGAAGAGATGGATCGCCTGCTCGAAAAGATTGCCAAGTCAGGTCTGGATGGGCTGACGCCAGCCGAGCGCAAACGACTCGAAACGCTGTCCAAGAGGAATAATTGAGTCCCGGCAGGGCGAGATCCGCCCAGCTCTGATCCTCAGCAAATGCGCGGCAGTTGCTCGCCGCTGAGCATATCCACGACGCGTTCGCCGCCGACGCGAGTTCTCATCGTCACCAGTCCAGGATGGTCCGCAACAACTTCGCCGATGATCGCAGCGTCGCGGCCCAGAGGATGGGCTGTCATCGCGGACAAGACGCGATCGCAATCGCCTCGCCGGAACGATGGCCAGGAGCTTGCCTTCGTTGGCCACGTAAAGCGGATCGAGACCGAGGATTTCGCAGGCGCCTTGGACAGGCTCGCTGAGCGGGATTTGCGTCTCTTCCAGTCGAATGCCCACGCGCGCTTGCTCGGCAATTTCATTGAGCGCGCTGGTCACGCCGCCGCGGGTCGGATCACGCAGCACGTGAATGTCGGGCGGCCACGCCGAGGATCGTTTCGACCAAGCCATTGAGCGGCGCGGTGTCACTGGCGATCTCGCGTCTCGAATTCCAGTCCTTCGCGCACGGACATGATGGCAATGCCGTGGACAGCAATGGACCCGCTGATCAGGATCTTGTCGCCCAGTGCGGCGCGTCGGGGATGGATTTGCACGCCCTCGTGGACCAAGCCCACACCGGACGTGTTGATGAAAATCTGATCTCCCTTGCCACGGTCCACGACCTTGGTGTCGCCCGTGACCAATTGCACTCCGGCCTGGATCGCGGCTTGCCTTCATGGACTGCACGATGCGCCAGAAGTCATCCATGCGCAGCCCTTCTTCAAGGATAAAAGCCACCGACAAATAGAGCGGTCGTGCGCCGCACATGGCCAAGTCGTTGACCGTGCCGTGAACGGCCAGCTTGCCGATGTCGCCGCCGGGAAAGAAGATCGGCTTCACCACATAAGAATCGGTGCTGAAGGCGATGCGTGTGCCGTTGAGCGAAAAGATCGCGCCGTCATGAAGCGGTTCGAGCAGTTCGTTGCGGAAGGACGGCAGGATCACTTTGTTGATCAACTGCTGCGTGAGTTTGCCGCCGCTGCCGTGCGCCAAGACAATTTCCTGGTGATCGGAAATCGGAAGCGGACATGAGCCCAACAGCGCAATCGCGTCCCCGCCGGCTGCGCCTGAGTTCGGGGGATTAGATGACATCGCTGGCTCCTGACGTGGTGTGGATCAGATTCCAAATCAGCTCACAAAAGCCTGCTGGCGTTTCGCCGAACCGAACTTGATCAATCGTAATGGCGTTCATGCTGGAGATCCTGACGGCTCATACGGGCAATGCCTCCCCTGCGGCGTGCTCCTGCGCCTGACGCTCCAATTCCAGATGCCGACCGTAGGCATAGTACGCAGCGCAGGCACCCTCCGCCGAAACCATCGTTGCACCCAAGGGATGATCCGGCGTGCATTCCTTGCCAAAGGCCGGACAGTCGTGCGGCTTCTTCAAACCGGTCAAGACCAGCCCACTGATGCAAACGGACGATTCTTGCGTGGCAATCGATTCGACCTCGAACAGCCGTTCTGCGTCATGGTCGCGAAACTCCGATCGCAGTTTGTAGCCGCTTTCGGGAATTGAACCGACACCGCGCCATTTGCGGTCGCACACCTCGAAAACCTTGTTGACCAGATCCTGGGCGGTGCGGTTACCGTCGCGCTGGACGATCCGGCGATACTGATTCTCGACCTTAGCCTCCCCCGCTTCGAGTTGGCGCAGGCACATCAATGTGCCTTCCAGCAAGTCGATTGGCTCGAAGCCAGTGATAACAATCGGCACCCGAAAACGCTCGGTGATTGGCTCGTACTCGCGGTAGCCCATGATCGCACACACGTGGCCGGGGCCAAGAAAACCTTGCACCCGGTTCATTGGCGACTGGAGAATCGAGGCCATCGCCGGCGGCACCAGCACGTGCGAGACAAGAATCGAGTAGTTCTTGAGACCTTGTTGCTTGGCCAGCCAAACGGACATGGCGTTGGCCGGCGCGGTCGTCTCGAACCCGATCGCGAAAAAGACCACCTTCTTGTCTGGATTCGCTCGGGCGATCTTCAAACAGTCAATCGGTGAATAGACGACGCGAATATCCGCGCCCCGGGATTTAAGGATCAGCAAGTCGGAATGTGAACCAGGCACGCGCAGCATGTCGCCGAACGAGCAGAAAATCACCTCGGGCCGACTGGCGATGGCGTGGGCTTTGTCGATCATTTCCAGCGCGGTGACGCAGACCGGGCAACCTGGACCATGCACGAGTTCGACTTGTTCGGGCAGCAGTCGGTCCAGGCCGTACTTGACGATGCTGTGGGTTTGGCCGCCGCAGACTTCCATCAACATCCACGGGCGCGTGACGGTGCGATGGATTTCTTCGACCAGTTTCTGCGCAAGCGCTTCGTCGCGATATTCGTCGAGGTATTTCATGGCGTATCTCCGGCCTGCGGTGCCGTGGCGGGCTCAACCTCCGGGGTTTCGAGTTCGCCCAATTGCCGCATTTCCTCGAGCAATTGGAAGGTCTTGGTGGCCTCTTCCTCGTCCACCGTGCCGATGGCAAAGCCCACGTGGACCAACACGTAGTCACCGACTTTGGCCTGGGGTTCGTATTCCAGGCAGACTTGTTTGACAATGCCTCCGAAATTCGCTTTGCCCATTCGGACTCCTTGAGCATCAAGTTGCACTTCGATCAGTTTTCCCGGTATTGCTAGACACATATTTGTCGAAATCCTTCGGGTCGCTGGCTTTGCCAATCGCGACGCCATCGCACAGCAGAATTATATCGCCGCGCTGCGCGTCTGCCACAAGTTTCAGCGGCACTTTCATCAAAACGCCGCCTACGCGCACGCGTCCCATCTCCATACCTTCCTCGGTGAAAACCTCGACGAGTTGGCCGTAAAGCAGGGTCATGAGCCAGGAGCGCCAGCGCAGGCTTGCCAGCCTGCGGGTTCCGCGGACTTTCCAGTCCGCGTCGGTCGCGTTGAGTTGGCAATTGCCGCTTGTGTGCGTACAAACCGGATTGCCGCCATAGCCTGTCCAACGGCGATGCCGCCATCGTTGGGCGGAACGCGCTGGTGCCAATACGGACGAAAACCTTCCTCTCGCAGCCGCCGCACCGTGCGCTCGGTCAGGTATTTGTTCTGAAAACAACCGCCCGTGAGCGCCACTTTCGGCTCTCCCACGTCGCGAGCGACGGCTACGATTGCTTCAGCCATCGTGTTGTGGAACTTCGACGAAATGACTCCCGCGGCGTGGCCAGAGCGAATGTCCTCCAAAATCTCAAGCACCATTGGCTCCCAGTCCAAGACGAGGGCAGGGGGATCGTCACTTTCCTTGGCTGAAGGTGTCGTTTTCATCGCCCATTCATAACGCTCGTCGGTGGCGATGCCTGCCAGGGCGAACTCCAGTTCCATCGCGGCTTGGCCTTCGAACTGAACACCTGCGTGCAAGCCGATCAACGCCGACACCGCATCGAACAAGCGCCCCGCGCTGGACGTCCACGGTGCGTTTAGCCCCTTGGCCAGCATTTGTCGCAGCAACGTCCGTTCGCCGTCGCTGAAGTGGGTCAGCACCGGCAAGTTGTGACGATCGAGCACGCTGTCACCGAAGATTTCGTAAAGCATTCCGAGCGCACTTCGGCGTGGCTGTTTGATGGCGGCTTCCCCGCCCGGCAGACGAAACGGGCGCAAATGGGCGATGCGGACAAATCCGGGAGCAGTGGTTCCTGGTCTGGCAACGGTTCTCCCTCTCTCCCCGGGAGAGCATGCATTTGGCCAGGGTAGCGCGGGCAACTTGCCCGCCCCGCTCGGCGACTCGCCGAGCGGAACGGGCGAGGCGCCGGGATGCAGTGGGCATGTCGCCTGAGGTAAGGCACTCGGCCTCGTTCCGTCGGGCAGGTTGCCCGACGGGACAGGCGAGTCGCCTGTGCTACCCCCGCTAATCGGATACAAGGGAGAGGGCCGGGATGAGGAGGAATCAGCACTGTCAGCACGGCTCTCATCCACATCGGTCACCAACAAAAACTCCCCGCCCCAAATCGTGCCGTCGAGTCCGTAGCCGGTGCCGTCCCACGACACGCCCAGCACGGGCGCTTCCAATTCGTTGTCGGCCATGCAAGACAGCACGTGCGCATAATGATGCTGCACGGGGACGACGGGCACGCCGATCTGCCGCGCGTGTTTCGTGGACAGATATTCCGGGTGCAGATCGCAAGCGACGACTTCGGGCGTGGCTTCGTAGAGTTGCTCGAAATCCGCTGTTACTTGGCGAAAAGCCGCGAACGCCGGCTCCGTCTCCAGATCGCCGATGTGCTGGCTCAGGAATATCGAGGGGCCCACGCTGAGCGCGATGGTGCTTTTCAGGTGCGCACCAACGGCCAAGACGGTCGCCGGTGCTGATTCCCCAGCCATGTTGGTTCGCGGCTGAGATGACATTTCCCCGTCGCTTCGGGCGACTGGAAAGTCGCGCGAAGCCGCCGGCTGGAAAGCCTGCGCTACGGGCAGCGGCGCGTAACCTCGCGCCCGGCGCATGACCAATTCACGCCCCAACATGACCCGCACAACCGAATCATCCACGTGGCGCACGATGGGACGATCATGAACGAGGAACACATCAGCAATCCCGCGAAGCCGCGCCAAGGCCTCGCGCTCGTCGGTGCAAATCGGTTCGTCGCTCAAGTTGCCGCTCGTTGCGATCACCGGAAAGCCCAGTTCCCGCATGAACAGATGGTGCAGTGGCGAATACGGCAGCATCAGGCCGAGATACGGATTGCGCGGCGCAACGGAGGGAGCGAGTGCAGATTTGCGATTGGAAGCTGATGATTCCTGTCGCTCCAGCAACACGATGGGCGACTCTGGTGAGAGGAGCAATCGCTGCTCGAATTCTCCAACGCGGCAGTCTTCCCTTGCGGCTTCCAACGACGGATACAGCAGCGCAAATGGCTTTTCGTCGCGATGTTTTCTCTGACGCAAGCGCCGAACTGCGTTGTCATTTCGCGCATCGACGATCAATTGAAAACCGCCGATGCCCTTTAACGCCAAGATTCGTCCATCGCGTACGGCTTGAGCGGCCGCAAGCAGAGCTTCGTCGCGTCGTGCGACCGCGACGCCGGCATCGTCCCAGAGTTCGAGTTGGGGACCACAGTGCGGACACGCGTTCGGTTGAGCGTGAAAGCGGCGGTTCTGCGGATCGCGATACTCGGCCTCGCAATCCGGACACATCTTGAATTTCTTCATCGACGTGTTCGGCCGATCGTGACGGCAGCGACTTGATGATGGTGAAACGCGGACCGCAATTGGTGCAGTTGGTGAAGGGATAGCGATGCCGCCGGTTGTACGGATCAAAAACCTCACGCAAGCAATCGGAGCACGTCGCGATGTCAGGCAGAATCAGCACCGTCTTCGGACCGCTTTCTTCGCTGAAACGAATCTCAAAACTCTCGTAGCCGACCGGATCCAGCCGGGATGATTCGAGACTCTGAATCACCGACCGAGGCGGCCTCTCTTTTCCAAGCCGCAACAGAAATTGATCGACGGCGGGCCGCTCACCTTCGACTTCGAGGAAGACGCCTTGGGACGAGTTTAGAACCCAACCACGCAGAGCCAGCTCCGTGGCCAATCGATAAACAAACGGCCGAAACCCGACGCCCTGGACGGCGCCACGAACAATCACTTTCGCGCGCTCGATGTGCATTCTCGGACGGCCACCTTAATGAAACGCTTCCCGCACTTGAGCGCCCTGCATACCGGCGTTGTCGATGAGCTGAAGAATTCGCGCCAGACCGTCGCCGTACAACGCCAGCAAGGATTGCAGGCACTCTTGGAACAACTCGCGCGCGGCGGGATCCGGAAATGCACCGACCTGTTCGATCAATTCCTGGATGTGTTTGCTCCGTTGTTTGGTGTCGCCGAGCGGACGCGCCGCGCCAGTCGGACCGAAGCGCGGGGCAATACGGACGTCGGCATTGGCTGCCGCTGGCGATGCACTCTCGGTGAGGACGTTACTCATGGCAGTCCCAGATTAGTGCATTCTGCCTGGGAAATCCAACGGAGCATCGCTTGGGTTCAATTGCCACCGGTCGCATCGGCTTCGTCAATCGACTTCATGTACAGGGCCAGATTGCGGCGAATGGATTCCCGATTCTTGGCATCGAAGAATTCCACCGGATTGAAATCGTCCGTGAGCACCCGACCGTGGTCTGGGTTGGTGTCCATGGTGCTGTCAAAGGTGGCTTCGACCGACCATCGCGCTTTCTCATGGACATGTTCCAGGTCGGGTTGATGGACGAAGCTTAGGTTGGGCCGGTCCGAAGCCACAAAGAGCACGTTGCCACCGGTGCTCTGGGCGTGAATGCGCACACTCTTGAAGACCGCCTTGAGCGTCTTGTGCAGCGACGCGGTGAAGTAATCACGGCCCGGATCGAAGTCGCCAAAGCTGTTGATGACGAGCACGCCGCCGGGCTTGAGGACGCGGCGAATGGCGGTGAAGGCTTCACGGGTCATCAAGTGCGAAGGCGACGACTCGCCCAGGAAAGCATCGAGAATCACCGCATCGTAATGTTTGCGGCACTCGTTCAAATAATACCGCCCATCGCCGATGGTGATGTGCAGCTTGTCCGGCTGAAGGTCGAAGTATTTCTGGCCCAGCGGCACCACGGCGGGATTGATCTCCACGACGTCCACAGATGCGCCTTCGCGAGCAAACTGCATCGGCACGATCCCAACGCCCAAGCCGATGCAAAGCACGTCCGTAATGTTGGTGGCGTAAGCCCGGGCCAAGCCGTGCAGCATGTAGGTGAACATCGAGGTGCTCTGTTTCGCCTTCGTGTCGTACGTATTCTGGACGAGGAAATCGTTCATGTAGAATCGCGTCCCGCGGTCTGCGCTGTCCACGACTTGCATCAAGCCGAAGTTCGAGTTGCCTCGGAAGACTTGCTTGAGGTGGGAGAACCGCGCTTCATCGCTGCGCACGCCAGCGTAGCCGAAGCCGACACCGGCCAGCGCGACCAAGGCGATGGGGGCCAAAGCGCGAGTGCGGCGTCCCCAGGCCACAAAGTAGCCGCCGCAGACGAGGATCAGGCCCAGCGCCGTCAGATACATGGTCACGGAGTTGGGCAGAAACGGAATGAGCAGATAGCCGATCAAGAGCGTGCCCACGACACTGCCTAGCGTGCTGATGGCCGTCAGACGCCCCATGGTGCGGCCGACGTTGGTGACGGCCGAGGTCAGCATGCGCACCACAAACGGCCCCACCATGGCCAGCAAGGCCAGCGGAACGAAGAAGAGAAACGAGGACGCCAGCAGCGAACCGGCCGCTAAGTTGAATCCCAGACACCAATACGCCACCCGTGCGCACACGGCCACCGTCAACGCCAGGTAAACCGCCGCCGCCAAGATGCACCAGTAAAGCCGGCCCAACTGGGGCGAGCGATCCACCAATTTTCCACCTACGAAATAGCCGGCTGACAACGCCACCAAGGTGACGGCGATCTGAGCCGTCCAGACGAAATGAGAGGTGCCGACGTAAGGCGAGAGCATCTTGGCTCCCAGGATTTCCACGATCATGATGGCGGCGCCGGTGAGCGCAGCCGTGCCGTACAAGTAGAGGCGCAAGCCAGGAGGCAACCCAGCTTCCGCCTGCGCGGCCGAGTTTCGGTCTTTCTTCACCCGCCCGTTCTACGCGTTGGCGACTGCATCAGCAAGCCGCGTCTGAAGCGAAGCGGCATGGGGCACGGCGGCATCCTTGTGTGCAAACGCACGCCGCCAGCAACCGTTCGGAGGGCGGAGTTACACGACGCCCACTTCTGAATGAAACGGGGGCTCATGCAACTCGCTCCTCCAAGGAGGAGAAGTTCAGCGTAGCAGCCAGAAGACCCACGCAGCCAGCAAACCGCCAACCAAAGGGCCCACGACCGGCACCCAAGCGTAGCTCCAATCGCTGCTGCCTTTGCCCGGCACGGGCAGGAGCGCGTGCACGAGCCGAGGACCGAGATCACGCGCGGGATTGATGGCGTAACCCGTCGTTCCACCCAGCGAGAGGCCGATGGCGAAAACCAGCAGTCCCACGGGCAATGCACCCAAGGTGCCCAGACCAATCGGTACTTCGTTTACCGTCCCTGGCGCGAGCGGGAGTTTGACGGTCGCTTCCGTCATGAGAAAGACCGGCAGCACCAGAAGGAAAGTGCCTACGGCCTCGCAGAAGAAGGCCTGCGGCAAACGGCGGATGTTCGGTGCCGTGCAAAAACATCCCAGTTTGGCACTGGCGTCGTCGGTGGCTTTGAAGTGTTCGTGATAGAAAAGCAAAACGATCGCGCCGCCCAGAAACGCGCCCAACATCTGGGCAAAGACATAGCCGGCCACCTTGGACCAGGCGAACTTGCCGGCCGCGGCCATGGCAATCGTCACGGCGGGATTGATGTGCGCGCCACTGAAGGGTTGGGAACTGAACACGCCGACAAAGACAGCCAAAGCCCAACCGGTGGTGATAACGATCCAGCCGGCGTTATTGCCTTTGGTGCGGGCCAACACAACATTGGCGACCACGCCATCTCCAAAGGTGACGAGAAACGCGGTTCCGATGAATTCGGCAAGGTAGGGGCTCATAGACTCAAAAATCCTTCTGCAATCGCTCGGAATTCCCGCATCTGCTGTTGGCACCAGGCCTCATCTCGGCCCAGCCCACGCGCCATCAGGCGGGCTACGGACTCGGCCATTTCTAGCGCGGCTCGGGCGCGCAAGTAAAGCACTCGCGTCCGCCGAGCCAGCACGTCGTCCACGGTGCGGGCCATCTCGTGGCGGACGGCCCAGACGATTTCCGCTCCGGTGATGGGCAAGGACGGATGCAACAGCGCAGCCAAGTCGGGTTGCTCGCATTGGAGTTGAGCTACCGCTGCGGCGTCCGATCCGTAGCTGGCCAAAGCTCCCTGCCGATCCGTTTCGCGTTGGCAGCCGTGGATGGGCAGGTTTCGCGTGACGCAAGGCCGCTCTTCCAGGTGAGCCAGAACTGCGGCGTGATCCACGCAGTCCTCGGCCATTTTTCGGTAAGTCGTCCACTTGCCACCGGTGATGGTGAGCAAACCGGATTGCGAAATGGTGATGGTATGATCGCGCGCCAAGGCCGCGGTTCTGGAAGTGCCACCGCTCTTGACCAGCGGCCGAATGCCGGTGAACACACTTAGGATGTCGCTGCGTTTCGGTCGTCGGGCCAGGTAATCGCTGGCCGTCTCCAGAATGAAGTCGATCTCGCCAGGCAGCGGACGCGGTTCCAGGCTAACGCTGGCAATGGCCGTGTCGGTCGTGCCTACGACCACGTGTCCGTGCCAGGGAATGGCGAACATGACCCGGCCATCGCGCGTGTGTGGCACCATGATGGCGCTGTCCCCAGGGAGGAACGAACGGTCGAGAACAATATGCACGCCCTGGCTGGGAGCGATCATCGGCTCCGCTGCGGCATCGTCCAGCCGCCGCAGTTCATCGCAGAATGGGCCGGTGGCATTGATCACGCAGCGCGCCTTCAAGTCGAGTTCTTGTCCGCTTTCTGCATCGCGGAAAACCAGACCGGAAACAAACCCGTCGGCCCCTTTCACTAGGCGCACCACACGAGCATAATTGAGAAGACAGGCGCCTTTCTCGGCTGCCGTCTGCGCCAAGTTGATGAGCAGGCGACTGTCATCGAATTGACCGTCATGATAGAGCACGCCGCCGCGCAGACCATCGCGCTGGAGCGTGGGAATTCGTTCCAAGACTTCCTCGTGCGAAAGCAGCTTCGACCGGCCAAAGCCGTATTGGCCGGCGAGCATGTCATAGACCTTGAGGCCGATCCCGTAAAACGGGGCTTCCCACCACTGGTAGTTCGGCACCACGAATGGCAGGTCATGAACCAGGTGCGGCGCGTTTCGCAGCAGAAGACCGCGCTCCTTCAGCGCCTCCAAAACCAGCGAAATGTTGCCCTGCTGGAGATAACGAACCCCGCCGTGAACCAGCTTGGTTGAACGGCTGGAGGTGCCTTTGCCGAAATCGCTCTGTTCGAGCAAGACGACGTCGTAGCCCCGCGTGGCCGCATCCACGGCGATTCCGACGCCCGTCGCACCGCCTCCCACCACCGCTAAATCCCAGGCTTCTCCATGCTCCTCAATGCGCTGAAGAAACGTCTCGCGGTTCACGGGAGGGAGGATGTGCGTCAGGCCAACGCCGTCGTTGTCTTCACCTGACTGCGTTCTTCCCATTCGCAAGCGCGTTTCAAAGCTTCAGCCCAGCGACTGCGGCGATGCGCCACTTCGTCCGCGCTCGTCTGCGGTTCAAAGACTCGTTCCACTTGCCAGGCTTGTTGGACCTCCTCGCGGGATTTCCAAAAGCCAACCGCCAAGCCGGCCAAGTAGGCCGCGCCCAGCGCCGTGGTCTCGGTAACTTTCGGTCGCACCACCGGCACTTGGAGGAGGATCTGCCTGAAATTGCATGAGAAGGTTGTTCGCAGACGCGCCGCCGTCCACGCGCAATTCCTTCATGGCGAGACCGGTATCTTCCTTCATCACGTCGAGCACGTCCGCCGACCTGGAAGGCAATTCCTTCGAGGGCGGCCCGGGCCACGTGTCCGGCCGTCGTGCCTCGCGTCAAACCCGTGATGGTGCCGCGGGCGTACTGGTCCCAATAGGGCGCGCCCAAGCCAGCAAAGGCGGGCACCAGATACACCCCGCCGCAGTCCGGCACACTCGCGGCTAACGGCTCGATGTCGGAAGATGACTTGATCAAGCCCAGTCCGTCGCGCAGCCACTGTACCACGGCGCCCCCGATGAAGATGCTGCCCTCAAGCGCGAACTCGGTCTGGGCACCGGTCTTCCAAGCCACGGTGGTCACCAACTGGTGACGCGAAGGCGTGGGCTCCGTGCCAATGTTCATCAGCACAAAACAGCCCGTGCCGTACGTGTTTTTGGCCAATCCGCGACTGAAACAATTCTGTCCGAACAACGCCGCCTGCTGATCGCCCGCGATCCCGCCGAGGCGAATGGGCTCATCGAAAATGTCCGGCGTGCGTCTCGGCATAAACCTCGCTCGACGAACGAACCTCAGGCAGCATTTCGCGCGGCACGTCCAGCACCCGCAACAATTCATCGTCCCAGGTGCCGGTGCGGAGGTTGAACAACATGGTGCGGGACGCATTCGTCGACATCGGTGATGTGCGTCGCCCCTCCGGTCAACTTCCAGATCAGCCAGGAATCCACGGTGCCGAAAGCCAATTCGCCGCCTCGCGCTCGCTCCCGAGCGCCGGGCACATGGTCCAGGAGCCACCGGATTTTGCTGGCGGAAAAGTAGGCGTCGATCACCAAGCCGTTCTTGCGCTGGATCAAGTCCGCATGGCCGGCCCGTTTCAGTTCATCGCAGAAATCCGCCGTGCGACGGTCCTGCCAGACGATGGCATTATGAATCGGTTCCCCGGTCTTGCGGTCCCAGACCAGGGTGGTCTCGCGCTGATTCGTGATGCCGATGGCGGCGATGTCGCTGGCTCGGAGCGCCGCCTGCGCGAGAGCGTCGCGCGCCACGTCGAGCTGGCTGGTCCAGATTTCCCGCGGATCGTGCTCGACCCATCCCGCTTGGGGATAAATCTGTTGAAACTCCTTTTGGGCCAGGGCCACGATCGCGCCAGCGTGATCAAAAACAATCGCCCGGGAACTGGTCGTGCCTTGGTCTAATGCGAGAATGAAGGACATAAGCGTTACGCCGGATAATCCAGCGCCTCGGGAATCATCACTTTCGTGAGCGCCTCGGCGGCGCGGTCTTTGGCCAGGCGGGCGCCCGTCAGGCAGCCGTCCAGCTTGACGCGCTGGCGCACGAAGGCTTCCAGGCCGGTCAGACACACACAGGGGCCGGCTTTGGCTGGATGGTCTTCTCCGGCTTCCGCGACATCCGCCACGGCGCGCGCGCTGCTGGCGATGCCAGGAATGATCCCTTCCAGCGCATCCAAGCCTTCGGCGTCGTAGCAGGCCTGACAACTTTCGCCGGTCCACGCGGGATGATGGTTGTAGCCCACGACGAGGTCCGCGCAAATCCGGCCCACCTCGCCTGACGCACGAGCAGCTTGGACGTGGCAGAGGTCGGTGTAGAAACTCAGCAGTCCAGGCAAGCCATCGGCCAGCGCGGGATTGGACGGTCCCTTTTCCTCCAGTTCGCGTACGTCGAGGATGAACTGTCGCGCGGCGAGCAGCCAGCAGAGTGCGTCCGCGAGGGCAAAGGTCACGCTTTGTCGCGTTTTGTGGTAGAGCCGGGCGCCTTCGGCATCCGTGGCGGTTTGCAAATGGCAGAAAGTCCAATACCAAAGCTGCATGGCCGTGGCCAGCGTGCAGGCGCCGGTGCCGGGCTTTTCGCTGGCCAGACGGCGCATGTCTTGAATCCATTCCAGGAACTGGGCGAGAAACAACTCGTTCGTCATCGTGATCGAGAGTTGCAAACGCTGGACCGCTTCCGGCCCCTCGTAAGTCGCTTCCAGTTGGGCGTCCATCCATTTCTGACCGAGGAAACCCGGGCAGTCTTCGGTCACGCCGTATCCGCCCATCAAGCTCACAGCTTCGCGCATCATGTTGGCGCCGTGTCCCGTGTTCCAGAGTTTGCAGGCCGGGCACAGCACGTTGGCCTGCACGTCGAGAAGGGCGAATTGGACCAATGGGTCCGCTGTGAGCGCCTCGGTCCGCTGCTCATCCCGCTGGCCCTGCGGTTCGGCCAAGAGTTTCAACAACTCAATGGCGTCATCCTGGCTCTTGTTGAGCGCCTTGAGAGCAGCGCGTCCGGTCAGTCCTTTTTCTTCGAGAATCTGGTCTTTCTGTTTATCAAGCGGATCGAGTTCATCGAACAGCCTCGCGGCAGCAAAGCCAAGTGAAGCGCTGGCTTCACCGGTGGCCCAGACGTCGATCAGGCGGTGCTGCGCATCTTCCTTTTGCTGGAGGCCGAGATCATAGCGAGGCGATCCCGCTTGGCCGCCGGCCCCGCCGCGGAAACGGCTGCGTTGGTAGCGAATAACCGGTTCAACCGCCGAAAGCAACTTGGCCGCAGTCATCAAACCGACCGTGACGCGCGTGCGACGGAATACCGCTTCGATGACTTCGCTGTGGGAATAGCGGGGAATGATGACGCCATTCTTGATCGTGTATCCGCCGATGATGCGGTTGGCCGGGACGCGCATGTTGAAGACTGGATCGCGCGTCGAGGAAAGCTGATGGACCAGCTTCTTGGTCGGCACACCGCGGTCGAACACGCCGGGATCCGTTTCTTCGATGATGACCATGCAACTGCCCTTGATGCGCGGATCGTCGGATTCGACCGCCGCCGAGACGACGTCGGCAAAGCCCATGTTGGTGATGAAGCGTCCGCGCTTGTCGATTTGCAGGACTGGCTCCTGGCCTTCGGCCCACTCGGCCACGCGGACCTTGCCCACAGAGGACACCCGTCTCCACGCCGACGTAAGGGAATCGGCTCCGTGAGCGCGAATGCGGCGCGGATTTGCTGGCGATCTTTCACCGGGCTGGAGCGGTGCCGCCAGACTGCATGTATTGCTGCCGCTGCTCGGGTGTGCCGCGCTCGTGAATGGGCGCCAAACCAAGATTGCCCGCGAAGCTGCAAGTAGCGGCCCCGGCGTCCACCCAGGAAAGTTCGAAAGCAATCAAAGCCAGAGCGAGGTTCTTCGGGCCTTCAATGAAACCGCCGTATTCGGGATCGAGAAACGCCGCGGTGATGCCGCTTTCGTCGAAGGACTTCAGCAGGCTGGCTTTTTCCGGCGTCCACTCGTGGGAATTGCGCCCACCGTCGGCGACGAGGCGCGCCACAGGTCCTCGCGCCACGCCGCGCGACGATTGGACCAGCATGGCGAGATCATAGCGGTCGGCGAAGCGCCAGAGAATTTGACGGGCGTCATCGCCAGGCAAGGTTTGCAGGGTGGGAGTCGGCATCTTGTTCGTTGGAGTGTCCATGATTGGAATCGAGGTCCGCGCTGTGGCTAGCCTGCTTGGCCATCCTTGATTTCCTTGACCAGCTTCTCCAGCCGTTGCCCGTATTCCACAAAGCTCTTGTATTGCGCTTCTTCAGACGCTTGGACCGAGGCGTCATGAAAGACGACGGCGATGTGCGGTTCGATGGAAATCCCCGCATCGTAGCCGCGCGCAAAAGCGTCGGCCAAAATGTCGCGCACGCGGCCTTTGCCTTCGCCGGGCCAATTGTAATCCGCGTCATTCTTGGCCACGTTCCAAGTGGCGTCCTTGATGTGGATGTGTGCCGTCACATCGCGCACGGCGAGCCAGAATTCCCACGGATCCTGCCGCGGCCAGGGCTTGGGCTTGGATCGGTCGGGATTGAAAATGGGATTGGCCGTGTCGAAGACCCACTTCAGTCCGGGCACGGCCTCCAGCAATTGCAGCGCGTGCTGGGGGCTCATCCCGCCGTGATTCATGCAATTCTCGTGGACTGGCTGAAGTCCGGCGTCGAGGAACATTTTCGTGACCTCGCGCACCCGCTCGAACACGACGGGCGGAATGGTGTCCGCATCGTCGGCCGGCTTGAAGCTCATGACGCGGACGAACTTCGTGCCGAGCCGCTGCATTCTCGGAATGGCCCGGCGGACTTCATCGAGCGTGACGTCGAAGGGCGTTTCCACGGTCTTGGCCCAGTTCATGATGGCGGAGCCGAAACAATTGATCTCGATGCCGGCTGCCTTCAGCTTGTCGGCCACCACGTCGAACGCCGCGTCCGGGATGTCGTGGAAGTTGCCCTTGGGGAAACCCGGAACTTCCACCGCGCGGCCTTCAATGTGTTTCCAACCGAGTTCTTGAGTGGCCTTGATCTGGGTGTCGATGTTGGCGCCGGCTTCGTCGGCAATGCCTGAGAAATACATGATTCTACCTGGTTATGTTCTGTGTCGTTTTCGTTGGCAGAGGTTTCTCATAGCGAGGCCAGAAACTCAAGCCTTCTATTCGAAGACGGAACCAAGTCAGCATGCGAACGCGCCTTGGTTTCCCACGAACTTATCCGAGATGAGCTTGCAAATTTCCGATGGCCCGACTCCCCGTCCCATGAAGCGGACTGAGCTTGCATTCCTCACCGAAACGCGGCTGTCCCGTCCTCAACCAGCCGGAGCCGCACTGACGGACCGCCGTTCTGCGGCTCGTCCTCGACACGTATCCGGTTAGCGTGGCTAGCGTAGGCCAATTTGCGAACGGAACCAGCCAGAAAGGCTGGAGGTAATTCAGCCGGGTGCAGGACAAAATTCTTCGCCTTGTAGCGCAGGATTGCATCCTGCTGTATCGCGGATTTGCCATCCGCCAGCCGTTCGTAAATCCGCCAGCCCCCCAATTTCCGCTGCCTGCCGAATGCAATTCGGCGATACAGCAGATTGGGAAATCTGCGCTACGAAGAATTCTGTCATGCACCCAATTCAGCCCAGGGCCAGCGCAGCGCCGCCCTGGGTAAAATGGCCAAGAGGTCCACCGCTCGGAAGGAGCGGAGGGAATTACCCACGCTCTTTCAGAGCGCCGTCGCGTTGGGGCGACAGACCCAGGGCGGCGCTCGCTCTGCTCTCTTGCTGGGCTAGTTCACCTTCGGCCTTTCAGGCCATTCGGCATGTGGAAAGGTTGCAATGATCGAATTGGTTCGGCTGCTTCTTCGAATCCGTTGCGGCTGCGGTTGGTTCTGCGAACACAGCCGCGGTCCTTTGGTTCCAATACCGCCGACCAGGGAAAGCGTCCCCCGCCGCTAATCGGATACTTCGACAGAGCCGCGCTCCGACAGTGTGAGGACTCTCCCAAGCTTATGGTGAGAAATCCGGCTCAAGCCCGCGCGCCGGAAAACGTCCAGACTTCCCGCTTTCCATCTTACTCGCGATGCGGCGGAGATCAGTGCTGCTCGGAGGGAACGCTGCTCGCGACGGTTGGCGCGGCATTCGTGATCGCGGACGCCGCTCCTGCGGGGGCCGGCGGCGCGTAGCGCTGGTTGTCGAACACGGGCGTCTGGGGATCGGTGATGACAATGGGAACATTAACGGCCACGTGGCAGCCGTTGCAGTTGGCCATCAGCGTATGGTAGCTCTTGCGAAAGGCCGTCGGGTCTTTCTTGCTGGCGGTCACTTCGACGTCGTCTTCGATCTCCGTCACGATCAGCGCGCCCATCAGGCCGCTGATGTTCACTTGTCCGTGCATGACATTTTCCCGCGCGAACTCCTTGGCGGTTTCTTCGATTTCTTCGAGGTAGAAGTTGATTAGCGGCCAGTTCTCGAATTTCTGAGCGAAATAGAGTTTGTTGGCGTAGCGCTGGAAGCGATTCATCAGGTCAGGCACGAAGGTGACGGAATCTTCGCGCCGGAGCACGGGAGCGGAACGGCGGGCCGTGGGCGCTGGCACGGCGCCGGGAGCGGGCGGCGGAGGACGATTCAGGGCCGTGGTGAGGGCGGCGCGCAAGGCATGGGTCTCTTTTTCACAGGCCGCAATTTGCCGAGACTGATGTTGGAAAACACCGGCGACAATGAGAGCGACAGCGACAATAAGCCAGGCAATTCTCATAGGGACATTAACCCGAATGTTTCACACACCGCACGCAGGTAGGGACGCCGCGCTGCGACGTCCCCGCGCCGTTCAGGCGCGGAACGCCGGTCGGATGAATTCGACATTGCCTGATCCTCCGGACACGCTGTTCCGCCGCTGAACGCGGCGGTGACGGCGCAGCGCGCCGTCCCTACCCCCAAAGCTGGACTTGATCGCCGCCAATTAGGAAATATGCGGGTTAAGGGGGCGCACGACAGAATTCTTCGTAGCGCAGATTTCCCAATCTGCTGTATCGCCGAATTGCATTCGGCAGGCAGCGGAAATTGGGGGGCTGGCGGATTTACGAACGGCTTGCGGATTGCAAATCCGCGATACAGCAGGATGCAATCCTGCGCTACAAGGCGAAGAATTCTGTCCTGCACCCGGGTTAAGGGATCATCGGCTGGGTGCGGCAATCGCACTGACCAAGGGGATTGTAAGTTGTTGCAGGGGGAGGGCTGAATCATCGAATCAAGGCGGTTAGAGCGGTGGCAGGGCGGAAGGTGCATGGCCGTGGGCTTCGATCATGGCGTCATTGCAGAACGGGCAAAGCATTTTGCCGGAACCATTGCACAGATAACATTTGCCGCTGCCGAGACAGGCCGGACATAACTCCCTTCCGATCAGGCGCCCGGTGCCGTTGCAGATGATGCACTTGCCGTCATGGTGTTTGCACAGGACGCACGGCATGTAACTGAAGCCGTCACAGAGCGTGCAAGGAACCTTGCCTTCCGGCGCTTGCTGCGCTTCCGCTTTCAGCTTCAGATATTTGGCGTGATTGGTCTCTAATACCTGGGTCCATGCCGCCACTGCCTCCGCCTGTGCCTGGCGGCGGTAGTCGAGGGTGCGCGATGTGGCGGTTTTAACCCGAGCGCGGCGCTGAGCCATCGCCTCTAACTGCCGAATGCGGGCTTCGGTATGACGGACCTGGATTTGCTCGTGAGCCGAAAGAACCGCCGGCCTGCTGGGTTTAACGCTGACCGACGCCGTCGCCAGCTCATCCGGCGGCACCGAATCGGTGAAGTCCCCACGATCCCATCGGTACGCGGCGTAACCCGCCAGCGCCAAACCAGCGATCACGCACACGTCCCCCACGCGAACAATGAGCGCCAGAAAGATGAGGTGGAGTTGCGTCATGGATGCCGCGTTGCGAGGTGGAAAGGCAGAGCGTTCACTGGCGGTAGGTCGCGGTCACTCGTTTACCGCGATTGCCTAGCGTGGCGAGATTCCCCATGGCCGTCCCATCGTAGCTCACGATGCTGGTGGCCGTTTGACCGTTTTCGACGTAGATGCCCCCGCCTCCGATCAAGCAGCCCCGGAAATACTGGATTTGACTGTCGTGCTTGTTCTCAATCTCCATGAAGCTCGAGCCATACACGACTCCGCATATATTCGCGTTGCCATGGATGTCGAGGATGGCGTTGTTATACATGAGCGCGGGCAGGTCATCGTCAGCCGTGAAGTTCTGGAAGCCTGCCGAGGAAATATCCACATTAGCCGGGTTCTTACTCGGATCGGTATAATGGGGTGGATAGCCAGAGGGGTAGGTCGTGGGATCATCGGGTTTCATTGCGCTGAGGTCGGCGGGATTGATATTCATGGTCGCCTCGTTGACGATCTTGTCGCTCGGCTTCCAGTTGCCAGTGAAGTTCACCACTAAGGTGCCACGAATGTTGATCCCATAAGGGAAGGTCTTGGTATCAAAGCTAGGGAAGTGTTTGGCGTCTTTGGGCGCATCCACGACCACAATGCCTTCGAGAACGGCACCGGTGGACATGGCCTGCACGAAGTCGTTGGCGTCAGTGAAGTGATTGCCAGTGGCATCGGCCACCGCGATGAAGCGGTTAAAATCGAAGAGTTGGTAGGGCGAACCAGGGTCCGTGTAATCCGGGATTTCGCTGCTGGTGCCGTAGCTTTGCTCGGAGATGTAGTCCACCGCGCCCCCGGCCACATTCACATTTCCGTTGGCCAGGATGCCGCCATCGACTCGGATGTAGCCCTTGGTGGCGGTGTACACGACGGTGTGGAAGATCCCACCTGTCCCAGGCCATTCCAATCTTCGGGCTCGGCGCATACACCCCCGCCGAGGACGACCGCGTTGCCATCTTGGGCCACTCCCTTGGACGCGCCGGTGCTGGTGTTCCCTTCGGCCGTGCTGATGATGGCGGCGCCCCAGCCGAACCGCATCTCCACGCCCACTTGCGAGGTCTGAGTCGAGTTGCCGACCGTGGCGGTGGTGAGGACTCTCGCATATTCAGGACGGCTGACATTGGTCATCCACAATTGCGCCAGGACACGCTGATCCGTGAAGGGTGCGGTAATGGTTCGTTCATAGACGTTAGTATCGGAGGTGCTGAGCGTCTCGTTCTTGTGATACGGTGCCAAGTCGTCCGCGGTGAGGTTCTGGAGCAGACTGCCTTGGTTGGTGTAGGCGCGATTCAAGTCCATACAGGCAATGGCACTGCCACCTTGCGCATAATGAAGGGCCGACACCATATCCTGCCGGCGCCGGCCGAATTGGATATTCCCCACCACCAGGTCGGCCGTGCCGGCGATGGCGACCATGAGGGCGAGCATGACAATGAGGTAGGCGATCATCGCTCCGCCGCGTTGATTGGTGTGAGAGAGAGGAAGCAGTTTCATGAGACGGGGGCGCAGAACTTCACTGGAGTCGGTTTCTCAGGGCGGCTTGGGTGCGGATCTCCACGGCCTTGGTGAAAGGAGGGCTGCTCGATCCCACTAGACCAAAGTGAATCAGCACTGTCGAGTCGTAGTTGGTGAGAGTGAACACGGGCAGGTTCGACAACTTGAGAGTGTAGGTGGGAACCAGAACCCGAACCGTGGCGTTGCTCGTGTTCGGCTGATAGGTCAGGGTGTTGATCGCCTGCCCGCTGAGCAAATTATCCGCATCGATGAACTGAAATCGCTCAAAGTGATCCTGGTCGTTCCATGGAATCCGATCATGGTCGGAATCAACATTCGGATCGTCATCGAAGCTCAAGGTGAGTGTATTGCCGGACTTCACCACGACGGCGGGCTGGCTTTCGGCGGGGGGCTGATTCTTGGGGGGCTTTTTGGGCTTCTTTTTTGGGCGGGGGACTGGTTCAGGGGAGGGGGAAGTGGGATCGGGCGGTACCGCCGGCATCATCAATGGTGGCGGAATTGGCCAACCGGATGCGGCTGATGATGAATTCCGCCCCATTGCCGGCCGATTGATTGTAGAGACTTTGGGCCATCAGACTGCTGAGCGTGCGTCCAGTGGCTTCCGTAAAAATCGCAAAGACGGCCCCCAACAGGCCAGCCAGACCAATCGCCATCACGACCTCTGGGATGGTGAAGGCAGCGCTTGGACGACCGACCGTCTGATTCGAGAGCTTGTGCATGAGACACTTCATGGCTGGTTGCCTGATTTTTCGTTGATCACCGTCTGTAACTGCACACCTAGTGGCGGCACTGTTTTGGTTGCGGTCACCGTCACTGTCACGAGGTTACCCTGAGCTACGGGTGTGATGACCGTCGTCATGGAACCTTTGACGGCGGGGGACGTCCCGGCACTGTCGAGCGCCAGAACCACGCCGGCGGTGTCCGTGACTTGAGCGGCCGTGAAGGGGCTCAAGGGGGGGTTCGTAAACCACCGACGCCAGTTCTTCCAACTTGCCCTGAGCCACCTCCAAGGCGGACGTCATCAGCGCCTGGCGGGCGGCGGAACGCTGCAGGCTGGTGACAATATCCAATCCGGCCGTGAACAGGATTCCCGCCAGCAAGATCATCACCAGCACTTCCACGATGGTGAATCCGCGCTGGCATAAATGGGCACGACCGGCTGCCTCAGGAGCCCACGGTCCTCGCCTTCCAGCTTGGGACTGTCTATTTCGAGTGATCATCGCGGTTGTCAGTCAGAATTCCACGGTTTTAGCAGGAGTCCTGCCAGAGCGACAGACGAGTTCCCCTCACGCGGCGGCGGACATGAGCAGCGCAGGCAGTTAAGGCCTTCCGTCACTCGCCATGCTCATCGGTGGATACCCTGGCAGACCGACTCTCGTTTTCCGGTCGGCGGGTTACGGAGCGGAGGGCGAGTCGCCTTCCCTGCCATTTTGGAAAGACCCTCGACGCTGGTTGAGCGCGCTATCCACAAATAGGACGCACTGTCTGAAAATCCACTCCAGACCCAATGACGGCGGGGCCTGATTTCCAACGCAAAGCTTCGAAACAGGGTGGCCTAGACACCGCTCGCTCGCGCTGTCTCCGAGCGCCTCCTGTCCTCGCACGCCCAGCAGCCGGAACTGATTGGCGCCCGCACGCGTGAATGCTTTGAAGCGTTGCTGGTGTTGAGCAAAGCCCGCTCCGCGAAACAAGCCATACCGCGTGGACTCGCCGGCGCCGCTGTCTGGCGTAAAACTAGCTTAAGCAGGTGCTGGAAGTTTTTGCCAAACTGGCACTCAGCTTCCTTTGGCTCCAGATAATGTGCATAGCAATAGGACAGACATGACTGGTTATCGAACGCATCGGCGGAATGCGCCCAAGGGGTGCGCGTGGAAGAATCCCCGGCGAGGGAATGACATTAAGGGCAGAATTGGGGCGAGCGCGACCGGCAAGCAATAGTCGTCGTGCCCGCAAGCTTTGCATGAAACCCATCTCGTTTTTTCGACTCTCACTGCTCCTCCTGGGACTGTGCTACGCCGGCTCCTGTCGCGCTGCTCCATCGCCGGCATCCGACGCAGCTCACTCCGCTCGGCCTCACTCCTCCGGCCACGACACTGAGAAGCTCCTCTGGACTGCGCTCTCGCTCGTGAGCGTGGGCGTTGTTCTCCGGCGATTCTCGCCCCGGATCGCGGAGTTTCTGGACGTGCCCGTGAGCCCTCGGGCCTTGCTGAAGTCGCTCGGCACCGGTGAAGGCGAAACTTGGACTCCCCAGAGACGGACCTGGGTCCTGGGCGACTTTGGTTTGCGTCCGCCCCGTGACGGGGTTGGCGAGCCGTTCTCGGACGGAGACGAGAGCCCCGGTTCTCATCCGTCCAGTCCGTCACGCAGGGAATCCATCTCGGGCGAATCTGGGGAAATGGTGGAAACCGCCGGCGAGGATTCTCCGCTGCCCGGCAGCCTGTCGCCAGACGGTTTTACTCAGGCATTTTTTGCCCATGTCCCGGAGCATTTTGCCGCTCTGCGCAGTCTGATTTTAGAACTAGGTCAAGCGGCAAACGACGACACGCAAGAAGTCCTCATCAATCTCTATCTCTGCGTTCACTCTCTGACCTGCAAGGCGGAATGGGCTCGGCTGCCGACTGTTTTGAAGGTTACTTCGGCGCTGGAAGGGCTCCTCAAGAAGCTCATGGAAAGCCCCGCCCAACTCACCCCCTCTACCCACCGCACCGTCGCTCACGCGGTCGAACTCCTGGCGGCATTGTGTGGGCCGGGGCTCGATCCCAATCTGGCGAGTCAGCCGCCGATTCGGATGTTGGTGGCGGATGATGACATGTTGTCCCGACGGGCCATGCGGTGCGCCTTGCAAATGGCCTTCGACAAGCCCGACAGTGCCGACCATGGGGAGGCAGCCTTGGCGCTGGCTCAGCAAAATCGCTACGAGGTCATCTTTCTCGACGTGCAAATGCCAGGCATGGATGGTTTCGAGCTTTGCTCGAAGATTCACGAAACTCCGGTGAACAGCACCACGCCGGTGGTCTTTGTCACCTCTCAATCCGACCTGCAAACCCGCGCCCAAGGGGCGTTGAGTGGCGGCAGTGACTTCATCACGAAGCCATTTCTGTTGAGCGAAATCACCGTCAAAGCACTGACCCTGGCGTTGCGGGCCCGGCTGCAAAAGCTCCAGCAAGCCCAAGCCGATGCCATGCTCGTTTAGAGGTCACGCAACGGCTGAACATGAACGCCAGGCGATTTCCCGCCCCGGGCTCCCGCCAAAATCGCCGCGCCCAGCGCACCCGTGAATTGCGGGGTAGGCACGACTCGCACCGGATTCGACAGCGCTTCTTCCAACGCGCGCACCATCCCGCTTTGCAGAGCCACACCACCCGTGAAGCAAACCGGCGTTTCCACCGCGCGGCCCGCCATCGCCGCAACCCGGCTGGCAATGGAACTTTGCACTCCTGCCGCGATGTCGGCCACCTGCCACCCCTCCGCCAGCAGGCCGATGATTTCCGTCTCGGCGAAGACCACGCATATACTGCTGATCAAGGCCGGTTTTTGGCTGGCGCGGCTGATCTCGCCGAGTGTTTCGAGATCGACGCCCAGGCGTGCCGCGACGACTTCCAGAAAGCGTCCACTGCCCGCCGCGCACCGGTCGTTCATGGCAAAGTCCCGCACCCGGCCACCCTCTTCGAGGAGGATCAATTTGCTGTCCTGTCCGCCGATCTCGATAATTGACCGTGCTTCCGGGACGAGATGATGGACGCCCTTCGCATGACAGGTGATCTCGGTGATGGTGGTATCGGCAAACCGGATCAAGTTGCGCCCGTAGCCGGTGGCTACGATGGCAGCAACTTGATCGCGTCCGACACCAGCCTCGCGCAGCGCGCGCTCGAACAATTCGGTGGCCAAGCGCGGTTGTTCCACGCCTTGATCGGCCAGTCCGGACGCAAGAACGCGGCTCTGTTCGGTGTCGAATAGCACGACCTTGATCGAGCGCGATCCCGCGTCTATGCCGGCGCAAATCATGGGCTCAGCGCGTCCGCTCCGGCGTCCGCGCGCGGATGGTTTCCACCAGCGCTTCCAGACGGGCCAGAATGCGCGCGGAGTCTGACGGCGAATAGTCCGTGGTGATTTTCAGATAGGGCAGGTTCAATTGCTGCTCCACGAGCTTGCGGACGTGATACGCCTCGATGTCGTAGGTGAGACAGGCTTGCCAGACGAGTTCAATCACGCCCTGCGGCCGAAACTTCTCGACCAGCGCCCGCAACGTTTCCAGGCGACGGCGATTCAGTGTCATGACCGAGCACGGCAAGTGATAATACTTCAACGCCAGCGCGCGGATGAGGTCGGGCGCAGTGGCATCGACGTCTTCCAAAATGGGCTTGAGCCCGGTGCAATTCTCCATGCAAACCACCACTGCGCCGCAGCTTTCGATCAACTCGAGGACCCGTTCGGAACCATGCACCATTGGCACCCCGGTCAGGAGCAAGCGCACGGGATCGGAGTCTCGGCCCGATTCGCGAGCCGCGGGTTCCGCGTCAGAATTGGCGTAGATCTGAAGCGCTCGTTCGTATTGCTGCAAATCGGCTTCCTGGCCGGAAATGATGCTTTTGAACTCCAGCAATTGCCGACCCGTCAACGGCGGTGGCTCGGCCGTCATCAAATCGGCCAGTTGGCGGCGCAGGCGGCGCTCGCGGTTCATCAATTCCACGGCCGCGCGCAGCCGCTCCTCGGTGATGCGGACACCAAAGCGCTGTTCCAGATGCTCAATCAGTTTGCGCACCTCATCGGTCCAGTGGTCGAGCGCATCGGGGTCGTCGGTCTTTTGCGGCAGTTCCAGCACATACATCGGCTTGGTCTCCGCCATCAGCTCGAACATTTTCTTTTTCCCGTCGCAGGTGGTTTCGGCCACGACCAGATCGGCCCATTGAAGAAATGGATTCGAGCCTTTGATGTGGTAGCCAAAGGTGGACTTGATGAGAGGACACAAGTTGGCCGGCAGAAACTGTTCCGCGGTCTGAATGGTCGCTGCGGAGCCGCCGCACAGACAGACCGGCACGGCGCCGGCGGCCAGAATCACTTCGCGAGGTGTGAACTCGCACATGATCCCCACGATGGGGCGGCCTTCCGCCTTGGCGGCTTCGGCGAAATCATAGCAGTGATCGATCATGTCGCGGAACCAAGCCAGGGGGCTTGGCGAATCCGCGTGGGCCGGGGGAGACGAACTGACGTTATGGTCGGCCATCAGCGTGTATGGCGGCCAGCATAAGCGCCACGCCAAGTGGTCTGCGAGAGAATTGTGCGGTTTCCGACAGGGCTCGGTGCATCTCAGACTATTCCGCTGACTGCTCCCCCTCTCATTAACACCCTGCTTGAGCGGGGTGTTTGCAGGAAGCTGAGGTGGGGTCAACCGTTTCAACGGTTTCCGACGGTTCCGATGGGGGGGTGCCGGACAGAATTCTTCGTCTTGTAGCGCAGGATTGCATCCTGCTGTATCGCGGATTTGCAATCCGCCAGCCGTTCGTCAATCCGGTAACCCCCAATTTCCGCTCCCTGCCGAATGCAATTCGGCGATACAGCAGATTGGAAAATCTGCGCTACGAAGAATTTTGTCGTGCGCCCCCGACGGGGCACCGGTCGAGGGTTGGCAAACCGTTAAAAACGGTTCACCTCTCCCGGCAACTCGCCTCGCACCCCGCGGAAGCAGGGTGTTAATGAGAGGGCTCCCTGAGCGGAAGAATCTGAGATGCGCATGGCTTCTTTGAAACCGAGGGGAATGATTTGTTTTCCTTCAATCGATGTTTAGAATGTCCAGGTCAGACATCGCGAATCAATGGCAAATACAAACGCATCCCTCGCCGCCTTGAAGCAGGCGGCCATCGCCAACTCGCTGCGCGCGTGCCAGCTCTTCGCGGGGCTCGCACCGGCGGATCTGGAACAGATTGCTGCCATTACGGCGGTCAAGCTGGTTGAGAAAGACGATTATCTGTTTCACGAAGGCGACCCAGCGCACGGGTTTTACATCGTGCAGAAGGGCGCCATCAACGTCCATCGCGTCAATGCGGCGGGCAAAGAACAGATCATCCATGTGTTCCGGGCCGGCGAGTCCTTTGCCGAAGTGGCCCTGGCCACGGCCACGGGTTATCCGGCCGATGCCCGGGCTTTGGAATCCTCCCAGGTGTTGTTGGTCCAAAAGGCTGGCTTTCTCTGCCTGCTGAAACGCCAGCCCGACTTGGCTCTGCGCATGTTAGCCTCCATGAGCCTGCACTTGCGCACGTTGGTCGGGCAACTCGAAGACCTGACGCTCAAGGACGTTGAAACGCGTCTGGCCAACTGGCTGATCAAGCGATGCCCGGACCTGGAAAGCGATCGGCCGCACCGGATCGAGCTTGCGATGACGAAGCGTGTTCTGGCCGCCGAGTTGGGCACGGTCAGCGAAACCTTTTCCCGCACGCTGGCCAAATTCCGCGAGCAAGAACTGATTTCCGTCCAAGGCAAAACCGTCACCGTGCTCGCTCCGGCCCGGCTGGCCGCATTGCTGCGACACAATTTGGGAGAGTAACTGCAACCCGGCCGAAACATTCGGCGTCTGGCTGAATATGAAACCGATCCTGCTATTGACCGCCGTCACCGGTCTCCTGAATCTGAACGTCACGACCTTTGCTGCTGAGCCCGCCAACCCCAACGCCAATGCGAAGACGCGGGCCGTATTGAACTACCTCGCCTCCTTGAGCAGCCGGACGAATCACCACATTTTGTCCGGCCAATTCAGCGATTTCGGGACTCACGCCAACCTGCAAATCATGACGCGGATTCACGACCAGACGGGGCGTTGGCCGGCGCTGATTGGCGTGGATTATGCGGATTTCGCACACGGCAGTCTGACCTACAAAGTGCCCAACCAAGTCGCCATCGACTATTGGAAGAGTGGCGGATTGGTCACCGTCATGGCCCATCTGTATAATCCGGCGAATCCGAAAGGAGGCGGGTTGCGCGACCAAGGCGTCGATCTCGCCGATCTGCTTCGGCCGGGCACGGCATCTA
>CAVUGP010000004.1:0-97247 GCA_963741015.1 uncultured Chloroflexia bacterium | reverse complement strand
AAATGGTGCGCCGATCCGTGTGGTGGTTCCCTGGAAATATGGTTTCAAGAGCATCAAATCGATCGTACGGATTTCCCTGGTGGCAGATCAGCCGCCAACCATGTGGAATACAATTGCACCCCAGGAATATGGCTTCTATGCCAATGTCAACCCGGAGGTAAATCACCCTGGTGCTTGGTCACAGGTGACCGAAACTCAATTGGTGACTCCGGAAGGCGTGATACTTTATATATGAACGGGTATGCGGATGAGGTTGATTACCTATATGAGGGTATGGATCTCAGGATCAATTTCTGATCACGGGAAAAGTGTGGTTGAGGACATCGATGAATGAATAATCAGATTATCGATCGAAAGACGGAATCACAGCGCTTTCAGTTGAGAGTCCTGTCACATTTCATTGGTATCCTTCCTCTGATCCTGCTGATCGGTGCGTATGTCAGGGGAGAATTGGGGTTCAACCCGGTCGAAACCGTGATCCAGAAGACCGGTCGGACAGCCGTGATCTTCCTGCTCCTTTCTTTGGCGAGTACGCCTTTCCGCCGTCTCTTCCGTTTGCCGATTATTGGATATTTACGGAAAACCTTTGGGTTATACGCCGCGCTTTATGCAGTATTACATTTCCTGGCCTTTACCGTCTGGGATTATGGATTGAATTTCACTTTGATCTGGAAAGAAATTGAGACCAAACCCTTCATCCTCGTTGGATTGGCGGCGCTGATCATCCTGATCTTGCTCGCTGCAACCTCGTTCCGGTATTGGCAGCGGGAATGGGGCAAGGGATGGGTTTGGCTGCATCGATTGGCCTATCTGGCGGGGATATTGGTGATTGTGCATTTCCTGATGGCGGTCAAGGGTAACCTGCTGAAGCTGCAGGGTAATTACACATTGCCATTGGTTTTAGGTGGGATATTGGTTGTCCTGCTGATTTTGAGGCTGCCCTTCGTGATGAAATGGCTCCGACCTGGGCCGAAGGTAAAATAGAGAAATCAAACGCTGTTATTATATGGATTGATTAGGTCAACTTTCAATTGACAATATGGTATATTTGCGCATATAAAGTCGGAATTGTATTCCAATATATCGATCAAATTCAGATCTTCTAACTACCCAAATTCAAACCTAAATGGAAAGAAACCAAAAACAAATCGAACGCATTGATCGCACCATTATTGCTGATTTAATAGCATCGGTGAACCGCTCGGAAGCTGTCCCCTCGGCGGATCAAGCGGAGATGGCAATTCCTTCCTACCTCAACAAAAATCCCTTCGTCCGTGCAATGTTTTGGACCAGGTATGATGTTGTCTATCGATTGGCGCATCTTAAAACCGATATGGTAGTCTGTGAATTCGGCTGTGGGATCGGCGTTTTTTTACCAACTTTGACACAACATGTAGCCCAAGTCTATGCGGTGGATTTATTTCCACAATATGCTCAGGAGTTAGCCCGAGAGCTGGATCTTTCGGTAACTTTCCTGGATGACCTTTCGTCTTTACCTGATGATTTTCTGGACCTGATCTTTGCAATTGAAGTAATGGAACATTTGGATGATCCGGAAAGTTACACCCATCTGTTTGCCCGGAAATTAAAAATTGGTGGGAAATTGATCATGTCAGGGCCAATGGAATCAACATTATACAAATTTGGCAGGACCCTGGTCGGTTACAATAAATATCATGACTACCACAAGCATAATGCGTCTGAATTACGGCAGATAATTTCCCAAAATGGGTTTTCATTGGAACGTACCCTCCGGTTTCCAAGTCCTTTCCTTCCGCTTTACCTGATCTGCCCGTTTCAAGTTGAAAAGTAAAATACGAGGCGATACCATGAAATATTCAGTTGTCCTGCCGGTTTATAACGAGGAAACAATCATCCCGGTTACGATTGGGAAGATCATTGAGGTTTTCGTTCAGAAGGATCTGGATTGGGAAGTGGTGGCAGTGGATGATGGTTCATCCGACAACAGCTTTGCAGTGCTAAAGGAAATGGAATCGGAATTTCCGCAGTCACTAAAGGTGGTACACCATCCATATAATAAGGGTAATGGTGCTGCGATCAAGACCGGGATCAAGGTGGCCTCTGGCGACTATATCGTCTGCATGGATATCGACGGGCAGCATGATCCTGAAGATATCTTGAAGATGCTGCCGTACTTGGATGAATATGACCTTGTTGTGGGGGCCCGTCCATTCAAGAATGATGGCAGCTGGTACCGTAACCTGGCAAATAAATTCTATAATCAGCTCGCCTCTTCCCTGACCGGTTTCAAGATCGAGGATCTCACCTCCGGTTACAGAATTTTCCGGGCTGAAGTGGTGAAAAAGTTCTATCACCTTTTTCCACAGCGGTTCTCCTATCCCACCACAAGCACGCTTGCGCTGCTTAAAGGTGGTTACAACATCAAGTACGTGCCGATAAATATCCGCCCGCGCCAGGCTGGCGCAAGCAAGATCAGGCTGTTCCGGGACGGATTCCGGTTCACAACGATCATTTTCAAGATCATCCTGTTGTTTGAACCGATGCGGGTCTTCGTCCCTGTGACGATAGCTTCATTCGTTTTGGGTTTGATCGGAATGGTCATCAGCATTGTTCAGGTGAATCGACTCTATATCCCAAATTCAAGCGTGATCCTGTTCGTCCTTGGGGTGATCTCGTTCCTGATGGGTGTCCTGGCCGAGCACCTCACCGCGATCCAGATGGCGATCATTGAAGGGGATTGAAATAATACGATGACGTTGTAAAAAGGATTTAATAAAAAAATTTTAATTCTGTCCGAATGTCAAAAATGAGGGTATTAAAATAAAAAGGTTCCGGAAGATTTAATCCTCCGGAACCTATCTTTACTTCAATAATTATTTGATGGTCTGGGTTAAGGAAGACCTTACTCTTTGAAATCCAGGATCGTATCTCGAATTTCACCCCATTTCAAAGCATCCTCGATCCCCTTTTCGATGGGTAAACCGGCTTCCCATCCAAGAAGTTCAAGCGCTTTATCGGCGTTGGCATACGCACCGGCAACATCACCGGGACGCGGGGGCATTTCCTGTTTGTTAATCTTCTGGCCATAAACCTTTTCGAAAGCTTCAACCATCTCCCGCACGGTCACGCCTTTGCCGGTTCCCAAGTTGATGACGACATAAGGCGTTGCTGGGTCAGGGGCAGTTTGTATAACTTCGTCAAACATCTCGACGGCTTTGACATGTGCGAGCGCCAAATCCCATACATGGACGTAATCCCGGAGACCCGTACCATCACGAGTTGGCCAGTCGGTACCGGTGATATTGAAAACAGGTTCTTCACCTAAAGCCACAGACACCAGTTTGCCCAGGATGTGGCTGGGTTCTTTGATGTGCATTCCGGAGCGCATTTGGGGGTCTGCGCCGATGGGGTTGAAATATCGTAAAGCGATCCCTTCGAGATCATAGGCATGAGTGAAATCCTGCAGGATCATTTCCATCATGTATTTAGTGCGGGAATAGGGACTGTTCGGTTTGAGAGGCGATTTTTCAGTTACCATGAACCCGGGGACTACGTCATAGATGGCGGCCGATGAACTGAAGACTAACCGAGGATGACCCAGTTCCGCCAACTGGTAGAAGAAATCCATCGATTTGACCACATTCTCGCGGTAATAGTCATACGGCCTGGAGACCGATTCGGGCACCACGATCAGAGCTGCGCAGTGGATGGTCGCAAAGATATCCGGATGGTCACTGAAGACCTGGCGCACGGCGTCCTTATCGGCGATATCCGCTTTGTAAAAAATGTAACCTTTGGTGAATTCTTCCCGACCTGTCACCAGTGAATTGAGGATGATCGGTGTGTGTCCATGGTCCTTAAGTGCCGAGCAGATCGTGCTTCCGATATAACCGGCTCCACCTGTGATCAAGATTTTCATCGCTCACACTCCTTCAGGTTTGGTGATCTGAAAGTCCATTCTAACATTGAAAGTGGTTTTTATTTTGACTTCTGAATGCGTAGAACCATCCCAGGGTTTTCTATGAAGTCCTGCATGAATCAATAAATTTACTGAACAATTTTTGCATGCCCGGATCGTCGGGAAGACACTCGGGATGCCACTGGACGCCCAGTGCGAACTTTTCGCCCTTGACGACCAGGCCTTCCACAAGTCCGTCCGGTGCAAAGGCAATAGCTTCCAATCCTTTCCCGACCTTTGCAACACCTTGATGGTGCAAACTGTTCACCGGGATATCGTCCGTTCCAAAGATAACATGCAACAGGCTGTCGCATGTCAAACTGACCGTATGGGCGACCTTATCCCGGGGATAGCCTGGAAACCAATCATGTTTCAACGCGTCCTCAACCTGGTCGTGGATGTGTGTATAAAGCGTACCGCCAAAGACCACATTCAATACCTGGATCCCACGGCAGATTGCCAGAAAAGGTAAGTGGTTCTTTACCGCTGCTTCTATAAGGGCAAATTCCAACCGGTCGCGTTCAGGGGAAACACCATATATTTTGGAATGTGGGTCGCCGTTGAAATGCACCGGGTCGATGTCACCACCGCCGGTGAGCAGAAGACCATTTACTGTATCGATCAGATCTTCCAGGTTTTGTTCGTCAATGCCAATTGGGATTAATAAGGGTAGGCCGCCGGCCCGGGTGACCGCTGAAACATAAGCCTGTCCGACCTGGCAAACCATTGCACCGGCCTGGGTTTGCATCAGGCCGCCGGTGATGCCGATGATGGGGTGTGAAGAATTTGCCATGCGTTGTTCCCTGAAAATAAAAAGGCCTCACCAGGAATCAACAGCGATCATTTTAATCCGGTGCTGAGTTCTGATGAGGCGGATTGCCGGCTGGAAGGTGATCCGTGCCGGCAAGACGTCGGAACGATAAAGTTCTAAAAACGCTGTTTGAGGCGGGCGCTTTTCCCGGTCCGTTCGCGGAGGAAGAACAGACGAGCTCGTCGAATTTTGGTATGGCGCTCGACTTCGACCTTCTGGATGCGGGGTGAGCGCACAAGGAAGGTGCGTTCAACACCGATCCCATTACTGGCCACGCGCCGGACGGTAAAGGTTGCGTCGTTCGTGCCGCCGGTAACGAACAGGACTGTGCCTTTGAAAACCTGGATGCGTTCCCGATCACCTTCTTTAATCTTGAGGTGGACGCTGACTGCGTCACCGGGGAACAGTTCAGGGATGTTCTCGTTGACAGGTGCTTCAACTGATTTTAAGAGTTCCGCTTGGTTCATCTTACGTTCCTTTTCTTCCAATGATAAATATCACGGCCTTTCGGACGCGAAGAGGGATTATACCATGCACGCCAAGAGTTCAACAAGCCTGAATTGGAACAAAATTCAAACCAATACTTTGATTTTACCGTTATTATTTTCGGATTCATAGGAAAGCTTCCAAAATGTATTTTTATTTTGACCTAAAAATTTTTCATTTTTTTGATTACAGAAAGAGTATTTCTCGATTATAGGGATAAAATGATAAAATAATTTAATTATGAAAACATCCAGACGGCACCAAAGTTACTTAATCATCACGCTATGTTATATCGGCGCAGCATTACTGGGGATATGGGTCTTCCAGGCGCTCCGAACCCAGCTTTGGCTGTCTTTACTGATAGCCGATCTGGCTGCCACCTTATTCATCTGGGTTGCCAGTTTGCTGCTCGGGAACGCCTCTGTTTACGATCCCTACTGGAGCGTACAACCGCCCATCATACTCACCCTGACATTAATTCTCATCGGAAATCCTGACCCGGGTTCAATATTACTGATCTTGGCGGTTGCCTTTTGGGGTGCCCGGCTGTCAGCCAACTGGGTGGTCACCTTTCCGGGTTTGCATCAGCAGGACTGGCGCTATGACCAATTGAAGGAACAAAGCAAGGGATTTTTCCCGCTGGTCAGTTTATTCGGGATCCAGATCATGCCCACCCTGATTGTCTATGCCTGTCTTCTTCCGGGGTTTTATTACCTTGTGCGTGGGGGCGGGATGAATTTTGGCGTTATTTTGGGGATTGCCGTGATCTTTGGCGGTACCTTGCTGGAACTTGTGGCGGACCACCAGATGCAGCAGTTCCGTAAAACACGGCGGAGCAAGGCGCAGCTTATCCGGACCGGCTTATGGAAATATTCCCGACATCCGAACTACCTTGGGGAGATCAGTGTTTGGTGGGGCGTTTACCTGGTCTTGCTTTCCATCTATCCGGACCTCTGGTATCTTGGAGCGGGCGCGCTGGCCAATACCTGCCTGTTCCTGTTCATCAGCATCCCGCTGGCCGATAAACACCTGGCATCTTATAAAGAGAATTACGCAGCGTATCGGAAGGAAACACGCATGCTGTTTCCCATCCCGAAACGGAAAAAGTGAAAGATTCGACAAACCCCCTATTCCCTTTTCATTCCCGATATGATATACTAATTCGGCTGTCAGAAGGTCTGACAGACTATTTCACACGCTTCCGGATTTGTCCTGCGTGCCCATATAATGGGTTAAGGACAAGCAAAGAAGGAGGCGGAGGCTAAAACGCAAAGGAGTTTATTTACCATGTCACCCGTTGTTACAATGAAAGCGCTCCTCGAGAGCGGTGTCCATTTTGGTCACCGGACCAATAAATGGAACCCCAAAATGCGCCAGTATATTTTCACCGAGCGCAATGGAATCCATATCATCGACCTCCAGCAGACCGTCAAATTACTTGATGACGCCTATGACTTCATCCGCGATAAAGTCGCCGAAGGCGGTACTGTGTTGTTCGTTGGCACTAAACGCCAGGCCCAGGATACTGTGGCCGAACAGGCAGAACGCTGCGGCATGCCCTATGTCAATGAACGCTGGCTCGGCGGCACCCTGACCAACTGGTTCACGATCCAGAAACGGATCTTTGAACTTGAACGTCTGGAACGCATGCGCGACAGCGGCGAGATCAACCTGCTGACCAAAAAGGAAGGCTTGATGATCGAGCGCGAGATCGCCCGGCTGGAAATGCGCCTGAGCGGTATCCGCACAATGAAACGCCTGCCCGACGTCCTGTTCGTGATCGATGTCAACCGTGAGGATACGGCCGTACATGAAGCGAACCTCAAGGACATCCCGGTGGTGGCGCTGGTGGATACCAACTGCGACCCGAAAGATGTCGATTACCTTATTCCCTCCAACGACGACGCGATCCGTGCCATCAAATTATTGGTTGGGAAGATCGCCGATGCAGTGATGGAAGGTATGACCATCCGCGGCAAAGAAGCCGAAGACGAAGAAATGCTTGAATCAACCATACCCGCTGAAGTTTCCCGCTTCACGGAAGATGAAGAGTTGGAAGATGAAGCCCTGCTGGGCGAATCAACCTTGAAACACCTTGGCACTTCCAAGAAACCCAAGGACGTTGAGGATGAGGAAGATAAAGAAGAGCTCGTAGAAGAAGAACAAGGCGGCGAAGAAGAGGTTGAGACGCCTGAGGAGCAAGCTGAGGAAGCCGCAGAAGCAGAAGCCGAAATCGACGAAGTTGAAACACCTGAAGAGCAATCCGGTGGATCGGAAGCACCCGAAAAGGCTGAAGCAGAGGCCGAAGAAGAAATTAAAGAATCTGAAGAAATAGAAGAAGAATCCAAAGAAGACTAATACCCGGCAACGGATAAAGATAGGAATTTAAAGTACTATGGAAATTACCACCCAAATGATCAAGGAACTACGAGAAGCCACCGGTTGTGGCGTTCTCGATTGCCGCGCAGCGCTGCGCGATGCTGATGGCGATTTTGATAAAGCGACCGATGTCCTCCGTGAAAAGGGTTTGGCGAAAGCTGCCAAACGCGCCGACCGGCAAGCCTCAGAAGGCGTTATCGAAGTTTATACCCACGGCGAAGGCCGCATGGGTGTGATGGTCGAAGTGAACTGCGAAACCGACTTCGTCGGACGCTCTGAGGGATTCCTCAACCTGGCTCACGAACTGGCACTGCAGGTCGCAGCCGCCAATCCGCTTTACCTGACCGAAGACGAAATCTCCCAGGAAGCTCTCGACCGTGAAGCCGCGATTGCAGCAGCCCGCGCCAAGGAAGAGGGAAAACCCGAGAATATCATTCCCAAAATCGTCGAAGGTTTCCTCAAGAAATACAAGGAAGAAACCGTCTTGCTCAACCAGGCATATATCCGCGATGGCAGCATGACCGTTCAGGACCTGATCAACGAACAGGTTGTCAAGCTCGGTGAAAAAGTTGTTGTCCGGCGGTTCGTCCGATGGGAGTTGGGCGAAGAGTCCGGCGGCGACGTCGAAGATGCTGAAGCAGAAGCATAAAAATATCAAGGCCAGCCATCCGGTTGGCCTTATTTCTATCCACCGACAGACAATATTTGGGAGGTGTGATGAGTGAGCATGAGAACGGCTTGAATTACAATCGGATCCTGTTGAAATTGAGTGGTGAGGTTTTGGCCGGAGACGAAGGCTTTGGCATTGATCCCAACAAGGCGAATGAAATTGCCGAGAGGATCAAGCGCGTCCATGAGATGGATGTGGATATCGCCATCGTGATCGGCGCAGGCAACCTCTGGCGCGGGCGGAGCGGCAAGCACGCCGGGATGGACCGGACTACCGCGGATTACATGGGCATGCTGGCTACCGTGATGAACGCCCTGGCGCTGATGGATGCTTTTGAACGGATCGGCGTGGACACCCGGGTGCAGTCAGCCATCGAGATGCGCTCCGTAGCCGAACCCTACATCCGACGCCGGGCGATCCGCCACCTGGAAAAAGGGCGGGTGGTCATCTTTGGCGGCGGCACCGGCAATCCTTATTTCTCCACCGACACCGCGGCAGCGCTGCGGGCGATGGAGATTGACGCGGATGTGCTGATCAAAGCCACCAAGGTGGACGGCGTATTCGACAAGGACCCGGTCAAATTTGACGACGCTAAGAAGTTCGACCATCTCACCTACATCGACACCCTCAACCTGCGCCTGGAAGTGATGGACAGCACCGCCGTCTCGCTCTGCATGGAAAATAAACTCCCGATCCTGGTGCTGAACTTATGGGATGTGGAAGCGCTGCCCAATGTCCTGCGCGGCCAGGCCGTTGGCACCCTGGTGGATGGCGGCTAAGGCTTGACCAGCCGGACGATATGGAATAGAATTTAACGCCTGTAAGAAAGCCCTCGTAGCTTAATGGATAGAGCAACTGCTTGCGGAGTAGTAGGTTGTGCGTTCGAGTCGCACCGAGGGTACACGAACCGCTCAAGATCACTCTTGAGCGGTCTTTTTGTTAATTCAGATCCGTTTTCCCTGAAGTGATCAATGCTCTACGCCAAATGCGATTTGAGGAAACCCGCGATGGCATTGAGCGATTCGATGGCTTGCGGTAAGGCAAGGTTGATCTGCCAGACATGCCACATGCGCGGGTAAATCTCCAGCCGCGCATCGACGCCGGCCGATTTTGCCAGCCCCACAATCCGGACCGCATCTTCACGCAGGATCTCTTCCTCGCCGGCATGCACCAGCAATGGCGGCAGACCCTCCAAGCTGCCGAACACGGGTGAGATCAGGGGGTTCCGGACATCATTGTTTCCCAGGTAGGCTTGTGTATAGAATTTAATCGCCTTCGCCGGGAGGAGCGGATCTTTAAACCCAGCCGGATTGTCCTTGGGCGAGAAGTCGGTTACCGGCGAGAGACAGGCCGCTGCCGCCGGGAGAGGACTTCCGCTGTCGCGTAATTTCATCAACATTGTGATCGTCAAATTGCCGCCCGCCGAATCGCCTGCGACCACGATATTCTTAGGTAAAACACCCTGGCCTAAAAGCCAATGATAAACGGTCGTGCAATCCTCCAAAGCGGCAGGGAAAGGGAACTCAGGTGCGGTACGATAATCCACCATCAGGACGCGAACACCCATCTTTTTCCCTAAATATGCGCCCATTTGGAGATGCTGCGGCGTCAGCCCATAGACGAAGCCGCCCCCGTGCAAGTAGAGCAGCACCTGGTCAGCCGTGCTGTTTTTGGGAATGATCCAATCACATGGAACGCCATCCGCGTTAACAGACTGACGACTCACATCCTCATCCAGTTGAACACGGGCCCTCCCGCGCTTGAGAAGACGCTGCGACAGCGAGAGCGGGATGAAATTCTGAAAGAAGCGGATCAAGGGTAAGCTCTTTCGGATTTTACGTTCAGATGGTGAGATTGTCGTCATTGCCATTCCTTTTCAAAGATGAAAAAGTGCCAGCGCTTTACACCAGATTACGAAGAATTTTTTCTGTAAAACATTCCTAAGCAACATTATATTATTGAATTAGTGGAAATCGTCCCGGGTTTGCGTGTCTTGCCAAACAAAGAGAAGGACCAGCGCCATCACAGAAAGTACGCACCTCCTGATGTTTGCTGGTTTCATGGTTTGATTCGCCATTTGAATAGGTAGTTGACTGACAGTATAATAATTCCCAATCCCATGACTCACCACCACCTGAGGAATTACCGGTGAAAAAGATCAAATGGTATGAAGTCCTGACCCCCCTGTTCCTGGCGATATTCCCGATCCTGTCGCTGATGAATGCGAACCTGGAATTCGTCACTTTCACCGCGATCCTCCGCACGCTCTTCATCTCGCTCGCGGTCACGGCGGTTTTCTACGCCATCTTTTTCCTGATCCTCAGGGACCCGCTGAAATCAGGCCTGCTCTCCGGGCTGCTGATCTTCCTCCTGCTGACCTACGGCAACGTTTACCTGCTGCTGACGCAACGCGCCGGGCTGGCGATCCCGCACTGGCTGCTGCTGACGATCTACGCCGTGCTGTTCCTCGGGGTCGGCGCGCTGATCGCCTTTAGGGTGAAGGATGTCAAAACCCTGAATTCGGCCGTCCTGATGGGCTTTCTGGCGATCAGCGTTTACCTGCTGGTCTCAATCGGGATCTACCAGTACAGGGTCTATCACACCGAAGCGGCCGCGGCGGATACCAATAATCCCAATGCTTCGACGCTCTCGGAAGCGGAGCTCGCCAACCTGCCCGACATCTACCTGATCCTGGTGGACGGGCACGCCCGTTCGGACGTACTGCGGGACGTCTATGGCTACGATAACGCCGCTTTCACCGGCCGGCTCGAAGAGCTAGGCTTCTGGGTGGCGGACTGCTCCACCTCGAACTATCCCGGCACCTATTTCTCGACCGCCTCGATGTTCGGCATGGACTACCTGCACCACATCTACCGGGACGATGATAACCTGGTCTTCCCGCCGCTGAACGAGAGCACGGTCTTCCAGATTTTGCATGACCACAACTACCAGACCGTGACCTTCCAGAATTTCGTCTTCCAGCACTTCAACATCAACGACGACATCCGCTTCGCCCGGGAGGCGACGCTCACCGGCAGCATCAGCGAATTTGAAAAGCTGGTCGTCGACACCTCGATCCTGCGCATCCTGACCGACCTGAACGGCGTCTTCCCGGAGTCGTGGGTGCGGCCCTTCGACGACAACCTCCTCCTGCGGCACTACCGCGACACACTCTACGCGCTGGACACCCTGCCAACCCTGCCTACGCTTCCGGCATTGCCCGGCAACAAGTTCGTCTACGCCCACCTGCTCGTGACCCATGACCCCTTCGTCTTCAAGGCGGACGGCTCCTTCAACCCCACCCGCAAGATCAACGGCGAAGAATACGTCGAATCGGCCCAGTTCATCGATTCCGTGCTGCCGGACATCCTGGCGGAGATCATCGCCAAATCCGACAAGCCGCCGATCATCATCGTGATGGGCGACCACGGAGCGATCGTCAAAGGGCGGCCGATCGAGGAGCGGATGATGAACCTGTTCGCCATCTACCTGCAGGGGCAGGACCCGGCCGCGGCGGGGTTCTACGAGAATGTCTCACTGGTGAACGTCTTCCGGCTGCTGTTCAATGACCTTTTCGACGCCAATTATGGCCTGCTGGATGACCGGAGTTATGAGATCTGGAACAACGCCGACCTGGCGGATATCGACGCGCTGGTGTGGCCCACCTGCAGCCCCTAGGCCCTTATGAAGAAACTGTTTTTAACGCTCACACTTGTCTTGCTCCTCACCGGCTGTATCCGCACGCCGACGCCCACCGCGACCTCAGCACCACCCGCCACCGCAACCGCGACCGCAACGGCGACCGCAACGGCGACCGTCACAGCCCGTGTCCGCCCACGGATCCTGCTCTTCATCGGGGACGGGATGGGCGCGGAACACCGCAAGGCCGGGCAGTACGCCGAATTCGGCGAAGCCAACCCGCTGGTGATGGATTCGCTGCCGGTCTTCGGCTGGATGGTCACCGATTCCTACGGCGGGACCCTGCCCGATTCGGCCGCGGCGGCCACCGCGCTGGGCACGGGCGTGCGCACGGATATCGACGTGGTCGGGATGGACGTTGAGGGCAACGCCCTCGAAACGATCCTCGAGATCGCCCAGGCGCAGGGCATGTCGGTGGGGCTGGTCTCCACCAAGTTCCTCACCGACGCCACCCCTGCGGCCTTCGCCGCGCATGTCCCGGAGAGCGGGATGCGGGCGGAGATCGCCGCGCAGTTCCTCGAACACCGGGTGGACGTGATCCTGGGGGGCGGCGAGGATGACTTCCTGCCCGCAGGTGAATCCGGCTGTTACCCCGCACCGGGCAACCGCACCGACGGGCGGGACCTGATCGAAGAAGCTCAGGCGGACGGCTATACATATGTCTGCGATGCGGCCGGCTTCGCCGCGCTGGACCCCGCGGTGGACACGCACGTGCTGGGGCTGTTCGCCGACGAGAACATGGAACGCCCCTATGCGCCCTCGCTGGCGGCAATGACCGAGACCGCCATCGCGATCCTCTCGCAAAACCCGAACGGCTATTTCCTGATGGTGGAGGGCGCGATGATCGACATCGCCAGCCACTTCCACGAATCGCAGAATGTGATCGACGACGTGATCGGGTTCGACGAGGCTGTGGCGGTGGGGGTGGCGGCGGCCGAGGGAGATGAGAACACCCTGCTGATCGTCACCGCGGACCACGAGACCGGCGGCCTGGTGGTGAACACCGAACCGACCGGCGTGGTGAACGAGGACGGCCCCTTCCGGACGCCCAACGGCGAGGACTTCTACCTGAGCTGGCACTCCGGCGACCACACCTATACCCACGTCCCGGTCACGGCGATGGGCGCGGGCGCGGAAGCCCTGCGCGGAATCCATGACAATACGCTGGTCTTCGAGGTGATGCTGGGTTTCCTGGGGGCGGAGAGGTAGGGGACAGGTAATCTAATCTTGTTTGCGAAAGTAAAAAAGTATTACAACAGATAATTAGAGGATAGTGTAAAATTTTGATTGGGCACTTTCCTTTTTTGTTTCAGATTGACTATCTGAACTAAAAAGGATGCTTGGCTTCACTATTTACGGCATAATTAATCAAAGGAGTTATTTTTCATTGAAAAAGACACTTTACATACTGCTGGTTGCTATGCTGGCCAGTGGGCTTGCGTCCTGCGGCGCACCCACCGCAACATCGACCCCATCGATCGTGACTACTGCGGTGCCTGCCGTCGCCACGATATGCTGATCCGGTGCCTGCCGTCGTAACGTTTGCTGATCCGGTGCTGGAGGCGATGGTACGCGGGGCGATGGGCAAGCCGGAAGCCGGCATCACTGTGGAAGAGGCGCAGGCCGTGACGATCCTGAACCTTAGCCTGGGATTGCAGCGGTACATTTCCGAAGGGACACCGATCAAGGATATCGGCGGGCTGGAAAACTTCACAAACCTTGAAAGCCTTGACCTGTCCTTTCATGCAATTACTGACATCTCACCGCTGGCAGGGCTCAATAAGCTCACTTCGCTGTCACTGGACGGCAATCCGGTCGCTGATATTACACCGCTTGCCGGGTTGACGAGCCTGAAAGGGCTGACGCTTTCCAACTGCGCGGCGCAGGACTACAGCCCGCTTGCGATGCTGGTCAATCTGGAATTCCTCAGGCTTGATCATTCGACGATCACTGACGTATCGCCGTTGACCTCACTGACGAGTCTGAAGTACCTGTACCTGGCAAACAGCTCGATAAACGACTATTCCCCTCTGGCCGAGATATACCCGAACCTCGAGAAAAAAGATTTTACTATGGCGTTCACGCTCAAAGAGCTTGGATTTAGCATGGACGATGCCAGCAACCAGGCGAACTTTGATGGTGAGGATGCCTCTATAACCATCAACCATTCGGTATGGGGCGCTCCTCCAATGGAATGGGACGCGAATATCATCCGGGTTTCAATGTATCTGGAGGGCGACTATAAGCTGGCTATAGGTTTCTATGGCGATATCGACGCCTACGTATTTCAAATGGACAAAAACGGCGAGGGACTCATGAACTACGTCTACGACGCGGCAAACGGCACCTTTATCTTCGGATCAGACCGTGAGAGTTCGGAGCAGGCCGTACGCGCGGTAATGGACGTCGCGGAAGGCGAAGATGTGCTGCTCGCGCCTATCCGCATTTTTGACGACACCATCCGTACAACATTCAGTATGACCGCCGACAAGCTGTATTCGCTGCCGTATGAGCCGCCAACGCTCAAGAACCTGGGCTTTGTTCTGGATGAGACCACTGGGAATTTTGTGTATGAGCAACACGAAGGAATATATACGAACATCCAAATCAACCGCGCGGAAGGGATTGAGAAGGAATTTGACGTTGTTTTTTTCCAGCCTATAAGTGATGAATATCGTGTAAATGTGATCTATTATATTGCCAATAAGAACTTTTATGTTAAAGCAGACGATAACGATCAGGGCGGTGCTGATTTTGAGTTTTTTGTTGATACGAATGAGCATGTCGACGGCTGGTGCAGTAACAATGATATGACTGTGGAAGAATACTTCATCAACGCCTACAATGACCCTGAGATAGATAGATATATACCTGCATTCCGTGGAGTTAATGGAGTCTTTCATCAGTGATACCTTTGGTTTGACCATTGAGGAGCTCTATGCACTGCCTGAGGGTGACTAGGAGGCAAGAAGCGGAGGGGGACGAGAACACCCTGCTGATCGTCACCGCGGACCACGAGACCGGCGGCCACACCCACACCCACGTCCCGGTCACGGCGATGGGCGCGGGCGCGGAAGCCCTGCGCGGGATCAATGATAATACGCTGGTCTTCGAGGTGATGCTGGGGTTTTTGGGGATTTCGCAGGGCGCTCAGTAAAAGCAAATGTCGAGCAGATATTCCGGTCGGGATTTCAGGTTTACGTTTGCCATTATATTTTTGTGCTTTGCATAAATTTTTCGATGATCAAAGTATGGCGAATGGGCGCGAGGTTTTGATATTCTGAATGGTATTATTACGGGATTAATGTTGGAAAAAATGTGAGATCAATGATTATTGTTTGGTTTTTGAGATCATTCTGTGACAATGGATAATAAAAACGAATAAAAGTCATTATTCATGTAAAAGCCAATTTTTGAAAAATAAAAAATGCTGGATGTCAACGACAATAAACATTTTTATTGATTTTTTCTTCTCCTTTTAATTGTTTGGAGTTAATTTAGATAGAATATTTTTATGATCATCAATTATTAAGTCAATAATTTGCTATCATTTATGGTTCGAATACTTCTGCGTCTTTCCCGATAATATGATTTCTAGCGATTATGATTACTCAATTTGTAATACATTAAGCAGTTAGTGATAGTGGTAAAGAAAGTTCATAAAACTACTTAATAAAACTTCTTTTGTCGTTTTACAATAAACTGTAATACATCTTTTTCTGGATCAAATTGATTTGAGTGATTTTCATTGGCAAGGGCTTCTTCTATTTGTAAAAGTACCTTTGGGATTATTTCGACTGTTGTTTGCGCCCAAATGGAATAAGCTTGTTTTCTAGGAAGAAGTCTATGTTTCATAATTAGTGCAAGATTTCTCCAAAACTGAGTAACCAATTTTCTCTGATAATGGAGTGTATTTCGTTGAAAATCTAATCGTTTTTCAATTGGTTGTTTGGATAATTCAGCAAATTCTTTGTTTTTGATTTAAAGGTAATTTTGAGGAAGTTACTAAATCTTTGTTCTTCATAATACAAGGCCCATAATCTTCTTGTCCCCATAAAAATTTCATTACTTGCATGAAGGTTATTTTGTTCATAAAGAATTTGTAAATTTCTTTTTTTCTGATTAATCACAAATAGGATAATTGATATGATTAATGACAAAAATGAAATACTATAACTGCAATTGACCCCAGTCCGATGATATCCCCTTTTCAACTTAGTTGATTTTGCGAATTAGAAAAGTAAATTGGCTAATTCATTTAAGAATTTAATCTGGCACTCCTTCCCCTAATAACAATGGGATTTCCGTTTTATCAACAAGATCTTCTCGTTTTCCTATCCAACCAAGAAGACCGCCTTGTAAATCTCTTAAATGATAAAGTGAATTTACTTCACGAAAACGATTCTGACTGAGCATTTTATGAGATTTGAAAAAAGGGACTCAGATAATTTTATATTCCTTTGATATATTTTCATTTGCACTTGCTTTTAGAATTAATGGTTTTTATATAATTTCCATTCGTGCTGGTTTTTTCAGAAATATTCTGATATGTAATACTTTTATAAATCTCTTCAATGCCAAATTTTTGATAGATTTTATTAATTGCATATTCTATAAAGGGTGCTGACCAATGAAAGAATGTGTCTTCGGAAACGTATTCAATACTGATTGGTTTTGGAATGATGACAATAGAATGTCCAAATGTTAAAGGAGAACGACTGAAGAAAATGCGTGGTCCTATCAAAAGGTCAGTTTGAATGACGTTTTCGTATTGGGTTTCCAAAAGTGGATTAAATGGACCCATCCCACCAAAGACGGTTTTTGTTTTTTTTATAACTAGAAGGGATAAACCAAATCCTTGAAAGAAAACTCTGCAAAATGTCTCCCTGATAAGAAATTTACTAGTTAGCTATTATTAATTATAATCTACAAAAAATATATAAAAACCCTTATGATGAATTTATTAGATTTTTTCATGTTTTGCATATTTCATAGACAATTTGTACAACATTCGATAATTCCCTTGCCATAAGCTGTGTGATATCCCGATGAGTTATCTACATACACTCATTTTTCATCTTGTCTATTAGACACCTTTCCACGATCTTCCCGTCGGCGTGCGTGTTAGCCTCGCTCCGCTCTTAAATGAGTTCGATTTGATATTATTACCTGATCAATTCGCCGAACAAATTACCCCTCGTTTGATGGAACGTGCGCTTCCAGGAGTTCCCGCGCGGTGCGCTGGATGAGTTCCGGCGGTGCTCCTCCCACACCACCTCATCCCTCACCGCATCCGCTAACACCCCTGCCACGATCTTCCCGGCGGCCCAGGCGTGCGGCTATTTCCGCTTCCCCAGCGCCTTCCCGGCCGAATCCGCGGCCAGCTTGCCCGTCAGGATCGAGATCGGCAGCCCGGAGGGGCTGTAGGTCCACTGCCCGGCCTGCAGCACGCCCGGGATCGGCGTTTTGGTGGCGCTGTAGATCTTCGGCAGGCGGTGTTCGGCCGGCATCGGGTCGTTGGTGAAGGACCAGCCCGTGATCGCGCCCTCGGCGTTGCCGGAGAACTGCTCGATGGTCAGCGGCGTGGCGGAGAAGCGCGTCAGCACCGCGTCCGCCAGCCCGGGGTAGAGGCTCTCGTTCAGCGTCCGGATGATGCTGGTCTCGGCCAGTTCCTTGAACTCGTCATACCAGCCGTCCTCCCGGATCTGCTTCGCCAGGCGGTAGTCGAACAGGACGCTGACGATCAGGCCGGTTTGGCCTTCCGGCGCCAGGCTCGGGTCGCGCAGGGCGGGGATGCCGATCTCGTAGGTGGTCAGGGCGAAGAAGTCCGCCAGCCAGGTCTTTGACGGCGTCCTTGTCCTCGCCCAGCGGCAGCGGCCCGGCCGCGCTTTGCCCGGTACGCTTCGGGGTGTAGAAGACGTGCTCGCTGGCGATCTCGCTGAAGAATGAAGGGGGCAGGTCCACGGTAAGGTAGACGGTCAGGATCGAATCGTTGCCCCGCATATCTTCGAGCGCCGCTGCCCGTTCGTTGATGGCGGTTTTCACTTTGGCGTCCGTCATTCCGGCCAGGTCCAGTTCTTTGTAAAGCGTTTTGAGGTCCGCGGCCCAGATCAACTGCTCGTACTCGTAGACGTTGCCCTCGGCGTCGGTCACGGTCTTGCGCGCCGGGTCCACGGATGTGATCGACGGTGTCCGTGCGGATCTCGCCGCCGTGTTCGCGGGTGAAGCCGGCCAGCGCATCGATCAGCACCCCCGTCCCGCCTTTGGGGTAGTAATAGTCCAGATAGAGCTTCATGTAGCTCAGGGCGAAGAAGGCGGGCGTCTCGGCGAAGAAGTGCTGGGCGATGATGTCCAGCAGGCTCTGGTTGTCGGTGTAGCGCCGCAGGAAGTCCAGGACCGGGATGTTGAGGGCTTCGACCTTTTTGAAGGTGAAGGCATACTGGAACATCCAGGGGAAGACCTTCCTGATGAAGTAGTCCCGGTCGGTTTTTACGTCCAAAAAGACCGGGTTGTCGATCCCGTATTGGATCTCCATATATTTCATGATCCGGCGCATCTGCGCCACGATATCGTCGATCTCGCCGGTGCTCTCCGGGTAGAGGTCGGCCAGCAGGTCCCGGTAAGCGCTGACGTCATCTTCGGATTGGACCGGCAGGATCCGGTCTTCGATCCCCAGGGTGATGTTGTTCTTGACGAAGTCCACGTCCAACCCCAGGGCTTTGAGCATCGGGAACAGCACGCCGGAGTTCTCGGTGGCGCGGATGCCCCCATCGAAGAAAAAACCGTCCCGCTCGAAGGTGTTCACCAGGCCGCCGACGTGCGGCTGCTTTTCGATCAGTAAATTGGGGATTCCGGCTTTTGAGAGGAATGCGGCGGCAGTCAGTCCGGCGATCCCACCGCCGACAATGATGACATCGTATTTCATAGAACGTGCTCCCGAAGGTGTGAATTTTAGGCTCATTGCTTCAAAGATTTCCATCTCCGGCAAACCGGTCAGTTCCTCGCTGACCCGCCAAACCCGTCTGCCTAAATCCCGGTCCAGGGCGTGCGCGGCCGGTTTTTCCTCGATGGTCAGGTTATAGAACTTCCCGCTGACCTCCGCCATCTCCGGTGCGGCCGCCAGATAATAAAGGGCTTCCCCGGAGATCTCGAGCCGGCTTGAGGAACAGCGAAAGGAAAGTGCCTTTATAGAAGCGGTAGAACCAATTGTTTTGTTTTTCCATGCCGAGGTTGGACCGGACCGCGCCGGGGTGCATCGCATTGATGTTAACCCCGCTGCCCGCCAGTCGTTCCGCCAGCTCCCAGACGGTGAGCAGTTGGGCGGTACGGGCCGCACCGTAGCTCTTCAGTCCGGTATAGCGGCGGCGTTCCCAGGTCAGGTCGTCCAGGTCCAGCCCGCCGAATCGGTGGCCTTCGGAGTTGACCTGGATGATCCGGGCCGGTGCGCTCTCGACAAGGCGGTCGAGCAGCAGCCGGGTGAAGAGGAAGGATGCCAGGTGGTTCACGGCGAAGACGGTCTCGAAGCCCGCTTCCGTCAGGGTGCGCTTTGTGCGGTGGACGCCGGCGTTATTGATCAGCACGTCGATCCGGGGGAACCTTTCAAGGATCTCACCTGCCGCACGGCGCACCTCGGAGAGCTTGGAGAAATCCGCAAGCACCACATCCACAGCGGTGCCGTTGGCCTCAGCCAGTTCTTCCTGAACGCGGGCGGCTTTTTCCGGGTTGCGGCAGACCAGGACGAGGTCTGCGCCGGCCTGTGAGAGGCGTTTGGCCGCCTCATACCCCACGCCGGAGGTCGCCCCGGTGATCACAACGCGCTGGCCGTCCAGCCTGGCATTGGTGCTCTTCTGCGGGAGGCGGGCGTTGGCCATGAACTGCAGTTCATCCGGTAATTTCATCTCACACCTACCCGAACCGTTTCTTCATAAATTTGCGGTAGAGCGGCTTGAAGCGGGGGATGCCGTTGAAGATGTCGCCCCACATATCGAAGTAATCCCGCTGTTCGATGATGCGGTTGTCCTCGGCGAAGGTCAGCCGGGTGCAGCCGTAGACCGGGGTGCTGGGGAATTTCTTGAAGCTCATGGTCATGATCCACTGCAGGAAGGCGATGTCGCCCTCCACGACCACGGATTGGATATCCATATTCAACTGCTCGCAGCGAGAGGTCAGCCGGCCGCACATCGCCTTGAATTCCTCGATCCCCTCAATACGCTGGATGCTGTCCTGGAAGATGATCTCGTCGTGATAATATGGAAAAATGTGCGACCAGTCCGGCTTTCCCTCAGTGTTATAGGTCTTACTCCATAGTTCACGGATCTGGTCGGCGGTAAGTTTTTCGGTCATGGTCGAACTCACATTGAATAAAATTCTCTTATTCTGATTGATAGTATTACTACCCCAATTGTACTATTTTTACGAAATTTAATAATGGAGAACGTTAAACAAAAACACCGGTGGGATGTCTCAGGGGCACCCCACCGGTGGTCGAAACCCTGCTACTCATTCAAAGCAGAGCCCCCAAACAAAATCAGATGATCATTCAATTACCACGGGACACTTGAAGACCCGTTTTTCAACGGCCATTTTTGCCTGGCCGGTGATTTCAAACGATCCGGAGAGCCGGATATCTGCGGAAGAAGCGCCCACCAGCGCCTCCACCTCGCCGGGTTCCAGATGCAGCAGCAGTTCCCGGTCGTGGAAGGCAAGCTGATCGACCGGCAGCTGGAAGGTGACCCTGCGTGTTTCTCCAGGCTGCAATGTCACCCGCTGGAAACCCCGCAGTTCCCGTAAGGGGCGGGGGGAGGAGGCGGTGATCTGGTGGGTATAGAATTGGAGAACCTCGTCTCCTGCAATCTCTCCTGAGTTCTTGATCTGCAGGGAGACGGAAATGGTTTCACCGCTGGTCGCCCGGTCAGGGGCGATTGCCAGTTCGCTGTATTCAAAGCTGGTATAGCTCAGGCCATGACCGAAAGGATAGAGGGGCGTCACGGACTCGTCTGTGTAATCGACATACCAGTTGGAGATCATACCGGAGGGTTTATCGTTATATACGAGCGGGAGCTGGCCTGCAGAACGCGGGAAGGTGACCGGCAGTTTCCCGCCGGGATTGACCTCGCCAAACAGGACTTCGGCAATCGCCGCGCCGCCTTCTTCACCGGGCAGCCAGGCTTCCAGGATGGCGTTGGCGTTTTCAGCCAGTTCGGGGATGGCGTAAGGCCGGCCGGTGACCAGCACCACTGCGACCGGTTTACCGGTTGCCAGGATCGCATCGGCAAGCTCCTGCTGGATGCCCGGCAGCCGCAGGGTCGCGCTGTCACGGGTCTCTCCCATGCTGCACTCCGGCGTCAGACCGGATTTATCCCCCAGCACCAGCAGGACAGCATCCACACTTCTGGCGAGCGCCACCGCCATATTGAAATCGCTGCGGTCCGCACCCATCACATCACAGCCTTTGGTATATATCACTTCAGTCTCTGGTGAGACCAGTGAGCGGATACCCTCCAGGACGGTCACCATCCGCACCTCGTGCGGTTTTATATTTTCCTGAAATCCGGGCTTAAAGGAATGGTCAGGATGTCCCTGCAACTGCACCAGGTCGGCCATCGCATTGTAGCAGTAGTCACCCATCAGGTTGCGCCCGGAGTTGGCGTTCGGCCCGATCACGGCCAGGGTCTTGATGCTCTTCTTCAAAGGCAGCATACCGTCATTCTTCAAAAGGACCATGCTTTGCCGGGCGATCTCACGCGCCAGGCCGCGCTGTTTGGGAGTTTCAAAGACCTCCATCACAGCGCCCTCATCCACAAATGGGTCTTCAAAAATCCCCAGTTTGAATTTGAGTTCAAGGTGACGCAGGACCGCCCTATCGATATCTTCCAGGCTGACTTTGCCCTGTTCCAGGGCGGCTTTCAGGTGGTCGCCGTAACCGACGGTGACCGGGAGTTCCACATCAATGCCGGCATTCAGCGCCATGGCCGCGGCTTCATCGAGCGTGCTGGCAATGAAGTGATAGGTTTGGAGCATGTGAATGGCTTCATAGTCGGAGACGACCAGGCCTTCAAAGCCCAGTTTTTCACGGAGCAGGGTAGTGAGGTAATACCTCGACGCTGCCACGACCTCACCATCCAGTTCCGGGTAGCTGTTCATCAACGAGGCGATCTGCGCGTCCTGGATGGCTGCCTGGAATGGCATGATGAAACTGTCGTAGAGTTCGCGCTGACCGACATGGACCGGGGCGCAGTTGAGCCCGCGCTCCGATAAACTGTGGCCGACGAAGTGTTTGGCCGTGGCTGCCACGCCCTTACTGAGGTCTTCCGACTGCAGTCCCTTGATATAGGCGATTCCAAATTGGCTGACCAGGGTTGGGTCCTCGCCGAAGGTCTCTTCGATCCGGCCCCAACGGGGATCACGGGCGACATCCAACACCGGGGCGAGGCCCTGTCGGGCGCCGATCGCCAGCATCTGTTTGCGGATCTCGTTCGTCATCTCATAAGCCAGCTCAGGCCGGAAGCTGCCGGCCAGTCCCAACATCTGCGGATAGATCGTGCCGCCCAGGATAAGTGCGCCAAGGCAGCATTCTTCGTGCAGGATAGCGGGGATGCCCAGCCGGGTGTTCTCCACCAGGAATTTCTGCAGGCGGTTGGCCGTTTGGGCGGCTTCCCTGGGGGCATGGGTGGAAGCGCCGGCCGGCCGGGTGATCTGTCCGATCCCTTCCCGGAGGCGGATTGCGACTTTATCCCAATCCATGGCTCCCTTGGTCTGCAGGTCGTAGATCCAGCAGGATCCGATCTGGGCGAGTTTTTCATCCAGTGTCATCCGTTCAACTAACTGTCCGGCGTTTTTTGTTATTGAATCCATATATTTTCCATTCATTCTTTCCATTAATCAGGCACAAACCTCTAATTTGATGGGGTGCCTGTGTTTCTCAGCGGATCCCCAAGATTTATCCGGCGGTTGGCAGTTCCGGGGTGTAAATCCGGAATTGTCCGCTGGTATACAGCATGCCCAGGAAATAAAGCAGACCGTCGTAGTAGCGCCACTGGCCCTGCGGGATTTGAGTATCCCATAGCGCCTGGACGAAGGGTTCGCCAATCTCCCGGTCCGCTGCCAGGGCGGCTGTGCCCGCCATGGCGACCAACCCGGTGGAATGACCGCCGCCCAGAGATTCTCCTGTTACGGTGTACAGGCTGGGATAGCTGTCAATACCCTGTGAGGAAAGGAAGGTCAGGACCCGGTTGGATCGTTCCACTTCCCAGGGGTCCGCGCCGAACCAACTGTAATCCAAAGCGACGTTCGCCAGGGTGCGCCAGGCGTCATAGCGGAAATCCACGTGTTCGTTGCCTTCACGCGGCGTGCCATCGAAAAGGGCATAATCCGCCATCAACCCGGTCTGCGGATTGGCTGCTTTTTTAAAGAATTCCCGGCTGGTCTGGGCGGCATCAGCCCAGAAGTCGTTGTCCTGATCCGCCCAGGCCGCCCAAAGTTCGTAGAAGGCCGGCAGGTGATAGGAGGGATCGGTATAGGTGGCGTCCCTGCCCTTGGGGACAAAAACGACCTGTTTTTCTTCCAGATTGAACATATTGGTCGCCAAGCCGGTGTCCTCTTCATCCTTATGGAGCATGGTGTAAAGGATCGCATTGGCCTGCGCCTGGTAATCGTAAATCCCTTCGCCGTTACCCCACCGCGCGGCCGCAAAGAACAGGGCTGTGACGAACCATTCCTCGCCGTCTGAGGCCGGGTTGGCATCCAGCTTCTCACCTTCTTCATTGCAGTGCCAGGCGAAGTATCCCCGGTAAGGGCCGTCGGACTGGTACATGTAGGTCTTCGTCCATTTCCAGATCCGGTTGAATTCCTCCTGGTGGTCCAGCTGGACCGCGATCATCATGCCGTAGGACATCCCCTCGGAACGGATATCGTCACTGCCGATGTCTTTGATATAAGCCATATCTTCGCCGACAGGGTAGTAGACTCTTTCAAAGTCGTCATTGCCGTAAAAGAATTGGTCCCAGGCGGTGTCCAGCTTCGCCTGGATTTCCTCATCCGTCTTCCCGAGATATTCCACGAACAGGTTGCGGTATTCACCGCTTTCGGCCGCAGGGATGGGGGTCGGTTCAGGTGTCGGAGAAGGCGTAGACGTCGGGATCGGCGTTTGGGTCGGTTCCGGGGGTGTTGTCACTGTTGCACATCCGGAAAGAATGATGCTGAAGATAACGAGGATGGGGGCAATCTTTTGAGAATTCGACATATCATTCCAATCCCCTCTCAGCCTTTAATGGCCCCGGCGGTCAGGCCGGAAACGATCTGCTTCTCAGCAATCAAATAGAAGATGATCGTGGGCAGCGCTGCAAGGGTGACGAAAGCGGCGATCAGAGCCAGGTCCTGCCCATATTGTCCCTGGAACTGCATTGTTCCCAATGGCAGGGTCCATTTCTTGTCATTGTTGATCATGATCAATGGTGTGAGCAGGTCGTTCCAACTGACGATCATGGTGAGCGCGGCGACCGCGCCCAGGCCGGGTTTGGCGAGCGGCAGCAGGATCCGCCAAAAATAATCGAATGCGGTACAGCCATCAATATAGGCTGCATCCTGCAGTTCCGGTGGGATGGATGCAAAGAAGTTGCGCAGGATGATGACGTTCCCCGATATACTGAACGCCGTCTGTACCAGGATCACGGCAAAAAGCGAATCGATCAGGTCCAATTGGCGGATGACCAGGTAAACGGGCATGATCGCCACGGTGATGGGGAACATCAGCCCCAACGTAAGAAAATTAAAAACAGCTTCCTTACCTTTGAACTTAAAATGTGAGAAGACAAAGGCTGCAAGGCTGCAGACCAGGAGTACACCGACTGTCGTGCCGAGCATTACAATGACACTATTAAGGAGCAAGGTCCAGTATGTATTTCCTGTCAGGATCTTGACATAATTCTCGATCCGGGGGGATTCGGAATTGCATAAGGCCGGGAATACATTTCACCACGAGTCTTCAGGCTTCCGAAGATCAGGATCACGATGGGCGTGAGGATAATGAAGGTCAGGATGATCAGGACAATATATTTAATGATGATTGGGATGACTTTGTTTTGTTTCTTCAATGGGCGTTTCATGTTTATGGTCATATTTTCTCCTTAAACCTCCGCCAGATAATCTTGCCGCTGCATCATCCGACGATAGATCAATGAGAAGATCAAGGCGATAAGCAGCATCACGATTGCAACGGCCGACCCATAGCCAAGCCAGAAACGCACGAAGCCGTACCGATACATATAAGTCGCCATGAATTCGCTCGCGTTGACCGGCCCGCCTTTCGTCATGACCCAAACCAGGGTGAATTGCTGTAATGATCCCAAGACGGAGAGATAGGCAGTGGTTCTGATCGTGCTGCCGAGAAGCGGGATGGTGATATTGGTCAACATCTGCCATTTGTTGGCGCCATCGATGAGCGCTGCCTCTTCAATTTCATGGGGAATATTCTGGAGGCCTGCCATATAGAGCAGCATATGCAAGCCGAAATATTTCCAGGTCAGGACGATAAAAATGCTGATCAATACCAAATCAGGATTGCCCAGGAATTCCTGGGCTTTGGCACCCAGCACGAACACCAGGATTGCGTTAATGAAACCGCGATCGGGGCTTGGGTTGAACATCCCCATCCAGATGATAGCGGTGATCACTTCGGATAGGACATAAGGCAGGAAGAAGATCGTCCGGAAGAAACCGCGCCCGGGGAAATCCTTCCCGACCATGACGGCAATAGCCAGGGAAAGCGGGAGCTGCACAGCCAGGGAAAGGCCGGCAACGACCAGGTTGTTCACGACCGCTTTAATGAAGATCTTGTCGGTCAGGATCCGTTTGAAGTTATCCAGACCGATATAATCAGTGGCCGGTCCCAATCCGTTCCAATCATACATACTGAAGTAAAGTGAACGAAAAATAGGATAAATGATAAAGACAAGGAACAGGATGATTGAAGGTAATAAAAATACAAGGATTGTGATTCGATCCCCTTTTTGCAGTTTCTTGCCGCTGCCACGCTGGCGTGTTTTAACCTGGACCTGTGTATGCGCAGCCATTCGGTCTCTCCTCTGATAATAACGAGCGGGGATTGGTTGAATGAAAGACCAATCCCCGCAATTTAAGGTGAAGTTCCTACTCTAATTCTTGTACGGCTGAATCTTCAATCATTTGAGCCGCTTCGGTGGGCGTAAGGGTTCCTGCAAAAACACCCTGCACGCTATCATTCACGACATTACCTAATGCCGGAGTGAGTGCCTGATCGTAATAAAGCTGGAAGTACTCAGCCTGTGCGAAAGATTGTTGGATTTGGATCATCAGAGGATCACTCAATCCAACTTCGCCGCCCTTGACAACCGGGATACAGAAGCCAACTTCAGCACATTGAACCTGTGATTCAGCACGGGTCAGGTATTTGGCGAACTCGACAGCCTCTGGGGGAGCATTGACACCAATGCCAAACCCGTTACCGCCGCCAACTGCATCGTTCGCGCCGCCAGCACCACCCTCAACCATGGGGAACTGGAACCAACCAAGATCCGTACCAAGGCCTTCACCGCTTGCGCTATTGTCTTTGAACGCGCCGGGAGCCCATTGGCCCATCAAATCCATGGCGGCTTCGCCATTGCCCATGACCGTGGCTTCATCACCCCAGGTTGCACCCAGGAAACCATCCTGGAATGCACCCATGTCAACCAGTTTCATCAACTCGTCGCCGGCCTGGATGAAGGAATCGCTTGCGAAACTACCGGTGCGGTCCTGAGCGGCCGCGAAGGCTGCCTGACCACCGATCCGGGTTGCGAGATATTCCCACCAGAAAGCACCGGGCCATTTGTCACCCTCGCCAACGGCGATGGGTGTAATGCCTGCATCTTTGAGCATCTGGACATCGGTCAGCAATTCCGCCCAGGTTGTGGGGGGATTCTCAATGCCGGCCTGGGCAAAGAGGGGCTTGTTATACCAGAACCCCACCATTCCCATATCCCATGGCACGCCGTAATTCTTGCCTTGATAGGAGAACACGGCGAGAGCACCGGGTGCGAAGGTGTCGCGCCAGGCGCCGCCATCCGCATCCAATTCCGGGGTGATGTCCTTCATAAGGCCAGCCGCGGCATACTCGTTCATACCTCCGCCGCCCCAGCTCTGGAAAATGTCTGGCGGTTCGCCGGATTGCATCACGGTTGTGAGTTTGGTCTTGAAAGCTTCATTTTCCATGACTGTGATCTCGATCGTGACATTGGGATGGTCGGCCATATATTCATCGGCTAATTTTTGCCAGACGGCCTTTTGATCATCTGCTGTGGTGATGTGCCACCAATTAATCGTGACCTGTTCACCAGGTCCACTGGCCAATTCCTCGGTGGCGGCTTCCTCAGTAACAGCTGCTTCTGTAGGTTTGGCTTCAGTTGGGGCCATTGTCGGTGTGGCTTTCGTGCCACATGCGGTCAGCAAAGATGTGGCAATCAACATCAAGCTAACGAGGGTTAATAACTTGCGATACATCAGTCTTTCTCCTTCCTATACTCAGGATCTAAAATTGGTAAGTTTTTCTTTACAGGTCTTTCTATTGTCCCCATGAATTCCGTTTGCACCTCCTAACTTATTTCAATCCCTATCTGTTGCGAGAGAACAGGGTTACGAATGTGTCAAATCGAGCGTGGTTCCTTACAGGAATCGCGTATGACCAGTTGAGTGGGTAGCTCGATCCGTTCGGCTTCTTTCTCCGGGTCATCGAGCATACCTAGAAGCAGTTGAGTTGCCACCCGTCCCATCTTTTCCAGCGGCTGGTTGATGGTTGTCAGCGCGGGGCGAACGAGGGAAGCCTGTGGGATATCGTCGAAACCGATCACGGAAATGTCATCCGGCACACGCAGGCCGCGATGCCGAATGGCATCCATCACACCCATTGCCATCACATCGTTGGAAGAAAAAATGGCTGTGGGCGGGTTGGGTAAGTCCAGCAGGGTAAGTGTCCCGGCATAACCGTCAGGCTGGAAGAAATTACCTTGGTATATCAGGTCGGGGTTCTCTTCGATATGGTAAGTTCGCAAGGCGGAACGGTATCCTGACAGTCGGTCATGGGTACAGCCCAGGTCCATTGAGCCGGTGATGAAGCCGATCCTTTTGTGACCGAGTTGGATCAGGTATTCAGTGGCGCTGTAACCGCCTGACCAGTTCATTGCACCGACAGCCGGGCAGTCACTGCCCGTGCCCTGGTGGTCAATCAGCACGAATGGGAAGTGCTGCTGGTTCATATTATTGATGAAATCTGCAGGCTGGCGAGGTAGGACGATCAGCAGCCCATCCACCATCCCGCTGGCGAGGTTAGCGACATAATTAGCTTCTTTATGGGGAGTACGGTGGGTGGTATAGAGGATCAGGTCCAAATCTGCCAGGCTGAGTTCGGCATCAATTCCCCGGATGATCTCACCGATGTAGCCGGTCCCCAGATCAGGCACCAGGACGCCAATACTGCTGGTCTTTCCGCCGGCCAGGCTGCGGGCCTGACGGTTGGCCACATAATTTAATCGTTTAATTGCGACCTTGACCCGTTCACGGGTCTCTTCTTTGACATGGACATCGTCGTTGATCACACGTGAAACAGTTCCGAAGGAGACCCCTGCTTCGGCGGCGACATCATGAATAGTTACTCTGGATTTGTTTGATTTTTCCATTTACCTTGTAAGCGCTTACATAGATTTAGAAAAAAATATTGTGTCTTAATAGATTTGGATGTTAATTGACTGAAAAAGGGGTGAAATTGCGAATAATGATGCTTTATTGAGCAAAAATCGAAAAAAGCAAGAGCAATTTCGATAATAAACGACAAATTGTTAATCCGCTGTTATGTAAGCGTTTACATAGCCATAATAACATGAAGAAAATCGGCTGTCAAGGAAAAACAGGTGAATCTTTGTTAAATTTTTCACAAATTGACCGTTTTTCAAAAAATATAGAGTGGATTGAACCGGAGTCATGAGAATTTATTAATCTCAAAAGGCAGATCCTATCAAAATTACATTGGAGCGTTACAATTACACTATGTCCATTCGCATTCGTTTTTCTATTGTTGCTCTTGCTGTTCTACTGCTCACCCTTCCCGCCTGCACCACGGTCGGCACTGGAGAATCGAATCCCTATCTGGACACGCCGGATGGGACCCAAACACAGCAGATTGCGGATTTGTTGGAGGGTGCTTTCTTGACGGTAAGCCCTTCGTCGACGGTAACGATGGATCTGACGGTCACACCTTCCCCGACTGCGACCATGGCCCCGGCGACTTATTATTATTTTGACCCGGGCATTGACCCGTTGACCGGGCTGGCGGCAGCGAATCCGACCAACCTCGAACGGCGGCCGGTGATGGTCAAGGTTTCCAACTGGCCGCGTGAGGGTCGGCCGCATGCCGGGCTTTCCAGCGCCGATATCGTTTTCGAATATTTCATCGGCTACCAGATGAACCGCTTTCTGGCGATCTATTACGGCGATAACGCCGCCACGATCGGGCCGGTGCGTTCCGGCAGGCTGGTGGATGCGCAGCTCGTCAACCTCTATGGTGGCATACTGGCTTATGGCAATGCTGACCCGCAGGTGGATGAAGTCCTGATCGAACAATTGGGGGACCGCGCCCTGGCGTATAAAAATCTGCCCTGTCCGCCGATGTGCGGCTACCTGACGCATTCGGCCACAGGTGTCTATGCCGATTCGCAGGCCATGACGGATTATGCCGTCTCCATTGGGGTGGATAACTCGGTTCAGGACCTGCGGGGGTTGTACTTCTCTGATCAAACTCCTGAGGGGGACGATCCCGGTTCAATCTTACGGGTGGAATATGCCAACTTCAGTATCATGGAATGGCGATTTGATGCTGAACATAGTGATTATGTGCTTTGGCAGGAAGCCGATTCGGCGGAGGGTCTGATCCTGGCACCAACCACCGATAGGAATACCGGGCAGCAATTGAATTTTGACAATCTGGTGGTGATGTTCGCCGATTATATTGAATATGCCCCTTCGCTGCACGATATCGAGATCCAAAATGTTCAAATACCACAGGAAGCCTGGTTCTTCAGAGATGGCGTCAAGACGGTCGGCACCTGGCGGGTGCCGGAGCCGAACCGTCCGATCATCTTTGAGACGGCGCCGGGTGAGTCCGTTCCGCTGAAACCCGGCCAGACCTGGATTGTGATCGTCGGAAATAGCTCGGAGATCGAGATCCCGGCTGAGGGGGAGTGGACGATCTATTTTGGGTTGTAGGGAATAATGAATTGGAGATGGTGAATGGGGGTGTGGGGGCACATTGCTTGGCTTTTCCCGAAATAGGGCAAGGTGGCTCTAAAGCAGAGGTAAATAAATATTCTTGTCATTGCGAGGAGGTCCCAAAGGGACGACGAAGCAATCTTCGATTAAGATGTCATGATGCTTTATCTAGCGATAACTCCAGCCTGGAAGAGAAGATAGTTTTCTCAATCTATAGTATTTCAGTAAAGGTCATGTCGAATTTGATGGTGTTTGCCTACCATTATTTAAACTTTATCATCATCCAAATCTTGGTTTGATGAATGTGTTTTCCGTGCAAAATAGAAGATTGCCACGTCGCACCTTACGGTGCTCCTCCCAATGACAAACTTAACATCCTTTAGAAAAGCAGCAACAGATAATACCCCAGCAAGGCCGCCCAGATCCAGGTGTCGATCCGGTCCAGGATGCCGCCGTGACCGGGGATCAGAGTACCGGTATCTTTCACCCCCGCTGTCCGTTTGAACAGGCTGACCAACAGATCGCCAATTGGAGTGGTTATGGCCACGACCAGCCCGATCACCGACCCTTGCCAGAGTGGGGTCTCAAGCGGGAGCCAGCCCACCGTCCGCCAGAGCAGTACCAATAGCGCACCGCTGATCGTCCCGAAAAGGATTGCGCCGCCAATACCGGCCCAGGATTTCTTGGGGCTGAGCCGGGGAGCCATCTTCGCCTTGCCCAGCCAACGACCGATAAAATAGGCGCCTGAATCCGCAAGCCAGACCGCCGGCAGGGCGGTCAGCATCCAGCCGCGGCCATCGGGCACAGCGCGCAGGTCGATCAGGAAACTGCCGACCCATCCCAGGTAGAATATCCCACCCAAGGTGACGCCGAAGTTGAGTGCAGCGTGATCATCCCCGCGCTCGTATTGGACCAGGGCTGTCACCACCGTCAGAAAGATCACGATTGAGATCAGCATTCCTTCATATTGTCCTGGCAGCCACCAGCGGTGCACGATGAACAGCGCCACACCGGTTAGCATCAACGGCAAAGAAGGGTGTAAATCCATCCCGCGGAAAAGCCGTGCATATTCATAAGTGGCGACCAGTAGTACGGCGGCAAAGAACAGGTTGAAAACCCACCCGCCCAGGTAGATCATGATTAAAACAAGCGGCACGAAAACCAGTGCCGCTTTGACTCGTTGGGATAACATTGCCAGAACTCGAAGACTCAGGATTCTTTCAGACCGCCAAAACGCCGGTCCCGGTTACCGAACTCCACAATTGCCTTCCTTAACTCCTCTTTATTGAAATCCGGCCAATAAACCGGTGGGAAATACCATTCCGAATAGACCGTCTGCCAGGTCAGGAAATTGCTGGTGCGATATTCTCCCGAAGTACGGATCACCAGATCGGGATCGGGGATGCCTTTGGTGAACATATATTGACTGACCAGTTCGTCATTCACATCCTCAGGGGATACCTGGTCCTCAAGCATGTGTTTGATGGCATTGACAATCTCGTCCCTGCCGCCGTAGTTGAAGGCCAATATGATCGTGATCCGGTCATTGTTCTTGGTAAGTTCAACCGCGTTACGGACTTTTTTCTGAAGGGTTTTTGGCAATCCTTCCAGGTGCCCGATATGGACCAGACGTGCACCTTCCTCGTTCAGCTTGATCACTTCCTGATCGATCATTTCCGCCAGGATGTGCATCAAGCCGGTAACCTCGGCTTTTGGCCGCGCCCAGTTCTCGGTCGAGAAGGCGAACATGGTCAGGTATTTAACGTTGAAATCCACGCAGGCGCGGATGATCGTGCGCAGGTTTTCCGTGCCAGCCCTGTGACCGGCTACCCGCGGCAGACCGCGTTCTTTGGCCCAACGGCCATTGCCATCCATAATGATTGCAATGTGTTGGGGAACTCTGCTAAATTCCTGGGGAGTCTCTTCAATCGCCATAGAAGATCAGACTTCCATGATCTCTTTCTCTTTATGCTCACCAATCTCTTCGATCTTCTCGTTGAGTTTGTCGGTCAGTTCCTGGAGTTCCTTCTCACCGCGTTCCTGGTCGTCTTCCGAGACGAGGCCTTCCTTCTCCAGATCACGCAGGTCTTTGATCAGGTCCCGGCGGACATTGCGGACGCGGACTCGTGTTTCTTCCATCCGGTTATGCAGGACTTTGACCAGTTCCTTGCGGCGGTCTTCGGTGAGTTGGGGCAGAGTAAGCCTGATGACCTTGCCATCGCTATTGGGCGTCAGGCCGAGGTCTGAGACCAGGATCGCACGCTCGATGTCTTTGAGCGATGCCGGGTCAAAGGGCCTAATCAATAACTGGCGCGGCTCGGGGACACTGATCGAAGCCAGTTGGATCATGGGAGTATTGGTACCGTAATAATCCACAGCCAGACGTTCAATCAGTGCAGGTGAGGCGCGCCCTGTGCGAATTGCGGCCAGATCTTCTTCGAGTGAATCCAATGCGGATTGCATACGTTCGGCTGCTTCGTGCAGGATATCTTTGATCATCTTTTTGCCTCCTATGAGTTCTTCCCGTGTCTGAGGGTATTAAGCATACAACAAAAAATTCATCTCGTCCACCTGTAAGGTTTTTTATTGATGATTCAAAACGCCCTGTAGAAAGCAGGGCGTTATTCAATTTAAGTATTACAAAAGTTAATTACTAATTGGCTAACAGCCAATCGATCATCATGACCTTCTCATCGGCCGTCACGTTGGCGCCAAGCCCGATCATCTGGTCAAATACTGTTGACCAGCGGCTCTGTGAAAAGCTTGAATTAAAAACGATGGATGCAGAGTGGCAGGTAGAAACACCGCATCGTTCTGTGATCAATGCTTTCATTTCCGCATCGGTCATGGTTGCAGCAGTGGTGGGTGTATCGGTTGCCGGAGCCGCAGTTGCAGGCGCGGATGTGGCTTTTGAACATGCTGAAACCAGCATTAAAACAACGACTATTAATGATAGACCAGCGAAAAGTGATTTCTTCATATTGGACGGGCCTCCGAATATTGTCGATTTTGCTTAATTTCTCTCGGATTTATTATATCTGCATTGTGAATAGAGGCAAACAATGACTGTTTGTGTTATGTGGTTATTCATCCGGGCAGCGTTTGCATAGCCGGCGCACGAGCAGAGCGATCAGGTAGGCTGCACCGGCGAACAGGATGATGGTGGCGCCGGAAGTCAGATTGAATGCGTATGAGAGCAGCAATCCGCCTGTCGTGAAGACCAGGCTCAAACCCGTCGCCAGCCACATGATCTTGCTCATGCTTTTCAGGAAGAGCGCACCGATCGCAGCGGGGACGGTCAATAAAGCGATGATCATGATCAACCCGACCACGCGGATCAGCATTACAACAGCCAGGCCGATCATCGTGACCAGGATCAGGTAGAGCAGGTCCACAGGTACATTGCGGGCCCGCGCGAAGGTTTCATCAAAGGCGCTGGCCTGCATTTCTTTGAAGAACAGGGCTACCACACCGATCACGATCAGGTCTACAACCAGCATCAACCAGAGGTCAGTCTGCGTGACAGCCAGGATGCTGCCGAACAGGTAACTCATCAAGTCGGCTTTATATCCGGGGGTCAGGTCGGCAAAGATGATCCCGATTGCCATCCCGATCGCCCACATAACGCCGATCAGCGTGTCAGGCCGCTGACGGGTTTTGCGTTGGACATATCCCATCAGCAGGGATGCACCCAGGCTGAAGACCAGTGCGCCCAGGACAGGATTAATACCGAAATAGAAAGCCATCCCGATCCCGCCGTAGGCGGTATGGGCGACACCCCCTGAGATGAACACCATTCGCTTGAGCACGACCAGAGTGCCGATCACGCCGCAGGCCAGGCTGACCAAAAGGCCGGCAGCCAGGGCATTCCGCATAAATCCGTAACTAAGGATGCCGCCCATGTTTATTGATCCTCGTGTTCGGCCAACACCCTGTGAGGCACGCCATGGGCGATCAGGTCGACCGGGCAGCTGTAGCCATCCTTGAGCATTGCCGGTGTAATTTGTTTTTCACCATGATAATGCAGAGTCCGGTTCAGGCAACCGATCGTTTTGACATAACTTGAGATCACATTCAGGTCATGTGAGATCAACAGGATGGTCACGCCTTGCAGGTTGATGTTGTGGAGCAACTCATAAATGTGGGTACGTGCGTTCATATCCACGTTGATGGTCGGTTCATCCAGCAGGAGGATCTCCGGCTCACTCGCCAGAGCGCGGGCGATATAGACCCGCTGACGTTGGCCGCCGGAAAGTTCACTCAATGAACGGTTCCGCAAATCGGTCAATTCAACCCATGCCAGGCATTTGTTTACAACCTCATCATCTTTCGAGTTATAGGGTTTGAATAGGTGTTTGGGTCCCAGCCTGCCCATCCGCACCACATCGTGTACACGGATCGGGAAATCAGAGTCGAAGTGGGTGAATTGCGGTACATAACCGATATAACGGCGTCCTTTATCAGGTGACATTCCCATTACCCGGACGGACCCCCGTTTGGGTGCGATCAGCCCCAAAATGACTTTAAGCAGGGTCGTTTTTCCACCGCCGTTTGGTCCGATCAGTCCGATGAAATCATCAGGTTCGACGGTCAGATTGATGTTCTTCAGGACAAGTTCGTCGTTATATCCTGCGGAGAGGTCCTTGACCTCAATCCTGGGTTTATTATCTTCGTTAGCTGTTACCATATTTTCTCCGAATCTGTTTGCAGATCACTTAATCATACCCGGAACTTATTTTCCGAGAGCAGCGGCAAATGCTTCTGCCACGGTTTTCAGGTTATCCAACCAATCCTGCGCCAACGGGTCGGCTATCGCGACCGTTCCGCCAATCTCCTTCGCAATCGCATCTGCACTGGCAGTGCTGAATGTCGGCTGGATAAAGATGATTTTGATCTGCTGCTCTTTGGCGATGGTGATCAGGTCAGCCAGTTCACTCGCGCTGGGGTCCTGACCGCCTACCTGGACGGCGATCTGTTGAAGGCCGTACTGTTTGGCGAAATACCCCCAGGCGGGATGGAAGACCATGAAAGTCCGCTGCTGATCGCCGGCCAGGATCCCCTCGATTTGGGTATTGAGGGCATCAATATCACCGATCAGGTTTTCGTAGTTTGTGCGGAAATCCGTTTCATGCTGCGGCGCAATTTCGATCAGTCCGTTGAGCATATTCTCAGCGATGATCCTGGCGTTGTCCGGGGCGAGCCAGACATGAGGATCCAGTTCGCCCTGGTGACTGGTCTCTGCCGGAGCACCAACAGCGAGGACCGTCGTTGGTACCGGGATTTTTTGGATACCGGCCGAAGTATCGAAAACTTTCATTTGCGGGTTGGCATTTTCAAAGCGCGGCAGCCAGGCATTTTCATATTCCACATCGATGCTGAAAAAGGCGGCAGCGCTGCTGACGGCCTTCATTTGGTCCGGGGTGGGTTCATAGGTGTGAGGTTCCTGTCCCGGGCCAACCATCACACTGACCGAAACCCACTCACCGCCGATCCGTTCGGCAAAATAGGATTGCGGCAGGATACTGACGATCACCGAGGGTAAATCACTCTGCCCAACAGGAGTGGTAAATGCGGGTTGACAGGCAGCCAGGACAGGTGTGACCCATAAAACCAACATCACGAGAAATATATAAGTTCTTGAAATTTGTTTTGTTTTATTCATTTTTTGTTTTTCTTTCCCGGCATTCGGGGCATAATCCATATAGTTGTAAGAGATGTCCATCCACTTTGAACCCGGTTTCTCTTTCAATTCGGTCCAGAAGACTGGCGAGGTCTTCTGCGCCGCTGAACTCGACCGCTTTTTCACATTCCCGGCAGACCAGGTGATGGTGATGTCCGGGAGACGCCAGCACGTAACTGTGACAATCGTCACGGCCGTGTACGCGCCGGACGAGACCCATGTCGGATAAGACTTCCAGGGTGCGGTAAACGGAAACAAGCCCGATATCTTCGTGTTCTTCGACTGCGCGCTGGAAGATGGTTTGTGGGGAGAGGGGCACGCTGGAATCCTCCAGGATCGACATGACCACCTTCCTTGGATGGGTCAGCCGCAGGCCTTCCTGATTGAGAGCTTCCTGGAAATTCATCGTAAATCCTTATTGAAAATCATTTTCAATAAGAAGTGTATTCCCTGGGAAAAGCAAAGTCAAGGGAGCTGGGTGAAATGTGACTGGTACTTGAATAGTGAATAGGGTTTAGGTATTGGGATGGACCACGGGTATTAGGGATAGGAGATGAAGGATGAAGCCAGGAAAGTGATTTCCCCCTGCATGCGGGGGGATGACGGGAGGTAATTGTTTATTAATCGCAAACACCCCCGGCCGGCGTAAACCAGGGGTGAAGGGAAAATTCATATTTTAAAGCGAAACCTTTCGGCTGCGCCTGAAAAATTATATCATAATTCACTTTCAGGGGAAGGGCTAAATCCGCTTATTTTTCACTGTTTCGGATTGGCTTTGAGGTCCTCTTCGAGGGCCATAAATTTTTCTTCCCATTGCCCAGGGTAATCCACGCCGATGACCTGCGCGACCTCTCTGGAAAGCTGTGTGAAAACCTTGACCGTTTCTTCCAGCGCGCGCCAGGCATCCGCCGGGTAAAACCGTCCAAAAGTCGGCATCAACGAGGTATAGGTGTCCGGATCGACCCATTCACTGAGGTGATCGCCTTCGTGAGCACTGAAGAAAGTTTTGTTATGGACCAGGGTGGCGTGCCAGCCCAACATGAGCAGCAGGTTTTGTTTGAGTTCCCAATCATAATGTTTGGTCCGCCAGAGTTCGCCCCGCCAGAGGTAGCGGGCCGTGTAATAGGCGTCCAGCCAGAATTGCTGCAGGACGTCAGTGAAAACTTCAGGAGTGGGTTTTTCAGGATGGCTGAGGGAAGGCTGTGGCTTGGGGAAATCATCCGTCAGATGGTCTTTGTCGATCAGGACCTTATATTGCGGCAAATAATAAGGTGGAAGTGTTTTTTGAATGGCTTCCAGAACGGCCAGGGGCTGAATGTAAAAAGCCAGCAGAAAACCATCCTCATAGACCGCATTCCAAAGGATCAGGTCCAAATCATAAGTCAGTTTGGTCAGCCACGGATCTTCGAAATCTTTCATCCAGGCGTTGTTTTCGACCAGGTCCGCAGGATTGGCAGCGAAAATATCCAGATCGATCCCCGCCAGTCGGTCTGGTTTCGTTTTTTGGGCGCGTGACCCAATCAGGATAGCAACCCGGATGTTGTCTTCCTCGTTGACCCATTTCTTAATGAACCTAAGAAGTTTGTCCGCTGATTCCATAGAACACCCCTGCAGAAATTGATAATGATACTTGTATTTTACCGTTAATTTGTTGATTATTGATTGGGATAATGCGAATAGATTTGAAAATCAACCAAAAAATATAGTGTTGGAACTGGGGTCATGTGTTGAAGTAATTAAATAAAAAAACTCCTCGACCAGGACTCGAACCTGGAACCTAGCGGTTAACAGCCGTTCGCTCTGCCAATTGAGCTATCGAGGAATGCGTACGAAATTATACGGAAAAACAAGCCGGGTGTCAAGCAGGAGAGTCTTGACTATTGTCAAGGACAGTAATATCTCGTTCAGTCGCTGGTTTCCACTTCATCGATGATGGATTTGGCAAGCCGGTCCAGGGACTCTTTCTTCTCTGCGGTTATCTCACTGCTGCCGGCAGCCCAGTAAATATCCAGCAGTTCAATTGCGCCCATGCTGCTGGCGGCGCGTCCTTCGGGGAGCCGCACTCGGGCTTGCATCTGAGGCCGTTTAACCAGATGGAATTCAAATGCCGTTGAAGCCAGCGCACGCAGGCTGGTTTCATCGATCAAGACTTCCCATTCTCGGGGATATTCGATCACCATCCGCACGACCGCATCCGTCAGGTCCCCTTTTGCATTCAGTGCTTCCTGCAGCTTCGGGTTGACCGCTTCATCTGATTCAAGCTTGTAGTAAAGGTCAATGAAAGGACGAATATGAGCCAGCTTCCGCCAGGAAACTATTGATTTCCCTTTTTCGATTTCCGCAACGATGAAGAATTTTTCATCGTTCACCTCACCGAAATCCACCCGTTCAATCGAACCGGGGTAGATCACAGGAGGGTGATGGTTTTCATTTAAATTCTGGGGTTTATGGATATGCCCGAGGGCGACGTAATCCAGGCGTTCATCTTTGACCAGGGCCGGGGGCAGGACAAGGTCGGTGCCCAGCATTACCATCCGCTCGTTGCCATATTGGGCACCTTCAACCGAGGCATGTGCAGTCAGTATTACCGGAAGGTCCGGGTCAGCATCCGCCAGCCAGTTTTGCACGAGGTCACCCAGCCGTTCTCCGAGTTGGTCATAAATTTCATTTGACTCAAGGCCGCTCAATTCCAGGTTCGCCATCATCCCGGATCGGGAAATCCAGGGTAAGGCCAGCACCTGAACGGGCAGACCTTCCAGATCATCAGGGTTGAGAAATTGAGGGGTGTTGAGTACCCGTACATGGGGCACATCCAGCGATTCAAATTCCTGGATGGCATGGGCGCGGCCGGTGGAAGGGGAGATGTCGTGGTTGCCGGTCAGCAGGAGGGTGAGGATGCCTGCCCGAGAAAGCCGCATGATGCGCTGGTCCCACTCCCGTTGAAAGGTGGGCGCAGGCGAGCGGTCTTTATAGGCATCCCCGGCGAAGATCACCAGGTCCACTTTTTCGTCGATGGCTGCCTGAACGATCTCGTCCAGGGATTTGAGGAAATCCATTACCCGCATCGGCAGGCCCGATTCCGGGTCGTGGCGGCCGAAATTGGCCATGTCGATATGTGCGTCGGCGAAATGAAGCAGTTTGATCATGGGGTGATTATAACATCCGGCTTTTTAGGAAAGGATCAACATCAGCCCTAACCCTTACTGGCAGACGGGCTTACCTTGTTGGCGGGTTTCTTTTGAGCTTCCTGTTCGGTTTTCTGCTTGGCCTGTTTGCGTTCCAGGCGTTTATCGTCCAGAAGCGCCAGGCGACGAGCCTGGATGCTGGTATTGACCAGGAAATAAATCACCATTGCAACCGACAGCAGTCCAACAAACAGGGTATACAGGCTGGTCGCACCGAAATATGGCAGGTTGAAAGTGGGGTTACCGATGATGAACATCGCTGTATTGAGGATCACGGCCAGCACCCGGATCTCAGTCGGACCGATCTTGGCACTGGTGATTGTGAACACACCGGTCACATAAGTAATCAGGTAGACCATGATCGAAAGGAGCAAATAAGCGATCACGCCCATGCTGGCGACCGTCAGATCGACATAGGGTGAAAGACCCAGGCCGAGGAAGATCAACACAGCGCTGATCGCATCCACCCAGTGATCGATCAGGAAGCCGAAGCGCGGCCGTTCGATATGACGGTAGCGCGCCAGGGTGCCGTCCAGGCTGTCACCGAGCCAGTTCAGTAGAAAACCGAAACTTGCCAGCCACAGGAAGTGGGGGCTGATGTTGGTGAGGGCGTAACTGACAAAGATCAGGACCGAAGCCGCGATTCCAAGGTAAGTCAATGTATCCGGCGTGACCCAGGACGGCATATTCTTTGCCAGCCAGGCGAGTGCCGGTCGTTCGAGAAAACCAAGCAGGATGTCATTTTCTCTTTTGTGATTTTCAACTTTGGTCATTTTAAAGCCTTTCTTTGAGTCCGATCAGATGCCAAGGAATTGAGGCCAGATTGGGTAGAACATCGCCCATTGTCGGGCGTGATTGATGATCATGGGTTCTGCGAGTCGAAGAACCTTTTCCGCGTTTTGGAGGATCTCATCCTCCAAAATATTGGAAGCTTCCATCCAGATTGGTGGAGATCCCACCAGGCGATAGGTCCCATCGGGCTGCGAGGTTGCCGCCAGGATAAAGACCGGTGCATTGGCTTCCAATGCCATTCGTACATAGGCTACCGGCAGATTGGTCGGATATCTGAAAAACCGCGGCCGGTACTTCTCTTCCTTCACGTTATCCAGAGGTCGGTCCAGGCCGGTCAGGATGCTCCCACCATCCCGCAGACGGTGACGGGCTTCCCGGAAAGCCGACAAATCCATCGGCGTGATGTCCAGGCCTGTCGCCTCGCGCAGCCGGTTCTGCAACCGGTAGGAAGTGTTAGGGTTCGGAAAAGAGAGCACCTGCACTTTGACCCCTTGCAGAGCCAGAGCATATCCCATCAGTTCAAAATTACTGAGATGGGGACAGACGACCACCGTTGGTTGATGACTCTGGATCCTTGTAATGGCGGCCTGAGCTTCCGGGTCGAAACTGATGATCTCCTGCAGTATTTCCGGTCGACGGAGAAAGTGAAAATAATCAAACATGCATTTCGCTGCTGACCTGAAAATGATCTTTGGCGCCTGATCCAGTTCTTCATTTGACATCTGCTGGTTGTGGATCACGTACTGGTTAGCCCGGATCGCCTTCACCATCTTATTCTTTTTCAGGCTTCCAAGGATATTCCCAACACCCGATGCCAACCGGAGGCCCCATGACCTGGGAAGCACTCTCCCAATTAACATCGCAAACCGGGTCAACAGCGGTTCAAAGGACAATCGCATCAAAGGTTTCGTGTTTTTTTCTTGAGCTTTCACATTGCCGATCCTAAATTTTAATTATTTTCAATAACACGCCAACCCATTTGAGGATATTAATTCTACTTCAAAAATTTGAGTCTCAGGTTAATGAAATGCCCGGTAAAATTGTTTTTACAAATATATTACAGAAGATCTACGGTGTCCGCGATCCGTTTGGTCCTGATGCTGATCTGGACGGGGTGTTCACCTGGTTGTTCAATATTCCGGCTCATTGCCGGACCCGGCGGCTGCAGGATATCCAGATGAACATTAGCGCTTTTTGATTTTGATGTTGCTTTCAGCAATCAACTTAGCCTTTCCGAAACCGTTTGTCTTTCAAAAGCGCCGGGAAGAATGCGACCCCGCTTATCCTGAAGTCTGCATTCAAACCGGTCTCCCGGCCCTGAACTGTGAGGATTTCCGGTTTCCAGTTTCAAAGTGGTTTGGCCCGCCTCTACTCACCTGGATGCCGATGGTAATGGTAACGGCTGCGAGCGGTGAAGCGGGATGGGCTGTCCTGTGGTATAAATGCAGTCGATTGAGATTCCAACGTGCGATTCCACCAGGTGATTTCCTTTGATTAAATAAACCTTATGAAGATTGTTTGTATTGCCGCCTCTTTTGTCCCTTCAAATACCGCCAACAGCATCCAGGTCATGAAAACGACCCACGCCCTGGCAGAATTGGGACATTCGGTGACTTTATTGGTCCCCGGCGAAGAGAAGACGAATTGGAACAACCTGCAGAGCTTTTATGGTCTTCGGCAGCAGTTTGATGTCGAATGGATTCCTGAAAATCTGACATTCCGAAGATACGATTACGCCTTCAAGGCGGTCCAACGGGCGCGTCAACTGTCGCCCGATCTGGTCTATACCTGGGTCCTGCAGACAGCCGTCCTTTCTCTTGGCCGCGGGATCCCAACGATCCTGGAACTGCATGACCGGGTGACCGGCCGGTTGGGGCCCTGGTTGTTCAAACGGTTCTGGCGCTCACATGCCCTTCATCGGCTGCTGACCAATACGGCTGCATTACGCAAGGTCCTGGTTGATGAATTTCATCTCTCTCCTGAACCTGACCAGATCCTGACTGCGCCTAACGGCGTGGAACTGGAGCGATATCGGGATTTGCCCTCGCCTGAGAAAGCCCGCGAAAAACTGGGTTTGCCGCAGGGTTTCACTGCGGGATATACCGGACATTTTTATGCCGGCCGAGGGATGCCCCTGATGCTGGCGCTTGCCAAAGCGCTGCCGGATATTCGGTTCCTGTGGGTGGGCGGACAGGCGCAGGATGTTGCGTATTGGAAAGACCGACTTAAGGCGGAAGGCATCAATAACGTCACCCTGACCGGATTTGTGGATAATGCCATCCTGCCGCGATATCAGGCAGCCGCGGATGTCCTCCTGATGCCCTATGGCAACAGGATTGCCGGCAGCGGCGGCGGGAATTCCGTTGAGATAGCCAGCCCGATGAAGATGTTTGAATACATGGCTGCGGGAAGGCCGATCCTTAGCAGCGACTTGCCTGTGATCCATGAAGTATTAAATGAAGACATGGCGGTTTTCTGCCCACCGGAGGATTTTCACGCCTGGGAAAAAGCCCTTCTGGGACTGCAAGAAGACCAAGTCCGGCGGGAGTCATTGGCTGCTGCATCCTTGAAAGCTGTCCAGGCATATACCTGGCAGGCACGAGCTGAACGAGCATTGTCCGGGTTTAAATCCGTTCAGGAAATGAATCGAGCAAAGTGATTATGGACACCAGCAAAAAAAAGAACCTGCGTTTCTGGCTGATATTGGTATTGGTGATTGCAGTGAGCCTCAGGGTGCTGTTATTCCTGACTTACCCGCCGGTTTCCTACAGCGACACGAACAGCTACCGGCGGTCGGCGGAGGCGGTCCTGGGTGGTTTTGCAAACTACGATGGCACTCGCACTCCTGGATATCCGGCATTCATGGCACTTCTGGGTCCCGACAAGGCGGTTTACATTGCCCAACTTGTGCTGGGCCTGGGGATAACTTTGGCCTGGTTCCTGATCGGCTGGAAAGCCAGCGGGTTACCCTGGTTTGGCGGCCTGGCTGCCCTGGCCCATACGCTCAACCCCGGGCAGCTGCTTTTTGAAGCCAACCTGCTTACGGAAACACTCTGCACTTTCTGGTTGATGTTATCGCTGTTGGGCGCCTGGTTTTGGCTGGATTCCGCAAAATACCGCAAGATCTGGCTGGGGTTGGGGATCGGGCTGACTGCCGCTCTTGCGGTGGTGACCCGGCCGGTATTCATCTTTATGCCGGTCTGGCTGGCTTTATTCCTTGCCGTTTCGTTTGAAGGCAAAAAATTAAAAGTGAATTGGAAACCGCTGGTCAGCATTCTGCTGGTGGCAGTTTTGCTGATCGGGGGCTGGATGACTTTCATTAAAATCCATTTTCACGTCTTCAGCCTCTCAGCAATGACGGGCTACCATCTCGTCCAGCATACCGGTTATTATTTTGAAGATGTCCCGGATAAATTCGGTGACATCCGCGATATCTATCTGCAATTTCGAGATGCCCGGATTGAAAAGTATGGCACCCAGGGCAATACCATTTGGGACGCCATCCCGGCGATCATGTCCGGTACCGGCTACAGTTTTTATGAACTCTCCCGAATCCTGCAAAATATCTCCGTTGACCTGATCCTGACCCATCCCTGGCAATATTTATCCAAAGTTTTGCTGGGATGGTGGCTGTTCTGGCGGGCACCGGTCTATTGGGACATTGGCGCGGTAACTTCGCCTCCGTTGGCTGAAATCCTGCGGGTTGGCATTTTAGGCGTCCGCGGGCTGTTGTTCCTTTCGAATATGGTTTTCATCATCACCTCCGCTGCTGCGCTGTTTTCAAAGAAACTGCGGAAGATCTGGAAACTGATACCATTTCACTGGTTCCTGGCGGGATCGGTTTGGGCAACTTCTATCCTTTCTTCCATACTGGACCACGGCGATAACCCCCGTTTTCTGGTCCCTCTGCAAAGCGTGGTCGTATTCTGGGTACTCTGGATTGGATTGACATCATGGCAGTTTTGGCAAGCCCATCGCAAGGTTAAACAAGTCGAGGAGCATGTTTAAAATGAAAAATACTACTCGAAATTGGGGCTTTGAACATTACCTGGCATTGATTGCTGCAGCAAGCCTGGTCCTGGGGGTGGTGTTTCAAGGTGTGACGGGCAGTGGTAAGTTCCTCCCTGGTTTTATTGCCGCTTCGATCCTGATCTTCATTATTGGATTCCTGATGCTGCTCACCTGGCATTGGGCGGGTGCCGGTAAAACCCTGGCCTGGATGATGGTGCTGGCCTTTATGCTGCGCCTTGTTTTGAGCGCTTTTCTGATCTGGGGCTTACCAATCTTTGGTTATGATGAAAGTCCTCAACGGGCAGGATTTGTCTTTGAAGATGCTTACCGGCGGGAAGAGAACGCCTGGACATTGGCACAATCTGAGCAGCCGTTGAAGAACGCATTTAATGATGAGTATGGCACCGACCAGTACGGCGGGATGATGGCAATGAGCGTGCTGGTCTATCGGGTGCTTAGCCCGGACGCGTTCCGTCCCGGGTTGGTTGCCATCCTTTCAGCAGCGGCCATGACCCTCAGTATCCCGATCCTGATGGTCACCATCCGGTGGAAGTTCTCAGAGCGTACCGCCCGCTGGGCGGGCTGGATCATCGCGCTGTATCCGGAAGGACTGCTGCTTGGTGCAGCCCAGATGCGTGAGCCATTCTTTATCCTGATGATCTGCATCCTTTTCTGGGCAGCCGCGCACTGGCTGGACCGGGCAAGGTTGAAAGTAGCTCTGCCGGTCTTTGCCTTGGATACGGTAATCTTTCTGCTGTTTTCCTACCGGGTTGCCATTCCCAGTTTAGGCGCCATCTTTATTTGGGTATGGGTGGTTGAAGCTGGAAACCTGAAGAAAACCTGGCAGAAGGTCCTCGGATGGGCTGTGATCGGTCTGGCTGCATTGGGAAGCCTGGCGTTTTTCAAACCCTGGCTTGACGAGGTTTTTCGTTGGGATGCACACCTGGCGATCGAACAATCCGGTGTGCTTCAATTTCTGTTGGAAAAATTACCCAACTGGCAGCAGTTCACATTTCTCCTCGGGTATGGCGTGTTCCAGCCCGTCCTGCCTGCGGCTATCGCTGCTCCAGCGCCTTTGATCTGGAAAAGTATCGGGATCTTACGGGCAGTGGGTTGGTACGCCCTGCTGCCGCTGTTGATCTATGCCATCTTCCGGGTTGGGAAAGCCGAAAGCGCTGAAAGACGACGCTGGCTGGCTGTCTTCCTGACGGTTGTTTGGCTCTGGATCCTGATCGCATCTGCCCGTGCCGGAGGAGACCAGTGGGATAACCCTCGCTACCGGACGATCTTTCTGCCGTGGATGGCGCTTCTGGCCGGATGGGGGGTGCAGTATGCATTTCAGCATAAAGACCGTTGGTTGGTACGCGGGTTGATCGTCGAAGGAATCTTCCTGGCGTTTTTCAGCGAGTGGTATCTCAGCCGCTATTTGTCAACGATACCGAGGCTGGAATTTCCGGTGATGATCGTGCTGATCGTGGTCATCAGTCTGGGTGTACTGGCTGGTGGCTGGGTGTTAGATCGGCGAAAAAGGCATTCTGATAATTTGTAGGGATACATCCATCTTGTGCAGCAGAATGGTAATGGTCCAATGAAATTAGACGCTACACCGAATATCGGAAATAATGGAAGAAGAATCCAAAATTTGCAAATTTATTTTGGAGCATTAATTCTTATTGATGTACCGTCCATTATCATTTTGTTGAATCGTCTCAATGAAGCGGGTTCATTCAATGGCTATACCGGTGGATTGCTTCTGGCCCTAATCCCTCCTTTTATAACCACTATTGCGCTGATAGTATGTTTCATTCTTTTATATTCTGAAAGACGCGAAAAGTTATTAAATTTCCTTTTGCTAATTAAAAATAAGCTGTACACCATTCGATATTATGGCTTGGTTTTACTCAGCCTTCTTGGCATTTCGTATTGTGTGACCTGGATATTGGGAATAAAAATACCGGTCCTGTGGCTCTTCCCTGAATTATGGGTCGTTGGCAACCTGGCTGTGATATTGGCGATCTTTTTGAGTCAATTAAAACAATTCAATCCCATCAATGCCCTTGTGATAAGCTTTTCCGGTTTTGCACTGGCCTTATCCATTATGTATTATTTACCGGAAATCAGTACTTATCCACTGTCTTTGGACTGGTCAGAATCCAGCCGATTTTACGATGCCTCCCTGTTTTTATCTCGTTCAATATATGGAAAACGTTTCCCTTTACCGGCGCTTGACCCGACCCGCGCATTTATGCAATCTTTCCCTTTCCTTTTTCCTGCTTTGCCGATCTGGGTACATCGACTTTGGCGGGTTCTGCTATGGATTGGGTCCTCATTTCTAACCGGATATGCGTTGGCAAGGCGGATGAATTTTAAAGACCGGGTATTCGATTTCGGCCTCGCTGCATGGTTCATGATCTTTTCTTTTCAGGGGCCGATGTATTTCCATCTGATCGTTGTGGTGACGATCGTCTTTCTTGGTTTTAATAAGAACCGGCTGTGGCGTTCGTTGTTCTTTGTTGGCCTGGCATCTTTATGGGCTGGGGCAAGCCGGGTGAATTGGTTCCCCGTGGCGGGAATGATAGCCGCAACGTTGTATATTTTGGAAATTCCAATCGATGGGAAACGGTTCTGGCAATATTGGCGTTGGCCCTTATTGGCGGTCTTCCTGGGCCTTGTATTTGCCTTCGTGGGACAGGCTCTTTATGGGTTAGTCAGTGGCAACCCACCCCAGGCGTTTGTGACGAGTTTTGATTCCCCCCTGCTTCGGTACCGATTATTTCCGAACATGGCTTTCGGCCCGGGTGTCATCCGCCTGATGCTGGCTGCATCTTTTCCCCTATTACTGATTGTCTTCTGGATTCTATTGAAACGCTTTCGTAATTGGAATTTTCTTCGAATCCTCGCCTTGTTCAGCATCTTGAGCGCCTTACTAATCGCGGGTCTTGTTGTCAGCACCAAGATCGGGGGAGGGAACAATTTGCACAACCTTGATTCCTTCCTCATCGCTCTGGTATTGGTTTCCGTATATGTAGCATTTAATAGGTTCGCGCCCGATCGCTTGGAAGTGACTTCTTCCCCAAGAATGCTTATGGTTTTCTTTTTATTTGCCTTTTTAGTTCCTCTGATCTCTCTGATCGAGTCAATTAACGTCATTCCAGTGCGAGACAACGAACGAGCCTGGGAAGATATTGAAAGTCTTCAGCTATTCATCGATGATGTTGCTCCGGATGGGGAAGGGGTCCTATTCATTCAGGACCGTCATCTTCTTTCATTTGGCATGATTGAAAATGTGCAGCTGATACATGAATATGAAAAAGTGTTCTTAATGGAAATGGCGATGTCGGGCAATGAAGCTTATCTGGATCAATTCCGCGAAGACCTCAGGAATCACAGGTTTGCCCTGATCGTTATGGAACCGATGAGTTTTACCATTTATACTCCAAACCATCCATTCGCCGAGGAGAATAATGCCTGGGTGGAGCAGGTTGATGAACCGCTTGCAGCGTATTACCATATTGCTCTTGACCTTACCGACAGCGGTATGGTTGTTTTGCTTCCTAATGAATAAAGGGCATTATTCAGCTTATTGATTTGAAGTCGTTGGATTTTATGTCCTTGACGTAATATTATTAGAAGTTATAATTCAATCATTGAAATTATGATTACTGCAGACTCAAAAAGCGATGAATATCGTGACCTGGCACTCTTGCAAGAGATCGAAGCCGACCCCGATGTCTCCCAGGCGACGCTGGCTGAAGAGCTGGGCGTAGCGATCGGGACGGTCAACTGGCATATCAAACGGCTGGTTGAGAAAGGCTTCGTGAAGGTCAAACGCGCCCGGCGGCGGAAGTTGCGCTACATCATCACGCCGGAAGGGATCGCCCTGCGCGCCAGGTTGACCGTAGACTATATTCAGCAATCCTTCAAGCTGTTCAGGCATATCCGTAACCGAGTATCGACCTTGCTTCAACAGTTGGAAGCTATGGGTATCCACACCGTCCGTCTTGAGGCGGATGGCGATCTAGCCGATGTCTGCCGGCTGACCTGTATGGAACAGCATTTCACCCTCACCGAAAACCCTGATGCACCGGTTTTAATTGTGGAGGGCATCAAAGTCAGGCTGGATTTAAATAAGAAAGATCCTATCCAAAAAGAGGTATGATGGAAAAAAAGCTCAATTGGGCAGAAAAGCGGATATGTGTAACGGGGGGCGCCGGGTTCCTGGGCACAAATTTGATCGCCAATTTAAAGGCGAAAGGCGCCAAGGATATCTTTATTCCAACCATTGAAGAGTATGATCTGGTGGATCGGGATGCGATTGCCCGGATGCTGTCCGATTCACAACCGGATGTCATCATCCACCTGGCTGCCCATGTCGGTGGGATCGGTGCGAACCGCGAATACCCGGCGGAATTCTTTTACGATAACCTGATGATGGGGGTCCAGTTGATGCACCAGGCTTACGAACGCGGCGTGGAGAAATTTGTCGCAATCGGCACGGTCTGTGCTTATCCAAAGTTCACACCAGTGCCTTTCAAGGAAGATGATCTTTGGAACGGCTATCCCGAAGAAACCAATGCGCCTTACGGCCTGGCGAAGAAAATGCTGCTGGTGCAATCGCAGGCCTATCGCGATCAATATGGTTACAACAGCATCTTCCTGCTCCCGGTCAACCTCTACGGTCCCGGTGACAACTTCAACCCGCGCAGTTCCCACGTGATCCCGGCTTTGATCCGTAAATGTGTGGAAGCTAAAGAGAACAATGAAGACCATATCGTAGTCTGGGGTGATGGTTCACCGACCCGCGAATTCATTTTTGTGACCGATGCTGCGGAAGGGATTGCCCTGGCCGCCGAACGGTATAATGAATCGGAACCGGTCAATATTGGCTCCGGTTTTGAGATCAGCATCAAGGACCTGGCCGAGAAGATCGCCCGCATGACGGGATTCTCGGGTGAATTGGTTTGGGATACCAGCAAACCGAACGGGCAGCCCCGGCGGGCGTTGGATGTCAGCCGCGCCAAGGAGAAATTCGGTTTTGAAGCGAAGACCGATTTCGAAGAAGGCCTGAAGCAGACCATCGACTGGTATCTGGAAAACGGGAAATAAGTGACCGAGTTGATGGAACAGAACCACCTGCCAGCCAAAGAAATGCCTGTCACCTACCTGCGGCCTTCCAAAGGCTGGTTGTCGATCGATTTTAATGAACTTTGGCGCTACCGGGAATTGGTTTATTTCCTGACCTGGCGAGATATCAAAGTGCGCTATAAACAGGCTGTCCTGGGGATCGGCTGGGCGATCCTGCAGCCGCTTCTGACCATGGTAATCTTCACGGTGATCTTTGGCACCTTGCTGAGAACACCTTCCGAGGGGATTCCCTATCCGCTCTTTTCATTGACCGCGCTGCTGCCCTGGCAGCTATTCGCCACAGCTTTGCAGCGTTCCAGTGTCAGCCTGGTGGGGAACGCCAACCTGATCACCAAGATCTACTTTCCCCGTCTGGCAATCCCGCTGTCCTCGGTCTTTGCTGCGCTTGTGGATTTCCTGATCTCGTTCGTGGTGCTGATCGGTGTGATGATCTATTATCACTACTGGCCCGGCTGGAACATCCTATGGCTGCCGTTGCTGGTCGTTTTAGCGCTGCTCACTGCACTGGCGGTTGGACTTTGGCTTTCTGCGCTGAACGTCCAATATCGCGATATCCAGCAAATGGTGCCTTTTCTCGCGCAGGTTTGGATGTACGCTTCGCCAATTGTTTATCCCATTGAAACCATTCCGGCAGGTATCTGGCGCTGGCTTTACGGTTTGAACCCGATGGTCGGTGTGATCCAGGGGTTCCGCTGGGCGCTGTTGGGCGGCGCGCCGCCGGACATTACCATGGTGATCTCGGTGGTCATGGTGTTTATCCTGCTGGTGAGTGGATTGTTTTATTTTCGGCGGATGGAAAAAACCTTCGCCGATATTGTCTAGGTGTTTATGTCAGATTTCGCAATTCGAGTTGAAAACCTCTCCAAACGTTACCGGATCGGGCTGGCCCAGGAACGACCGGACACACTGCGCGACTTGTTGATGAGTGGCGTCCGCCGGGTGGGACAGATGTTCCAGCGCGGGTCCAATGGTCGCTACAGCGATCCAAACCACATTTGGGCGCTCAGGGATGTCTCCTTTGAGGTTCAGCGTGGGCAGATATTGGGGATTGTCGGCCGGAACGGCGCCGGGAAAAGCACTTTATTGAAGATCCTTTCCCGGGTGACGGATCCTACCGAGGGGTTTGGGGAGATCCATGGTCGGGTAGGTTCCCTGCTCGAGGTCGGCACCGGCTTCCATCCTGAACTGTCGGGCCGCGAGAATATTTATCTCAACGGCGCCATCCTGGGGATGCACCGGGAGGAAATCGACCGTAAATTTGACGAGATCGTCGATTTTTCCGAGGTCGGCAAGTTCATCGACACTCCGGTTAAACGTTATTCCAGCGGGATGTATCTGCGGCTGGCCTTTGCGGTCGCCGCGCACCTTGAGCCGGAAATCCTGGTAGTGGATGAAGTGCTGGCAGTAGGAGATGCCGAATTCCAGCGCAAATGCCTGGGCAAGATGAGCGATGTCGCCCAGGAAGGTCGGACGGTGCTCTTTGTCAGCCATAACATGTCGGCCATCCTGCGCCTGACCCAGGAAACCATTGTATTGAACGAGGGGCAGGTCGTGATGCGAGCGCCAACCCCGGAAGCGGTGGATGCTTACTTGAACATGGGCCTGACCAAACAAGGTGAGCGCATTTGGACGGAGGACGAACTTGCCGGAGAAGACCCTGCGTTCCGCCCGGAGGCGTTACGAGTGCGAAATGCGCAGGGCACCGTAGTGGATACCGTCAATGCCGCGGAGGGTTTCTCGATTGAGCTGGAATACCATCTGACCGAGGCCATCAGCGGATTGCGGGTGGGATTCTATGTGATGACCACTCGGGGAGATTATGTCTTCACGACATTTGATACGGACGATCCCGGGCTGTTCGAGACCTTCACCTCCCGGCCTGCGGGACGATATCTCAGTCAGGTCCGGATCCCACCCAACCTGATGAACGAAGGGCGGTATGTATTGGGCGTCAATGCCAGCACTTACCGCATCAAACGCTATTTCCAGGACGATAAAGCCCTGACCTTCACCGTGGATGCCACCGGCGCACCAGGCATGCACTGGCCTGAGAAACGTTTGGGTCCGGTCCGGCCGGATCTGGACTGGAAGATCGAGATTGTGGAAAAATAAGCAATGAATAAACGATTCCTGAAGAGCATTTTGGGGCGATTACCTTATACGGTTGAACTCTATTGGCAGCTGGTTCAACGGCACCGCCCCTGGAAGGCTCATTTCAACCTGGACGACCTGGCGGCTGTACTGCCGGAGGCGATCCAGCAAACAGAACTTTTTGCCCCGGCCGCTCAGCCGGGTAAACAGGTCTTTCTGTTCACCTCGCTCCATTATTGGATCGAATTTTCAACATTGATGGGATTGGCACTGGCCGGGAAAGGGCATAAAGTTACGCTTTCATTCCTGCCGTATGCCAACTGGGATAAACCGATCCAGAAATTTGACCTGAGGCGCCAGAATCTCTATGCCCGGCAGGTGCTGGGTGAGGTCAGCCCCCTGATGCAGGTGCAGTCCCTGCTGGATGTCCGGCCGTTTTCCCGCGATTTACCAGCAGAGCTTCGCCGGGCGGTGGAAGAAGTCAGCACTTTCGATACCCAATACACGCTTCAGGTGGAAGATATCACCCGTGAAGAAGATGTTTACAAACTTCGCTATGAACGCAACTATGAGGCTGCCCTGAATGCCCGGACCTGGTTGATAGCTCATCGGCCCGATGTGGTGATCGTCCCGAATGGGACCATCCAGGAGATGGGCATTGTCTACCGGGTGGCGAAATACCTGAACATCCCCGCAGTGACCTTTGAGTTTGGCGACCAGCGTGAGCGAATCTGGATCGGGCAGGACGCCGAGATCATGCGGCATGAGACCGATGCGCTCTGGAAAGCCCGCGGGGATGAGCCGCTGACGGATGAACAACTCACTCAACTTCAGGAGTTATTTTCTGCCCGTGAGGATGCCAAGACCTGGCAAAACTTCGCCCGGCAGTGGCAGGACACGCCCACCGAAGGCGGAGAATTGGTCCGCCAGAAATTGGGTCTTGATGAACGCCCGGTCGTGTTGCTGGCGACCAATGTACTCGGTGACAGCCTGACCCTGGGACGGCAGGTGTTCAGCAAGACAATGGCGGAATGGATCGAACGAACGGTGAAATATTTTACCGGCCGGGAGGATGTCCAACTGGTGATCCGGGTACACCCCGGGGAGATCCTGACCCACGGCACTTCAATGGTGGATGTGATCAAAGCCGCATTGGGTGAGATCCCAGCCCACATCCATCTGATCGAACCGGAAAAGAAGATCAACACCTACGACGTGACTGATATTACCGACCTGGGCCTGGTTTACACGACCACCGTGGGATTGGAAATGGCGATGCGCGGCATTCCCGTCGTGGTCGCCGGGCAGACCCACTATCGTGACCGCGGTTTCACTTATGACCCGGATACCTGGGAAGCCTACACGGAAACTCTGGAAAAACTTTTAGGCAATCTGGAGAATGCCCGGTTGACGCAAGAACAGGTTGAACGCTCCTGGCGTTATGCCTACCTGTTTTTCTTTGCGTTTCCCAAGCCTTTCCCCTGGCATTTGCTGGACCTCAAAGAGGATATCCACCAGCGACCTCTGGCGTTCGTTTTAGGCACGGAAGGTACCCGCCGCTATGGTGAGACTTTTGAGTTCCTGACCGGGAAGCCGCTGACCTGGTAACAATCAGGACGGAACGCGACTTTTGGATCCGGCATACGGATTGAAGCATGAATATCCTGCTGACCCTGGATTGTAATCTGGAATGCGCCTACTGCTTCGCACGTGCCCGAAAAGCGGCGGCCAGTCGGCAGGAGATGACTCTGGATGAGCTGGAAACACTCCTGAGCCAGCTGGACCCGGACGTGGATGAGGTGCGGCTGATGGGCGGCGAACCTACCCTGCATTCCCGTTACCCTGAGGTGATGCGGCTGATCAAATCATCCGGTTTCAGCGTAACCGTATTCACCAATGGGACCCGGGCTTCGCTTCGGCAAACTGCGCCGGACCTGCCGGACACCGTTTTGTTGAACCTGAATGACTGGCAGGTTTATTCCGATGAGCAGCGAGCCGTGATCCTTGACAATTTAGCTGCCCTGGGGAAACGGGTTGGCCTGGGGTATACGATCACCCGGCCGGATTTTGACCTGGCAGACCACTTACGCTTGATCCGGGAATATGACCTGAAACCGGTGATCCGGATAGGGCTTGCCCAACCCGTTTTGAGCGGCGATAATGACTACTTACCGGATCGCGAGCTGCCGGCTGCACAACAGGCCGTCGTTCAATGGGCGACCCGGCTGGCTGCCGAGGGGATCCGTTTGAATTTTGACTGCGGATTCATGCGCTGTCATTTCAGCGAAGCGGATATCGAACGTCTGATCCGGGCGAACGCTGCCCTGCGGTTCATCTGTCGCCCTTCAGTCGATGTCGGCCCCGGGTTGCAGACCTGGCGCTGTTTTGCTTTTTCAGCGGGACCGGGTGTGGATTGGCGGAACTTTCAAGGCGCTGAGCAAGCGCAGGCCTGGTTTACACGGCGCGATCACTTCATTGACCCGGAATGTAACAATTGCAGTGACCATCAATCCGGCTGGTGCCAGGGCGGCTGTCTTGCCCGAAGGGTGATCCTAGCAACGAAATTGTGAACACCGCCCATAAATATTATTGGAATTACTGGAACAATGACAAAATGAACGATCAAAATATTAAAAAAAACGTACGAGAATTTTATGACCGGGTTGGCTGGAAGATGGTCAATGGTGACATTTACCAGAATGCGGAATATGAAGATCTGCGTCCGGTTTCACAGGAATATATCCACCGCTGCCATATGCGAATTAAGCGATATCTTGCGCCTACCGGTGGATTTCTGCTGGACGCCGGTTCGGGCCCGGTGCAGTACCCCGAGTATGAAACCTATTCAGATGGGATATCAGGCCCGGGTGTGTATGGATATTTCCATCGTCGCCCTACAGGAAGCCCGCAAGCGCCTGGGCGAGAAGGGACGTTATGTAGTTGCGGATATCGCCCATCTGCCCTTCAAGTCGGATGTCTTTGACGGCATTGTCTCCCTGCATACAATCCATCATGTACCGATGGAGGATAAGTTGCCGGCTTATCAAGAACTTTTCCGTACACTTCAGCCAGGAAAGACCATGACCATCGTTAATGGCTGGACCAACGCCCCGTTGATGGCCCGGATGAGTAAATTCATGCATTCCATACGCCGCCTGCACGACCGGAGGCTGCGAAAAGCGAGGAAACAGGAAAAGGTGGAAAGCAAGCAAGTCAAAGTTCAACCGGTTATGGAAGTTGGAGCCGACCAGGAAAAAATCAAACCGGAAGGCACGTTCGTCCAAAAGTTGAATGCGGAATGGCTGATCCAAAACCTTACAGGTAAAATGCCGTTCGATATCCTCGTCTGGCGCAGTGTGAATGTCGCCTTTTTACGTTCGGTGATCTACCCCGAATGGGGTGGTCGATTCTGGTTGAAAATGATCTATGGACTGGAAGAACTTTTTCCCCGCTGGCTGGGAAGGATCGGCCAGTATCCTCTGGTGGTCATTTCCAAGCCCTGGGATGAAGACCAGGTTGCTGAAGTATAATTCTGAAAAATTCCAGGAGAAATATAATGGATTGGACCAATAAGAATGTGCTGGTAACCGGGGGGACGGGTTCCTTTGGAAAGAAATTCGTGGAAGTGATGTTGAATGAATACCAACCCGCCAGGCTGATCATCTACAGCCGGGACGAGCTGAAACAGCATGAAATGCGCATGTCCGGATTCAACCATCCGAACCTGCGTTATTTCATCGGTGACATCCGTGACCTGCCACGCCTCAAGCGCGCCTTCCATGGCGTGGATATTGTGGTACATGCCGCTGCTCTCAAACAGGTACCGGCCTGCGAATATAACCCGATGGAAGCGGTCAAGACCAATATTCTCGGCAGCAGCAATGTGGTGGATGCCGCCCTGGATGCAGGTGTGGAAAAGGTGCTGGCACTTTCCACCGATAAGGCGGTCAACCCGATCAACCTCTATGGCGCGACCAAACTGGCTGCAGAGAAACTGATGATCCAGAGCAATGCTTACGCCGGCGGCACGAATACCCGCTTCAGCTGCGTCCGATACGGCAATGTGGTTGGTTCCCGCGGCAGTGTGGTGCCGCTGTTCATCAAACAACGCGGGTCCGGTGAGGTCACTCTGACCGATGACCGCATGACCCGTTTCTGGATCTCGCTCGACCAGGGCGTCCGGTTTGTGATCCGCTGCATTGAGGAGATGTACGGCGGGGAAGTCTTTGTCCCGAAAATCCCCAGCATGAAGATGGTGGACCTCGCCAAGGCGATCGCTCCCGGCGCGACGATCAAGATCATCGGCATCCGTCCCGGCGAGAAACTTCACGAGGTGTTGATCTCGGAAGATGAAGCCCGGACGACGGTCGAACTGGACGATATGTACGTGGTCCAGCCTGCAGCAGCGCTTTGGTTCGGTCACCAATGGGAAGACCTTGGTAAGGCACTTCCCGATGATTACCATTACGCCAGCGACAACAACTCCGAGTGGCTGAAAGTTGATCAGATCCAGGAGATCGTTGCACCGATCGAAGTTGAATTGGAGAAAGGGCAGTTCGAGTAATGCGTTTGCTGGTGACCGGCGCCAGCGGACTGCTGGGACTGAACCTCAGCCTGGTTGCCGTCCGTCAGGGGCATCAGGTTACCGGTTTGGTGAACTCACGCGGCCTGCGAGATGTTCCCTTTGAAGTCAGGCAGGTGGATCTTCTTGGTACGGAATCCGCATTGTCGGTGATTGAAACCAGCCGGCCGGATGCGATCATTCATTGTGCGGCGGTGGCAAATATCAATGCCGCCGAGCAGATGCCCGATTTGGCCAGGGAGCTCAACGCTGTGGTGCCCGGCCGTTTGGCTGAGGCCTCCGTTGGTTGGGGAATCCCTTTTGTGCAGATTTCCACCGATGCGGTCTTTGACGGGCAGCGGGGAGAGTATACTGAGGAAGATGCTACCCATCCGTTGAGCGTTTATGCCCGCACGAAGTTGGCGGGTGAACAGGCTGTCCAATCCGTGAACCCGGAGGCGTTGATCGTGCGTACGGTCTTCTATGGCTGGAGTCTTTCCGGCAAACGCAGTCTGGCCGAATTCTTTTTTAACAAATTGAAAGCCGGGGAACCAATGCAGGGTTTTTCCGATACACTCTTTTGCCCGCTTTACGTTGAAGACCTGGCTGCGACCATTCTGGAAATGTTATCCCATAAATTAACGGGTATTTACCATGTGGTCGCACCGGATAGTTTGAGCAAATATGAGTTCGGCGTCCGGATCGCCAGGCTGTTTGGGTTTGACCCTGATCTGATCGCACCCGTCCAAACGAGTGATCTGGACCGGGGCGCTGTGCGGTCAATGAATCTGACCTTGGATCCTGAGAAGGTTCAAACCGCATTGGGGCATGCTTTATCTGCCGTGGATCAAGGTCTGGTCCGGTTTTATCAGCGCTGGCAGGAAAATTTTCCGCAGCAATTACATTCTTACGCTGCATAACATCTCTCAATTGACCCTTTTGGTGGAGGATGAAAATGACACTCAAAATTGGCGATCACCCTATTGGCAAGGACCATCCAACCTATTTCATCGCCGATATTGCCGCCAACCATGATGGCAGCCTGGAGCGGGCGAAGCTGCTGATCCGCCTTGCGAAGGAAGCCGGCGCGGATGCGGCCAAGTTCCAAAACTTCCAGGCGCCCAAGATCGTTTCGGATTACGGGTTTACCCATATGAACGCCCAGGTGTCCCATCAGGCGAAGTGGAACAAATCGGTTTCTGAGGTTTACGCCTCCGCTTCCGTTCCCTTCGACTGGACGCCAATCCTTAAAGAGACTTGTGATGAGGTTGGGATCGATTATTTTTCTTCCCCCTATGATTTTGAAGCCATTGACATGCTGGATGATTATGTTCCGGCATATAAGATCGGCTCCGGTGACATCACCTGGATCGAAGCCTGCGAACGGATTGCCGGCAAAGGCAAACCGGTGCTGCTGGCGACAGGTGCATCCAATATCGGCGATGTGCAGAGGGCGGTCCACGCCATTTTGGCGATCAACCCTCAACTGGTTCTGATGCAGTGCAACACCAACTACACCGCGGAAGATGGTAATTTCGATAACATCCACCTGAACGTACTGAAAACCTACCATGATATGTATCCCGACCTGGTGCTGGGGCTTTCTGACCACACCCACGGGCATGCGACGGTCCTTGGGGCGGTGGCATTGGGGGCGCGGGTGGTGGAAAAGCACTTCACCGATGACAACGACCGGGTCGGGCCGGACCATCCCTTTGCAATGAACCCGCAGGCCTGGGCTGAGATGGTGAAGGCCACCCGCCAGCTCGAGCGTTCGATGGGTTCCGGGGATAAGTTCGTGGCGGATAACGAGCAGGAAACCGTTGTGATCCAGCGCCGGTGTTTGCGTGCCGCACGCGACATCCAGCCGGATGAATTTCTCACACGTGAAATGATTGACGTTCTGCGGCCGGCTGCACCGGGAGCGATCATGCCTTATGAAATTGATGATGTGATCGGCCTGAAAACATTGGAACATATCCCGGCCGGCCAGGAACTGCGCTGGACGCAATTCGGTAATCCATAATCAACTACTTTTCACAGAAAACCAGGCGAAAACGGATGCGTGTCCTTTATTTCACCGAAAATGACAGCCCGCACGACCGGCAATTCCTCGCCGCACTGGCCGGGACGTCCTATCAGGTTTATGCATTAAGGATGAAGCCCTGCAAACCCCAAACGCCATCCGGTGTAACCGAATTGACCTGGCCGCAGGGGCAGCCGGACTGGTCTAACTGGCTGGGCTGGCAGGGCGGTGCAGCGCAGTTGAAGGAGTTGTTGGATAACATCCAGCCCGACCTGGTGCATGCCGGGCCTGTGCAGGGACCAGCTTTGCTGACTGCGCTGGCCGGATTTCACCCGTTGGTGACCATGTCCTGGGGGTCGGATCTATTGGTAACAGCTAAACGCAGCCCCGGGATGTGGCAGGCGACGCAGTACACCCTGGACCGGACGGGACGTCTTCCTTGGGGATTGCCAGACGGTCGCTGATGCGGCCGCAGGATACGGCTTCCCGCGGGAAAAGATGGTGCTGTTCCCCTGGGGTGTGGATCTGCAGCACTTTTCACCGGAGAATGGCTTGAAAGCTGGCCGTGAGCTTCGCCGAACTTTAGGCTGGGAGGAGCAGTTCGTCATCTTATGCAGCCGGACCTGGGCTCGGCTTTACGGTGTGGACCTGCTGGCAGAAGCCTTCGCTGCGGCTGCGAAGGTTGATCCCCGCTTACGGTTATTACTGGTGGGGGATGGACCACAATCGAAAAGAATTCATCAAATTTTAAAACCGGTGAATGAGAAAGTGCATTTTACCGGTCGGATTGAGCAGTCTGATCTCCCCATCTGTTACCATGCCGTGGACCTCTTCGTCACCCCTTCCCACAGCGACGGATCTTCGGTTTCATTATTGGAAGCTATGGCTTGCGGCTTGCCGGTGCTCGTTTCGGATATTCCCGGTAACCGGGAATGGGTTACGGATGGTGGAGCAGGATGGCTCTTTGAAGATGGTTCAGCTGATGATTTGGTGGAAAAACTACTTTTTTTAGCAGCAGACCCGTTATTGGAAAGTTACGGTCGCGAGGGCAGACGGATCACAGAGCAGCGTGCGGATTGGTCTCGGAACTTCCAAAAATGCCTGCAGGCTTACCAGTTAGCGCTCGTTTGAGGATGCCAATCGACCGTAATTATTGCGACTAATGGAAATGGACGTAAACGGGTTAACGCTGGAACTGAATGGATTGGTTGTATTTTGGTTTTATGGTTGACCCCTGGAGAAAAGCAATGAATATAAAAAAGACAGCCTTGATCATCGTGACTTCGGTTTTGATATTGTCTACCCTGGCCTGCGGGTTTCCTGTTGGCAGAGTGGTTAATGACATTAAATCTGTCATCCAGAAAATTGCAGGTGAAGCGGATACCCAGCCGACCGGAGCACAGGTTGAAGAGACCACGGATGCTGAAACGCCGGCCGCGGAGCGCACCGCGACCACGGTATACAGCGGCAAAGGAGTGGAGATCACCTTGCCCAGTACCTACATGGTCGGAGATGTGGATAAGGATCTGGCGATCCTGATTGAAGGCCTCAAAGCGATGAGCGAAGAAAATGCGGATAATATTCAGGAACTCTATGATAAGAACAAGGACAACATCATGTTCTGGGGCTATGATACCGACAACCCTTCCAATCACCAGACCAGTGTTGTGATCATGAAGAATGAAACGTTCGCCGGCATGTCTCTGCCTGTGATCTCAGCTTTTGCCAATATTTTGCTGGGCCAGGAAGTCGATTCGATCAGCCAGCAGCAGATGGAACTGGGTGGACGGGATGTCCTGCGGTTCCTGACGACCTCCGAAAATGCCGGGGTAAAAACAGCCCAGGCGATTTACCTGCTCAATGACTCCGGAAAATTATGGATGATAGGGTTTTTTACAAATCAGGAGCAGATCGACTCCCGGCTGCCGTTGTTTGACGCGGCTGCAGCCTCTTTCACCGTCGTTTCAGTGGATTAATTAAAAATATGACCATCATTCGTGAGCCATCAGTAGTTGCCATTATCCAGGCCCGGATGGGTTCCAGCCGGCTGCCCGGTAAGGTGTTGAAAGACATCGGGGGAGAGCCGATGCTGTTCCGGGTGGTGGTTCGCGCCCGTCACGCCCAAAGCATCGGACGGGTAGTGGTCGCGACGACCACCGATCCAGGTGATGACCCGGTCTTTGATTTTTGCCGTAAACAGGGTTTCCCGGTGTTCCGGGGTGATCCTTTTGATGTGCTTGACCGGTACTACCAGGCTGCGATTCATTTTAATGCGGAAACGGTGGTAAGGCTGACGGCGGACTGCCCGCTGATCGACCCGGCCGAGATCGACCGGACCGTTCGGGCGTTCCAGTCGGCGAAGGTTGATTTTGCCGCCAACCGCCTCCCGCCGCCCTGGAAGCGCACCACCCCGATCGGGATGGATACCGAAGTGGTGACGATGGCGGCGTTGACGCGCGCCTGGCGGGAAGCCGATGCGAAATATGCCCGCGAACATGTAATGCCTTATCTTTATGAAGACCCCGGCCGTTTCAAGACTCTGCTGGTGGATCACGACCCGGATTGGGGTGACCTGCGTTTGACAGTCGACACACCCGAGGATCTTGAACTGGCTCGCCAAATCTATTCACTTTTTGGTAATGCTGAAGATTTTAATATGGAAGATATCGTCAACCTGCTTACAGACCACCCGGAACTGTCTGCGATCAATGCGGATATTCGCCACAAGAGTTTCAAGGATGTCGATCAGCGGGGGTGATCCGGCCGGTGTTATAATTGCGCCACGATTTTGATCTCGGAATGCCTATGACCTGTTTACTATGCGGATCGGATGACCAACAACCTTTCACCCGGGTGGAATCCTTCGGGTTCCCGCTGGTCTATTACCAGTGCGGGCGTTGCGGTCTGGTTTTTCAATCCCAGACTGAGAGCCAGGCTGCCGATCCGGAATTCTATGCTGCGACCTATCGCAAGATCTATCAATCCAGTGAAGAGCCAACAATAAAGGATCTCTGGATCCAGACCCAGAGGGCGCAGCACCTGATCGAGGTTGTCCTTTCAGCCGGGAGGACCAAAGTTGAAAATATGCTGGATATAGGCGCTTCGGCCGGCGTACTCCTGGAATCATTCCGAGATGCATTTGGCTGCCAGGTGACCGGGGTTGAACCGGGAGACGCTTACCGTAAAGTCGCCCAAAGCAGGGACATCCGAATGTACCCGTTGCTGGATGATCTGGTTCAATCCGACCCGGAGCGATTTGATTTGGTAAGCCTGAGCCACGTTCTGGAACATCTGCCTGACCCGGTGAGCACGTTGCGGTTGATCCGTGATAAGCTCCTGACCGCGGATGGCCTGCTGCTCCTGGAAGTCCCCAACTTCTACGCCCATGACAGCTATGAATTGGCGCATTTAGCCTGTTACACACCTCGTACTTTGCAGGAGATTGTTCGACAGGCCGGGTTTGAAGTTGTCCGTTTTACACGTCATGGGATACCGCGTTCGACGATGCTCAATCTTTACCTGACCGTCCTTGCCAGGCCGGCGAAGGACAGTTTGGAAGAGCGAGTTGTCCAGCCTGAGAAGAACGTCTCTCTCAAGCGAAAAGTTGGCATGTTATATCGGAGGCTGATCCAGAAACTGTTCCCGCACCGCGCCTGGCTGCCTTTGCCGGATGGAAAAGGATCCTGAATGACGCCGCTCCTGACTCTCTTCACAGCCCCCAAACCCTTTCAGGACCCTCATATTTCGGTCATCCAGCGCAATACGCTGCGCAATTGGCTGGCGTTGGGCGACGAGGTTGATGTGGTTGTGATTGGAGATGACCCGGGAATTGCAGAAGTGTGCCGGGAACTTGGTGTTCATCACCTGCCGGGAGTCCGAACCAATGAGATGGGGACGCCGTTGATCCCTTCAATCTTTGAACTGGGACGCAGCTTGAACGCTTCCCCTTTCCTGGCGTATGCCAATGCGGATATCCTTTTCCTGCCCGATATCCTGCAGGCAGTCCATCGTCTCGCCGAAGAAAATATCGATTTTCTTGCAGTGGGTCAGCGCTATGACCTGGACATTACCAAGCCTTCTTGATTTCACGGGTGATTGGGGTGCGAGACTGCAAGAACGAATTGCAGCAGACGGCAGGCTGCACGGCCAGACCGGCAGTGATTACTTCATTTATCCTCGGGAGTGTTTCAAGCAGATTCCCGATTTTGCCGTCGGACGAGCAGGCTGGGATAATTGGATGCTATTCCAGGCGCGCATGCAAAACTGGGCGCTGGTGGATGCTACCCATGCGATCACTGTGATCCACCAGAACCACGATTACAGTCACCTGCCGGGCGGGGTGATCCATTTCCGCCAGCCGGAGACGAATGTCAATGTCAAACTGGCGGGAGGGCGGCGGTCGATCTTTAAATTATCGGACGCCCGTTTCCAGCTGACCCCGGAAGGTTTGAGGCGAAACCGGTTGAACTGGGCGTCCTTCTGGCGGGAGGTGGAGATATTTCCCCTCGTTGGCCTGCATTCTAAAGTTCTGGGATGGCTGGCATTCACCTTATTCCACCCGGTCAGAGCTTTCAAGGAGTTCAGGGGCTGGCTGGCGTATAAGTTAGCCCACCCTGAATAAGGAGATAAATGGCAAGGATTGGGATCAACCCTTCAAGAGGCCAGACTTTGGACTTTACACCTGCCCGGGTGACCGTTGCGGTCCTGGTTTATGCGCCGCATCAGGCCGGCTATTTTCAAAACAGACTGAATGTGACCCGGATGACCATCGAGAGCATCCTGGCCAATACTCAGGAGCCGTTTGACCTTTTGGTCTTTGACAACGGCAGCTGCCCGGAAATGGTTGAATACCTCCAATCGCTTCATAAAAACGGCAAGATCGACTATTTGGTCCTTTCAAAGCGTAATATCGGCAAGCTGAACGCTCTCAGGATGATCTTCGACGCCGCGCCAGGTGAGATTGTGGCCTATACTGATGATGATGTCTTCTTCCTGCCGGGATGGCTCGGGGAACACCTCAGGATCATTGATACTTTCCCGAATGTCGGCGCGGTGACCGGGTTCTATATCCGGCAGCGGGTGGCGATGAGTTCGGAAAGTACCCTGGAATTTGCCAACCAGCCCGGGATCAAGACTGAACGCGGGCTACTGATGCCGCGCAAGTGGGAAGAGGAATACCTGGTGAACTCCGGCCGCACCTGGGAGCGTTATGAATCCGAGGTGGCTGGCATTGAAGACATTATTGTCACCTATCAGGGGTTGCAGGCCTGGGTCTCGGCACATCATTTCCAGATGGTTTGTCCCAGGGCTGTCGTTCAGGAGATCCTGGCTGAAATGCTGCCGGAAAGATGGAGCGTGGATGTGATGGGTCGAATGGTCGAGATGGATGATCGCATGGACGCCAAGGGTTACCTGCGGTTCTGCACCCGTGAACAAACCGTACGGCTGATGGGAAATGCCATTTCGGAGGAAGTGGCCGAATTAGCCCGGGAGTCCGGCCTGACGGTCAGTGCGGCTGAACCCGGTCCGAAATCGGGTGGCTTGATGCCGCGGTTGGCGAAGGTAAAGTGGGTCCGGTATATCATGCAAGGGATCGTTAACCGAATCTATAAATGGCTGAATGAATAAATTTACGGTGCGGGATAAAGACAACTTCTCGTATCGCTTTTTTAAAAATGTTGTGATTATTCAGGTTAATCAATTAAAGAAAATGACTGCATAGGGGTTGTTATGAAATCAACAGTGAAGACTCAAAAAAAATTCCATTTTCCCTGGTATGTGGTAATTATTGCATTAATTTTCCCATATGTTCCTTTTTCTAAACAACCTCAGTCAGGTTAATTTACGGGATTTATGGCGTCCGCTCCTGGTTACTTCACTGGCCAGTTTAGTAATTTATGCCTTCGTTTATATTTTTATTCGAAATTCGCACAAAGCTGGCCTGGTCACTGTATTACTTGAGATATTTGTTTTTACTTATGGTCATATCTACAATTTATTGCGGACAGCTAAAGTTTTCGGGCTGGCAATTGGGCGACATCGTTACCTGCTCATAATTTTTTTACTTGTATTCGGCATCCTTATCTGGTTAGTTTGGACAAAAATTAAGAGAACAGAAAATTTGATCAAAATTATTAAAGTAATTTCAGTATCACTGTTCTTATTTCAGGTTGTGAGAATTGCATATTACGAGATTTCCTCAGCAATAATTCAACATAAAGCGAATCAGGTGACGGCGATTGATGAAGGTCAATCTGAGAATTTACCCAGGAGAGATATTTATTTAATCGTACTTGATACCTATATGCGTTCTGATCTGTTGAAAAATGAACATGGGTACGACAATTCAGATTTTATCCGTCAGCTTGAAGATCATGGTTTCTATGTCGCCGATTGCAGCAGGTCAAATTATGCGTATACGCTCCAATCCATGACCTCTGAGTTGAATATGAATTACTTATCTGATCTGGGTATTCCCATGGATGATGAGGATCTTTCAGCAAAATTAACACAAAGTAAAGTTCGCCATTTTCTCCAAAACCAGGGTTATGAATTCATATTTTTCGAATCAGGCTACCCCTGGATTGAAATGGAAGACGCTGATCAATATATACAAGCCAGGACCCTCGCAAAAATTTCAGATTTTGAGTATCTATATTTGCGAACCACTTTACTTCTTTTCCCTTCTGATATTTACAAAATGATGAACAATTCAATTGACACAACTACGCAGCATTATATTGATAGGGTTAACAATACGATTAATCATTTGAAGCGGCCGATCGTGAATGAATCTCCAATCTTTGTCTATGCACATATTGTAAGTCCGCATAATCCCAAAGTTTTTACCGCTAATGGAGGCATCAATCCCGAATGGGATGATGATCCAGAAACGGCACTCGCTGAAACTTATGAATATATCGATACTCAAATCATTTCCGTTATTGAAACAATCCTGGCAAATTCAAATCAAGAGCCAATCATCATTCTTCAAGCTGACCATGGCGATGGATTGGACCCGCTATTTCGCACTTTAATCCTGAATGCCTATTATTTGCCTGATGGGGGTGAGGAGGAATTATTTTCCACAATCACACCTGTAAACACATTCAGGATAATTTTAGATCGATATTTTCAGCAAGAATACCAACTTCTTGATGATCGGAGCTATTTCAGCCCGGAAAAAGATCGGTATAATTTTGAGTTGGTTGAAGATCCATATGATTATTGTCAAATTTCAAATAAAAAATAAAAACTTCGCTTGTCGCCTTGAGCGATAGTATAAATTGCCACAATTAAGTAAAATAATAACTCTTGGTTGGTATTGCCATTCGAAAATTATCTATATCAAGTGAACTTTGACTGTTTGGATAGATGACGTTATGATATTTCCATGTGAAATTATCTGCGTCAAATGGAAGAAGTTTGATCAGGGAGAAGACCACTGACAACTATGAACAAAGAATTTGCATCTTTTCGTGACCCAAGCGGTTTCTTGTTTTACCGGGAGGGCGTCTTATATCGCCAGGTAAATAAGGTCTATCAACCTCATTATGACCTTATGATGGGGTCAGGTCTTTATGATACATTAATTGGCAAGGACCTGATGGTGGCGCATGAAGAAATAAATGAAGTTTCTTCACCCCAGCCGGACCTGGCTTATAAGATCATCCGTCCGGAGAAGGTGGAATTCATTTCCTACCCCTACGAATGGTGCTTCCACGAACTCCGCAGCGCAGCGCTGACCACACTCCGCCTGGCGCGGGTCGCGCTGGACCACGGGATGATCCTTAAGGATGCCAGCGCTTATAACCTGCAGTTCGTCAATGGAAGCTGGAAGTTGATCGATACCCTCTCCTTTGAACAATATGAAGAAGGTGAACCCTGGGTCGCCTATAAGCAATTTTGCCAGCATTTCCTGGCACCCCTGGCTTTGATGTCCTTCCGAGACCAGCGTCTTAACCTGATGAGCCGGTTATTCATCGACGGCATTCCATTGGATATTGCTGCCAAACTGCTTCCCCCGCGTACTAAGCTGAACTTTGGATTGATGACCCACATTCACCTGCATGCCCGGACGCAGGCGCGCTATGCGGGCAAGGAAGTCAAACGGGATGAGGTCAAAGGGAAGATCAGCCAGCAGGCTCTGATTGGTTTGCTGGACAGCCTGCGCAATACGGTCAAAGCGCTTTCTGTCCGTACCACCGGCACGGAGTGGGCGGATTATTATGATGCCACGAATTATTCTGAAAAAGCATTTGACGAAAAAAGGGCCATCGTCAGCCAGTTTATTGAAAAAGTGCAGCCGAAATTGGTCTGGGACCTGGGTGCAAATAACGGTGAATTCAGCCGGTTGGCAAGCGATCGCGGGATCTTCACCGTTGCCTTTGATGTGGACCCCAACGCCATTTCCAAAGCTTATATCCAGGTGCGTAAGAGCCGGGAGAAGAACCTCCTGCCGCTGGTAATGGACCTGACCAACCCCTCTCCCGGATTGGGCTGGGGACACCAGGAGCGCAAGTCGCTGATGGAACGCGGCCCGGTAGATCTGGCTTTGGCGCTTGCCCTGGTCCATCACCTGGCGATTTCGAACAATGTCCCGCTGCCCAAACTGGCGATGTTCTTCAGTGATATTTGCGAATACCTGGTGATCGAATTTGTCCCCAAGTCCGATTCCCAGGTGCAGCGATTGCTGACCTCCCGTCTCGATATTTTTGATGACTACACGGTTGAAGGTTTTGAGGCTGCATTCACGGCACAATTTGAATTTTTGGATAAAGTCCCGGTGCCGGAATCGGAACGGTCCCTTTACTTATTGAGAAAGAAACAGCATTAAAAGCTGTGATGACACTGGAAAGAGGTTAACGAATGCATATTATTCACTTACTGCGTCCTTTGCGTTACTTGGATCCCGGTTCGGGAAGTTTTATCATCCAAATGTTACTGGCCGGCCTGCTGGGCATCGCAGTGGCAGTCCGGATTTACTGGAAAAAGATTGTGGCTTTTTTCCGCAAGGGAAAAAGCGGTAACGTTCAGGACCAACTGGATGAAATGGATGAATATGGGGGTAAGGACGACGAATCATCCGATGATTTAGATAACTAAGGTCATTTTAAATAAAGACGGAATGAAACAGGAATTTTAACCAATTGAAATTCATGATTGCAGGGCTTGGTTCGATTGGCAGGCGGCATTTACGCAACCTGCTCGCTTTAGGTGAACGCGATATCCTGCTTTACCGCACACATACCAGCACGCTGCCGGATGATGAACTGGCGGATTTCCCGGTTGAAACAGATCTAGGAACAGCTCTTTCCCATCGCCCTGACGCGGTGATCGTTGCCAATCCCACCGCTCGTCACCTCGACGTGGCGCTTCCCGCGGCCGAGGCCGGCTGTCACCTGCTGCTGGAAAAACCGGTTGCGGCGCGCCTGGACTCGCGGGTGAACGAGTTAATTAATATTGTCGAAAAGAATGACATCAAGACCCTGGTTGGGTTCCAGTTCCGTTTCCACCCGGTGTTGTCACAGGTGTGGGAATTCATTCGATCCGGAGATTTGGGACGACCGCTCTCTTTCCGCGCGCATTGGGGAGAATATCTCCCCGGTTGGCATCCCTGGGAAGATTACCGCCGGAGTTATGCCGCCCGCAAAGACCTGGGCGGCGGGGTGGTAAATACGCTCAGCCATCCGCTGGATTATGTCCGCTGGCTTTTCGGCGAAGTCACAGCTCTCTCGGCGGATACCGGGCAGGTTTCAGATCTGGACCTTGATGTTGAAGACCTGGCTGAGATCACCCTGGAATTCGGCGATAACCTGATCGGGTCGGTCCATCTGGATTACTTCCAGCGACCCGCAGAGCACTGGCTGGCGATCAATTTTGAGGATGGTCGTATTCGCTGGGACAATGCTGATGGGACCGCTGAAGTCATCCGGGCAGGTTCGGGTTCCCGGGAAACGCTCTCCCCGCCGGTTGGATTTGAGCGCAACGACCTATTCCTTGCTGAGATGCGTCATTTCCTGGCATTGATCCATTACCAGGAGGAATCACGCTGCAGTCTGGCAGATGGGATCAAAGTGGTTGAACTCACTCAATCCATCCATCAATCATCACAGACCGGACAAAAAATCACCTTTTAGACGATTACACTTTGGTCGTTGATCGAGATAATCATTTATTAATGCAGGATGGCCGGATTAATCCCCGCTGGTATAATATCAATCTAAAATCAATGCATCAAAAAAAGAGGAAAATGCATGACAACGATCATGGATAAATTCTCCCTTGCCGGCCGTACGGCGCTGGTCACCGGTGGAGCCGGTCTGCTTGGCCGCCAGTTCACCCGGGCACTGGGCGAAGCAGGCGCGAAGGTGGTTGTGGCCGATCTCGATCTTGACACTGCCCAGACACATGCCATCAACCTGGAAACTTCGGGAATTTCTGCAATTGCAGTTGATGTGGATGTGACCGATCCGGACTCGGTTAAGGAAATGGTCAACCGCACTGTAAACGAATTTGGCAGCCTGGATGTAATTGTGAACAGCGCGGCTCTGGACCCTAAATTTGACCCGGAAAACCTGGATGCCCAATCGGGGAACGCCTTTGAGACCTATCCCTTGGAAACCTGGAAAAAGGCGATTGACGTCAACCTGACCGGCATGTTCCTGACCTGCCAGGCAGCCGCCCGGCAGATGCTGGCGCAGGACTATGGTGTGATTATCAATATTTGCTCCACCTACGGTCTGGTCGGACCTGACCAGCGGCTCTATGAACGCCCTGATGCCCCCCGGCAGTATAAACCGGTCTATTACTCCGTCAGCAAGGCAGGCGTGTTGGGCCTGACCAAGTACCTGGCGACCTATTACGCCGGGAAACCTATCCGGGTGAATGCGCTCACCCCCGGCGGCGTCTATAACCAGCATGATGAGGCCTTTCTGGAGGCTTATTCCTCACGGACGGTGATCGGCCGGATGGCACACCAGGATGAAATGAGCGGCGCGATCGTCTTTTTGGCGTCCGAGGCATCCGCTTATATGACCGGCGCAAACCTGGTCGTGGATGGAGGGTGGACGGCATGGTAGCAAAACCGGAAGTCCTGGCTGTTATCCCCGCCCGCGGCGGGTCCAAGGGTATCCCGCACAAGAATATCCGAGATTTTGCCGGTTATCCGCTCATCGCCTACAGCATTGCGGCGGCGACCCATTCCGATTTTGTTACAAGGACGGTGGTATCCACCGATGATCCCGAGATCGCTGCTGTGGCACAAAAATATGGTGCGGAAACGCCCTTCATGCGCCCTGCCGAACTCGCTGCTGATGACACCCTGGATCTTCCGGTGTTCGAGCACGCGCTCACCTGGCTGGCCGAAAATGAAAATTACCATCCGGACCTGGTGGTGCAGCTCCGACCAACATCGCCGGTCCGCCCGGTGAATTTAATTGACCGGGCAATCAATCTGCTTTTGGGTCATCCCGAAGCGGATTCGGTGCGCGGGGTGGTCCCTGCCGGGCAGAATCCCCATAAGATGTGGCGGGTCGGCAAGGATGGTCAACTACAGCCCCTGCTGACCGTGGAAGGACTCGCGGAGCCTTATAACGCGCCACGCCAAATGCTGCCCCCGGTATTTTGGCAGACCGGGCATATTGATGTTATTCGCCCTAACGTGATCCTTGAAAAAGGGTCCATGAGCGGTGACCTGATCCTGCCCGTTTTTATCGATCCCGAATTTACGATCGATATCGATAACCTGCGCGATTGGGCGCGTTACGAGTGGCTGGTACGGGAATCGAATTTAGAGATGGTTTATCCCGGTCCAAGGCCGCGCCCCTGGCCGGAGAAAGTCTCTCTGGCGGTCTTCGATTTTGACGGTGTGATGACTGATAACCGGGTCTGGGTCAACCAGGACGGTGTGGAATCGGTGGCTGCCAGCCGCGGTGATGGGATGGGGATCGATCTGTTGATGGCGGCGGGGATCAAAGCTGTGATCATTTCCACCGAACCTAATCCTGTGGTTGCCGCCCGGGCCAAAAAGATCGGGCTGCCCTATTTCCATGGTGTGGGTGACAAAGGCAGCGTCTTGCAAGATTATCTGAAGAAGGAAAATATCCCCGCAGCGGAAACCATCTATGTCGGGAATGATATCAATGACCTGCCCTGTTTCCCGCTGGTGGCCTGTGCAGTCGTCGTTGCGGATGCACACCCTGCAGCAAAGCGCAAGGCAGATAGGGTCCTTACCGCCAAAGGAGGTTTTGGCGCAGTACGAGAGGTTTGTGATATCCTTTTGGCTCGGAAGAAATAAAATCGAAAAATCCATCCTGCTTAATTTCCTGCAGAGATGTTTAAGGAGAGTGAAATGGCTCGTGAAATCAAACTTGGGGACCGCCTGGTGGGGGACGGCCATCCAACGTATATCATAGCTGAGATCGGCATCAACCATAACGGTGATGTGCAGGTTGCCAAGAAACTGATCATGGCCGCTCACGAAGCCGGAGTGGATGCTGTCAAATTTCAAAAAAGGACTCCGGAGATTTGTGTTCCCGATCACCAAAAAGACCAGATGCGGGACACACCCTGGGGCTATATCTCGTATCTCGATTACCGGTATAAAGTTGAATTTAGCCAGGAAGAATATGCTGAGATTGATGCTTACTGCAAATCTCTGGGGATCGATTGGCTGGCAAGTTCATGGGATATCCCCTCGCTTAAATTCATTGACGCGTTTAACCCGCCTGTTCATAAAGTCCCTTCGGCGCTGTTGACAGACCACGAACTCCTGAGGGCGATCAAGGATACCGGCCGTCCGGTGATCCTTTCGACGGGTATGTCCACCATGGACGAGATCAGGGCTGCGGTGGAATTTTTGGATATGGATAATCTACTGATTTGCCATACCACCAGCAGTTATCCCTGCCCGCCGGAAGAACTAAATTTGAAGATGATCCCGGTTCTCAAGGAACTTTACGCCTGCCCGATCGGATATTCCGGGCATGAAGTTGGCCTGGTGCCTTCGGCATTGGCGGTGGCGATGGGCGCTTGCCTGGTTGAACGGCACGTCACCCTGGATAGGGCAATGTGGGGCTCCGACCAGGCTGCCTCGGTTGAACCGCAGGGTGTCAGGACTCTGGTCAAATATATCCGGGTGACGGAAAAAGCGCTGGGCGATGGTGAAAAACGAGTTTACGACAGCGAGCAATCCTCTCGGAGTAAACTGCGCCGGTACAGCGAATAAGATCGGAATTTTTAATGAGCCTTTCCGAGTACGCCAAGGAAATCTTCCAGGTTCAACCCCTTCGTTCGAAGATCAATCGCGATATCCGCAGGATGGCGAAAGCCGTTTCCAAAGCCTCCCCTTCCCCGGATGACCGCAAGATCGTGGTCTCATTCAATGCCTCCACGCGGATCACCGGGTTGAGCCTGAACGCGGCATTTGCCTTGCTGACCGGTTGGTCGCTGCGTCTGCAGGGCGCCCGGGTGGCGAATTATGTTTGTCAACGGGGAATGACCCGCTGTGTGCTGGGGACAGATGCCAATGACGTTCTGAAGTTTCCTCCCTGCCAAACATGCCAGGCCCAATCTGCAGCAATTTACAGCCATTCAAACATCATTGGAATGGGTTTTTATGCCAGTACCGACCTTGCTAAAGAACTGCAGGGGATGGAACTGGCTGAGCTGCGGGAATTCAGTTATGAAGGTTTACCTTTGGGAGACCTTTGCCTGCCTTCAATCCGTTGGATCCTGCGCCGGCATCATCTTGAAAATGATGAACCGACCAGTATTCTCTACCGCCATTATGTCCTCTCAGCATATAAAATTGCGAAGCAGTTTGAACATTTGCTGGATGAGATTCGGCCGCGTTCCGTGCTGGTATTCAATGGGATGCAGTTCCCGGAAGCGACCGCCCGCTGGGTCGCGCAGCAGCGCGGGATCCCGGTCTATTCGCACGAGGTTGGCCTGAGACCAATATCGGCCTTCTTGACAGAAGGTGAAGCCACAGCTTACCCCGTGAATATCCCGGATGATTTTCAACTCAATGCTGAACAGAACCAGCGGCTGGACGATTATCTTTCCAAACGGTTCAAAGGCGATTTCAGCATGGCAGGGGTCCAGTTCTGGCCTGAGATGAGCGGCCTTGACGAGGACTTTGTGAAGAAGATGGCAACCTATAAGCAGGTTGTCCCCGTTTTCACTAATGTAATCTTTGATACCAGCCAGCCTCACGCCAATGTGGTTTTTCCGGATATGTTCGTTTGGCTGGATGAGGTACTGAAAGTCGCCAGAGCCCATCCCGAAACCCTGTTTGTCATCCGCGCCCATCCCGATGAATCACGGCCCGGTAAAGCAAGCAGAGAAAGTGTTGCGGATTGGGTACAAAAGAACGCAGCAGATTCACTGCCCAACCTGGATTTCGTCGGTCCGGATGATTATTTCAGTTCTTATGAGATGATCCAGAGGGCAAAGTTTGTGATGATCTACAACTCGACGATCGGGATGGAAGCCTCGATCATGGGTGCGCCGGTTTTGAGCGCCGGAAAAGCCAGATTCACCCAATTGGATACAGTCTTCTTCCCCAATTCAAAGGATGCGTATCTCAAGCTGTTGGAGGATTTCCTGGGGGCAGAAAAAGTTGAAGCTCCGGACGTACACCGGGTTAATGCGCGGCGTTTCCTGTATTACCAGCTTTACCGGACATCACTCCCGTTTGACCGGTTCCTGGAACCTGATGGGATCTGGCCGGGTTTTGTACGCTTGAAAGATTTTCACTGGCAGGACCTCCTGCCGGAAAATTCACCGACCTTGAAAGTGATCTCGGAAGGACTGCTGAAAGGAAAACCTTTCCTGATGCCGGAAGATTGATTTGTATTCAGAAATAAGAGCAAGTTCTCATAAAATTGATATGTCGATCTTTTCAATTCATCCAGATCAGTTTCTCTTAATCCCTTCAATATTGGTGTCTTTAATGATATAGGTTGGACGGTTTTTCACTTCCTGGAAGATATAACCGACATATATTCCAATAAAACTGACCACTGTCGTAAGCGTCCCGCCAACGATCAGGATCATGAACATTAAGGAGCTCCAACCGGGCGCAAGTTGATTCGGGTTTCCCGAAAGCCAAAGGTATAAAACATAAACCGCTTCAATGAAAGCCAGGATATAAAAAAGCACACCGATGGCCAGACCAAATTTCAGGGGGAATAGAGAAAAAGAAAAGATTGCATCAGTTGCAAGGTTGAACATCTTATTTACAGTGTATTTAGAAGTCCCCCCCATACGAGGTTTCGCTTCAAACGGCAATATTATTGTATTGAAACCGACCCAGGAAACCATTCCGCGAAGGAAGCGATGATATTCCGGCATGGATTTCAGTGCATCGACAGCTCTCCTTGAGAGTAAACGGAAATCTGCCGCGTCCGGTGTTATTTTCTGGTTACCGATCCGGTTAATCACTTTATAAAACAGGTGTGAAGTCAGGCGCTTGAATCGCGATTCCTTTTTCTCTTGTTCCCTTTGTCCAATCACAATGTCATATCCTGATTGATAAAGCGAAATCATTTCAGGAATGACTTCAGGAGGATTCTGCCCATCTCCATCCATTGTAATAATGACGTCACCCTTGGCATTGTCAATCCCGCAAGTTAAGGCGGCCTGGTGTCCAAAATTTCGACTTAACGTGATCGTGCGTACGGTGTCATCCTGTTTGGCCAGTCCTTCAAGGATCTCCGGGGTTTGATCGGTGGAACCGTCATCAATGAAGTAGATCACATGCGGGTAAGGGATGGTTGCTAATACATCAGCCAACTGCTGGTAAAACGAGCTTAGGATTTCACTTTCATTGAATATTGGAATGACGATTGAGATTTCTGATATGGATTGATCGTTCATTGGATTTTATAAATACTCCATCCATAGGTGAATGTTCGAAAGTCAAATAAAGGATCCGGATTTTGGCAAAAACCAGCATCAACACCTAAATGACAAATAAGAACAGGTAAATTAATATTTGTCAGTTGGAATGAATCCTGAAATGTTTCCAGCAATTGACCATGACCTTCCAGAGTGGTTAATAACATCTGGTTCCATGGGTCCTGGTAGGCTTCTTCCAAACCAGCTCGCACGGTTAAATGTGGCTGGTTATCAATGAATGGCATTGCCACCAAGGCGTCATGGTGAGCATCAAGAGAATTCATCAGTTCACTATCAATATTATTGTAAGTGATATTGTTCAATTGGTAATGTTCTCGAAGGTAAATTCCCAGTTTTTCAGAATATTCGTTGGATGACTGGATGTTTACAAAAATAGTTGCATCTTCAGATGAATTTTTGACAATATATGTCAATAATTCGTTATTGACTTTATCGAAGGTCAATTGAGTGTTTGCATCCGTAAGGTAATTAGGTAAGGTCGAGATGAAGAGCACGATTACTAGACAGGTCAAAATTATGATAATGTTGGTTTTCAGGTTTTTCTTGTGGACGAAATTTTGGATGATGCTGGGGCTTGCCAAGCCGATCAGCATAACACCACCCAGTGCAAATGGAAGCAAATAATAAAGTTCAGCATATTCCCAGGGAATTAATATCACAAACCACAGCACCCACCAGACACCCCATTGAAAGAGATCGAATTGCAGCCGTTTGGAGATGGATGATTTGAAGAGGATCAGAAGGACAAGGATTAGGATAAAGAGGATCATGTAATGAAAATAAAAAGCAAATTGTGTGATCCAACGAAGTAATTTTTGCAGGAGAGTGCCGATATCCAAAAGGTATCGGTTTGTATAGGATCCGCTTGTTGAAAATGGCATGCCAGCCACAATCCTTATTCCAAGATAAAACAATCCCGCTAAAATTGAGGCGCCGAATAATGTCAAATAATTTGTTCGACCTTTTCGGAGGCTGGTGTCTTTGGAAAGCAGCAAATAACCCACCCATAAAAAAGTGATCGGGATCATCACCACAGCGGTCTCTTTGACCATGATTGCCAGCAAAATGAACAATGTCGCAAAAAGGCCGGCAACCCAGAATGATTTTTGTTTTCCTTCATGTTCCTGAGGGAGGGTTAACACGGCAGCCAATAGGAACACCAGCTGCAGCGGTTCACCTTTGGATAGGGTATAGAAATTCTCTATGATTGGCATCGAGAGAACAAACATTATACTGGTCAGCAGGATTTGCCATTCACTGCCGCCCATGCGCTTGATGAGCTGCCTGAATCTCGATCAGGAGAATGATCAGCAATATCAAGTTCCCCAGAAAAAACCAGAAGGGGTGATAGCCTGCCAGGGCATAGAAGATCGTATAGTAGAGCCAATAAACCGGGCGGAATCGACCGGCTTCCTTGTCATGACTCATACTGAAATCACCCTTCAGAAATCGCTGTGATTGAGAGAGCGTACTGGCATCGTCAAAGAAACCAAATTGGGGTGAAATCAGCCGTGGTAATAAAATTAATGCAGCCAGGATGAATGGAATGAGGATAATAATGATTCGCTTGATTGATTTTTTGTTTTCTGTCATGTGTGACCTCCCGAACCATTCTCAATTATAATTCATGTGTCGAAATAACCAGTTTTGATAATGGGATATAATATTTCACTTGGATCATTCAAGAAAATTCGAAAGACATTCTATGAGTCCTAAAATTGTCGCTCTGGTTCCCATGAGGCACCAATCCGTCCGGGTTCCAGGTAAGAATTATCGAAATTTTGCCGGAAAGCCGCTTTACCATCATATCCTCAACACACTTTTATCAGTCGATGCCATTGATGTAATTGTTGTGGATACGGATAGTGATGTGATAATCGAGGGAATTGCGAAGGATTTTCCCACTGTCAGGACAATCCCGCGCCCGGACCATCTGCGCTCGGATACCACCCCGATGAACGAAGTCCTGATCCACGATACAGGAGAAATCCCTGGCGATTATTACCTGCAGACCCATACAACTAATCCCCTGTTGAGCGCTGATACCCTTTCCCGAGGGATCCAAACCTTCCTTGACAGCCTGCCTGAACACGATTCTCTCTTCGGGGTCACCCGGATGCAAACCCGGCTTTGGGATCAATTGGAACGGCCGATCAACCACAACCCTAATATCCTTCTGCGGACTCAGGACTTGCCGCCGGTTTTTGAGGATAATTCCTGTTTATATATTTTCACCCGGGATAACCTGATTGCCCGTCGCAACCGGCTGGGTGAACGGCCTTTGATGTTTGAGATCCCGGCGATTGAAGCCTGGGACATTGATGAAGAATTGGATTTTACCGTTGCAGAAACGCTTTACCGCAAGCTGCATGGTGAGTCATCATAACCAGCCGATTAATTGAATTGAATTTGGGAGTTAATCCATGAAAACGGTATTAGTCTCCGCACCTTATATGCTGCCAGAAATGGATCGTTTTCGACCTGTCCTGGAATCTTTCGACCTGGCACTCATCGAACCGGAGGTGCACGAGCGATTATCAGAAGGTGAAATCCTGGCTTTTGCCGGAGATTTTGATGGTACGATCTGTGGGGATGATCGTTACAGCCGGCAGGTTATTGAAGCCTGTCTGCCGAGGCTGCGAGTCATTTCAAAGTGGGGGACGGGCATTGACTCCATCGATCAGGAAGCTGCTGGGGAGCATGGTGTGATGGTCGGCAATACCACCAATGCCTTCACCATCCCGGTCTCTGAGAGCGTTTTGGGTTATATGCTGTCCTTTGCCCGTCAAATCCCCTGGCTGGATGATGCGATGAAGGCCGGCAAATGGCAGAAGATCAACGGCAAGACATTGAGTGAATGCACCCTGGGCGTGATCGGGGTGGGCCATGTTGGTAAAGCGGTTCTGCGGCGCGCCCGTGCTTTCGGGATGGAATTGCTGGGCACCGATATCGTCGATATTGCGCCGGATTTCCTGCTGGAGAATAACATCGAGATGACCCATTTGGATGACTTGCTTGCCCGGTCAGACTTTGTCAGTGTGAACTGCACCCTGAACCCGACCAGCGAGCACCTGATCAATGCAAAACGGTTAGCGCAGATGAAGGATGGGGCTGTATTGATTAATACCGCCCGGGGACCGATTGTGGATCAGCAAGCCCTGGTTGCAGCGCTTGAAGCAGGAAAACTGCGGGGTGTTGCTTTGGATGTGTTCGAGAATGAACCTTTATCTGAAGATAGTCCTTTGCTTTCGATGGATAATGTATTGCTTTCCCCGCATAATACCAATTCCAGCCCTCGTTTTTGGGAGATGGTGCACTGGAATACGATCCGGAATTTGTTGATCGGGCTTGACATTCCTACGGATGGACTTTCAGCGTTGAAGGAAGAGTTTGGCATCTGATACGCATTTTATTGACGTGGAAAAAGCGACAAACGTTCGAATGACCAAAAAAAGGAAATTTAGAAATGACTGAAAAAGAAAACAGGATTTTGTTGATCACGGGCGCGGCGGGTGGGATCGGCCGGGCGACAGTGAAGGTCTTTTCCGAAATGGGTTGGCGGGTGATCGGTGTGGATCGGCAGCCCAGGTTTGATGCATTCCCAGTAAATAGCCGTTATATCCAGGCGGATATTTCCCGACCCGAGCAAATTGAAGAGATCTATAAGCAAGTGTCCTCAGAGACGGAAACGCTGGATGCGGTCGTGAATAATGCCGCCGTTCAGATTGCCAAACCACTGGTGGAAACGACGGCAGAAGAATGGGATATGGTAATGGCGTCCAACCTGCGTTCGGTCTTCCTGGGTGCCAAGCTGGCCTTCCCATTGTTGAAAGCTCAGGGCGGCGGGGCGATTGTCAACGTTTCCTCTGTTCATGCGGTAGCGACATCCGCCAATATCGCCGCTTATGCAGCCAGTAAGGGTGGGCTTCTGGCCCTAACGCGCGCGATGGCGATCGAGTTTGCACCGGATAACATCCGGGTTAATGCGATCCTTCCCGGCGCGGTGGATACACCCATGCTGCGAGCCGGCCTTAACCGCGGACACGTGGGTCATGGTGATGTGATGGACCGGCTTGAGAACCTGGCGCGTAAGACCGTGAACGGTCGGGTGGGGCAGCCGGAAGAGATTGCCCGTTCGATTTATTTCCTGGCCGACAATGCCCAATCCTCTTTCATGACCGGTCAGGCGCTGATCGTTGACGGTGGTGCGACAGCCCGTTTAAGCACGGAGTGAAAATGGCTGTCAAAGAATCTTTGAAAAAGCTTGTGCCCGATCCGTTATGGAAGTTCGGGTCGGACCGCTATTGGAGTTGGTATAACCGGGACCGGCACCTTCTGGCACGGGTTTTCTCGCCGGTCTGGATGAAGAATAAAACCCGGTTGGAAGAGTACCGTGACCGGTATGTGGGGCAGCGCTGTTTCATCGTGGGTAACGGACCCAGTTTACGTAATACCGATCTCAGTAAATTGACAGATGAATTCACTTTTGGGATGAACCGGATCTACCTGGCATTCGATGAGTATGATTTTAAAACCTCCTGTCTGGTGTCAGTGAATGATCTTGTTTTGGAACAGTGCCATCAGGAAATATCGGTCCTCGATATCCCTAAATTTGTGTCCTGGCGTGCCAGAAAGTATTTCGATGCCGGTCCAGATATGATGTTCCTGGATACGGACTATACCGGTGTGGAGAATTTTTCCGGCGATGCTACGGGACGGCTGTTTGAAGGCTTCACCGTGACCTACGTTTGTCTCCAACTGGCTTATTTCATGGGCTTTACGGAAGCCATCCTGATTGGTGTGGACCATAATTTCGTCACCAAAGGCGCTGCAAATGCGACCGTCACTTCGCAGGGTGATGACCCCAACCATTTCTCAGGAAAATACTTCGGCAAAGGTTTCCGCTGGCAGCTTCCGGATTTGGAAGGATCCGAGCGGGCCTACCGCATGGCGCGGGATGCTTATGAAGCGGATGGCCGGCGGATTGTTGATGCTACAGTGGGTGGCAAATTAACCGTTTTCGATAAAGTGGATTTTGATAAGTTGTTTAAATGATTGAATCAACGCCTCTTGTCTCGATCATCACGCCATCCTATAACCAGGCGCGTTATCTGGAAGAAACCCTGCTCTCCGTCCTTTGCCAGGACTATCCCAATATTGAATATATTGTGATAGATGGCGCTTCAACGGATGGCAGCCAGGATATCATCCGGAAATATGCGGATAGGCTGGCCTATTGGGTTTCCGAACCTGACCAAGGACAGGCGGAGGCGATCAATAAAGGGTTTCACCGGGCGACCGGGGAGATCGTTGCCTGGGTGAATTCCGATGACCTCTATTATGGATGCGATGTTGTCAGCCAGGCGGTTGCAGCGCTTTCTGCCGATCCGGAACTGGGTATGGTTTACGGAAACGGCGTGATGGTTGATGGCGAAGGCTGGCTGCTGGACTGGCACCCGTATCGTCAATATGCAGTTGAGGACCTGTTGGCATTCAATGTTTTGCTGCAGCCGGCAGTTTTCATGCGACGAACAGCTCTGGAGGAAGCGGGGTTCCTCCGCGAGGAGAGTCACCTGATCCTCGACCATGAGTTATGGGTGCGGATCGCGGCAGCTCATCCCATCATGCATATTGATGAATATTGGGCGGTAGAACGGACCCATGAAGACGCCAAGACGATTGCCATGGCAGCTCAATTTGTTGATGAGGCGTTCAACTTTGTTGAAAGTCTTAAATCCGAACCACAATTTGAACCGATATTTCAAGGTCATGACCAAAAGATCCAGGCCGGATTGCATATCTTTTCCGCCCGGCGGTTGATCGATTCCGGGAATTCAAAGGAAGCTCTGAAACATTTCAAACAAGCCTGGAAGATCGATCCGAGAGCTGTGTTGCGCGTCTGGTATAAATGGGTACAAGCCGTCGGTGGTGTGATGGGTTTGAGTGGTTTGTTCCTGAGGTATCGCCAGACACGTCGAAAACTGACCCACCACAAAAAACGATTATTTGTGGATTCAGAAGGTATCAAATGGGACCAGACGAAAGAATGAAGCTGCAAGCTAAGACAAGCAATCCTTTGTTTATAAATACCGGTTTGTCTTTCAGAATCATTATTGTTATTTTTCTGCTGAGCCTGGTGTTGGAAAGCGCCTTCTTCTTTCCCTCTCTGGGTGAGATCAATATCTGGGATGAGGCGAATTATATTCAAAGTGGGTATCTGCTATTAACCGAAGGAAAACTCCCTCAATTGGCAGGCTCACCGCTTTCGAGTGTTCTTTACGCCTTGACCACCTTTCCCGTTTTACACTCCCGCAATTTCTTCATGCTCAGCGACGCGATTGGCAGGATTTTGCTATTCTCGCTGATCTTCGTAAGTGTGGCATTGATTGCTGCTGAGCTGAAACCCTATACTAACGCCTGGGTGATGTTCGGGTTGATTTTTATCGTCCCGGTGGCTTCAACGATGTTCCTGTACCCCAGCGATGTCCTGTTTGCCGGGTTGGCCGGGTTGGCTTTCTGGCAAATGCTGGCCTTCTATCGACTCCGTAAAACCAAGTATCTTTGGTGGGCTTCCGGTTTAATGGGGTTGGCGACACTGGCTCGTGCGGAGGGCTTGATCCTGATCGGCGTACTGTTGATCTTCACGTTCCTGGTTGTCCGCCTGGAGAAAGGATGGCACCGCTCAATCATCGCCATCCTGGTACCTTTTATCGTGCTGGTTGGTGGCTTTATCCTGACTTACGGGATCGTGACGGGTAATTTCAATACGGGGTTATCCGACCGGACTTATAACAATTTTGAAAGCGGGCAGGAATGGATCTATTCACAAACCGGAATTTTCACAGCAACCATCAGTGCGCGTTTGGAAGCCCGGGAGGCCTTTGGTACCCCGGAAGAGAATAATAACTCAGTCATAAAGGCGATCATGAAGAACCCCACCGTTTATTGGCAGCGGTTGAAGCGCATGGGTTTTGTTTTCCGTGATTTAGCCATAAAAGCTTACGGCAATAAATTCATTTTAATTTTTCTGTGGCTTAGCATACGAGGTGTTATTGAACTCCTGCGGAAAAAGCATTTTCCTCTGGTGGTATTATGCCTTCTTTGGTTCCTTCCTTTGGGGGTTGGATTCCTGAACACATTTTTCCGGGAAGGTTATTTCATGATGCCCTTCTTTGTGATTTTCTTCTTGTCCAGCATCGGTCTGACGGCAATTATCAATCATTTGGACCAGCGGTCGGAACAAATCGCACTGGCATTTTCCAGCCTGGCAGTCCTGGCTGTCGGCGGACTGATGCAAAACACTTCCATGGTGTTCCGCAATGGGTTGTTCATTGCCGGATTGGGTCTGATTTTCCTGCTCTGGCGCTCTAAATTGCTCACAGAAAACTGGCGCTCGACGGCATTGTGGATCATACTGGCAATGGCATTGGTTATTCGCGGTGGTTATCCGTCGCCTGATCTCCCGGTTTATGGCAAAACTGATGTTGAGCGTTCGGTATATACTTTGCAAGACAATTTCCCACCCAAAAGTAATATCCTGGCCGGAGCACCCGCGAACGTTTGGGCCGCCCGGATGATTTACTTTGGCATTAATTCGTATGATATCCCAGACTTCTCGGATGCCCAGGATTTCTATGATTGGCTTAAGATCCAGGATGTCCGCGGCATTTACGTCGATATTAACTTCCCCGAATTCTATCGAAGCTATGTCAGTGAACTTGATGGCAGCTTAGTGAATGAAATTTATGCCACCCCTGAGAGGGATATTATTATTTACAACCTGTCTGAAGGCGGGCAATAAAAAAACAAGCTCAGACGTCGGTAGAGGATTCTGAATGTTTGTAATTGTAGATACCATATCTTTACGATTGTTGAAAATTGCTTGTGTAGTTATTTGCAGCGTGATCATTAGTAATCCTGGCACTCATAATTGAACCAGAGCAATTTATAGTATTTCTATCCATACAATAAAATATAAACTGGATTTGCATTGATCCCAAAGTACCTTATCCTAATGATGTTGTTATTACCACAGTAAAAACAAACCCCGAGGAATTCGAGCTAATTTACTCATCAATAGATAATGGCATCAAGTTTTACTACCTTATCGGTTAAGTGTTCAGGATCGGGGGGTCCATTCAGGAGAAAATTACGAGAATAACAAAGAGGATAGTTCTTGAATTTAGTAAAAATTTTTCGGAAGTGTCACCTAAGTATTTTGAAAGTGCAATTTCAATGAATTGGTTTTTTGGGAATCTCAGATCCATTAAATAAATCTCTTCGCTTATTATTCATTTCAACAACCAATAGAATTAATTTTTGATCGAACTTGCTATGAGACAAAAATGCTGGGTGGTAAAATCTAGAAACATCAATAGTAATTGAGACTGATATCCATACCTCATGAATGAGCTGCCTCTTGTTTCCATCATAACCCCTTCCTTTAACCAGGCGAAATTCCTGCGCCGGACGATTGAACTCCGTCCTTAGCCAGGATTATCCGAGGATCGAATATATCGTCATTGACGGGGGATCGACCGATGGCAGCCTGGAGATCATCCATGATTATGAGGATCGCCTGGCGTATTGGGAGTCCATCCCGGATAAGGGCCAGACGGATGCGATCAACAAGGGTTTTGCCCGCGCGACCGGTAAATACCTGGCCTGGCTGAATTCGGACGATATCTACCGGCCGGGTGCGATCACTGAAGCTGTCGCCTATCTTGAAGCACACCCGGACGTTGGAACGGTGTATGGTGAGTGTGATTTCATCGATGCAGACGACCATGTCATTGGCAGGTTCCCGGCAGCCCAAACGGATTACAGCAGGCTGCGAAATGGTTACGTCCATGTGCCGCAGGCAGCAGCCTTCTTCCGAAGAGGTTTATGGGAAAGGGTTGGTCCCCTGGATCCAAGTTTCTATTTCGCGATGGACTATGACCTTTGGGTGAGGTTAGCTGTTAAAGCTCCCCTGGTTTATTTACCAGGCCATGTCTGGGCTGGATTCAGGCTGCACGGGGATGCGAAGACGATTGCGGCGGACGCACGCTGTTGGCCGGAAATGCTGCGAGTCCATTATCGTGAAGGGGGGCACTGGTTCTCGGTGATCCAGTTCAAGTACTACCTTCGGAAGCTTGCCGCCCCTTTGATCAACTGGCGCAGGAAACGCATGTATAGTTCCGGTGATCAGTAAACGATCGCACCGCAGTGGGATAGTCCTCTTGATCGGCATTTTTCTTCACAAAAGCCATATGTTATAATGCAAATATCTTAATAGTAATTGTTCGTCCAAGAGGAGGTAGATCTGTGGCTTATCGTAATTGGGAAGTGATTAAGATATCTTATTGTGAGCATGCGGGTGAAGAAGTCGCTTTGGAAGCTGAAATCGTTTATCCGGCCAGTTTTCTGCCTGAGCAAGCGCCGCGGATCATCGCACACCGGTGTTCCCGGGGCCTTGCCTGCAACAGTTTCCGACAGCCAAGCTGCTGTTGGGCAGGCACCAATCCGGATTACGATCCGTTCAAGGAGTCTGAGGCGCCCAAACCGGCCTGATCTGACACAAGCATCTCACCAGCACAAAACGCCCACATCGGGCGTTTTGTGCTTAATCTGTAAGTAAAGAGAAAATCCCGGGGATTTCTGAAATCCCCGGGATTAATTGATTGACCGAACCCTTCTCATCCGGCGCTGTCCGCCACCTTCCCACTTTGTACCTTCCGTTTACACTTCAGGCATTCCGCTTCGCTTCAGAGGAAGGCTTTTTAAGAGATCACGCCTAGTTCTTTACCGACTTTGGCGAAAGCATCCAATGACAGTTCCAGGTCCTCCGGTGTATGCGCGGCGGAGATCATCACCCGGATCCTCGCCAGCCCTTGCGGCACGGTGGGGTAACCCAGCGCCATGGCGAAGATACCCTCATCGTAGAGCATTCGGCTGAATTCCCTGGCCAGCTTGGCGTCTCCGAGCATCACGGGTGTGATGGGGGTCATGCTCTTGCCGGTATCGAAACCCAGGGTCTTCATCTCACGTTTGAACACATCCGCATTGGACCACAGCCGGTCCACCAGTTCGGTTGATTCTTCCAACAGGTTGATCGCAGCGATGGTGGCGGCCGCGTCGGGCACCGTCACGGCTGAAGAGAACAGGAAGGGGCGTCCTCGTTGGTGCAGCCATTCGACAATTTTGGCGTTCCCGGCGACAACGCCGCCCATCACGCCAAAGGCCTTGGAGAAGGTGCCAACTTCAACGTCCACACGTCCATGAAGGTGGAAATGATCCACAATGCCTCGGCCGCCTTTACCCAGAACGCCTTCACCATGGGCATCATCGACCATCAGCATCAGGTCGTAGGCTTCAGCGATATCGGCGATCTTGTCCAATGGAGGGAAGTCGCCATCCATCGAGAACACGCCGTCTGTGACGATCAGACCCCGCCGGAATTGGCCTTCATTCTCACGGATCACAGCTTCCAGTGACTCGGGATTTGCATGGGTATAGCGGACAACCTTCGCGCCGCTGAGGCGGCAGCCATCAATGATCGAGGCATGGTTTAGTTCATCCGAGAAGATCCGGTCTTCTTTCCCGACCAGCGCCGGGATGGTTCCCAGGTTGGCTGTGAACCCGGATTGGAATGTAATTGCCGATTCTACACCCTTGAAACTGGCAATCCGTCGTTCGAGCTCAAGGTGCAAGTCCATGGTCCCTGCGATGGTCCGCACAGCTCCGGGGCCGACGCCATATTGGTCCATGGCATCTTTGGCTGCCTGCACCAACCGGGGATGGTTGGCCAAGCCCAGGTAGTTGTTCGAACAAAAATTGAGGACTCGCTTGCCATCAACGATCAGCCAGGCGCCCTGTGGAGAGCTCAGGGTGCGAATCTTGTTATACAGGCCTGAATCCTTCAGGCTTTCCAGTTCCTCATCAATCCAGTTAATTTTGGTTGACATGGCTCCCTCTGATTATGGTGAGTGGGTTGGTGTTACGCTAACATTATACTAGTTGTTGCTTGGCGGAATGTCACCCCGGTGACGGAAGGGTGGCATGATTATCACAGGCAAATCAATGGAGGGTCACTTCCCAAAGATGGACATGGGCGATCTCTCCGTCATTGATGCTGAGGATTTCGATTTGGATATTATCCACTGAAAGGACTTTTTCGAAAGCCAGGTTCATCTCGCGGACAACCGAGGCTTGGCCGACCTCCATGACAACCGTATCCAGCTTTTCCCCCTGATGGAAAGCTGTCACGGTCATCCGGGTTGGCGTGCCGCCAATGACCAAAGTCACCCCGCCAACATCGACCGGTTGCGAGAAAGTCAGGACCAGCCGCAGCGGGTTGGCTTCCAGTGTGCGGATGAGTGTCGTTGGGTCGCCGTCAAAGGCATGGGCAATCTCATTCATGTCGAGGATTGAATATTGCACCTTCACCGGCTGCCCCTGAATGGAGATAATTTCCGAGGATAATGTCTGGCGAGCTTCGCGCTCTTCAGTCAGGATTGCTTCGATGTCATCGACATATTCCAGCCGGACGAAATAGAACCCGCTGCTGCCGTCAGGATAGGGGATAATTTCCTCAACGGTGACATCGGTGAATTTGCCGGAATCATAGACGTAATCCAGGTCTTCCTGAGTCATCACGAATAACATGTTCCTGTCCAGCGGGTGGTACTCCAGGCCCCAGGCATTGATATTACCCATCCGCAGGTTGGTCAGGCCGTCGGCGAAATATCGCAGCACTACATCGGGGCCATTCGCCCAGATGGAACTGACCAGCACGGTCGTCTCCGGTTCAGCCTGAGCGATTTTGGCTGCGCGGGGAAAAACCTGCCTTGCTCCGTATTGCATTCCACCCAGGCCATAGTCGTGATACCAGGTTGGGCCATTTTGCAGCGCGTCCCTTAGCATCCAAAAGCTGAACCCGGCCAGGCAAAGGAACAGGACGCTTGAAGCCTGCCAATATTGAAGCTTTTTCCATCGAATCACTAGCCAATTTAAGGCAGCTTCCACCCCCAAGGCTGTCATCAGCGTGGCAGGGATGATGAAGACCATCCCGCGTGTGATCCCCCAATCCACGATCGCCGCACCGCTGGGTGCCGCCAGAGTGGCAAGCAGCAGGGTGCGGTAAGCGGGTTCCTTGAACCTGCGGAAACATTTGATCAATCCGGTCAGCCAGAACGGGAAGGTGATCAGCAGGATATGTCCATAGCCCTTCATCGTGTGGCGTGCAAGATCGCTCTGGGCTGAGAATAACCAGCCCGGCAGATTGACATTGGGCCAATATTTCTCGATGAAGGATGGGTTGGGCCAGAACCAGTAGAAAGGATTCAACCCTTTGAGGTAGCGGGAGAAATAGGTCAATAATTTTTCGTAGAAGGGGATCGGTTTGACCCAATAGGAATTCAGGATCGTCAGGTGGTGGAGACGTTCGTCACCCTGGGTCAGTGAGAAGCGCAGGAAAGGGATCGCCAGAACGACCAGCAAGCCTAACCCGATCAGGACGGTCCTGCGGTGTTTCCAGTGGTAAGGCGCATCCGCGATCAGCAGCATCACGCCGGTGACGACCACGATCACCTGACCCGGACTGTAGGCATAGAATGCCAGCGCACCGAAGATAAGCGCCGGGAATAATGCTTTGGGGAGGTTAGCCCGATAACGCAAATAGAAGTAGAGGAATCCGGCATACATGGATGCCATGATGACCGTCTCGAAAGCGGTCCTGGAATGCAGGAACCAGGCAGGTACGGCCGCCAGCAGGATCGGCCCCAGCCACCAATATTTGTTGTGGAATGCATCTTTCAGGGTCAGGCCGAGAGCAACGGCTGCCACAAGGGTCAGCAGGACAGAAGTGCCACGCGTCACCCATACGGATTTACCAAATAGTAGGGTGGGGATCACCTGGGCGTAAACCGACAGGCTGAGGTTGTACTGCCCGCCGTTCTGAAAATAGGTGGGGAGCAAGACGCCTTCAGCATTGTGGAAACCGTGTGCGATCAGATCAGCAGCCTGCTGGGTCTGAATGGCTTCGTCGGTGAAGAAGTAGATCGGGAAATCGGGGAGTCGGATCAGGCGGGTCAACAGGTAGACGCATAAACCAAGCAGGAAAAGCCAAAATGCAAGCCGATCATTACGATGGTTCGCATTTTCATTCGATGTTGTCTGTGCCTGGGGAGTCTCCGATTCGGGCATGCACACACTCCGGTGGTGAATGTGACTCGATTATAGCATGGTGAGTGATATTGTCATTGCAGGACCCCGTTAGGGATCGAAGCAATCTTCTACTGACAATTCTGCGGTTTGTCTTCAAACGGAGACCTATTTTATTAATCGATGCTTATGATAGATCACCACGGCGGACTTTGTCCTATTGACGGCGTTTCTTAGTGCCAGGCGCATCGCCAATTCAGTTCGAGGCTGCCCGACATGTCGCGATGACAAGAAATTAAAAAATACCAGAACACGTGTTGCCAGAGCCCGCATCTGAAATTATGTACTGGAAGAGAAAAGCGCAGTGCCTCAAACAGATACTTTAAGGTATCATATTACATCAGAGACAACCGGATAGTTGTGACACCACCGGTCTGAAATGGATAAATTAGAAGCAGTGATGGATGGCATGATGAATGACGAAATAACCCCTGAATTGTTTGAACACCTGGTTGAACTGGCGGCGTTTGCCTTTGACCCTGATGAAGCGGATTACCTTCGCAGGGAACTCAACAACCAGTTGAAGGCGATCCACCAGTTGGGGAACGTCCCTCTGGCGGAGGATGTGCCCCTTGCCTCTCATGGTGTGGCTTATACTGCTCAAACCCGGGCTGGTCTGCGCGAAGATGTCTGGGAACCTTGTGAAAACCCGGAAGAGATCCTGGCTCAGGCACCCCAGGTCGATGATGGTTACATCATCGTCCCTGATATTCCCCACACGAAGTTGGATTAAACCATGACAAAGATCGATCAATCCGCATTCGAAATCGCCCGAAAAGTAAAGGCCGGTGAAGTTTCCGCTGGCGAAGTCCTAGATCAAGCCCTGGACCGGATTGCTGCGGTTGATGGCAAGCCGGGCACATTGGATTACGGCGTATTGACTGATGAAGACCGGGAAAAGGTCCATGCCTTCATCACCCTGACAGTCGACCGCGCCCGGAAGCAGGCGGAAGATGTGGACACCCGGGTCAAAGCCGGGAAAGAAGTTGGCCCTCTGGCGGGCGTACCGCTGACGGTCAAAGATATTTTCGCTGTCAAGGGGACTCCTTCAACCGCCGCCTCCCGGATCCTGGCGAATTTCACTGCGCCCTACACTGCCACCGCCGTAAAACGGCTGGAAGCCGCCGGAGCGCTGACCCTTGGCAAGGTCAATCTTGATGAATTCACCTACGGCTCGTCGAGTGAATCTTCCGCTTTTCAGCCTTCTACCCGCAACCCCTGGGACACTTCCCGGGTGCCCGGAGGTTCGTCCGGCGGTTCTGCAGCATCCGTCGCAGCAGGGGAGGCCTTGCTCTCACTCGGGACCGATACGGCCGGGTCGATCCGGCAGCCCGCCGCGTTTTGCGGGGTGGTTGGTATGAAACCGACCTACGGCAGGGTGTCCCGCTATGGGCTGATCGCGTTTGGCTCCTCGCTGGACTGCCCCGGACCGGTGGCCGGAAATGTGAAAGATGCCGCCCTGATGCTGTCCGTGATGGCCGGCGCAGACCCGCATGACAGCACAGCCGCGACCGTTCCGGTGCCGGATTACCTGGCCGGATTGGAGCAAGGTGTCAAGGGGATGCGGATCGGCCTTTCACCCGATTATATGCAAATCACTTTTCCGGACCCTGAGACAGGAGAATTGGTCCAGCAGCCGCTGCCGGATGAGATCAAGGCAGCCACGCTCCATGCAGCCGATATCCTGGCTGGTTTGGGTGCGGAGATCGTGGAAGATGTCCCGATGCCTAACACCGCCTACGGCATCCCGGCATATTTTGTGATCAGCCGGGTGGAAGCCGCTTCCAACCTGCACCGTTATGACGGTGTCAAATATGGTTACCGGACCAAGAGCGACTATCAGGACCTGCGCGAGATGTACCGAAGGACCCGAGCGGAGGGGTTTGGATTGCAGCCGAAACTGCGCATCCTGATGGGGATGTATGTCAGTGCGGCGCAGTACAGCGAACAGTATTATGCCCGCGCTTTGCGAGTGCGAAGTCTGATACGGTCTGATTTTGAAGCTGCTTTCACGCCTGATGGCGATTACAAACTGGACGCCCTGCTGACGCCTACCACGCCAACCACAGCTTTCAGGATAGCAGATATATACGGTGATTCGGTCCTGATGCAGTATGCCGACCAGCTTACCGTCCCGGCCAACCATGCTGGTATACCGGGTATCTCGGTGCCCGGCGGTCTGGCTTCGGATGGGCTGCCGATTGGTGTGCAGTTCCTGGCGCAGGATTTTGCCGAAGAGACCCTGTTCAGGGTGGGACAGGCTTTTGAAGAAGCGACCAGCGATGAGGATTGGCGCAAAGTCAAACCTGAAGTTTTGAGAAAATAAGGGGAAACGGTGACTGAGACTGAGGTTGGCACAAGGACATCGGATGAAAAATTAAAAGCCGGATTCTCCTATTTGCTTGGGTGGATTCCCGCACTGATTTTTTGGCTTCAGGATAGGAAGAATTCAGAGTATGTTCGGTTTCATTCCATGCAGGCAATATTATATTCAGTCATTTTGGTCGTTGTTGGCTTTCTGACTTATCTCATCATGGTCGTTGTTTGGACCGTCGTGATTATCCTAATGATCATTGTTACCGTTCTTATTATTACGACATCAACAGATTCAGCGTTATTCCCGGCTGGAATCGCACTGTTTATTTATCTTCTTGCCGGTGTGTCGATCATTGTTGCCTTTCTGCCGATAATATTGCTTCAAATCATCAATATAGGAGCGATGATTGCCGGCTTCACCGGGCGGAATTGGCGTTATCCATTACTGGCAGAGTGGGCTGATAAAATCAATCAACGGGACCTTGAACGCTCCCGGAGGAACGAATCATGACAGAATATGAAGCCGTCATTGGGCTTGAAACCCACATTCAACTGAACACCACAACCAAGATCTTCTGCGGCTGTAAGGCGGATTCCTGGGAAGAGCCGCCGAACTCCAATATTTGCCCAGTCTGTACGGGACTGCCGGGGGTACTGCCGGTGTTGAACGAAGCAGCTGTGGAAAAGGGTGCTTTGCTGGCGGCTGCCATGCACTCGGAGATCCGCCTGACCTCCTTCTTTGACCGGAAGAACTATTTTTATCCCGACCTGCCCAAGGGATACCAGATCTCGCAGTTTGATATGGCCCTGGGCAAGGGCGGTTACATGGATTTACCGATGCCGGATGGCAGCATCCGCCGGGTGAGCATCACCAAGCTTCACCTTGAGGAAGATGCCGGAAAGACCAAGTATGAGAACGGCGTCCGTTATGTGGACTTCAACCGCTGTGGCGTACCACTGGTCGAGATGGTCACAGGCCCTGACCTGCGAAATGCGGATGAAGCCGCCCAGTACCTGATCCGCCTGCGACAGCTGCTGCGTTGGCTGGGTGTTTCCGAAGCGAACATGGAAAAGGGTCACCTGCGCTGTGATGCCAATGTCTCGATCCGCCCGGTGGGCAGCACCGTGCTGAACACTAAAACTGAGATCAAGAACGTGAACTCGATCGAGGCGGTACGCGCGGCGATCAACAAGGAGATCAAGCGTCAGATCGAAGTTGTGGAATCGGGTGGGAAGGTGAAAGCCTGGACGCTGGATTGGGACGACGCCAAAGGCACACTCACGATGATGCGTTCCAAAGAAACCGAAGCGGACTACCGGTATTTTCGCGAGCCGGACCTGCTGCCACTGGAATTGACTGAGGACTGGTGTAAGGGTGTGATCGGCTCCCTGCCGGAGCTACCCCTGGTACGCCGGGCGCGATTTATGCATGAGTATGGGCTGCCGGAGTATGATGCCGATATTCTCACTGCAGACAAACCGATCTCGGATTATTTTGAAACTGCGGTCAAAGCCTACGGCGGTGATCCCAAGGTAGTTTCAAACTGGATCATGAATGAAGTATTGCGGATGCTTAACGATCTGGGAATCGGGGCGGATGAACTTGTGCTCAAACCAGGACACCTGGCAGAAGCCATCAAGCTTGTGGATGCCGGGACGATCAATAACGCCACTGGGAAGTCGCTGCTGGGTAAAGTGCAGCAAACCGGTAAATCGCCTGGGAAGATCGTCGAGGAAGAAGGCCTGGCACAGGTCAGCGACGATTCGGCACTGCAAGCTGCGATTGATAAGATCCTGATTGCAAACCCGGATGAGGTAGCCAGTTATCGGGGCGGCAAGGAGGGCCTGTTTGGCTGGTTCATGGGCCAGGTGATGCGGGAGACCCGCGGCAAGGCTGACCCGAAGCTGAGTCGGGAACTGCTGTTGAAAGCGCTTAAGGGAGAAGGTTAACCACGCTCGTATTGACCAGACAGACCGATTCGCGTAAAATAGAGAGACTTAATGCGGGCGTCGCCAAGTGGTAAGGCATCAGCCTTCCAAGCTGACATTCGCCGGTTCGAATCCGGTCGCCCGCTCTGATTGAAACCTGATTATCTAAAAAACATCTCCACATCAGGAGGTGTTTTTTATCATTGGTACTCATTACTTTTATTTTAAAAAACTCCCCTGAATTTTGCTGTGAATTTAAATATCTTCTGTAAAAGAATTCTTGAAATTTATGCAAACGTATGCTATAATTCGTTTGCAAAGCGAATAGAATAAGACAATTTTCTGATAATAATTTGTAAAATTTACCGAATAACTTTTTACAACCCCTTTGATTTGAATTTACACTTGAATTTTGATTTCATATTTGTAAAGGCATTTTTGAGAGGAGGTACGGAATATTCAGATTTTTAACAGATGCACACCTATCCATTTATCCAAACCATGAGGAGATAAAAAAGATGCGTAAAAAACTTATTGTATTGAGCTTGCTTGTTGTTTTGGGGATCTTATTGACCGCATGCCAGGCTGCTGTTGTCAAAGAAAAATCGGTCGCCTTGGGCATGTATTTCCGCCGTGACGAATGGTGGCAGGACCTTGAGAAAACCGCCAAACAGACCGCGGAAGATAATGGTCTGGCCTTCTATGTTGCGGATGCTGATGGCGACAGTGCCGTCCAGCTTCAACAAATTGAGACATTTGTGTCACAGGATGTGAGCGCAATTGTCTACGCCCCTGTGGATGTGACTGCAACTTATGATGCCATCGCTGAAGCACATGATAAAGGGATTAAAGTTGTTTGTATTGAATTGTGCCTGGAAGATACGACAAACGTCGACGCCTGGGTGCAGTTTGATCAGGTGAAAGCCGGTTACGATCTGGGTGTCCTCGCTGGCCAATTCTTGAACGATAACTACGGCGGCGAAGGTAAAGTTGCCATTCTCTGGGAACCCGGTAACTTAGTCCATCAGATGCGCTATGAAGGCTGGAAGAAGGGTCTTGCTGAGACAGCCCCCAACGCCGTTTACGTAGCCGAACAGGATGGTCAGAGCAATCGTGACGTCTCCATGTCCATTGCAGAAAATGTCCTGACCGCGAACCCCGATACCGTGATCTGGTACCCGATGGTTGAGGAAATGGCCTTCGGTGTGATCGCCGCTCTTGATGGCGCTGGCGTTGATCCCGCTTCCGTGGCAGTGTATACCGAAGGTTGGGGACAGGAAACACTGGATAATATGGCAGGCCCCAAGCCGTATCTGAAGGCTGCAATTATCACTCCTTCCACCATCCTTGCACATGCCTCTGTTCAGGCCGTTGCTGACAATCTGAATAATGGTACGCCTTTCACATTTCAAATGAATGTTCCGACGGATCTTGTGACGACTGAAAATGCTGTTGAATACTTCACCAACCTAGGTTATACAGCACCATAGTAAAAAAAAGAAAAACGAAATCACCACATCGCTTTGGCTGAACCAAAGCGATGTGGTTCAGAAATTGAGAAATTAGTTTCCAAATCTAGAGGAATTTCATGACAAATTCAGATACAAAAAAACCGGGTTTCATTGCAGGTATCCGAGGGTTCATTAAGAAATCCAGCCAGGATTACGCAATTATTTATATTCTTTTAGGATTGACCATATTACTTTCAATCACGGCGAATAACTTCTTATCATTGAACAATATGGTCAATGTGTTTCGCCAGTCCGCCATTTTTGGCATCCTGGCGGCCGGCGAATTCTTTGTGATCATCTCCGGTATGATCGATCTTTCAATCAGCTCGACCGCAGCACTTTCAGGGATCCTCTTTGCAATGATCATAAAAGCAGGCGGGATCCAAATGCTGCCCCTCGCCATTCTGGCAGGGCTTGTCTCCGGCATCGTCGTTGGATGGATCAACGGTTTCCTTGTCGCAAAATTGAAGATTCCTGCTTTCATTGCCACCCTTGGCTCGTATCTGTATGTGCGCGGAATTGTCTATATGTCGACTAACGCTTACCCGATTGTTTCTCTGGATGAGGGATACAATTTTATTGGGCGAGGCTTTATTTTCGGCATACCTTTCCCTGTCATTATTATGGCTTTGGTCTATGTCGTTGCGATCATCCTCTCTGAAAAGAAAAAGCTCGGACGTTTCTTCTACGCCATTGGCGGCAATGAAGAAGCAGCCTACCTCAGCGGTATCAAGAGTGATCGTATCAAGACCCTGGCTTACATCGTCTGTGGATTCATGGCTGCGGTAGCCGGCATCATTCTGATGTCTCGGCTTGGCTCCGGTCAACCGAACGCTGCCATTGGGTATGAGTTTGAAGCGATCATCGCGGTTGTTCTGGGCGGCGTCAGTTTCTCTGGCGGTAAAGGTAAAGCGCTCAACGTTTTATTCGGCACGTTGTTTATCGCGATGTTGGTCAATGGTATGACCATTATGAACATCAACCCGTTTGCCCAGCAGATCATCAAAGGTGTTGTGTTCATTCTGGCGATTTGGAATGATGTTCTTCGCAATAAACCCGCTCGCTAATCAGGAATTATCATGGCAAATAACGTCATACTTGAAGTCAAGAATATCAACAAACATTTTCCCGGCGTTCAGGCGCTGAAGGATTTCAGTATGAACATCAAAGAGGGTGATGTTCATGCTCTGGTAGGAGAAAATGGGGCAGGCAAATCGACTTTAATTAAAATTGTATCCGGCGCATACCAAAAAGACGATGGTGAAATTTTTTTCTGCGGAGAATTATTGGGAGAGGTAAACCCTGTCGACTGCATCAATCTGGGGATCAGTACGGTTCACCAGGAGCTGCGTCTGGTGGAAGAATTGACCGTCTTTGAAAATATTCTTCTCGGTGCACCAATTGAAACCAAGTCCGTTATTGGCAAAGTCGTTGATTGGAAGGAGTTGAAGAAGAAAGCGCAGGAATTGATCGACTCCATGGATATTGATATTGATATCAATGAAACGGTTGCCAATCTTAGCATTGCTAAAAAGCAGATCGTTGAAATATGCAAAGCGCTTAGCCGCAAAGCAAAACTCGTGATCATGGACGAGCCTTCCGCGACTCTGACAGAAAAGGAACTGCAAATCCTGTTTCGGATAATCCGGCACCTTAAAGAGCAGGGGATCACGATCATCTATATTTCCCACCGGCTTGAGGAAATTTTTGAGATAGCGGACAAAGTCACCGTCATGCGAGATGGTGAGCATATCATCACTGATGATGTCAAGAACATGACCCGCAAAAAGCTGATCGCGAATATGGTGGGTCGGGAAATCGATAACATCTATCCGGATCGTCACCCAGCGGGCGAAAAAGTGCTGCTGACCGTCGAAAACCTTAAATGTTGAGGGGCTTCTTCACGATATTAACCTCGAAGTGCATGAAGGCGAGATACTGGGAATTGCCGGACTGGTCGGTTCAGGTCGGACCGATCTTGCTCGCGCTATTTTCGGTGTGGACAAGGTCACCACAGGCCGTGTATTCCTGAGGGATGATAAGGATAATATCGTAAGGATCCAGGATGCGATCAAGAAGAAACTGGCATTGGTTCCCGAAGATCGGACTCATCAGGGGATCATCCCTGATCTTTCAGTGGGTATGAACATATCCCTGGTCGGTATCGATCACGTCATCGAACATTCATTCATCAATGCAAAAACGGAAACCAGGAAAACAAACGAATTCATCAACCAGCTCAGGATCCAAACCCCAAGTAACGAGCAAAAAATTAAATTCCTAAGTGGAGGCAACCAGCAAAAGTGCGTGCTTGCCAAATGGCTGTTTGTGGAATCCGATCTGCTGATTTTCGACGAACCCACACGTGGGATCGATGTAGGCGCTAAACAAGAAATCTATCGTCTACTGGTCGAATTAGCCGCTCAGGGAAAGGGCATCATTATGATCTCTTCCGAGCTGCCGGAGATTTTAGGCATTTCTCACCGGATCCTTGTCATGCATGATGGCCGTATCACCGGTGAAGTTTATCCAGAGAATACTTCCCAGGAGGAGATCATCCACCTGGCAACGATATAAATAAAACAAAAAAATAATCAATCTCTCGAAAGGAGATATCCATGAAAGCAGTCAGGAAAATGCGAGAGGGTAAAGGAAATGTGGAACTCGTTGAGGTCCCCGAACCGACGATCGGTCCTGATGATGTATTAATGAAAGTCTGGGCAGCCGGCGTCTGTGGGAGTGACCTGAACATTCAAAACGACGTCCACTTTTACCGTGCGCCGGTCACGCTTGGCCATGAATATTCGGGCATCGTGATTGACAAGGGTAAAAACGTCAAGGATATCAATATTGGTGACAAGATCGTTTCCGACATTGAAGCACCAGGCGGCTGGCTCGGGGTGGAACAGGACGGCTCGTATGCACCTCTGATGCGGATCCATCAAAGTGTGGTTCATGTGTGCCCGCCCGATATGCCCCTCGATGCTGCAGCCCTGGTAGAACCTGTTACGGGCGGTATGCTGCACTGTTTACAGGAGCGTAATACGATCAATGCCGGTGATTTTGTTGTGGTCATCGGGCCGGGCCCGATGGGTATCCTGGCTGTGCAGTTCGCCAAGATCCGAGGCGCGCGGAGCGTTGCTTTGGTAGGGTTGCGGGATGACGTGGAAAGGCTCGCGGTTGGGAAAAAGGTTGGTGCAGATCATATCTTCATTTACGAAGACAATCCTTTGGAAGAACTCATGGATCTCTCTCATGGCGGCGCGGAATTCGTTGCCGATTGTGCTGGCACCCAGGAAGGCACCCAATTAGCGATTGACGTTGCTAAACCTGCCAATACAGGTCCCGGTGGAAAAGGTCGGATTGCATTGATTGCCATGTGGGGTCACCCCATCACGTTGAATTTCGATAAGGTCGCTATGGGTCAATTATCCCTCAACGGCGGATGGAGCTGGAACGGTCCTGAAAGTTGGGAAAAAGCCGTTGAATTCCTCTCACGTGATGTGATCGATTACAAATCCATGATCACCAACCGCTATAAATTGGAAGAATGGGAAACCGCTTTTGCGAACCTTCGAGCGAAGAAGGATGTGAAAGCCTTTATTCACCCTAATGGCACGGACTGGGGAGATTAATTCACGAGTAAGCAGGAAGGATGGTTTGATGGACCCAAAACTCGCTGAGTTTAAGCTGAAGCTAGACCGTATCTATGATTTGATGGAAGCGGAACATTACGGCGCTGTTGTGATTGGCACGCAAACCAATTTTTCCTGGCTGTCCTGTGGGGGAACCAGTCGTGTTTTATTAACTACGGATGCGGCCGCGGTTTATCTGGTGATCATAGAGCATGAACGTTATGTTGTTGCCCATACCATGGATGGTGCACGGAACCTGGAAGAAGAACTGGACGGCATGGGATTCCAGCCGGTGTTTCGAAAGTGGATTGAAGAGCCATTGGAAGAGGTCGTCCTGAACTTGATCGGTGACCGAAAAGTCCTAACTGACGTGCCTTTAGGTGAATCGGAAGGGCAGCCTTCAGCATTCTACCAACTCCATTACCCCTTTACCGAGGGAGATATGGAACGCTTCCGTGAAGTTGATTCGGATGCCGAAAAACTTATGCGGCGTGTGGTGAACCAGACCAAACCCGGCATGCTCGAAACCGATGTCGAAGCGATGATGATGTGTGAATATGCTAAAGCCGGATATTTCCCGATCGTCTTATTGGTCGGCAGTGATGAACGGTTATTTAAATACCGGCACATGATCCCTCAGCCGAAACCGATTGAAAATTACCTGATGATCGTTGTGGCTTTCAGGAAATATGGTTTGAACGCGGTCCTCACACGGTCCGCCTATTTCGGGGAACATTTGCCCGCTGAAATTGCAGATAAATTTGAAGCTGCAAGCATCATCGAGGCGAATTGTATTGCCCATTCCACACCCGGCACGAAATTCTCATCCATCTTGCAGATGCAAAAGGAGTTGTACGCGGAAATGGGCTATCCGGATGAGTGGAAGAACCACTTCCAGGGCGGGATCACCGGGTATGTGGTCAATGATTCCTCCCTTTGCTTTGACCCTGATGCGACCATGGTCAAAGACCAAACTTATAACT
>CAVUGP010000003.1:0-12127 GCA_963741015.1 uncultured Chloroflexia bacterium | reverse complement strand
ATAATATAAGGCCGACCGGCCCTGATTTAGTATAATTATCCATGCAATACCACAATTTAATAGTAAGGAGTATCTCATGAACGTCACAATTGTCCTGGCCTGGATCGTTGGTTTGATCTGGATGGCGACGGTCTTATTGATCGCGTTTTCCGTATTTCGCGCCTACCGCAAGATTCTGTTAAAAAAGCCGTCCTGGTGACGGTTGGGCTGGTGTTGTTAGCCATCATCCTCACCGTTGTCAACAGCGGTCTGGTTTTCATCCAACCGCAGGAACGCGGTGTGGTCATTTCCGCTTTAGCCCCGAAAGGGTACCGGACGGAACCGCTCCAGCCCGGCCTCTCGTGGGTCATTCCCTTCTTTGAGAATGTACAAATTTACCCGATCTCATACCAGACCTATACCATGTCGATCGCCACAGAAGAGGGCGCGCGGAACGGAGATGATTCGATTGCCGCCCGAACGGCGGATGGTCAGGAGATCCTGGTGGATTCTTCGGTCATTTTTGCGATTGATCCCGAACAGGTGATCCGTGTCCATATTCTCTGGCAGAATCGCTATGAAGAGGAACTTGTCCGTACCCAGGCGCGCAGCATCATTCGGGATATTGTCTCGCAGTTCAACGTTAGTGAAATCGTCAGTACGGAACGTTTCACGATGATCGAGCTGGTCAATGCGGATATGGCAGAAATCCTCAATGATAACGGTTTGATTTTGGTCGATTTCGTGCTGCGTAACATCACCTTCTCGCCGGAATATGCGGCTGCAGTGGAGCAGAAGCAGATCGCCGAACAACAGGCGCAGGAAGCACAGCTCCTGGTGGAGAAGAAGAAACAGGAAGCCGAACAGGTCCGTCAGGAAGCGCAGGGTAAGGCAGACGCTGTAGTGATCGCTGCGGAAGGCCAGGCAGAAGCCCGGGTGATCGAAGCGCAGGCGGAAGCGGAAGCCCTGCAGGTGCAGGCGGAAGTCCTGGCGCAGTATCCGGACTTGCTGACTTATGTTTATATCAATAAGCTTTCTCCCAATGTAGAGGTGATGTTCCTGCCGTATGACAGCCCCTTCATTTTCCCACTGCCTGAATATGGTCCGTCACAGGATACAACGGTGGATTCTACGACCGTCATTCCTGATACGACGACGGGGCAATAAAATAAAGGGAAAGGTTCAATGACAGAAAAAGTCCCCTCAGGTCGCGAGATCCGCCTGACCACACTTTCCAGTTGTGCGGGTTGAGCGTCCAAACTCAGCGCGGAAGCGTTGGCGCAGGTCCTGCAGCCAATCACTGAAGTATACAAAGATATCAAGGTCCCGAACCTGTTGATTGGTTTGGAGACGCCTGACGATGCCGCGGTCTGGCGGCTGGACGATGACCGTGTCCTGGTTGTGACGACCGACTTCTTCACACCCGTTGTCGATAACGCCTATGATTACGGTGCAATCGCCGCGGCCAATTCGCTTTCGGATGTTTATGCCATGGGTGGCATACCGTTCCTGGCGCTGACAGTGGCAGCCCTGCCGCCGGACCTGCCGCTGGAACTCTCAAGGGAGATCATTCGCGGCCTGGCGGAGAAGACCGCCGAATCGGGTACGGTTATCGCCGGCGGGCATACCATCCAGGATAAGGAACCCAAGATCGGCCTGATCGCATTGGGTTTTGCGGAAGAAAAAACACTGCTTCGCAAGAATGGCCTGAAAGTGGGGGATCACCTGGTGCTCACCAAGCCGCTGGGTTTTGGAGTCACCACGACGGCGCTCAAGCAGCAGAAAGCGGCTCCTGAAGATGTTGGAGAAGTCGTGGGTTGGATGAAACGCCTGAACCGTGAGGCAGCCGAGTTGGCTCTTAAATTCGGATTGAAAGCAGCCACGGACATTACAGGATTCGGCTTCCTGGGGCATGCCTGGGAAATGGCGGATAGCGCCGGGGTTGGTTTGCGGGTTGATTTCGGCCGGATGCCGTTCATCTCCTGTGCCAGGAAGTATGCCAGAGAGTGGCGCTTCCCGGGCGGCGCATCTGATAATAAGTTATACTTCGGCGGCCATGTCGAATTTGACCCGGAAATTCCCGAGGAATATCAGATGCTTTTATTTGACCCTCAAACCAGCGGCGGCCTCCTGCTGGGTGTGCCTGAAGTGAAAGTGGCAGAACTGCTTGCCAAGGCCAAAGAAACCGGCGTAAGCGCCTGGGATGTGGGTGAGGTCATTGAAGGGGACCGGATCATCGTGACGGCGTGAGAAATTTATATTCAACTCGAATCAAACGGTTTGATAAAATCGGGATTCACGAGTAAAATTCAGCCGCTTATGAGTATTTTCCGGTCACACCCCTGCTTTCCAAAGGTTCTCCGGATAGCTGAATTAAAACCATGAAATTCTTTAGAAAAAGAACTATCCTCTCTGCAATATCCATCCTGGGTCTATTCATGCTCTGGGTTGGCACTCCGCGCCCGGTGCAGGCACAAGCCGGCACGGCCTGGGAGATGCTGGCAGGGATCAATGACTATCGGGCCGCCAACGGACTAGGTCCTTTGGAAGAGAACATCTATCTCAATCTGGCTGCGCAGGGCCATGCCGATTGGATCGCTGAGACCGGACTGGGCGGGCATATCGGTGAAGACGGCAGTACCGCAACCGACCGTGCCCATGCCGTGGGATACACCGGCGCAATCGTGACCGAAAACTGGGCACGCGGCCCGGGATTAACGGTTTATAACTGCATTTATGTCAGTTGGAATGATGAAGCCCATATCGACAATATGCTAGATCCAAACCGCAAAGAGTTCGGAGCGGGTGTCGCGCTCAATTCCTCCGGATTCACTGTATACGTGGTTGATTTCAGTAATTATGACACCAACGATTCTCAGCCGGTGCAGGATATAACGGTGACCCCCGGTGGGCCGACCGCAACATTTGCGCCATTGGTGCAGCAGGTGGTTAAATCCACGCCTCAACCGGATGGTACCATCATCCATATCGTTCAATATGGCCAAACCCTATGGGCGATTGCCGACGCTTATGGTATATCCCTGACCGATCTCCTCACGCTGAATGGACTGACTGAAGATTCGGCGATCTACCCGGATGAGCAAATCCTGATCTTTCAGGGTACCGGTGAAACGCCAACTCCGACCGCGACTATTGAGGAGGTCGAACCTACTTTGACGCCCACGCCGACCCAACGAATGACCAGTACGCCGTCAGCACCGACTCCGACCCCTACCGAAGAACCTGCGGCGCACAGCAATTTCCTGACCAACATCTTCAGCGGGGATACCTTATGGGTTGGCATCGGGCTGGTGGCGGTGAGTGTATTTGGGATCGTGCTGTTGCTGTTCACCTCATCCAGGCTGAAGTAAAAAATTATCTCGTTTCGATAACATTAAATGCACGCCAGTCCGGCGTGTATTTTTTATCTGTCGTTGTGTGCGAAGCGACAAAGTCCCTGAAGCGAAGTGGAATGGGGAGCAATCTCAGAATTTCAATATGGATTAAGGTTCACTTGCTTATAACCGATTAACCCAAATCAAAATAGAGGATTGCCGGGCCCTATTCGAGGGCTTGCAATGACAAAGGACCTTGTTTGGGGGAAATCAAGGAGACAGTATTTGTAGCTTGTAGGTCATGTGCCGCGGATCGCACGTGACGCAATGTTGTCATTGTCTGCGGAATGAAGCAATCTTTGAGTGTGAATGGAGAGAGAAAAGTTTCTTTTGTAAGTAAATTAAGGCTTTGTGGATAGTTATCCTATTTGACGCAGAGCTTCCAATGGAGGGTTAGCAACCAACCTTACATTACCTTGACCAGGTGCGCGCCCTGGGTGGCATGACACTGGTAGAGTTTAGCCTGCTTTCCCGTCTGGATCTCATATTGCTCACTAACTGCTTGGATAAAATCCGCCGCCTGGTCATCCCTGACAAGGTTGACGGTACATCCGCCGAACCCCGCGCCGGTCAGCCTTGCGCCGTAACAACCCGGCTGTTTGAGAGCGATCTCTACAAGCGCATCCAACTCAGGCGTGCTGACTTCATATAAATCCCGCAGGCTGTGATGCCCGGCGATCATCATTGCACCAAAACCGGCGATATCATCCTCTTTAAGGAGAACAACCGATTCATCAACCCGAGCAATCTCTTCAACCACGTGCCTGGCACGTTTACGGACCGTTTCAGGTAACTGAGCCGCGTAAGTCTCAAATTGACCCGGTGTGACATCTCTCAGAGATGTGATCCGAGGCAGGTATTGCTTAAGAATGGCGAGCGCTTGCTGGCAGGCCGCCTGGCGGTCGTTATAGCCTGAACCGGACAATTCTCGCGGGACCTGTGAATCAGCGACGATGATGGCGACATCTTCCGGCAGAGGTACCGGTTCCCAATCCAAAGAGCGGGTATCCAGGTAGAGTGCCTGGTTTTCCATCCCAAACATGCAGGCGAACTGGTCCATGATGCCGGAGTGGACCCCGACATATTCGTTCTCGCCATTTTGCGCCAATTTCGCAAGTGTCATCCGGTCGGTATCCCAATCACCCAGAGCCTTGAAAGCCTGCATAAAAGCGACTTCCACGGCGGCCGAGGAACTTAGCCCGGACCCCATTGGGATGTTGGAGGTGTAGGCCGCCCGCATACCCCTGATTGAGAGTCCGGCCTGCCGGCAGGCCCAGGCGACGCTGGCTGGATACAGGGCGAAATGCGGCAGCGGTCCCCCGTTGATGTCCACTTTGTCCTCCAGGTTAGAAAATTCAAATGCGATGGTTTTGCCCAGGTCAATGGCGTGAAGTTCGATCAGATCGGCGTTCAAAGGGGAAAAGGTGAGGGTCATGGTCAGGTCAATGGCGACCGGCAGGACCGGGCCGTCATTATAATCGACGTGCTCACCAAGCAGGTTGACCCGTCCGGGAGAAATAATGGTTTGTGAATTCCGTTCCTTGGAGGTTGGGTTCATTTTATCTCTCTCAAACTTTTAAAATCTTCTGGCAGTTCGATAGAGTTAGCCAGCGATTCTTTCCTGGCATGTGTATAACTTTTGATCTGCGCTTCCCTTTTCAAGGCTGTACTGTGATCTTCAACTTCTTCAAAATAGACCAACTCCACCGGTCCGTGCATGCGGGTATACCGGGCGCCGCGTCCGGCATTGTGTTCGTTCACCCGGCGTTGTGGGTCGGTGGTCCAGCCGGTATAAAATGAACCGTTTGCGCATCGAACCATATAACAATAATAGGCCATCAATTTATGAAAAGGAATGAAATCCTTTTACCTCCCAATCAGGAAAAGTGCAATTGACATCAATGGTTCACGAATGATCAGGTTCACCAGATCCAGCCCAAAAAGCGGCAGAATAAACAGGATCGCAAGCAGGATGAAGGGGCTGTACGGCCGGATTCGCTCCATCGCTTCAACCCAATGTTCCGGAAGGAAGAAGGCAATTACCTTCTCGCCATCGAGCGGCGCTAAGGGGATCAGGTTGAACAAAAATAACGCCAGGTTGATGAAAAGGAATTCCAGCAGAAAATCACCCCACGAGGGCAGGATTGCGCTGGTGCCGGAGGTCAGCGGAACCCAACCGAAGCGCAGGGGGATGGCAGCCAGCACACCCAGCAAGAGGTTGGTAGCCGGCCCGGCCAGAGAAACAAGCATTACGCCTGCTTTGGATTTGCGCTGCAGGTAATACGGGTTGATTGGAACCGGCTTAGCCCAGCCAAAGCCGGCGACAAGCAGCATGATGGTTCCCATGATATCCAGATGTGCCAGAGGGTTTAGTGTCAGGCGTCCGTGTTGCTTAGGCGTGGGATCGCCCAGGAGGGTCGCCACGCCTGCATGTGCGAATTCATGGAAGGTGAAGGCCAATAAAAGGGTGATAACCCTGGAAATGATGGTGGGAACGGAAAGGTTGAAGATCATGAGGGATGTCCGGCCTCGACTGGAAGTTGATATTGGATTCATTATAACATGCGGGAATTTGTTCACTTCCAGCTTGATGAAAGGGGAATTTTAATGCGACAATATTGGTATAATTTATATATCCAAGTCAAGGTCCTGGCAGGTAGTTTCATCGTCCGGGAGGACGCTGCCTTTCCCCTTGGTGACGAATAAATTGGGCAGAGGACTAAAAATGCAAATATTGACGGTAGAATTAATTTATTGACGATTTAAGAGATCAGAGGTGCTGTTATGGGTAGAAAAAAAGCTCATTCCCTTCCAATAGAAAAAGATGAGATCACACCAAAACAACTTTATCAATCACGACGTCGCTTCCTCAAGCAAATAGGGATCACAGGGCTGGGGGTTGCCCTGGCGGGATGTGCGCCGAATATTACGCCAACTTCCTCACATACTGAGGCCGGCATCACACCAACCATTCCGGTTGTGGAAGGTGTCACGGATGAGTTGGGTAATCCCCTGACAACTTTTGACGCAATTACCGGGTATTGTAACTTCTATGAATTTTCGACCAATAAGGAAGCCGTGGCAAGATTGGCCGAAGATTTCATAACTGAGCCCTGGTCTGTAGAGGTTACTGGGCTGGTCAACAATCCCAAAACCTATTCCACACAGGATATTCTGGACACTTTCGACCAACAGGAGCGAATTTACCGCATGCGCTGTGTGGAAGCCTGGTCGATGGTGATTCCCTGGACGGGTTTTCCGCTCCGGCAGCTTCTGGAAGAGGTGGAACCCACTTCGGATGCAAAATTCGTGGCGTTTGAAACGGCTTTGATCCCGGAAGTAATGAACGGAGTCAATTCAGGGATGTTCCCCTTCCCCTATCTGGAAGGACTGCGTCTGGATGAGGCAATGAACGATTTGACGATCCTTGCGACAGGATTGTACGATGAACCAATGCCGCCTCAAAATGGTGCGCCGATCCGTGTGGTGGTTCCCTGGAAATATGGTTTCAAGAGCATCAAATCGATCGTACGGATTTCCCTGGTGGCAGATCAGCCGCCAACCATGTGGAATACAATTGCACCCCAGGAATATGGCTTCTATGCCAATGTCAACCCGGAGGTAAATCACCCGCGCTGGTCACAGGCGACCGAAACCCGGATCGGTGAATCCGGAAGGCGTGATACCTTATATATGAACGGGTATGCGGATGAGGTTGATTACCTATATGAGGGTATGGATCTCAGGATCAATTTCTGATCACGGGAAAAGCGTGGTTGAGGACATTGATGAATGAATAATCAGATTATCGATCGAAAGACGGAATCACAGCGCTTTCAGTTGAGAGTCCTGTCACATTTCATTGGTATCCTTCCTCTGATCCTGCTGATCGGTGCGTATGTCAGGGGAGAATTGGGGTTCAACCCGGTCGAAACCGTGATCCAGAAGACCGGTCGGACAGCCGTGATCTTCCTGCTCCTTTCTTTGGCGAGTACGCCTTTCCGCCGTCTCTTCCGTTTGCCGATTATTGGATATTTACGGAAAACCTTTGGGTTATACGCCGCGCTTTACGCAGTATTACATTTCCTGGCCTTTACCGTCTGGGATTATGGATTGAATTTCACTTTGATCTGGAAAGAAATTGAGACCAAACCCTTCATCCTCGTGGGATTGGCGGCGCTGATCATCCTGATCTTGCTCGCTGCAACCTCGTTCCGGTATTGGCAGCGGGAATGGGGCAAGGGATGGGTTTGGCTGCATCGATTGGCCTATCTGGCGGGGATATTGGTGATTGTGCATTTCCTGATGGCGGTCAAGGGTAACCTGCTGAAGCTGCAGGGTAATTACACATTGCCATTGGTTTTAGGTGGGATATTGGTTGTCCTGCTGATTCTGAGGCTGCCCTTCGTGATGAAATGGCTTCGACCTGGGCCGAAGGTAAAATAGGGAAATCAAACGCTGTTATTATATGGATTGATTAGGTCAACTTTTAATTGACAACATGGTATATTTGCGCATATAAAATCGGAATTGTATTCCAATATATCGATCAAACTCAGATCTTCTAACTACCCAAATTCAAACCTAAATGGAAAGAAACCAAAAACAAATCGAACGCATTGATCGCACCATTATTGCTGATTTAATAGCATCGGTGAACCGCTCGGAAGCTGTCCCCTCGGCGGATCAAGCGGAGATGGCAATTCCTTCCTACCTCAACAAAAATCCCTTCGTCCGTGCAATGTTTTGGACCAGATATGATGTTGTCTATCGATTGGCGCATCTTAAAACCGATATGGTTGTCTGTGAATTCGGCTGTGGGATCGGCGTTTTTTTACCAACTTTGACACAACATGTAGCCCAAGTCTATGCGGTGGATTTGTTTCCACAATATGCTCAGGAGTTAGCCCGAGAGCTGGATCTTTCGGTAACTTTCCTGGATGACCTTTCGTCTTTACCTGATGATTCTCTGGACCTGATCTTTGCAGTTGAAGTAATGGAACATTTGGATGATCCGGAAAGTTACACCCATCTGTTTGCCCGTAAATTAAAAATTGGTGGGAAATTGATCATGTCAGGGCCAATGAAATCGGCATTATACAAATTTGGCAGGACCCTGGTCGGTTACAATAAATATCATGACTACCACAAGCATAATGCGTCTGAATTACGGCAGATAATTTCCCAAAATGGGTTTTCATTGGAACGTACCCTCCGATTTCCAAGTCCTTTCCTTCCGCTTTACCTGATCTGCCCGTTTCAAGTTGAAAAGTAAAATACGAGGCGATACCATGAAATATTCAGTTGTCCTGCCGATTTATAACGAGGAAACAATCATCCCGGTTACGATTGGGAAGATCATTGAGGTTTTCGTTCAGAAGGATCTGGATTGGGAAGTGGTGGCAGTGGATGATGGTTCATCCGACAACAGCTTTGCAGTGCTAAAGGAAATGGAATCGGAATTTCCGCAGTCACTAAAGGTGGTACACCATCCATATAATAAGGGTAATGGTGCTGCGATCAAGACCGGGATCAAGGTGGCCTCTGGCGACTATATCGTCTGCATGGATATCGACGGGCAGCATGATCCTGAAGATATCTTGAAGATGCTGCCGTACTTGGATGAATATGACCTTGTTGTGGGGGCCCGTCCATTCAAGAATGATGGCAGCTGGTACCGTAACCTGGCAAATAAATTCTATAATCAGCTCGCCTCTTCCCTGACCGGTTTCAAGATCGAGGATCTCACCTCCGGTTACAGAATTTTCCGGGCTGATGTGGTGAAAAAGTTCTATCACCTTTTTCCACAGCGGTTCTCCTATCCCACCACAAGCACGCTTGCGCTGCTTAAGGGTGGTTACAACATCAAGTACGTGCCGATAAATATCCGCCCGCGCCAGGCTGGCGCAAGCAAGATCAGGCTGTTCCGGGACGGATTCCGGTTCACAACGATCATTTTCAAGATCATCCTGTTGTTTGAACCGATGCGGGTCTTCGTCCCTGTGACGATAGCCTCATTCGTTTTGGGTTTGATCGGGATGGTCATCAGCATTGTTCAGGTGAATCAACTTATATCCCAAATTCAAGCGTGATCCTGTTCGTCCTTGGGGTGATCTCGTTCCTGATGGGTGTCCTGGCCGAGCACCTCACCGCGATCCAGATGGCGATCATTGAAGGGGATTGAAATAATACGATGACATTGTAAAAAGGATTCAATAAAAAAATTTTAATTCTGTCCGGATGTCAAAAATGAGGGTATTAAAATAAAAAGGTTCCGGAAGATTTAATCCTCCGGAACCTATCTTTACTTCAATAATTATTTGATGGTCTGGGTTAAGGAAGACCTTACTCTTTGAAATCCAGGATCGTATCTCGAATTTCACCCCATTTCAAAGCATCCTCGATCCCCTTTTCGATGGGTAAACCGGCTTCCCATCCAAGAAGTTCAAGCGCTTTATCGGCGTTGGCATACGCACCGGCAACATCACCGGGACGCGGGGGCATTTCCTGTTTGTTAATCTTCTGGCCATAAACCTTTTCGAAAGCTTCAACCATCTCCCGCACGGTCACGCCTTTGCCGGTTCCCAAGTTGATGACGACATAAGGCGTTGCTGGGTCAGGGGCAGTTTGTATAACTTCGTCAAACATCTCGACGGCTTTGACATGTGCGAGCGCCAAATCCCATACATGGACGTAATCCCGGAGACCCGTGCCATCACGAGTCGGCCAGTCGGTACCGGTGATATTGAAAACAGGTTCTTCACCTAAAGCCACAGACACCAGTTTGCCCAGGATATGACTGGGTTCTTTGATGTGCATTCCGGAGCGCATTTGGGGGTCTGCGCCGATGGGGTTGAAATATCGTAAAGCGATCCCTTCGAGATCATAGGCATGAGTGAAATCCTGCAGGATCATTTCCATCATGTATTTGGTGCGGGAATAGGGACTGTTTGGTTTGAGCGGCGATTTTTCAGTTACCATGAACCCGGGGACTACGTCATAGATGGCGGCCGATGAACTGAAGACTAACCGAGGATGACCCATTTCCGCCAACTGGTAGAAGAAATCCATCGATTTGACCACATTCTCGCGGTAATAGTCATACGGCCTGGAGACCGATTGGGCACCACGATCAGAGCTGCGCAGTGGATGGTCGCAAAGATATCCGGATGGTCACTGAAGACCTGGCGCACGGCGTCCTTATCGGCAATATCCGCTTTGTAAAAAATGTAACCTTTGGTGAATTCTTCCCGACCTGTCACCAGTGAAGTCAAGGATGATCGGTGTGTGTCCATGGTCCTTAAGTGCCGAGCAGATCGTGCTTCCGATATAACCGGCTCCACCTGTGATCAAGATTTTCATCGCTCACACTCCTTCAGGTTTGGTGATCTGAAAGTCCATTCTAACATTGAAAGTGGTTTTTATTTTGACCTCTGAATGCGTAGAGCCATCCAGGGTTTCCTATGATGTCCTGCATGAATCAATAAATTTACTGAACAATTTTTGCATGCCCGGATCGTCGGGAAGACACTCGGGATGCCACTGGACGCCCAGTGCGAACTTTTCGCCCTTGACGACCAGGCCTTCCACAAGTCCGTCCGGTGCAAAGGCAATAGCTTCCAGTCCTTTTCCAACCTTTGCAACACCTTGATGGTGCAAACTGTTCACCGGGATATCGTCCGTTGCAAAGATAACATGCAACAGGCTGTCGCATGTCAAACTGACCGTATGGGCGACCTTATCCCGGGGATAGCCTGGAAACCAATCATGTTTCAACGCGTCCTCAACCTGGTCGTGGATGTGTGTATAAAGCGTACCGCCAAAGACCACATTCAATACCTGGATCCCACGGCAGATTGCCAGGAAAGGTAAGTGGTTCTTTAGTGCCGCGTCTATAAGGGCAAATTCCAACCGGTCGCGTTCAGGGGAAACACCATATATTTTGGAATGTGGGTCGCCGTTGAAATGCACCGGATCGATGTCACCACCGCCGGTGAGCAGAAGACCATCCACTGTATCGATCAGATCTTCCAGATTTTGTTCGTCAATGCCAATTGGGATTAATAAGGGTAGGCCGCCAGCCCGGGTGACCGCTGAAACATAAGCCTGTCCGACCTGGCAAACCATTGCACCGGCCTGGGTTTGCATCAGGCCGCCGGTGATGCCGATGATGGGGTGTGAAGAATTTGCCATGCGTTGTTCCCTGAAAATAAAAATGCCTCACCAGGAATCAACAGCGATCATTTTAATCCGGTGCTGAGTTCTGATGAGGCGGATTGCCGGCTGGAAGGTGATCCGTGCCGGCAAGACGTCGGAACGATAAAGTTCTAAAAACGCTGTTTGAGGCGGGCGCTCTTCCCGGTCCGTTGCGCAGGAAGAACAGACGAGCTCGTCGAATTTTGGTATGGCGCTCGACTTCGACCTTCTGGATGCGGGGTGAGCGCACAAGGAAGGTACGTTCAACACCGATCCCATTTCTTGCCACGCGCCGGACGGTAAAGGTTGCGTCGTTCGTGCCGCCGGTAACGAACAGGACTGTGCCTTTGAAAACCTGGATGCGTTCCCGATCACCTTCTTTAATCTTGAGGTGGACGCTGACTGCGTCACCGGGGAACAGTTCAGGGATGTTCTCGTTGACAGGTGCTTCAACTGATTTTTAGAGCCCCGCTTGGTTCATCTTACGTTCCTTTTCTTCCAATGATAAATATCACGGCCTTTCGGACCACGAAAGAGGGATTATACCATGCACGCCA
>CAVUGP010000002.1:0-98796 GCA_963741015.1 uncultured Chloroflexia bacterium | reverse complement strand
AGTCGAGGCCGGACATCCCTCATGATCTTCAACCTTTCCGTTCCCACCATCATTTCCAGGGTTATCACCCTTTTATTGGCCTTCACCTTCCATGAATTCGCACATGCAGGCGTGGCGACCCTCCTGGGCGATCCCACGCCTAAGCAACACGGACGCCTGACACTAAACCCTCTGGCACATCTGGATATCATGGGAACCATCATGCTGGTTGTCGCCGGCTTTTGCTAGGCTAAGCCGGTTCCAATGAGACCCATCTCCCCTCCACAGTAAATCCAAAGCAGGCGTAATGCTTGTTTTTCTGGCCGGGCCGGCTTCCGACCTCTTGCTGGGGTGTGCTGGCTGCCATCCCCCTGCGCTTCGGTTGGGTTCGCTGACCTCCGGCGCCAGCGCAATCCTGCCCTCGTGGGGTGATTTTCTGCTGGAATTCCTTTTCATCAACCTGGCGTTATTTTTGTTCAACCTGATCCCCTTAGCGCCGCTCGATGGCGAGAAGGTAATTGCTGTCTTCCTCCCGGAACATTGGGTTGAAGCGATGGAGCGAATCCGGCCGTATAGCCCATTCATCCTGCTTGCGATCCTGTTTATTCTGCCGCTTTTGGCTGGATCTGGTGAACCTGATCATTGGTGAACCATTGATGTCAATTGCACTTTTCCTGATTGGGAGGTGAAAGGATTTCATTCCTTTTCATAAATTGATGGCCTATTATTGTTATATGGTTCGATGCGCAAACGGTTCATTTTATACCGGCTGGACCACCGACCCACAACGCCGGGTGAACGAACACAATGCCGGACGCGGCGCCCGGTATACCCGCATGCGTGGACAGGGTGAGTTGGTCTATTTTGAAGAAGTTGAAGATCACAGCACAGCCTTGAAAAGGGAAGCGCAGATCGAAAGCTATACACATGCCAGGAAAAAATGGCTGGCTAACTCTATCGAACTGCCAGAAGATTTTAAGGGTTTGAGAGAGATAAGAATAAACCCAACCTCCAAGGAACGGAATTCACAAACCATTATTTCTCCCGGACGGGTCAACCTGCTTGGTGAGCACGTCGATTATAATGACGGCCCGGTCCTGCCGGTCGCCATTGACCTGACCATGACCCTCACCTTTTCCCCTTTGAATGCCGATCTGATCGAACTTCACGCCATTGACCTGGGCAAAACCATCGCATTTGAATTTTCTAACCTGGAGGACAAAGTGGACATCAACGGGGGACCGCTGCCGCATTTCGCCCTGTATCCTGCCAGCGTCGCCTGGGCCTGCCGGCAGGCCGGACTCTCAATCAGGGGTATGCGGGCGGCCTACACCTCCAACATCCCGATGGGGTCCGGGCTAAGTTCCTCGGCCGCCGTGGAAGTCGCTTTTATGCAGGCTTTTAAGGCTCTGGGTGATTGGGATACCGACCGGATGACACTTGCGAAATTGGCACAAAAGGGCGAGAACGAATATGTCGGGGTCCACTCCGGCATCGTGGACCAGTTCGCCTGCATGTTTGGGATGGAAAACCAGGCACTCTACCTGGATACCCGCTCTTTGGATTGGGAACCGGTACCCTGCCGGAAGATGTCGCCATCATCGTCGCCGATTCACAGGTCCCGCGAGAATTGTCCGGTTCCGGCTATAACGACCGCCAGGCGGCCTGCCGACAAGCGCTCGCCATTCTTAAGCGATTCCTGCCTCGGATCACATCTCTGAGAGATGTCACGCCGGGTCAATTTGAGACTTATGCGGCTCAGTTACCTGAAACGGTCGGTAAACGTGCCAGGGATGTGGTTGAAGAGATCGCTCGGGTTGATGAATCGGGTGTGGTTTTCCTTAAAGAGATGATATCGCCGGTTTTGGTGTAATGATGATCGCCGGGCATCACAGCCTGCGGGATTTATATGAAGTCAGCACGCCTGAGTTGGATGCGCTTGTAGAGATCGCTCTCAAACAGCCGGGTTGTTACGGCGCGAGGCTGACCGGCGCAGGGTTTGGCGGATGTACCGTCAACCTTGTCAGGGATGACCAGGCGGTGGATTTTATCCAAGCAGTTAGTGAGCAATATGAGATCCAGACGGGAAAGCAGGCTAAACTCTACCAGTGTCATGCCACCCAGGGCGCGCACCTGGTCAAGGTAATGTAAGGTTGGTTGCTAACCCTCCATTGGAAGCTCTGCGTCAAATAGGATACCTATCCAAAAAGCCTTAATTTACGTACAAAAGAAACTTTTCTCTCTCCATTCACACTCAAAGATTGCTTCATTCCACAGACAATGACAACATTGCGTCACGTGCGATCCGCGGCACATGACCTACAAGCTACAAATACTGTCTCCTTGATTTCCCCCAAACAAGGTCCTTTGTCATTGCAAGCCCTCGAAGAGGGCCCGGCAATCCTCTATTTTGATTTGGGTTAATCGGCTATTAGCAAGAGAACCTTAATCCATATTGAAATTCTGAGATTGCTTCCCATTCCACTTCGTTTCAGGGATTTGTCGCTTCACACACAACGACAGATAAAAAATACACGCCGGACTGGCGTGCATTTACTGTTATCGAAACGAGATAATTTTTTACTTCAGCCTGGATGAGGTGAACAGCAACAGCACGATCCCAAATACACTCACCGCCACCAGCCCGATGCCAACCCATAAGGTATCCCCGCTGAAGATGTTGGTCAGGAAATTGCTGTGCGCCGCAGGTTCTTCGGTAGGGGTCGGAGTCGGTGCTGACGGCGTACTGGTCATTCGTTGGGTCGGCGTGGGCGTCAAAGTAGGTTCGACCTCCTCAATAGTCGCAGTCGGAGTTGGCGTTTCACCGGTACCCTGAAAGATCAGGATTTGCTCATCCGGGTAGATCGCCGAATCTTCAGTCAGTCCATTCAGCGTGAGGAGATCGGTCAGGGATATACCATAAGCGTCGGCAATCGCCCATAGGGTTTGGCCATATTGAACGATATGGATGATGGTACCATCCGGTTGAGGCGTGGATTTAACCACCTGCTGCACCAATGGCGCAAATGTTGCGGTCGGCCCACCGGGGGTCACCGTTATATCCTGCACCGGCTGAGAATCGTTGGTGTCATAATTACTGAAATCAACCACGTATACAGTGAATCCGGAGGAATCGAGCGCGACACCCGCTCCAAACTCTTTGCGGTTTGGATCTAGCATATTGTCGATATGGGCTTGATCATTCCAACTGACATAAATGCAGTTATAAACCGTTAATCCCGGGCCGCGTGCCCAGTTTTCGGTCACGATTGCGCCGGTGTATCCCACGGCATGGGCACGGTCGGTCGCAGTACTGCCGTCTTCACCGATATGCCCGCCCAGTCCGGTCTCAGCGATCCAATCGGCATGGCCCTGCGCAGCCAGATTGAGATAGATGTTCTCTTCCAAAGGACCTAGTCCGTTGGCGGCCCGATAGTCATTGATCCCTGCCAGCATCTCCCAGGCCGTGCCGGCTTGTGCCTGCACCGGGCGCGGAGTGCCAACCCAGAGCATGAATAGGCCCAGGATGGATATTGCAGAGAGGATAGTTCTTTTTCTAAAGAATTTCATGGTTTTAATTCAGCTATCCGGAGAACCTTTGGAAAGCAGGGGTGTGACCGGAAAATACTCATAAGCGGCTGAATTTTACTCGTGAATCCCGATTTTATCAAACCGTTTGATTTGTGTTGAATATAAATTTCTCAAGCCGTCACGATGATCCGGTCCCCTTCAATGACCTCACCCACATCCCAGGCGCTTACGCCGGTTTCTTTGGCCTTGGCAAGCAGTTCTGCCACTTTCACTTCAGGCACACCCAGTAGGAGGCCGCCGCTGGTTTGAGGGTCAAATAAAAGCATTTGATATTCCTCGGGAATTTCCGGGTCAAATTCGACATGGCCGCCGAAGTATAACTTATTATCAGATGCGCCGCCCGGGAAGCGCCACTCTCTGGCATACTTCCTGGCACAGGAGATGAACGGCATCCGGCTGAAATCAACCCGCAAACCAACCCCGGCGCTATCCGCCATTTCCCAGGCATGCCCCAGGAAGCCGAATCCTGTAATGTCCGTGGCTGCTTTCAATCCGAATTTAAGGCCAACTCGGCTGCCTCACGGTTCAGGCGTTTCATCCAACCCACGACTTCTCCAACATCTTCAGGAGCCGCTTTCTGCTGCTTGAGCGCCGTCGTGGTGACTCCAAAACCCAGCGGCTTGGTGAGCACCAGGTGGTCCCCCACTTTCAGGCCATTCTTGCGAAGCAGTGTTTTTTCTTCCGCAAAACCCAATGCGATCAGGCCGATCTTGGGTTCCTTATCCTGGATGGTGTGCCCGCCGGCGATAACCGTACCCGATTCGGCGGTCTTCTCCGCCAGGCCGCGAATGATCTCCCTTGAGAGTTCCAGCGGCAGGTCCGGCGGCAGGGCTGCCACTGTCAGCGCCAGGAATGGTATGCCACCCATGGCATAAACATCCGAAAGCGAATTGGCCGCGGCGATTGCACCGTAATCATAGGCGTTATCGACAACGGGTGTGAAGAAATCGGTCGTCACTACCAGGACACGGTCATCGTCCAGCCGCCAGACCGCGGCATCGTCAGGCGTCTCCAAACCAATCAACAGGTTCGGGACCTTGATATCTTTGTATACTTCAGTGATTGGCTGCAGGACCTGCGCCAACGCTTCCGCGCTGAGTTTGGACGCTCAACCCGCACAACTGGAAAGTGTGGTCAGGCGGATCTCGCGACCTGAGGGGACTTTTTCTGTCATTGAACCTTTCCCTTTATTTTATTGCCCTGTCGTCGTATCAGGAATGACGGTCGTAGAATCCATCGTTGTATCCTGTGACGGACCATATTCAGGCAGTGGGAAAATGAAGGGGCTGTCATACGGCAGGAACATCACCTCTACATTGGGAGAAAGCTTATTGATATAAACATAAGTCAGCAAGTCCGGATACTGCGCCAGGACTTCCGCCTGCACCTGCAGGGCTTCCGCTTCCGCCTGCGCTTCGATCACCCGGGCTTCTGCCTGGCCTTCCGCAGCGATCACTACAGCGTCTGCCTTACCCTGCGCTTCCTGACGGACCTGTTCGGCTTCCTGTTTCTTCTTCTCCACCAGGAGCTGTGCTTCCTGCGCCTGTTGTTCGGCGATCTGCTTCTGCTCCACTGCAGCCGCATATTCCGGCGAGAAGGTGATGTTACGCAGCACGAAATCGACCAAAATCAAACCGTTATCATTGAGGATTTCTGCCATATCCGCATTGACCAGCTCGATCATCGTGAAACGTTCCGTACTGACGATTTCACTAACGTTGAACTGCGAGACAATATCCCGAATGATGCTGCGCGCCTGGGTACGGACAAGTTCCTCTTCATAGCGATTCTGCCAGAGAATATGGACACGGATCACCTGTTCGGGATCAATCGCAAAAATGACCGAAGAATCCACCAGGATTTCCTGACCATCCGCCGTTCGGGCGGCAATCGAATCATCTCCGTTCCGCGCGCCCTCTTCTGTGGCGATCGACATGGTATAGGTCTGGTATGAGATCGGGTAAATTTGTACATTCTCAAAGAAGGGAATGACCCACGAGAGGCCGGGCTGGAGCGGTTCCGTCCGGTACCCTTTCGGGGCTAAAGCGGAAATGACCACACCGCGTTCCTGCGGTTGGATGAAAACCAGACCGCTGTTGACAACGGTGAGGATGATGGCTAACAACACCAGCCCAACCGTCACCAGGACGGCTTTTTTAACAGGATTCTTGCGGTAGGCGCGAAATACGGAAAACGCGATCCATAAGACCGTCGCCATCCAGATCAAACCAACGATCCAGGCCAGGACAATTGTGACGTTCATGAGATACTCCTTACTATTAAATTGTGGTATTGCATGGATAATTATACTAAATCAGGGCCGGTCGGCCTTATATTATCTAGCCTATAGCTGATTCTATACCTCATCACTTTGCCCAACAAAAATTCTGTTGGTCTTTTCAGATACTCAGAATATGCGTCACCGCTGTCGCTGCCATCCCGCCCAGGCTCTGGATCATACCGATCCGGGCATTCTTCACCTGATTTTCACCAGCATCATCCCGAAGCTGCAGAGTCGCTTCAACAGCCTGATAAACGCCTGTCGCACCGAGGGGAAGCCCGCGCGCTTTCAGCCCGCCAAAGGTTGCCACCGGGATCTGTCCTTTCAGCCCGATCACTTCGGGCTTAGCCAGCATCCAGCCCTGGCCCTGCGAAGCGAACCCGGCCGCCTCAAGTGAAACAGCCGCATGCAGCGAGGTCGCATCGTGGTATTCAAAGAAATCCACGTCCCTGGGCATGATCCCGGCCCCCCGGCAGGCCCGTTCAACCGAGAGACGAGCCGCGTCCCATACCAGCGGCGTGTGTCTGTCATGGATGGAAAGCGTGTCGGTCACCAGTGCGGACCCAATGATCTTCACCGGTGGTCGCTGCCAGCCTTTCGGCAGTCTATCAGCCCGTGCCAAGACCAAGGCAGCCGCCCCATCGGCATAAGGCGCGACATCAAACAGGTTCAAGACCTCCGCGGCTTCCGCCGCACGTTGATAGGCGCCTTCCTTCATCGGGCTCTGGAACATGGCATTAGGGTTGGTCGCACCATTGGCATGGGCGACTTCCGGAAAACCGGCAAACGCGCTGTGCTCCACCTGGTATTCCTGCAGATAGCGGTGGAATAAAAGCCCGGCCAGACTGAGTGGCGTCAACCCCTGGGCGGCTTCGAAATCCGCATCCAGCATCTGGGAAAGGAGGCTTTCGGATTCCGGGCCGATCACATCAGTCCATTTTTCCACGCCCACCACCAAAGCGACATCCACCGCACCGGAGAGGATCGCCAGATAAGCCGACCGTAGCGCCGCACCGCCGGAGGCGTCCGCTGCCTCAACCGTGACCCCTTCCAGCCCGGAAAGTCCGACATCCTCGGTGAGCAATGCACCGAGGTTGGCCTGGCGGGATGCTGACGCAGCCAGCATGTTGCCAATGTACATAACCTGGGGCGACAATCCACCCGCGTCCTGTAAAGCCGGGAGGATCGCCTCCGCAGCCAACTGCCGTAGAGACCTGCCCCAATGCTCGCCTACCGGGGTCTGCCCGATGCCGGCGATGACCACATCCGTATGTGACTTATCCATACTGGGCATCACCTCATTGCAATCTTGCCGCGGAAGCGGACATAAGTGGCGTAATCGATTTCCGTACGCCGGGCAATATAATCCTGGGTGCTCTTCGCCGCGCTGCGCCGTTCGGGCAGCGCTTCCTGAGCCGTGATCACCAGGGCGTCCGACCCCGCGCCGGAACCATACGAGGTAACAAGGATCCTGTCACCAGGTTCGGCAACATCCAGCACGGCGGTCAATCCGACCAGGGCCGCGCCGGCATAGGTGTTGCCAATCACGGGTGAGAGCAATCCGGTTTTGATCTGTTCCGGTTTGAAGCCCAACTGCTTACCAACCCGTGCAGGGAATTTCTCATTGGGCTGATGGAATATCGCGAATCTGAATTCTTCAGGTTTCATACCAAGTTCATCCATCAGAGTGCTTGCGGCCGAGTAGATATGTTCGAAATATGCCGGTTCACCGGTGAAACGCTGGCCGTGTTCGGGATATTTCTGGTACGCCCGGCGCCAAAAATCGGGGGTATCCGTTACAAAGGAGTATTGGGCGTCAATCGTCGCCAGGGATTCTTCCGCCGGGCCGATGATGAAGGCTGCCCCGCCGCAAGCTGCCGTATATTCCAATGCGTCACCCGGCTTCCCCTGCGCGGTGTCCATCCCGATCGCAAGGGCGTAATCACCCATCTGCGAACCAACCAGGCCCATCGCGGCCACCAGGGCCTCCGTTCCCGCTTTGCAGGCAAATTCCCAATCGGCTGCCTGGATGTGGACCGGCGCGCCGATGGCTTCCGCCACGATCGTTCCGGTGGGCTTGACCGCATAAGGGTGTGATTCCGACCCCACCCACACGGCCCGTAGGAGCTGTGGGTCAATCCCTGCCCGGGCAAGCGCATTCCGGGCGGCCTCAATCGACATGGTGATCACATCCTCATCCAGTCCGGCGACGGCCTTTTCCTTCACGGGGCCGGGCGAGGGCTCCCCCATCCAGATGCGGGAGATTTCCGTCCCGGGCAGCCGGTAGCGGGGGATGTAAGCCCCATAGCCCACGATCCCGACCGGTCGGGCAGGTTTATTGATGATAGTCTCCAGATGCTCGTGTTCGGTCATTAGTCTTCAACTCCATTCCTGTAAAATCGCTTTGGCGCGATCGATCCTGACGGTCTTTTCCGCGACCAGTTGTTCTGCTAATTGTTCTACCTGAGCGCCTTTAGCGCCCGCTGCAATCGCCACCTGGCGGGCGTGCAGGCTCATGTGGCCGCGTTGGATCCCCTCGGTCGCCAACGCCCGCAGCGCAGCCAGGTTCTGCGCCAGCCCGACCGAGACGATGACCTGGGCCAGGTCACCTGCCGATTTCAACTCTCATCAATTTCAAAGCGGCCTGCGCACCTGGGTGAACACGGGTTGCCCCGCCGATGGTGCCCACTGCCAGCGGCATCTCCAGCGTGCCGGTCAGATTGCCATCATCGTCCATACCCCAGGTGGAAAGGCTGGTGTAGCGGCCGCTGCGCGCGGCGTAGGCGTGCGCGCCGGCTTCAATCGCGCGCCAGTCGTTCCCGGTCGCAAGGACGACGGCATCCACACCGTTCATGATCCCTTTATTATGAGTGGCCGCACGGTAGGGGTCAGCCGCGGCAAAAGCCCAGGCTTCGATGATACCATCCCGGACGGTCTCACCGCTGAATTCGTCAAACGCCAGGTCCTCGGTCCGGATGGTCACGGAGGCGCGAGCCAGGCGTCGGTCAGCCAGGTTAGAAAGTATCCGTAAAAGAACCCGGCCGCCGGTAATAGCTTCCACTCTCGGCGCAAGGCGCTCGACCGCGGTGTTGACCGCATTAGCGCCCATTGCATCACGGACATCATAGATCAGGTGCAGCACCAGGAATGCACCAATGGGGGATTCCTCGATCAAGCGGACTTCGAGGTCTTTAGGGCCCCCGCCCAGCTTCTTCAGGACCGGGTCCACCTCGGCTGCTTCTGCCAGCAGGTTTTCTTTTTCCGCCAGCAAGGCCTGACGGGCAGTGATGGGGTCATCCAGGTCAAGGAGCTGGATCTGCCCGATCATTTCCGGTGCAGTGGTGGAAGCGAAAAAACCGCCGGTGGGTTGGGCCAGCTTCGCCATGAAAGATGCCCCTGCAACGATCGAAGGTTCTTCAACCACCATCGGGACGGAGACTGCGCGGCCGTTGACGATGAAATGGCGGGCGATCCCCATCGGCAGGCTGTAGGTGCCGACCACGTTCTCGATCATATGCTCCGCCTGGTTAGCGGTCAGGCCGTTTTCACCGCTGAGAGCGGCCAGCTCAGCATCGGAAAGGCCTGTTTCAACCTGCAGCCGCGCCAGACGTTCCTGCTGGGACAGGTTGTAAAACTTTTTGTTTATCTCTTTACTGGAGGTCACTAAAAATGCGCTCCTTTTTAATTATTTCTATCATAAACCGGTAAGAAAATACAGATTTTCATCAAATAGTGATGTCTCTTGTTAGTCATGGAATATTAATATACCGGAACCGCCCTCCCAAAATCTATCAAATTCTTATTTTTCTATAAAAAATAGACGAATGAGCATTGTAGATCAAATAAAGGCATATGAAAAAAATTCTAATAATAGAGGCCGGCGCCCTCTGTGATCGCCCGAGATTGAAGATGGGCAATTCTCACTCCATTGAATTGAATTCGTTTAGATAGGTATTTCTCGTTATTTCCTAGTACCTAATATCAAATACCTAATTCCTAATACCTAATACCTAATACCCAATTCCTAATACGCATTCCCCACTCACCCTCACCCTCGTTTCAGGGTAAAATTAGCCCGCTATGAACGTTGAACCCACCCTTTCCTGCGAACAGCTTGAGGAACGCCTGGCTGCTCTTCACCGGGCCAGCCTGGAACTGGTCCAGGACATTTCCGTCGATTCCCTGCTCAAACGGATCGCCCGGATCGCCTGCGAGCAATCCGGCGCGACCTACGCCGCGATCGGCGTACGCGGGAATGACGGCTCGATTGCCAAGTTCATCACGGTGGGGATGCCCGAAGAAGACGCCGCCAAAATGCCGCACCCTCCCAAAGGGCTGGGATTGATCGGTGTGATCGCTGAAGCGGAAGGCCCCATCCGGGTAACGGATATGCACCAGGACCCACGCCGTGCCGGGTTCCCGGAAGGTCATCCTGATATGACCTCCCTGCTGGGTGTACCCATCCACCTGGGAAACCAGCACCTGGGCCAGATCTACCTGACCGATAAGACCGACGGTGACTCGTTCACCGCCGATGACGAGCGCGTAATTGAGACCCTGGCAGCCTACGCCGCCGTCGCGATCTCAAACGCCCGCTCTTATTCCGAACTGCGCGAACGCGACCGGACCCTCACCCGCCGCAACCAGGACCTGGCGCTGTTGAATAACCTGGCTTCCGCCCTGGCCTCCATCACCGAGTTGGATGAGCTGCTCAAAACAGCGCTCAACCGGGTGATGAACTATTTTAACGTGGACGTTGGCGAGATCTTCCTGAGCGAAGAGGACCTGAACACACTTTATAAAGTCCTCCACCTGGGTGATGCCGTCCCGGCGCTCTGGAAGCAGGACCGCTTTACCCTCAAGGAAAGCCTGATCGGCGAGACCGCCTGGGGCGGCCACCCCGCTCTGGTCAGCCTGCCGCATACTGACGACCCCTATCTATTGAACGAAGAACTCTACCAATCCGGAATCCGGACGATCGCCTGTTTCCCGCTCACCAGCCGCAGTGAAGTGCTGGGTGTATTGAGCATTGCCTCCAAACAGGACGAACCGCTGGACGCCATGGACCAGCAGCTGCTCTCTTCAATCGCTTCCTGGGTGGGCACGACCATTGAAAACGTCCGCCTGAATATCCAGGGGCGGCGGCTGGCCGTGCTGGAAGAGCGTGAGCGGATCGGGATGGACCTCCACGATGGCATCATCCAATCGATCTATGCGGTTGGACTGACCCTGGAACACGCCCGGCTGCTGTTAGGTGAGGAACCGGAACAAACTCGCATGCGGATCAACCAATCAATCGAGGACCTCAACAGCACCATCCGTGACCTGCGCGCCTTCATCATGGACATGCGCCCGCGCCAGCTCTATGAAGAAGACCTGATGGATGGACTACAGCGCCTGGTGAATGAATTCCGCGCCAACACGCTGCTTGAAGCAAAACTAAGCGGCCCAAAGGAAGGCCTGGAAGGCCTGCCGGACGCTTACGCCATCGCCCTGTTCCATATCTGCCAGGAAGCCCTGGCGAACGTGGCCAAGCACGCCCAGGCCAAAAAAGTGGAAGTGCTGGTTTGGACCACGTCCGACCGGGTTTTGATGGAAATCCACGACGACGGCCGAGGGTTTGACCCGCAGAAAGTCCAGCTCACCTTAGGACACGGCATTTCAAACATGCAGACCCGCGCCCGTAATGTGGGCGGCGACCTGGAGATCACATCCGAGCCCGGCGAAGGCACCACCATCCTGGTCTGGATGCCCTACATCCGGGAAATTGAAACACAGGGCGAGAACTGAACATGCCGGAACCGCGCAACCTGCAAAAAGCTGCACTGCGGGGCGAACCTTCCTATGTCTGGCGGGACGGCCAGCGCCGCCGGCTGGAGATGGTTCTGGATGCCGCCGGTGACCGCACTGAAGGACGACTGTTTGTGGATGGCTGCGGTGTGGGGATGTATCTGCACCATCTCAGCCCAAACTTTGCGGAGGCAATCGGCCTGGATATCGAATTCGAAAGGCTGCAGGAAGCCCGAACCCTGGAAACGAAAGTGGTCAATGGCGCAGGTGAAAGTCTGCCTTTCCCGGCGGACTCATTTGACCTGGTGCTCAGCCATGAAGTATTGGAGCACGTCCAGAATGACCAGACCACCATTAATGAGATCGTCCGGGTCCTGAAACCGGGCGGGCGCCTGGTGCTGTTCTGCCCCAATCGGGGCTATCCTTTTGAGACGCACGGCGTGTACTGGCGGGGGAAGTATCATTTCGGGAATATTCCCCTGCTTAATTACCTGCCGCGTCGCTGGCGGGATAAACTCGCCCCGCACGTAAATGTCTATACCCGCCGGGATTAAGCGACGCTTTTACCAGCCTGCCGGTGAAATTCGTCACCCGGACGACGGTCTTCGGCGCCTATGACAACATCATCAGCCGGCGTCCGAAATGGGGCAAGGTTCTGCGCAGTGTCCTGCAGGGGCTGGAAAAAACACCGTTCCGCCGGTTGGGGTTATCCCATTTCTGGGTTGTGGAAAAAGTCTGAGCCGGAGGTTCGGGGGCGAGCGTTTCAATCATACTCTACAATATTTTTATAATTTGCTTACATTGCTTTGACGGTTTTATAACGTCTCCTCCTTATATTTAAAGATGTAAATAAACAAATCAACTATTCATGGAGGATAAAGATGGCAAACTTAATTCGACGTGATCCACTAAGAGAAATGGTTTCCTGGAACCGGGCGATGGAGCGGATGCTCGACCAGTTTTATGGTGATGGCGAACTCGGCTTCAGTGACCAGTTCAACCTGCGGCTCCCTTTGGACGTAATTGAAAACGATAATGAATTCATTGTCAAAGCGAATATCGCAGGGATTGATCCAGACAATATTGAAATCACCTATACCGACAACAACCTGACCATCAAGGGTGAGGTTAATGACGAGCGTGAAGAGACTGAGGAAGAAGGAAAATATCACCTTCGCGAACGTCGCTATGGCTCCTTCTCCCGTTCGATCTCGATGCCCGGCACTGTGGATGTGGAGCACATCCAGGCTGAGACCAAAAATGGAGTCCTGGAGCTTCACCTTCCAAAAAAGGAAGAAGTTAAACCGAAGCGCATTGAAGTCAAGGTCAATCAAGGTGATAAAGTGATTGATGGTAAATCCAAGAGCAAATAAATAAAGAGACACCACCGAACAATCAACCAGGGCTGGTAAATTTACCAGCCCTGGAATTTTTTATATTGGAACCCCGATCAGTTCAATGATTGATGTAATCCATCGTGTTTATTCTGCTGGCACCAGCCGGATCTCGTATAGTTTGGGCCAGAGCTTGCCTGTGACGAACAATCGATCCGTTTCCGGGTCATAAGCAATGCCGTTCAAAACGTCGATTTGCTGCGTGCGTTCTTCCTCAGGCAGCAGACCGCTGAGGTCGATCCACCCGAGGACATCACCTGTTTCAGGGTCGATCCGGATGATATTGTCGGTCTGCCAGATATTTGCAAAGACCTCGCCCTTCACCCATTCCAACTCATTGATTTTCTTGATTTCCTGACCCTGATCGGTCACCGGGACATCATATTGGATTTGAAAAGTATCCGGATTGAGAATGTAGAGGTTTGACGTGCCGTCGCTCATGATCAACTGCTCGCCATTTTGGGTCAGCCCCCAACCTTCAGTATCATAACTAAATTCCCGCTGTAAAGCGAAATCCACCAGGCTATAAACGAACCCGGTGTGTTCCTGCCAGGTCAACTGCACCAGCGTATCCTCCCAATCTGTCAGGCCTTCGGCAAAATAAGCGTCAGGAAGATCGACCTGCTCCAACACCTGCCCGGTTTCCAGATCCACCTTGCGCAGACTGGAGTTCCCATATAAACCAGTGCTCTCATAGAGGAACCCGTCCAGATAGATCAATCCCTGGGTGAACGCAGCCGGGTCGTGGGGGTAGGCCTGGACAACCTCATAAGTCATCAATGCATCCATATGCTCTGGTAAGGATGCGTGGACTTCCCCGGGTTTCATTAATTGCAGGACCACTATCACAAACAGGATAAGGACAATCGCAAATATACCAGCAACCCACCAGATTTTGCGTGAGGAAGAATGCTTTGAACCAGGATGTTCAGTCAAATCGATACGCTCCCTGTTTAGATTGAACAGACATCGCACTGCAGGTATTGATGGATGAACTCAAGGATCTTGTCCAGCGGGTTGGGGTCCACAGCCGGATCGATCAGGTCCATGCCGTGCAGGCTGCCGGGATATTCGGTAGCCTGGTAAAGGCTGCCGGAAGCCTCCTGACAGGCAGTGGCCGCTTCAGCATCCTCCACGGAATAAAGGCACCAGGCCGGCCGGGAGATCAACTCTCCATCCAGACTGGTTACTTCCTGGGGATAGGGCAGGGTCAGGTAGCCGCCGGGCGAGATCGAGAAAGCGCCCTGGCAGCCGCCCAGTTCGCTGTTATAGAAATGGCAGCCGTAAGCCGCGCCATCCCCGCCAATACTGGCGCCGATGGTCAGGACACGGGAAAGGTCCACATTTTCAATCCCGATCACATAGGTCATAGCCGCTTCCACATCCTGGAGCCAACCCTGGTTGTCAAATCTCCGGCAGCCGCCTTCGCAGTCCCTGAATGTGAAGGTGAACACGTTGAACGAGAAATCTGCCGATATTTCAGGGAACCAGCTTGGGTCCAACCAGGGTTCTCCATCGGCTGGGACATCCACCTGCACTCCCCGGTTTTGCAGCCAGAAGGCAATTGCCCGCCAGTCGTTCTGGTCACCCTTTGCCCAGTGCATAAGTACGATCAGGGGAGCGTTGGTCGTCTCGGCGGGGTAAAAAGTGCCCTGCAGTTCCAGGCCATCACTGGTCATGAAGGTCATCGGGACCGGGTCTGGAGGCAAAGGATTCAGATCTGAATTCTCCGGTGAAATGAATGTCCCGGTTCCATCCATTGTGGCAGCCTGGGTTTCCAAAGTTGAGCTGGTTCCTCCTGCTGCTTCAGTTACAGAAGGTGATCCCATACTCTCACCCGCTGCAGCTTCGGTAGGTGTGGCGGTTTTTGGCTGGCAAGCGGTCAGCATCAAACATAAGGGCCAGCATTGCGACAATCAGTAAATTTGATTTAATTTTAAATTGACGAACCACAATTTCTACTCCTTTAGTCCTGTATGGAAAAGATACCCCCATTGGAAAATTATACAACACTAAAGGACACAGCCAAAACGATGATTAAGATATGTTAGCAGGTCAAATCCCCACAACTACATCCTGCAGAAGACTATCCAACCGCTCACCCATTTTAAGGTCCCGCCGCATCAGGAATTCGTCCGCCGGCTGTCCCAGCATATGATGCAGCAGACGTTCTTTTTGGGTGTGAATATAGGGCGGTAGTTGGTCATCCTCCAAAATAGGCATCAAGTAGGAGGCCGGCCGGTATGGCAGGGGCATTTCATCCGCGCCCAGGACCTTCGTCATCAGGTCAGGATCGGGCGGTACCGGGGTATGACCGAATTCACCCCGCAGCAGCATCTTGAATTCATTGGAGACGAATTGATAGGGGACTCCTGTCATCACGTTGTATGTCGCCTGTGATGCGATGATCTGGCTGGTGGGAGTGACCAATGGTGGATAGCCTGCAGCGCGCCTGACAGCCGGCACCTCCGTCAGGACCTCGTTCATAATCTCCAGCCGTCCGAGTTCCTTGAGCTGGCTCTGAAGATTGGAGAGCATCCCGCCCGGAATCTGTGATTCAAAGATCCGCTCATCATGGGGCGGGTAACCGTTTTGTAAAAGCAAGGCGCGGGTCAACTGCATCCCCTCACGCAGGGCTTCTCGCGTACCCCGCTGGGCAAATGTGATGATATTTTCAACGATTTGCGGATCAAAGTCGGAATAGGTCACCGGATGATAGTATTTACCGAAATAGGGGATCGTCGCCTGAAGCTCATCGAAAATACCAAATAATTCCTTCTGAGCCTTCAGGATCAAAGCTTTATCCAATCCGTGATCCAACCCGAGGGCTTCCGCGAAGACGATCATCAGTTCCACCGGTGGGTGGGACGGGCCAGAAGCGAACGGGGTGATGCAGGTATCAATGATGTCCACGCCGGATATCATCGCCAGCAAAGCATTGAACGTCCCAACGCCAGCAGTATCATGACTGTGGATCGAGAGCGGAACCGGGAGCGTATCCTTCAGGCCGCGAAAGAGCTGGAGCGCATCCCAGGGACGCAGGATACCGGCCATATCCTTGATGGCGATCATGTCTGCCCCTTCCGAAACCAGTTTTTGCGCATAACGCACGAAATGGTCATTCGTATGGACGGGGCTGACCGTATAGGCCAGGCCGGCTTCAACTGCTGCGCCGTTGGCCTTGCTGGCCAGGATCGGGATCTGCAAATTACGCCAGTCATTCAGTGCATCAAAAATACGCATTACCCGCACACCTGATTCAACCGCCTGCCTGATGAATGCGATCACCAGGTCATCCGGGTAGGGTTGATACGCAAACAGGTTTTGGCCGCGTACGAGTGCCTGGATTTTTCCGGCATCCGGACCCAGCGCATCGCGGAAGGCTTCCAGCCGGTCAAAGGGATCTTCATCCAAAAAGCGAATGGCGCTATCCAGGGTCGCGCCACCCCAGACTTCAAGGTATCTGTAACCAGCATCGGATATGGTCTTCAGCACACGCAGACCCTGCGAAGTGGTCATTCGGGTGGCGGCCAGGCTTTGCTGCCCATCCCTGAGTGTCAGGTCCCGAAATTGGATTTGCTTTGTCATTAATTACACCCGTAAAATTCTCTCTTGAAATTTGAACAAATTGGAGCCATTATACCCTTAAGCGCAGGCGAAACGCTATCAAAACCTATCGATCTTGAAGGTCGCCACCAGTTGAAGGTGTTACAATAAAATTTACAGGTACACTATGGCAAAAATTGGGTTCACGACTATTCCAGCAATTTGGCCGCTTCGAAATACTGTTTCACGGTTAAACAAACAAGTGGAGAACATTCTCAATTACGATGATCAACCTGACGATGTGGCAGGCTATGCCTGCCAGAATCTGGACCGAAAACTTGCCAAGTCACCCACATAATCCGCATCAATATTTACTTGACCAATTTGGTTAACACCCATTCACCATTTACTATTCACTATTCACTTCATTTGAGGATCCCATGCAATCTGTAATTGACCGTTTCATCCGATATATCAAGATTGACACCCAATCCGCTCGTAACGCGGAGGCTTATCCCAGCACCCAAAAGCAGCTCAACCTGGCAAAGCTGCTGGTCAAAGAGCTGAAAGATTTGGGGTTGGCAGACGCCGCCATGGACGAATATGGCTATGTCACTGCGACCCTGCCTGCAAACATCGAAAAGGATGTACCGGTAGTGGGTTTCCTGGCGCATATGGATACCAGCCCCGACCTCTCCGGCGAGAACGTCAACCCCCAGTTCGTGGAAGATTACGACGGCAGCGTGGTGGTGCTTAACAATGAAAAACAGATTACCATGTACCCCGAGGAATTCCCGGATCTTAAGAAATACATCGGAAAGACTCTGATCATGACCGACGGCACCACACTCCTCGGCGCGGATGACAAGGCCGGTGCAGCCGAGATCATGACTGCCCTCGAAACCCTGATCGACCACCCCGAGATCAAACACGGCACGATCAAGATCGGGTTTACGCCGGATGAAGAGGTCGGCACGGGCGTGGACTTCTTCAATGTGGAAAAATTTGGCGCGGATTTTGCCTACACCGTCGATGGCGGCGAAGTGGGTGAAGTGGAGTATGAAAACTTCAACGCGGCCGGTGCGGAGATCACTATCCACGGCAGGAACGTGCATCCCGGCAAGGCCAAGCTTAAAATGCGCAATGCCCTGTTGATCGGGATGGAGTTGAACGACCTGCTGCCGGTCTTCGAACGCCCGGAATTCACCGATGTTTATGAAGGGTTCTACCACCTTTTCCTTTTCGGCGGGACGGTGGAGGAAGCGACAATGACCTACATCATCCGCGACCACGACCGGGAGAAATTCGAAGAAAAGAAACGCCTGATCCAGGCTGCCGCGGATTTCATCAACCTAAAATATGGCGACCAGGTTATCGACATTGAAATTGAAGACCAGTATTACAATATGCGCGAGATGGTCGAACCCCATCCGGAGATCATGGACATCGCCATTCAGGCCGTCAAGGCTGTGGGTTTGGAGCCGCTGGTCAAGCCTATCCGCGGCGGGACGGACGGCAGCCGGCTTTCCTATATGGGTTTACCCACCCCAAACCTGTTCACCGGCGGGCATTACGCCCATGGTAAATATGAATTCATCCCGACCTTTGCGATGGAGAAGGCTGTCGAGGTCCTGGTGACCATTGCCCAGTTGGTAGCAGAGCAATAAACACTTCCGGTGTCAGGAAAGGCATGAGATGAATTCCAGAGAACGCATTCAGACCACCCTCAATCATCAGGAACCCGACCGGGTGCCGCTCGATCTGGGTGCCAGCCCGACCACCGGTATGCACGTCAGTTCCGTTTATAAACTACGCCAGGCGCTCAGGCTGGATCCACCCGGGACGCCGGTGAAAGTGGCCGAGCCCTACCAGATGCTGGGTGAAATCAAACCCGACCTGATGGAAGCCCTGGGCGTAGATGTTGTCGGGCTTTACGGTCCCAATACCATGTTCGGTTACCCTCTGACGGACTGGAAACCCTGGACCTTCTTCGACGGTACGCCTGTGCTGGTGCCGGGAGGGTTCAACACCCAACCCGAACCGAACGGGGATATCCTGATGTATCCGGAGGGCGATGCCTCCGCCCTTCCCAGCGGGCGCATGCCGTCCGGCGGGTTTTACTTTGACGCCATCGTCCGCCAACCCGAGATCATTGAAGATCAACTCGACCCTGCCCTCAACCTGGAGGAGTTCCAGCCCGTATCAGAAACCGACCTCGATTACTATGAACGGGAAGCAACCCGGTTGTTCACAGAGACCGACAAGGCGATCCTGGGTAATTTCGGCGGCACAGGTTTTGGAGATATCGCCCTCGTGCCGGCCGTACAGCTCAAAGACCCGAAGGGCATCCGTGACATGGAAGAATGGTACATGTCCACGGTGATGCGGCGGGATTACGTCTGGGCGGTATTTGAAAAGCAATGCGAGATCGGGCTGGAAAACCTGAAGCGAATCTACCAGCGAGTGGGTGACAAGGTGTCTGTCGTCTACGTCTCCGGGGCGGATTTTGGCGCGCAGAACGGGCCGTTCATTTCTCCCAAAGCCTACCGCGACCTTTACCAGCCCTTCCACAAGATCATTAACACCTGGATCCATGAGAACACCGGCTGGAAGACCTTCATCCACTCCTGCGGGTCGGTGATCAAACTGATCCCGGACTTCATCGATGCCGGGTTTGACGTCCTCAACCCGGTGCAGACCTCCGCAGCGGGGATGGATCCGGAAGTGCTGGCGGAGCGTTTCGGCGACCAGGTGACCTTCTGGGGCGGCGGGGTGGATACCCAGCAGGTCCTGCCGTTTGGCACGCCCGAAGAAATCCGTGACCAGGTGCGGGAGCGGATGCGGATTTTCGGCAAAGGCGGCGGGTTCGTGTTCAACCCGATCCACAACGTGCAAGCCGGCGTGCCGGTGGAGAATTTATTGGCGTTGTATGAAGCAGTGAATGAGTTTCGAGATTATCCGATGGATTGATTGGAATTTCCCCTACTAAAAGTTTCCAAACAACTTCTGTAGAAACGCTGCATGCAACATCTCTACGCGTTAAGCGCAATTCAACACCCTCTTTATAAGGTGATGATAGCCAATATTGATATTTAGATCTTAATTCTTGAATCGTTACTGTTTAAAAAAGATAATTACTACCGCCAACACAGCCGCACTGACCGTACAGGCCGCGTTCACCCAGTCATTGTTCAGCCAGGGCAGCCCGCGTCATCGTTCTGTCTCCCTTCCACAGCTATGCAGCGGATGACGCTCGGTTTCCTTCTTGCAGGTCGGGCAGTAATAAATCACCTGGATTGTCGCGCCCAGGACTGAATCCACCAGCGCACCAAACAACCCTGACAGGCTGATGAGGGCAAACTGCCAGCCCAGCCCAACCTGCGCGACAGGCGCCCAACCCAGATGAACGCACAACACTGCGACTCCGGCCACCAGTGCAGACCCACCCAGTGCAGCCAGCGTACCGACCAGGCTGACCCCGCCCGATGTGCCTTTGGGCACCTGCTTGAATCTGGTGATCAGCACCGGCTGGGATGGACTGAGGACCCCCAACTCCGTCGCCCAGGTGTCGGCATTTGCTGCCGCCAGGCTGGCTGCGAACCCCAACCATAAGAATGATGTTAGTCGATTTCCGGGTGTGATCCCATTAAGTAAAAAGAAGGCCAACGCCAGAATACCCGCCATGCCGCCGTTGGCCATCACCTGGCCGGCATCCCTCCTGGAGCCTTTGGCGAAGTCCTGCTCCGCACCTGCTTTTCGCGATTTGAAGAAAACGGAAAGGCCGCTGGAGGTAATGAAGAAGGTCAACAGCACTAATGCCCAGGCCAACCCACCCAGACCGAAAACGACCGTACCGAGGATTGCCGCAGCAACCATCCCGCTCCGGTCCAGCGACCGGGCGCGGAATGCCAGCCAGGCTATCCCCACACCCGCGGCCAGACCGATCAGAAATTGTGTCAGCATGAAAGTTTGTTTTATCCTAAAAGATGAATATCAAGCTGCCCAGCAGCAGGAGCACACCGATCAGCGTTGAGGTGCCCCAAAGCATGTATGTCGCCAGGCGCAGGTCACCACTTCTGCGGTAGAGAAAGATCCCAAAGACCAGGTCGCCTAACCAGAGGATACCATTCAACACCGGCAGCAGGAGCAAGCGCTCAGCCGGAGCCGTGGAACCCGGTGTGAGCCAGGGAATGGACTCCAACCCGGGGACAGCGATCGCATCCACCCCTAGCAGGATCAGCCCCACCCCAAAGCTGGTGATGAACAGCAGCCTCGCAATCCTGTCCTCCCAGACACGACCCACCAGCAGGGTTGGGTAGACCGACTGCGGCTCGAGCGGCGCCAGGCTGCCCAGCTCATTGACCTCGCGAAAGAGCGCCATGAACCCTCCGGAATCCTGGGGTGAGATGGCAAAGACCTTTTCCGGCGTAGCGACCAGCAGCATATGGGAGAGGTCCGCGGCCATGAACTCCACCGTTCCCAGCTCGGAAACCTTACGGCTTCCCGTGATCGCACCCGGCCAGCGCAGCCAGGGCATCGGCAGGTGAAAACCCATTTCCGTTGCCGGTCGGATCCATTCAATATCATTCAGGGGAATATCCTCCCTCCGCAGTCCCCAGCGGATCCGCAGCCCATCCCGCCGCAATATGTAGACCGCAGAAAAAAGCGCGTACAAGCGGTAGAGGATCAACGGCAGAGGCGCCAGCAATACCAACGCGATCAGCATATGTAATAGGAAATCAAGGCCGGCCTGGTCCTGCGCGGCCAGGAAGAAGAAATACCCGCCCGCTGCCAGGATCAACAGGGCAAAGCCGCCCTGGATCAGGATGCCGGTTCGTCGGGGGGGATCAAATTCGTTATTCATTTGAAAGTTGGTTTTATCCTGATTTCTGGGCTGCCAACAGTGCATCCGTCATCCGTTGGCAAACGGTCACCACTTCCTCTTCAGTCATGGCGCCTGAAAACGGCAGCGCCAGGCTGCGGTCGCCCAGGTCTTCGGTGACCGGGAAGTCGCCCCGCTGCGTTCCGAACATTTCCATCACATAAGGCTGGAGATGGATCGGCGCAAAATACGGTCGTACAGGCACACCTTTCTCTTTGAGGATGTGGGCAAACCGGTCCCGGTCGATTCCAGGCGCGACCCGGATCACATAAACGAACCAGGACACGCCGGTCGTATTCGGTACCAACTGCGGCGGCGTGACCTCGTCAATCCTCGCCAGATATTCGGCATACCAATCCGCCACCTGTGCGCGCTTTTCGAGCAATTCTTCCAGGCGATCCATCTGGGAAAGCCCCAGGGCGGCGCTCATCTCGTCCAGTCGGTAGTTGTAACCCAGGTGGGTGTGCTGCAGCCAGGTGTCCCCCACCGCACGGCCCTGGTTGCGCAGGGCGCGCATGAAGTCCGCGGCTTTATCATCATCGGTGATGACCATCCCACCCTCGCCGGTGGTGATCTGTTTATTGGGATAAAAAGCGAACACGCCGTAATCCCCGAACCTGCCGGCCGGTTGGCCCTTATATTCACCGCCCAAAGCCTCGCAGGAGTCTTCAATCACCGTCAGGTCATATTGCCTGGCGACCGCGTTGATCCGGTCGTAATCCGCCGGTTGGCCGAAAACGTCCACCGGCAGCAGCGCCTTGACCGATTTGAGCGCGCCCTGATTGAATTCCGGGAGCGTGCGCGGCAGCCACTTACGGGCCGCTTCGCCGCCCAGTGAAAGGTCTTCCACCGCCTGCTCGAGCAGATCGGGGTTGATGTTGCCGGTCACCGGGTCGATATCAATGAAGACCGGGACAGCTTTCTCGAACAGGAACACGTTGGTGGACGCCACAAAAGAAAACGGCGTGGTGACCACGATGTCACCGGGGCCGATGCCCGCCGCGCGCACGCAGAGGTGCAGTCCGGCCGTACCGGAGTTCACTCCGATGGCGTGCTTGGCGCCGGTCAGGTCGCAAAAGGCCTGTTCAAAAGCCTCGATCTTGGGTCCCATGCTGAGGTTGGGTGTATTTAGAACGTCCTGGACCGCCTGGCGGTCCGCGTCGGTGAGATCAGGTGAGGACATACGAATTTTCATTGCACCTTCCAGTATTGATCAGACAGGAATTGGTCATATCGGCCAATCAAAGTTAGCTGGTTATTCAGGCTGCTTGCATTCCATATTATAACGGGTTAAAAATAATGGATATTAAAACCTTTCAAGTTTCTTGCACACGCCGAGAGTATCAATTTTCGACAAAATATCAACCATAATTCATCCATAGGTGTGCACGTACTCAGGCTTAATCTTTAAATAAATGTTACACTTTGTGATACTTAAATTGAAACAATATTGAATCCCGCATGGGTGGTCAGGAAGCACGTTCCACATAAGGGTAAACAAGAAAGCAAATCCGATTGAAAAGAATCACTATTGAACCAACGATCATCACTTTCAGAATGCAGCTCATTATAAAGCCGTTAATCCCATGATTTTTAAACACAGTCTTAAGAGTATCGTCCGCTCGCCAGGGAAGAGCCTCCTTTTCATCCTGCTGCTTTCCGCAGCGATCATCTTCGTCAGTCTTGGCAGCAGCATGTTGTTTTCCGCCAATGGGATGCTGGACCAGGCCGATCAGCAGTTCCACACAGTCGTTTCGCTGAAGTACGGCGGGCTCCACGATGAACGCGGGGCCTGGGCGGACACGGCTTTTCAGGAAACTTTCAACAGTTTGAACCTCCCTGCATTGGTAGACCATTCCGCCGTCCTATCATTCGACCTGGAACGTGAAATCTTCGCCTATGCCGGGGACTCGACCGACATCGTCCAGAGGAATTCCCCTTTCGCCTACGTCAATGTGTTCACCTTCCTGCCCCGCTTTCAGGATGAGGGCGGCGTCTGGACGGTCGTCTCGGATAAGTCGATCTTTGGGGATGAGGTCGGTGAAAAGATCCTGGTCAAGATCAACCCCTTAACCACCGAGGGTGAATCGGTTGCACCTTTCGAAGAAGGGCATACCTATCTCGCCGCTACTCGGATCAATTTCGTCAATAATACGCGTTATGCCACCCTCATCAGACCAGCTGACCTGACCAACCAGACTCCGGAAGGATTGGACAAATTCGCTGAGTTCACAGATATCACCGACCAACCCGGCTTTTTTGACTCCTCAGACTGGCGAATTTGGCAAAACCTGATCCTCTCAATGGAAGTTATCGATCAGTCGTTTTCGGTCACCGTATCTTCATCCCTCCCGACCGCTGCGCCTTTCCACCTTAACCAGACCTGGTTAACGGAAGGTTCCTTCGAAATCTCGAATGGTTTGACCACCAACGCAGACATTTGTTATATCAGCGACCGAGTCGCTTCACTGCTTAATCTTGAAGTCGGTGATCTTTGGCCGCTGAAATTCCACTACGCAACCTCCGGAAACCCCGCTTACAGCTATTGGGAAGAAGATGGTTTTGCTTACGAAGGCGATATTCGTGTCGCCGGGATTTTCAATGAGGTGCCGGGGTTGGCTTTCACCGTCTATATGCCTTTTCCGTCCTGGGTGAATAAAGCGCCGGACAGCTACGAGTTCCTGAGGGTCCTGGTCGACAATAAAGAGGTCAAATCCTATGTAGACACGATCCGTCCCATGCTGCCCGACGTCGTCGGGGTCACCGTGGAAGACCAGGGTTACGCCGCGGCTATCAAGCCGATCCTGACCCTCCAAAAACAAGCCATCACTCTGACGACCGTCAGTGCGGTGGCCGGTATCGCCGTCGCCATCCTGTTCTCCTATCTCTTCATCAGCCGGCAGCGTGAAACCGCTCAGATCATGATGATGATGGGGACCGGGCGGACTCGGACAGGTGCCTATCTGCTCTACGGTATCCTGCTGATCGCTCTGATCGCTACCATCGTCGGCACTCTGGTCGCAGGTGCATTTGACTTCCGTATCACCGAGGTCGTTTGGGATTCGCTTCAGAAAGCACCCGTACAGGATATGCGGTACAGCGAACGGGCGTTGGGGATCCCTATAGCTTTCAATCCTGAGATCACAACGGCCGCCTGGGTCAGGTGGCTCTCAGGCGGATTACTGGTGCTGGTGATCCTGCTGATTACGCTTATCTTTGCCCTGGCGACGCTGCGGCAACCAAAACGTAAGAAAACCAAAGAAGAGATTTCAGGACCTGAGGTCAAAGCCGGAAAAGGGATCGCGTTCGCCTATATCCCAACCGTCAGCCTGCGGTTCGCACTGCGATCCATCCAACGGAACTTCCTACGCAGCCTGATCGTACCTGCAGCCGCGCTCCTGATGGCAGCCTTCATCGTCATGATCGGTATTGCCGCCCACCAACAGCAGGTGGAAGCAGTCAACGTTTATGACGAAATCCCCACCACGGCTTACATGACCACCTTCCTGGGTTATTCCAAAGAGGTGCCGCTTTCGCTGCAGTCGGATATCTTCGAACTGCTCGATCCCGAATATCTCGCCCGGGGCTTCCGGAAGATGAACCGGGAACCGATGAGCAGTGAAGAAATGCTGGCCCTGCGGAAATCCATGGTGGAGTCGAACCCCTACGTCAGTGAGCTGATGCTGACCACTAAAATGCATTACACCTATATGGGCGTCACCTTTGACGCAAACGGGAACCGAATCAACCCAGAGATCCCTCGCCGGCCGGAAATCCCGAAACACTCAAACAGTTATGGGTATGACTGGTTTGAGGATAAGGTCCTTCACATGCCGACCCTGTTCTTCACCGATAACCTTAAGATCCTGCCGGAATTTTCAGAAATGCAGGAGTCCGACCTGGTTTGGCTGCCCGGGTATGATAACACCACCTTCAAAACGACGGATTATATCGCCGTCCTCCCGGACCGGTTCGCCGAAGAGAACGGGATCGCACTCGGTCAAAAAGTGCGGCTTGCCGCCTACCTGACCATTCAGGACCAGGGAGTCCTGATGGAAGCCTACGACTTCAAGGTTGTTGGGACCTACGCCCAGGGTAGTATGCCGCCGGTGGTCTATATCCCCTGGTCGCTCATCACAAAGATCCCTATCACCTTTGATTTCCTTTACGCAGAATTTCTCCCGATTCTGAACGAGAATGGCGTTTATGTGCTCCAGAGGTCCGGGCCCTACGACCCGCACATCGTACTCCCGGATCTCCCCACGACCCTGTCGCCCAACACGGAAGAACCCAACACCGCCGAACCCCCGGACCTGGAGATCCCCGATGAATACAGGCTCTCCAACGAGGTTCTGGCGGATAACGTCAATTCGGCCACTTTCCTGCTGGAGGACACCCGCAACCTTTCCGATTTCCGGGATTACCTGGCAGAACATGATTACAGCCAGGTCGGCAGCATCAACCGCAACCGGCTGGCGGTCGTGATCAAAGACCAGACCCTGTATGATGCGATCGAGAACATCCAGCGGCATATCGCCTTCATGGACCTGATCAGGCCGGTCATGCTGGCGCTTTCGACGCTGATAGGGTTCATCCTGTCTTACCTGCTGACCCGTCACCGCCTGCACGAGTTCGCTGTCATGCGCAGCCTGGGGACCAAGCGCTTTGGCGTTTACAGTGCATTCTTCCTGGAACAGCTGCTCCTGTTCCTTCTCGGGGTGGTCCCCGTACTGGTCACTCTCATCATCCGGCCGGACTGGGCGCAATACGTCGGATTGAATCTGCTGTGGTTCGTGCTGCTCTACGCGCTGGGCATCATGGTCGCCATTTACATCATGGGAAGGTCTAAAATTCTGGACATTCTCTTTACGAAGGAATAGCGGCAAACGTCGCCGCTTTGGATAAGAAAGGTCTTACACATGGAACCGATACTCACACTCGAAAACGTCAGTTTCAGTTATGTCAACAAATACCAATCGATTTCAGCCATTCAGGACGTCTCGACGTCCTTTGAAAAGGGAAAGCTGTATGCCATCATCGGTAAATCCGGGTCGGGAAAGACCACCCTGCTTTCCCTTTTAGCCGGTCTGGCGCTGCCATCCGAGGGACAAGTCCGTTATCAGGGTGTACTCGACGGACTCCTTTGACCTGGACCATTACCGACGGGAGAAGGTGGCGGTCATTTATCAATCCTTCAACCTGTTCCCCCTGATGACCTGCCTGGAGAATGTTTGCTATCCCCTTGAACTTCAGGGGCGCTCACCGAAAGAGGCTGCTGTGATTGCAGCGGAATATATTCGGAAGGTGGACCTCCCAAAGACCGTACACAACCGTTTCCCCCACATGCTCTCCGGGGGCGAGCAGCAGCGGATCGCGATCGCCCGGGCATTGGCCAGCGGCGCGCAGGTGATCCTGGCGGACGAACCGACCGGCAACCTCGATGTCGCGAATGGGAAGCTGATCGTAGGGCTGCTGTCGCATCTGGTGCACCGTGAAAATTACACAGTCATCATCGTGACCCACGATACCAGCATCGCCGAGATCGCAGATGTGGTCCTGCAGATGAGGGATGGAAGATTGTAGGCTTTTCTTTTCATTGCCTCGCCGCTGTACTTCTCGATAGGACTGGACTTACCCCATCCCGCCTTTGGCACCCTTCCCCTTACAAGGGGAAGGGCAGACTGCGTCAGCAGTCGGGAAGGGGTTAAAAAGAACTTCATCATATCTCCATTTTTTTAGTGAGCATTCTTCTTCCGCGAAAATCGAAGATTGCTTCCCACTCCGCTTTGCTCCGGGGACTTTGTCGTCGCTTCGCTCCGCGCAATGACAAAAAAAGATCCCCGGGATTTTTAAAAATCCCGGGGATCTGCTATTCTTCAAATCAAGCTGGATTAAACGACTTCCACTTCCTTAAATTCCGCACCCTTCTTGAGCGCTTCGATATTTCCCTGGAGGAACTTCTTATGCCGTTCGGGCAGGTGTCCTTCCAGGCCTTTCTCGACCGCTTCCAGGGGGAGCAGGTCCAGGTTGCCCAGCAAGGCGCCCAGCAATACCATGTTCGCGGAGCGGCTGCTGCCCAGGGATTCGGCGATCTCGTTGGCGGGAATGTTCACCACGGTGATGTCCTTGCGTTCCACCGGGCGGTCGACCATCGAGGAATTGACCACCAGTACGCCGCCGGGTTTGACCAGCATCTCGAATTTATCCAGCGACGGTTTGTTCATGGCGATTACGGCGGTGGGGTTCTTAACGAACGGCGAACCGATCTCTTCATCAGAGATCACCACCGTGCAGTTGGCCGTGCCACCGCGCATCTCGGGGCCATAGGAGGGGATCCAGGTCACGGCTTTGCCTTCATCCATTGCGGTGTAAGCCAGCAGTTGTCCGGCGAAAAGCACACCCTGGCCGCCGAAACCGGCAATAATCACTTCTTGTTGCATCGTCAGCCCTCCCTAAAACTTGAGATCCGCGACAGCGGATGAGACTTTATAATCACCCAGCGGGAAATAGGGCAGCATGCGTTCTTCAACCCAATCCCGCGCTTCCACCGGAGTCTTGCCCCAGTTGGTCGGGCAGGTGGAAAGCAGTTCCACCAGCGAAAAACCCAGCCCGGCTTTTTGCGTTTCAAAGGCGGTGCGGATGGCCTGCTTGGCCCGGCGCACTTCACGGTTGTTATGCAGGCTGCGCCGGACGATGTAGGCTGAGCCTTCCAGTGTGGAGAGCAGCTCCGCAGTCTGGATCGGGTAACCCTGGCGGGCTACATCGCGTCCGGTGGGTGAAGAAGTGGTCTTCTGCCCGGGCAAGGTGGTCGGGGCCATCTGGCCGCCGGTCATGCCGTAGTTGGCGTTGTTCATGAAGATCACCGTGATCTTCTCGCCGCGGGAGGCCGCACCGACGATCTCGCCCATGCCGATCGAGGCCAGGTCGCCGTCGCCCTGGTAGGTGAAAACGATGTGGTCGGGATAAACCCGCTTGATGCCGGTCGCCATGGCCGGTGCACGGCCGTGGGCGGCTTCCACAAAGTCAATATTGAAATAGTTGTATGCAAATACGGAACAGCCTACCGAAGCCACACCGATGGTGTTCTCGATCACGCCCATCTCTTCCAACACTTCAGCCACCAGCCTGTGCGCCACGCCATGGGTACAGCCGGGGCAGTAGTGGGTGACACGGAGGTCGAGGACTTCAGGTCGTTGGTAAACAATTTTGGTTGGGATATCTGTCAATGCCATCTTACGCTCCTTGTCCAATCGTCTCGGTCAGCCGGGCCAGCCAGCGATCCCGGGGATGGCCTTCGGTGGTCAGCGGACCTTCCGCCAGGCGCTTGATCTCGGTCAGGACTTCATCCGGGAAGGGTACCACACCGCCCATCCGCCCGAAGAATTCCACCGGTTTGCGCCCACGCACCACCAATCGGACGTCTTCCAACATCTGGCCGGAGTTCATCTCAACGACCAGGAAAGCTTTTACTTTATCAGTCAGTTCGTTGAGGACATCGACCGGGAAAGGTGCAACGGTGATCGGGCGTAACAACCCAACCTTGATACCCTGTTCCCGGGCTGCCCGAACGGCCGAAAGTGCAATGCGGCCGGCCGTACCGAAACCGACCACAACATAATCGGCGTCATCCAGATAATAGCCCTTATAGCGGACTTCATTCGCTTCGATCGCCTGCCAGCGGGTCATCAAACGCAGGTTCATAACTTCCTGGGCGGGCGGGTCGAGGTTGATGGATGTGAGCACCCTTTTTTCACCGTTCTTGGCGCCGCGCACGGCCCAATCGGGGATGTCTGTCTTCATCGGCTGGAAGGGGGGCAGTTCCGCAGGCTCCATCATCTGGCCGATGCTGCCGTCCATCATGATGCAGGTGATCGTGCGGTATTTCTCAGCCAGGTCAAAGGCCAGGGCGGTCAGGTCGACCGCTTCCTGCACGCTGGCCGGGGCGAGGACGATCATGCGGTAATCGCCGTGACCGCCGCCGTGGACGATCTGGTTGTAGTCGCCCTGCGCCGGGGCGATATTGCCCAGGCCGGGGCCGCCGCGTACCACGTCCACCAGCACCATCGGGACCTCGGTGCCGGCGATATAAGAGATACCCTCCATCATCAGGCTGACGCCCGGACTGGAGGAAGAGGTCATCACGCGCTTGCCCGTACAGGCCGCGCCGTAGACCATGTTGATCGCACCCAGTTCGCTCTCTGCCTGGACGAAAGGTCGATCCAATTCAGGCATTCGGGCGGATAGGTGCTCCAGCAATTCAGTTTGAGGGGTAATGGGGTAGCCGAAATAGGCTTCGAGGCCGGCCCGCAGGGCTGCCTCTGCGACGGCTGTATTGCCTTTGATGAGTTGTTTCGCCATCTCAAGCCTCCGTCTTCAGATTTTCATACTTATAAACGGTGATGGCAGCATCCGGGCAGACGGTGGCGCAGATACCGCATCCAGTGCAGGCTTCGGGAAGCACCATGTGCGCCGGGTGGTAGCCCTTGGGCGTCAGGTGGTCCATATCCAGCGCCAATACATCGTGGGGGCAATCCGTCACACAGAGTTCACAAGCTTTGCAATATAACTCGTTGACTTCAATATATCCCTTCGCGGGCATTAACGATCCTCCTTATGTGGTTAACGATTTGAAATATCCTGGTGATGGTTTGGTGAGGTTCTCAGGATATGCGTAATTAGTATACTCCAATTCAGTTCATGAACATTCTTGCAGCGGTCACGATTCAAAGGTGATTTTTGTCTGAAAAAGGATGGGGTGTAGGGAAAAGTGAATGGTGAATAGGGAGGAGGGAGTAGGTATTAGGTATTAGGGATTAGGGATTAGGTACCAGGTATTAGGAATCAGGTATTTGGGAATAGGTGGTTAGAGTCTAGGTGAATTGATTTAAGCCTTCCCTGAAGCGAAGCGGAACACCCGAAGTGTAAAAGGAGGGTGCATAAAGGGAAGGTGGCACATAGTGCCGGATGAGGGGGAATGTCTTCAAAAATACGGATGGGTTAGGGATGACATCCCATATCTATCCTTTCTTGGATTAACTCGATTGCATGAAGTTAATTTTCTCCAAATTTATATTTACCCCTCATCAGTCTGCTCCGCAGACAGCTTCTCCCCAGGGAGAAGCCTTCCTGTTACCATACTAAATTTGACACCTTTAGGGTGGGCTCAAAATTTTGAGCCCACCATTTTCAACCTGGATTTGAAGGATGCCTGGGCTAGAAAAATGTTCTATGGCACGTTGATAGTAGATTGCCACGTCGGCCTGCAGCCTCCTCGCAATGACAAATTGAATGTAGGTCATGTGCCGCAAAGCGCACGTGACGCCAGAGAATATCCGAATTAAGCCATTTGCACCGGCAAGGTGTTAATGGATCACTTATTCAATTTATATCCATCACGCTTATATCGGCAGCGGCGCGATGACCGACGATGAGGTGAACATCCAGGTCACGATCAGGGCATTCAGCACTGCCCCGGGATAGATCGAACCGGTTGCTTCATACAGCACGGTGGATACCGGCACCATTAATGTCAGCAGAACGATCATATGCTCGATGTTGATCACGAACCCCACCAGCGCGCCGCCCGGCCCCACAAAAGGCACGATGCCCGCAGTGTAGAGCGGCACATACTGTAACGCCATCATGAACATCAGCGGCACGATCATCACCAGGATCCCAACGACTGATTTGCGCAGGATGGTGGCGAAATGGGTCTTCCCCGGCTTGGGACGCAGCTGCCCCTGCAGCATGATATTGACCTGGATGAAACCGATCAGGAACAGCGGGAAATAAAGCAGCATCATCAGGAAGCGGTATCCCGTCAGGTCACTGGCATAAGGGAACTTGTAGCGCCAATCCACCAGCAGCAGCGATTCGGGGATCGCCTCCAGGGCATAGACAAAGGCGAACAGGACCACGCCCAGCAGTAATGACCGCCAGACTTTCGACCAGCTCAGCCTGATCTTATCCTCCGAATCGGAAACCCCGAGTTCCCTGAAATTCACAGCCGGGTCTTCCTTCCGGCGTTTCTTCAGCCAGCCTTTGAAGATGAAAAAGCCGATAATGTTGATCACCAGGAACCAGAACACCACGCCGTTCACCATCATCATCGGGAAGACCTTATCGATCGGCACCAGGTAGACGTGGATCCCAAAGATCACCATCACCAGCGGCAGGAACAACAGCGTCAGCCCGGCGTTGATCAGGAAAACGTTGCGGAAAGTCTTGCGGTCACAGACATAATTGAAGATGGCGTCCCGGCCAGTGCTGAGAAGGGTTTGATCCCCAGCAGCAGGATCGCAGCGGGCATCACACTGAAAATCCCGGCCAGCAGAGCGACCAGCGAACCGATCTCCTTGTAACGCCAGATTTGCTGATCCGCCGGGATCGTCAGGGGCGTGTTGGGGTCCAGCGCCTGGTGGTACCAGTTGACCGCTTCCGCGATCGCACCTTTGTCGAAGCTCTCCCCCACATGGGTCGTCCGCGTCATATGCACCCGCCGGGCGGTGCCGTCATCAAACGATCCATAGGTCGTATCAAATGCCAGCCCGGTCGAGCCGATCGCAGCCAGGGTCTGGGGGCTGCTCATCCACTCCGCTTCGAAGTCTTTCGTCCCCGTCATCCGCTGGCGATATTCGTCGTATTTCCCGAGGATCATCAACATGTTCTGCGGGTTGTCCAGGGTGGCTGTTTCCAGATAACCGTACCCTGAAAAGACGATCGCTTTGACATCGGGATTTGCGAAAGCGGCGGCGTAACTCATCTCACCGCCGAGGCTGTGTCCGCCCAGGCCGCAGCGTTCCGGGTCGACAAAAGGCAGACTTTGTAAATATTTGAAAGCCGAGTCCGCGCCGTAGGTCGGGTCGAACCCGGGTTCATCCTCGGAGAACTGGTTGTCGGAATTGCCCCTTCCAAGGGTATCGAGGGTGATGACCACGAATCCCCGCCGGGAAAGCTCGATCCCGTAGGGGTCGGAAGTCTCGCGGTTGTTTTGATAGCCGTGCAGGTAGACCACACCCGGCGCAGGCGTTTCAGCGGTGGCGTTTGCCGGATGGAAAAGTTTCCCACGTACGGTCAGGCCATTCTTATTGACGAAGGTCACATTACTGACTTTAACCTTGAAGCCGTTTGTCATGGCGGCGTATGCTCCGACCTGCCCGGCAAGCATCACCAGGATGCTGGCAAGCAACACCCAGGCGGATATTTTCCTGACTTTTTTATCAAAGACAAATGATGACATTGCGGTCCCTCCCGGTTGGATGAGAAATTTTCAATTTAATTATAAATACAAATATGGAATTCAGATGATTGACCTTGATGGGAATGACAATATTAGCCGGGCTGCTGAAGCCTCCTGAAAAGAGTTGGCAGGTCCCGGATCGTTCCCGGGGACTCACGTTCAATCAGGTCAATATAAGCCGCTCCCGCCGGGTAAAACGATACCCGGTTGAATGGCTGATCTTTGCCACCGAGGTTCACCGGCAGCCCCAGTTCGACCTGCAGCCGGTTCTCGATGTAGCGGGCGAAGCCCTCTTTCCACTCCTGCCAGACCAGGTATTCATAATCCGGAGTCGATAGAGTGACCTTCAGTTCCTGCTGTAATTCATCCGCCAACGCCAGATCGCCGGTATCGACAGCGGTAAGGAAGCGTTCAAAGGGGATGGTAAATGCCGGGTCCTTATATGGGAAATCGTATTGAATCTCCCACATCATCTCACCGGCTGCCTCCGCCTGCATCGCTACGGTTAGTTCCTGCTTGAGACCTGCTTCACAGGTGTTGTACTGGTAACAATGGACGAATTCATGCAGGATGGTGACATATCCACCGGGTTCGTCAAAGACCTCAGGTGTGACCACGCAGGCCATGCGTCCGCCGTACTCATTCATCGGGAAAGCTGCTCGCACACCCTCCGGGATCGGCATCGGCAGCGGACTCGACTGCATATAACAATAATGGTCGCTATTCTCATCTAAATCGTAAATATGGAATGCGCCATCACTGACGACGGATATGGGATAACAGCTTTCCAGCGCGGGATGCAAACCGGCGAAACGGTTCTGCAGTTCAATGACCGGGTCGAGAACCTCTACTTCAATCGGGCCGGACATGGTTATCCCCCCGGATGACCCATTTATAGGTCGTCAGCGCTTCCAGCGCCATCGGCCCGCGGGCGTGCAGCCGCTGGGTGGAGATCGCCACCTCCGCGCCCAGGCCCAATTGGGATCCATCGGTGAAACGGGTGCTGGCGTTCACATAGACCGCGGCCGAATCCACTTCCTGCACGAACCGGTCGGCATTGGCCTCGTCCCGGGTCAGGATGCCGTCGGAATGCCCGGTACTGTGCTCCTGGATATGGTCCATTGCCGCGTCCAGACCGTCAACGATCTTGATTCCCAGCACCAGTGAAAGCCACTCGGTATCGAAGTCATCCGGACCGGCCGGAGAGGCCGCGTCCAACAGGTCAGGTTTATCTTTCAGCGTCGCTATTGCTTCCGGCCCCAGCCGGAAGGTGACGCCGTCGGTTTTCAGAGTCTCAATTACTTTAGGGATGAATTCGGCTGCGATCTCCTGGTGCACCAGCACGGTATCCAGCGCATTACACACGCTCGGCCGCTGGATCTTGGCATTCCGAATGATCCTCAGTGCGGCCGTCCTGGTCAGCGCTTTCATCAACGAAAAGATGGCAGATCCCGATCCCACCGGTGATGACCGGGATACGGCTGTTCTCCCGGCAAAACCGGTGCAGCCCCGCCCCGCCGCGCGGGATCAGCATATCGATATCTTCGTACATTTGCAGCAGGTCCATCACCAAGCCCCGGTCGCTGGAATCGATGAACTGAACCGCACCTTGCGGCAGACCGCTCTCCGCCAGCACGTTCCGGATCACCGCAACCAGAGCCCGGTTCGAATGCAGGGTCTCGCTGCCGCCTCGCAGGATCACGGCATTACCGGATTTCAACGCCAATCCGGTGATGTCCACAGTCACGTTCGGCCGAGATTCGTAGATCACCGCCAGCACACCGATCGGGACGCGCTGCTTATGCACCTGCAAGCCGTTGGGGAGCAGTTCCTCGTCGAAGACCTCACCCACCGGGTCAGTTAGATCAGTGACATTACGCAGGTCCGCCGCGATCCCCGCCATCCGTTTCTCATTCAGGCGCAGCCGGTCGATCATGGCCGCGGACAATCCCGCTGCTTCCGCTTCAGTCAGGTCCATCCGCGTTGGCTGCGATGATCGCATCCTGCTGTTCGATCAGCCTGTCGGCCAACAGGTTAAGGGCCTGGTCTTTTTCTTCCCTGCTCAAGTTCCTGAGGACCAGCGCCGCTTTCCGTGCTTCCCGGGCAATTTTTTTCAAGTCGACCATATTAACTTCCTTCTTCCCCTATCCCGCCTGCTTCGCAGCCACCCTTCCCCCGTAAACAGGGGAAGGATAAAATTTGCCGAATTCCCCTCCCTGTATACGGGGAGGGGACCAAGGGGTGGGGTCACATCAAATCTTTAACAAACCTAATCCGCTATATATATCATTCTAAATTGCGTTTTTTAATTTTTTACAACTGCACCAGGTTATCGCGGTGAATGACCTCGGCGCCGTAGGCATATCCGAGGAGTCCCCTCAATCCGATCGGATTGCTGCCCGGCAATCCGCTTCACGTCCACAGCGCTGTAATTGCAGAGACCGACGGCCACCGGATTACCTTCCGGCGCCGCGACGGTCACACTCTGACCGCGTGCGAAGTTACCTTCCACCTGGGTAATGCCGACCGGCAGGATGCTGCCTCCTTTGCGCAGCGCTTTTACCGCGCCGGCGTCAAGCACCAGCTTGCCGCTGGTCTCCGCCATCCCGGCCAGCAGGAAGCGCTTGCGGCTTTCCAGATGCGTGGTCAGCGGCTGGAACGTGGTCCCCAGCGGTTCACCTTCGAGCACGATCCGGGGGATGACGCGGTCCGCAGCCCCATTGGCGATCACCACGGTCGCGCCGCTGTGCCGCGCCAGCTCAGCCGCACTCAACTTGGATGCCATCCCGCCCGTCCCCAGCCCGGTGCGGCTGTCGGTGGCGGATGCCATCAGGTCTGCCGGGATCGGTTCCTCGCCAACCTGCCGGATCAGTTCCGCATCAGGATTGACATTCGGATCTTCCTTGTAGACGCCCGCCTGATCGGTCAGCAGGAGCAGCAGGTCAGCCTCCAAAACGTTGGCGATCAGTGCGGAGAGGTTGTCGTTGTCCCCAAAACGGATCTCTTCGGTGGCGATGGTGTCGTTTTCATTAATGATCGGGACCACGCCGTATTCCAGCAGGGCTTCCAGCGTGTTGCGCGCGTTGAGATACCGGCGGCGGTCGGAAAGGTCTTCCCGGGTCAGCAGGACCTGGGCGATTTGCTGTTCGTAAAGGGTGAAGAGTTGGGTATAGATTGCCATCAGCCGCGGCTGCCCGACGGCGGCCAGCATTTGCTTGCCGGGCAGGAAGCGGGGCAGTTCGGGATATGCCATCATCTCACGTCCCGCGGCGATGCCGCCGGAACTGACCAGCACGACCTGGATCCCGGCGGACTTGATCGTCGTGATCTGCCGCACCAGGTCCACCATCCGCGCCAGGTTGAGTTCCTTCTCCCCTGCGGTGAGGGTGGACGTGCCAACTTTGATCACCACCCGTTGAAATTGTCCATTCGCATTCATCATGTCACCTGATCCATCAAAAGTATTGAATTTAAGGATCAATTATATGATAAATATTGAAATGGGATTGTCCCAAAATTGAGATTTTCTATGTTGGTTACATTCATGAGAGCGCTTTTCATCTTGGTTAATCAACGCTTGTCTAGCGCAACATAAGTAGATTTTTTGTTATTTCAGATGCAAAATCTATCACAACCCCATCCCCATCCCTTCCCCTCACTTGAGAGGAAGGGTTCTGCTTCAGTCTTAGGCGGAAAGGGGTTCTTGTATAGAATGATCCACTCTACTCAATCTTTATCAAGAAAATCAAATTTCGTAAGGGCGAGGCGTGCCTCGCCTCTTCGGTAGATAAAAAATCATTCGAGAGAACGGATGAAGCCTTCACCCATTTTCCCTCATCATCTATCCCCAATGGTAAAATCTACCTATACCTCACCAACAGGAGACTCTCTTATGTCAGAAGCCGTAATTGTTGACGCCATCCGCACGCCCATCGGGAACCTGGGCGGTGCGCTTTCCTCGGTCCGCCCGGATGACCTGGCCGCTCTGGTGATCAAAGCAATCGTGGAACGCAACGATCTTGACCCGGCATTGATTGAAGAGGTCTATCTGGGCTGCGCCAACCAGGCCGGTGAGGATAACCGGGATATCGCCCGGATGTCCAGCCTGCTGGCCGGGCTGCCCGTTTCCGTCCCGGCGGTCACCTTCAACCGGCTGTGCGCCTCCGGTCTGACTGCCGTCAATACCGCCGCGCGGTCGATCCGCGCTGGAGATGGTGAGGTCTTCGTTGCCGGAGGCGTGGAAAGCATGAGCCGGGCACCCTACGCGCTGCCCAAACCTGAACACCTGGCGGGCAACCTGACCGCGTATGACACCACCCTGGGCTGGCGTTTCGTCAACCCCCGGATGGAAGCCAAATACGGCACCGATCCCCTCGGGATCACCGCCGAGAACATCGCGGAGATGACGGGCATCACCCGAGAAGCCCAGGACGAATTCGCGCTTGCCAGCAATCAGCGGGCAATTGCCGCAATCGATTCGGGTAAATTCGCTGAAGAGATCCTCCCTGTCAGCATCCCTCAGCGCAAGGGCGATCCATTGATCTTTGACACGGATGAACGTCCCCGCCGGGACACCTCCCTGGAAGCGCTCGCTAAACTGAAGCCGGCATTCAAACAGAACGGCACCGTGACTGCGGGCAACAGCTCCGGGTTGAGCGACGGAGCGGCTGCCCTGCTGGTGATGGAAGCCGAAACTGCCCAAGAACTGGGGCTGCAGCCGATGGCGCGGGTCGTCAGTATGGCCGCGATGGGCGTCCCGCCGCGGATCATGGGCATGGGGCCGATCCCAGCCACCGAGAAAGCACTGGTTCGGGCCGGGATATCGATTGCCGATATCCAACTGGCCGAGATCAACGAAGCTTTCGCCGTCCAGGCGCTGGCAGTGATGAACGGACTGGGGTTGTCCCACAAGATCACAAACGTCAACGGCGGTGCAATTGCGCTGGGCCACCCACTGGGCTGTTCCGGAGCGCGCATCCTGACCACCCTGCTGCATGAAATGCGCAGGCGGGCTGCAATCTGCCCCCAGGCCATTCTATGGGTTGGCAACGCTTTGTGTGGGTGTGGGTCAGGGAGAAAGCACGATTGTGGAGTGGCTGGATTAATTAAAGATATTTGAAGGTTTTTTCCATCTCGTCCCCTACATATTCCTTGATCGCTGCATTAAGGACGCGCGGGTCCAATGAGGGGTCCAGCGCCCTGGCGGGGATCGGTTCAGGCATGGTCATTCTGATCGGGATCTTCCAGTCATTGAACAACGATTGGACGATCAACTGCAGCACCATGCTGATCTCATGTTTCCGGTTTGTTGTTTTTCCCAATTTGGTGATTGGATTATCCCAGGCTTGCGGGGTTAATACGTTCTGAGCCAGCACCAACTGCAGTTTCGTTTCGGGGACACGGTTCAGCAGGATTCCCAGGCTATTTGACCAATACCTCAGTGATTCAAGCGCACCGGGAAAGAGTGTTGGTTCCGGTTCAATATTCCCGCGCGGGAGGATAACGACTGCGCTGCCCTGCTCCAAAAACCGGATTAAATTCCGCAATGCCGTCATCCTGTCAGTGGTTTGCTTGTCCAAATAGACCATGTGTTCGCTGGTATTCGGTAGGACTTCCAAAAAAGGCCTTGCATTGGCCACCATATGGACATCCGGACGTTCCACAACAGCCAGGGCCGCTAAAGAATCCGTTGCACCGGGATGGTTGGAGATAACCAATAAAGGACCTTCCTTAGGAAGGTGCAGCCCGCCGTCCACATCCCATCCCCCGGAATACCGCAGCAGCAGGTCCCTTGCCGCCTCCCACATGGATCTCATTCCAACCTGTAAATCAGCAGACCGCATGAAGGAAGCAAACCTGGTTGCGGGGATCTTTAGCAATTTCTGCCATAACCCATACCACCAGGAATCGGTGTTGAACTTAAACACCTGAGAAACATCACGGACCACCTCATTGGCGATCTCGTCAATCGGTGGAGGCGGCAGAGCCGGTTCCGGCTGGCTGTTCAACAGGTCCATATAAGCCTCATGTCAGTAAGTTTTAAGTAACTTTACCCTCTCAGCCGGTCAGTTGGGATTGTTATTTTCAAGGATTTTCTCAATCAGTTCCTGGATTCGCCCGACCATACTGACCGGGTCCGGATGCAGACCTTCCACCAGCAAAGCATCTTCAAGGACCTGCTCCGCGACCAGATCAAAACGCGGGTCGCCTTCCGGCAGGTCCGCCAATCCGACCATGATCCGGTGGCGTGGGTTGATCTCCAGCACTTTCTTGGGCGACTCAAAAGACTTATCCATCATCTGATAGACCCGCTGGACGGACTGGTCAAGGGCACCTTCCGGGTCCACCAAACGGGCAGGCGAATCGGATAACCGGTCGGTGGTGCGCACGTCGCTGACCCGTTCTCCCAACACGGATTTAAAGTGTGAGACAAGATCATTGACCGTATCTTCATCGATCGCCGGCAGTTCAGGTTCCTCCTCGGGTTCACCCTTTTCCGGCGGTTCAGCATCCACCACATTTACCAATGGATGCCCCTCAAAATCCTTCAAACGCAGCAGCATGAAGGGGTCCACAGGGTCCGCCATCACCAGCACCGGGATACCGGCTTTACGGAAAGCTTCCATGTGCGGGCTGTATCGGACAGCGCCGGCATCTTCACCCAGGAAGTAATAGATCTCCTTCTGGTCTTCGCCGGCATCTTCAAGATATTCGGACAGGGAATGCCAGCCTGTCAGGTCCTGGTCGGTGTGGAAACGCAGTAATGGGAATAGCTTTTCCGGTTCTTCCTGCTCAATCGCCACACCTTCCTTCAAATGCGCACCATAAACTTCCCAGAAACGAACGTATTTCTCCGGATCGTCCTTGCCCAGATCAGTGAGCATTTCAAAGGCCTTACCGGTCACAAGCCGCCTGAGCAGTACCATGATCTTGTTGGACTGCACGCTCTCACGGGAGACGTTCAAAGGCAGGTCTTCAGAATCTACAACACCTTGGATGAAATTGAGATACTGCGGCAGCAAATCGGTATCAAATTCCTGGATCAGGACCTTACGGGCATACAGCTTCAAACCGGGTTCCTTGCGAGGAGAAAAAACCAGGTTTTGCGGGCTTTGCGGGACGAACAGGATGGCATAAAGCTGAGCCGGCGCATCGACAACCATATGTGTATAGGTCAATGGGTCGGTGAAATCAAGGGTAAGCTGTTTATAAAATTCATTGTAGGCTTCCGGTTCCACCTCACGAGGGCTTTGCCGCCAAAGCGCGGTCTGGCGGTTGACCGGTTCCTCATCATCATCGAGATAGATCGGGTACTGGATGAAATCGGAATGGCGTTTGATCACCTGGCGGAGGCGCGAATGATCGAGGAACTCCTTAGCATCCTCTTTAAGTTTGATCCGAACTTCGGTCCCGCGTTTTTCCTTCTCGGCATCTTCCAGAACAAAGGTATCCTCGCCCGTTGCGAACCAGGCGGCTGCCTGGGCATCCGGCTGATAGGAGCGTGAAACCACCCGAATCCAGTCTGCGACCATGAAAGCGGAATAAAAACCCACGCCAAACTGACCGATGACATCTTCCAGTTTGCTGTCCTTGTCCTGAGCGGCTTCCACAAAAGCCTTCGCGCCGGAACGGGCGATGGTGCCCAGGTTTTCGGCCAGCTCTTCGCGGGTCATGCCGATCCCGGTGTCTTCCACGATCAGTACGCCCTCCTCCTGGTCCGTGCGAATACGGATCTCCAGCGGCAAGTCCGGGTCGAGAATATCGCGGTCGGTCAGCATGACAAAATCCAGCCGTGCCAGGGCATCCGAGGCATTGGAGATCAGTTCCCGCAGGAAAATCTCGCGCTCGGTATAGAGCGAATGGATCAGGATATTCAAGAGCTGCTTGGTCTCAGCCTTGAAAGGGATGGGTTGTCCCGAAATATTTTGTTCTGACATGATATATTCTCCCTTATTAAAATAATGATTATGTTAAATATATTCAAACCCGATAAGAATTGTATAAGAGGATTTCTGTTCTTCATAGTGGTACGCTCTTCCTCTGAGCGCACAACTCTATCACTTGGAAGGTCAGCAACACATCCTTCATTAATTATCATTGTGAGGAGCCCGAAAGGCGACATGGCAATCTACGAATTGGAAGCGAGTGCACTACATGCTAGGTCGAAGCTCATTCCAGGGTCATTCAAAATAGAAGATTGCTTCGCTTCGCTCGCAATGTCAAGATGGGTTAGGCGTCTCGCAATGACAAGATGTGTTAGGCCCTTTTAGGTGACAAAATGAAAATGGGCTCACATTGACAATGTTATCCTGATTCCTAATACCCAATACCTGTTACCTAATTCCAATTACCTCTTATCTCTCCCCCTCCAAAATTTCATCTATAATAAGAGTAACATCCTAGAAGAAAGAACCTGAAAAATGAGCATTTGGGAATCACTTTTCGGCTACCCCGTCATCAACCAGCTTGACCCCGCTTATAAACGGGAGGTCAATAAACTGCTCGACGATCTAGTGAAGATCGGTAAAATGGACGATTTTCTCTCTCTTCAACCGGGTGGACCGTTCAACGTGCGCTGCCGGCATACCCAGGCTATCAAGATCGGCGAGCGATTGAACGAAATCGGCGGCCTGGAACTGATGCAAGCCGCCCGTTCCTTTGTACAGCGCAAACTCAAGGCCACCCTGGCCGAACACCTGGACTATTGCTGGCAGGACATCGGAGATTGGCAGGCCTGAACCCGGCCCGCGACCAAAACCTTAGAAAATCGTAGTATAGAATGTAATTAATGATGTTATGCTGAAAGACGAAACAAAATTAAATAGTAAAAGGACTTAATCTAATGAGCGAACAAGAGAATAAACCCCAAGCTGAAGAACCTAAACCACAGCAGCAACCTTCCATGGACGAAAAGTCGGAAGAAAAAAATGAAAAAGAGGATGAAAAATTCGAAGAGAAGCACCATCGCGATCCCCTCAGTTCCCTGATCTGGGCCTTGATCCTGATCTGGGCCGGGCTGGTCTTCATGGCGGCAAACCTGGGTTGGTTGAATTCAATCCAAACCACTGAAGTGATGTCAGGCGTTTTCACCTTTGCAGGCCTAAGCACCTGGTCGGTGATCTTCATGGGCGCAGGTGTGCTGGTCTTCATTGAAGCCGTGATCCGCACCTTTGTCCCGGCTTACCGGTCTTCCACCGGCGGGAATTTCTTCCTGGCTGCGATCTTCCTGGGTATCGGGTTTAGCGCGATCTTTGGCTGGCAGGCTGTCTGGCCGTTCATCCTGATTGCGATGGGCCTTTCCGCTCTGGCCAGTGCGCTGATCAGGCGGCACTAGATCGACTTACAATCGACCTGAATCCAGCGTTTTTACCATCCGCCAGGCATGTATAACGGGCGTGGACCATTTGTCCCGACCGATGCAGCGGAAGTAAGGCGGCGTAAAGGCTCGGATCAGGTCCCCAATTTTATATCTTGCCAAAACAGGCGTCGAGACCACCAGGCTGCCGGTTTCCCCGGGAGTCATCTCGTGGAGCATCTTGACGCCTTTTGACGTCTCCACTTCGAAAAAGAACAGGTCGTAATTCGGCACCCAGGCTCGTTTTTCATCCATTTGCTGTCCAAACATGCCTTCCGTCGCACCGTAAATTTCCCGGATGACGGCCTGCCGGCCATAAAGCGCTTTGAGGGTCCCGGCGCGGTAGGTGTTGATCCCCGGCGTGCTCCCCAGGGTCATCACCAATACCTGCCAGAGGTCTTTGGGATATATCCGGTGTTTCTGATAGAGAAAACGGGCAAATTCGATTGCGGTCGGTGCCACCCCGCCCACCAGGGTCACATTCTGATCACGGCACTTCTCATAAGCCAGGTTAAAGCGCGCTTGCCAGTCCTGCCGGGATTTTCCACCACCTAGCGCATCAATTTCTTCCTGAGCGGGGACGGAATGCACCGGTGTCTTATGGGATACAAATTTGGTATAGATCCCTGAGCTGTAACCGTATTCAACTTCCCGCTCCCCGGCTTTGACTGTCCCGACCACCGAAGGGAAGTTAAGGTTGAGATTGACGCCGGCAAATACCTTCGGTGAACGGGTCTGCATGGCATACATCATCACAGCCCGTCCAGCCGAGACCCGCATCTCGATATCCGTAGGCGTCATCGGGATGAACTTGTTCTCACCCTTGGTGGTCCCCCGGGTGATCGCCCACCCCAACACGGGTTCATTGACCAGCAACCCAGTCTCACCTGCCATCATCCGTCGGATCAGCGGCTGGTAATCGTCATAAGTTGCAATTGGGAATTTCCCCCGGTAATCCCGGATCGACCCGACCTCTGCAGCGCCATATTTCTGACCATAACCAGTCTGACCGTAGATTTTCAATAACCTTTGGAGCACTGCTTCCTGTGTGCCCGCAGGATCGGCCAGCGCTGATTGCCAGGGCTGCAGCATCTCGGCGATCATTTTCATGGCTGATTCTGGATTTGGAGTCGGTCATTTATAGGACTCCTTCATGCGTTATCCGGAACATTGCTGCAATTCTAACATCTTCTTAATTCGTTCAGTTTTCGAATCCGCATATAATTAAGGTGAGCATGATATCGGATAAATATGTATATGACCAATGAAGAAAAAATGACCATCCAACGCGCGCAAAAAGGCGATGCCCTGGCCTTCGCGCGCCTGCACGACCGGTATTATCGCGAAATCTACCGCTATTTTTATTACCGGGTCGGTGACGATCGTTATGTCGAGACCCTGGCTGCCAACCTCTTCGTCCGGATCGTTGACCGGATCGGGATCTACAAGCCGGAGAAAACATCCTTCCTGTCCTGGCTCTACAGCCAGGCGCACAGTGAAATGCTGGAAGGCCTGCTCGTACGGGGACAAAATTATCGCAACGGGATGGAGCCCCAATCCGTTGAAGAAGCCCCCTCCAATCCTGCCGCTCATCTCAAACAGTCTCTGGCACAGCTCAGTGTGGATGAACGGGATGTGATCGTCGGACGGATCATCGAAAAACGCTCCACCAAGGAGGTTGCCCGAGAGATCGGCCGAACTGTGGCGGGTGTGAGGTCGCTGCAAAATCAGGCCCTGTCTAAACTGATCGCCCTTTCGGACCCGGAAGGCATGCCATGAGTCCCGAGCGGAATTTTTCACATAAACTGGATGAAGCTCTCGCTCAACGCCGAGCCGGCCGCACAGCCCCGGATACCCTCGCCCAATTCCCCAAAGAAGCAGAGCGTTTATCTCCATTGCTGCAAAAAGCGCAGCAAATTGCCGGCACGCCGATGCCTGATCCCCCTGCTGGCGCGCAGACTGCCAGCAAAGCCCGGATGATGGCGGTGCTCGGGAAAATTAAAGTCAACGGCGCTCAAAACAAAGAAGAGATCATGGACGATCTCGGCACGGGCCTGCATAAAAAGCCGGGTAGAGGATTGGTCGTTATCATTCTGGCCCTGGCAATCCTCTTCATCCTGATGAGTACGGTCAACATGGCCGCGTTCTATTCCCTGCCCGGCTCCTGGCTCTACCCGGTCAAGATCGGCATTCAGGAAACCCACATCTTTATGGCGTTTGACCCCAAATTAAAGGCGGAACGGATTGCGTTCTATAACCAGGTTCGTCTGCACGATCTGATGACAGCGGTTGAGTTGGGGCGGTTTTCTATGCAGGACGCGCAGGCGACCATGACGGCGATGCCGACGCCATTCTCAACACCAAACCCTACACCATCGAAATGAAATCGTTCAATTCGGAAAATATTCTAATCTGCAGGTGACATCCGTGATTGATGCCGGATCTCCGCCAATCCTCTCAGAGCAAGTACCCCCACTGTGACCACAAAATAAGCGCTGAACAATGATGCTTCGGCCAGATAACCCAGAGTCGGTACGATCAGGAATGCCAGGGTCACTTTGCCCAGCATGGCGAAAAAGCTCACTTTCAGGGGCAGTTCCGCCTTGCCAAATGAGAGCAGCAACGAACGGTCCCAGAAGAAGATATTGGCGATCCCAAAACCGATCAGCAAAACCAGCAGAACACTATAGGCCGGGGCATAACCTTCCTTGTAAATGAAGATCGTGTGTCCGAACAGCGACCAGGGGGAGAATAACAGCTGACGTCCCAACAACAGCAGCCCAGCCGCGACCACACCGGTCCATGCACCGGCAATTACCGTCACCCGTGTCAGCAGCTGCTTGAGCTGCGCCCACTGCTTTTTGGCAATATGGCGGGTGATCTCCGGGAAGGAAGTGCTGATGAAGGGGGTGACGGGCATCACCATTAAATTAATGACCGCCAATGCGACCTTGAAATAACCGCCCACCGTGGTGTCAAAGAAATAGCTGACCCAGAGGACTTCGCTGTCACGGGCAAGGATCGTGATGGTGCCGCTGAAATTGGAACTGAGCGCAAAGCGGATCATCGGTTTGCGAGGCGGCAGGTTGCCGCGCATCGGCGTCCGCCACCAGCCTTTACCCAGGCTTTTCGGCAGCCAATAAAAAGCCAGCAGGACCGGCCCAATCCCGAGGATCAGCTTCCCGGCCAGGTAAACCAGCATCACTGAGAAGATCCCACCCTGGTTTACAAACACCAACACGAACAACCCTGCAGTGAGTAAACTCTGCAATAGGTTGAGAAGCGCTTGCGAGCGGAAATGCCCAGTCACCTGCAAAGCACCGGTGGCCGTCTCGGTCATCACATTGCCCAGGATCGTGATCCCATAGATAATGAAAAGCGATCGGGTGGTCGGGTCTTTGGCGAACGTGGACGCGCCCCAGCCTGAAAGCAGCACCAGGACAACATAAGCAACCAGGGAAGTCCCCAGTTCGGTCAGGGCAGCCGCTTTGAGTACGGCGGAGGCTTCTTTGCGTTTTTCCTCTGCCAGGAAACCGCCCATGTACCGCACGACAAAATCCGCCATCCGGAACGACAGCAGCCGGTTAATGTTGGTCACAAAACCGATCACCACACCCAGCGCGCCGAAGCTGGTCACGCCCAACAGGTTGGCGGTGAGGATGCTCAACACCGCACTGACAGCCTGGCTGCCGAATAAATAGGCTGAATTGCCGATTACTTTCTTGAGAACGACATCTTTCCCCCAGGTCTTTATGCCGGAGAAAAGTTTCTTCATGGGGTCTCTATCTGACTGGCCCAGTCGCGTTCCTGCATATACCAATCCACCAGGCGGGTCATCCCCTCATCCAGGCTGATTTGCGGTGACCAGCCCAGGACTTCCCTGGCCCGGCTCACGTCTGCATTATTAGCGACCACGTCAGCAGGATGAAACGGCTCATGAACGATCCGTGCCGGTTTCCCAATCCGCTCTTCCAGCATCGCGATCATCCGGTTGATGGTGACCACTTCGTGTCCGCCCAGGTTCAGGATTTCGTATCCGACCGGTTTGAGCGCCAGGATCGTGCCCCGGGCGATATCGTCAAGATAGGTGAAGCCGCGCGATTGTTCCCCGTCTCCATTCAACACAACCGGCTGGTCTTCGGCGATCCATTTACAGAACCGGAACATCACCATTTGAGGGCGGCCGGCCGGGCCATAAACTGTGAAATAACGCAACACGGTCACATCCAGCCCATAGAGATGGTGGTAGGCATATGCCATCGCCTCAGCGCCTTTCTTCGTGGCGGCATAGGGCTGCAAGGGATGGGCTGAATCATCCGTCTCTTTGTAAGGCGGCTTGGATTGGCTGCCGTAAACACTGGACGAAGATGCCAGCACAAATTTACTGATCCCGCGCTGCCGACAAAGTTCCATCATATTCAATGCGCCGGTCATATTGGTTGCGATGTAGATCCAGGGATTGGTTAGACTTATACGGGTGCCAGCCCAGGCTGCCAGGTTGATCACCCCATTAACTTCCGGCGGCAGCCACGCATCGAGTTCTTCAATCACCGATTTTTCGGAAATGTCCAGCTTCTGGAAGTGGAAACCGTCTTGGTTCAGCAGTTTTCCCAGGCGGTAATCCTTGAGACGGATATCATAAGCGTGATTCATATCATCCACGCCAAAGACCACATGGCCATCTCCCAACAGGAATTCAGCCACGCGTGAGCCGATGAAACCGGCCACACCTGTGATCAGGTATGCACTCATTAGAGCCGAACCACCTTGGGGTTGTCTTTGCCTTTTTTACCCAGCGCGTTGCGGGTATCCACGACCATTTGGGCAGCATTGAGAATGGCGTCGTAATCATAGTCGCGGTGATTGGTGATGATCACCACGCAGTCGGCCTCGGCAACCGCGTTCATCAGGTCAGGGACGCTGTTCAAAACGATGTCATCGTTGTTCAGATGCGGGATATAGGGGTCGTGAAAGGAAACCTTAGCGCCTTTTTCGCCGAGCAAATGGATCACATCCAAAGCAGGGGATTCACGGAGGTCGTCAATGTCAGGCTTGTATGCCACACCCAGGACCAGCACTTTACTTCCGTTGACCGGTTTCTTCGCCAGGTTGAGTGCATCCTGGATCTTCTCCACAGTATAGCGCGGCATATTGGTATTGATCTCGGAGGCCAGTTCAATGAAGCGGGCAGTGTAATTCAATGCTCTGAGCTTCCAGGAAAGGTAGAGCGGGTCAATCGGGATGCAGTGACCGCCCAGGCCGGGGCCGGGGGTGAATTTCATGAACCCAAAGGGTTTGGTCGCAGCGGCATCGATCACTTCCCAAACATCCACCTTGAGCCGGTCGCACATGATTGCCAGTTCGTTGACCAGACCGATGTTGATCATCCGGAAGGTATTCTCGAGCAGCTTCGCCATCTCAGCCACTTCACAGGTGGATACGGGAACGATGGTATCCAGCGCCTGTCCATACCAGATTGTCGCAACCTCGCCGCAGGCCTGTGTGATCCCACCGAGCACCTTGGGGGTGTTGATGGTGGTCCAATCTTCGCGCCCGGGGTCAACCCGTTCGGGAGAAAAAGCCAGGAAGAAATCCTCACCGGCTTTCAAGCCGCTGACCGATTCCATCTCCGGCAGGAGCATCTCACGGGTGGTGCCGGGGTAGGTGCTGGATTCCAGCACGATCACCATGCCTTTATGCAGGTGAGGCGCCAGTGATTTACCGGCGGAAGAGATGAACGACAGGTCCGGGTCGCCAGTTTTACGCAGCGGCGTCGGGACACAGATCGAAACGGCATCCACATCATTCAAAACGGCATAATCGGTGCTTGCCGATAGCTTTCCATCATCAACCAGCGCTTTGACTCGCGCTGAATCCACGTCGAGGATATAACTTTCTCCGCGGTTGATCGCGGCTACCTTATCCGCCATAGGGTCCACACCTATAACTTTAAAACCGGCTTCGGCAAAAACCACCGCCAGCGGCAAACCGACATAACCGATCCCGATTACGCCAATCCTGGCCGTCCGGTCCTCAAATTTCTTGATCAATGCTGCTTTAATATCACTCATTTTTATTTCCTTGATTGCAATCTACAACCAGAAACCCAATTTTATCATAATCCCTTGACCACACCATCCGGCAGTCAATGGTCTAAAACAGGCGTAGTTGTTCCGCGCCGTTCTCATCAACTGTTTCTTCCTCTTCGTCAGTCGGTGCACTAAGTGCGACCAGGTCCGGGTTATCCCGGCGTGTTTCCTGCGCGCTGGCGATCATCTCAGGCAGCCGGGCGAAATCCTGTTTCACAACTTCGCGCAGGGAGGGCTGGTGCAATGCAGCCGCAGGGTGATACATCGGGATGATCATCCGGCCGTTTGACCAGAAAGGTTTGCCATGGATCCCGCTAATCTTGCCGTTATTGATGAAATGTCCCATAGAAAAACGGCCCAGTGTAACAATCACATCCGGATTGATGGCCGAGATCTGCCGCTCCAGGTAAGGCTTGCAGGCCTCCAGTTCTTCCACCTGTGGGTCCCGGTTTCCGGGCGGCCGGCATTTGACCACATTTGTGATAAACACATCCTCGCGCTTGAGACCCGCATCCGCCAGCAGTTCATCCAGAAATTGACCTGCAGCGCCCACAAATGGCAGGCCCTGCTCATTTTCATGAAATCCCGGCCCTTCTCCGATAAACATGATCTCGGCCTGGGGGTTCCCAGAGCCGGGAACAGCATTCTTGCGGGAATGCTGCAGCATGCATCGTGTGCAAACCGCTGTTTGACGGGCGACTTCATTGAGGATTGCTTCGGGATTCAAGGGTAACCTCCTGTCGTTTCAACCATTAGAATGAAAATAGCCAAAGATAACATTATCCAGGTTCAGCCATCCGGGCAAGAGTTTCGTAATCCAGCGATGCGAGGGTCATCAGGATCGCATCTTCGTGCGTGTCCTGATAATACTCCTTGCGGATTCCAACCGACTCAAACCCGAATTTGCGATACAGTTTCTGGGCGGCCAGGTTCCCTTCCCGCACTTCAAGCATCGCAAGGCGGCCGCCGCCTTCCAGGCAAAGCAATAAAGCCTGTGCCATGAGCTGGCGGCCGATCCCATGCTGACGAAAAGCCTTGTCCACGGCAAGGGATGCGATGTGAGCCTCGTCCATCACCAGCCAGACGACGATCGAACCAATGATCCTGGTTTGTTTTCCAATGGACGGCAGTTCAGCCACCCAGCATATCGAATGAGGATTGCGGGTCAGTTCGTATCGAAAAGCATTTTCCGGCCAGGGAGTAGGAAACGATTCCCGGTCAAGCACTTCAACCTGGGGTAAATCCGCCAATTCCATCGGCCGCAAGATAACCTGCACTTCTTGAGACTGGCCAGGCATCTTACTCCCGCAGAGCTTCGACTGTGCTGAGATAGATCGGAGCGAGTGTAACGGGATCGTCCGTCTGATCATTCATCAACCGTTCCCAGCCGATCTCAGCAAGGAATCCTGCCCGGCGTAAGCAGCGGGCAGGTGAGGCGATCATCGCATTTTTCCAACGACGTCCCAACACCGAACGGGCTTCCTCGGAAAGTTCCCCTGCAAGCAGGGTGGGAGAGGAAATGGTCTGCACCAGGTCCTTCGCATCAATCGCCAAGGGCTCATGTTGAGGGTGCCAGGCGCCGCCCTCAACCATGTAAGTTACATAAGCCAGGCGGGTACGTCCGGCATGCAGGATCGCGAGCAGCGGTTTCTCGTCCAGGGGCTGGGCGGCGGCGATGATATCCAGTGAGGGCACACCCACAATTGGAATCTTCAATCCCAGCGCCATCCCTTTGGCAGCGGCCAATCCAATCCGTAAACTGGTGAATGACCCGGGGCCGACCGCCACAGCCAGCCCTGTCAGGTCAGCCGGCTGGGCGCCAGACCGCTCAAAGAGCTGTTCAAGCGCCGGCGAAAGTTCCACCGTATGGTGGTGCTTGCTTTGCCAGGTGATCTCGTAACGGACAAAGGTCCCATCGTAGAGCGCCAGGCTGATCCAGGAAGTTGATGTATCTATTGCCAGTAACACTAGAAATCTCCATATAACTTACGACGCAGGTTTTCAACCATGGTCTGGAAGCGCTTGCCATTGGGATTGAGCATCATGGCACGATGTCCTACACCGGTGTAATCCAAACGGATCTTTAAATATTCCTGCGGTAAAACCTCGCTGATCCGTTCAACCCATTCGATCACGACCGGTCCTTGCGATAACATCCGGTCGAAATCGAGGATCTCAGCATCAAAAGTGCCCTCCAGGCGGTAGGCATCCAGGTGATAAAGCCGTTGTTCGTCTGCACGCCGATATTCATTCACGATGACATAAGTGGGGCTGGAGACCGGGTCCATTACGCCCCATCCCTGGGCAATGCCCTGCACCAGGGTGGTCTTCCCGGAGCCCAGATTTCCTTCCAGGCCAACCACATCGCCGCGTCTGAGATATCCACCCAGGTGAATTCCCAGCCGCCGGGTCTGATCGGGACTATGACTGAAAAACTCGAAATTATTGTCGTCTAAAATTGGCATAATGTATCACTATTAATAATATCAGATTCAAGCCTGACTTACAGGCGCTCTTTCTCCCGGTTCAGGTCATTCAGGGAAAACGGCGTCAATGATCCTCTGGGCGATATCCTTTGAAGCATCCGGTCGGGCAAGGCTTTTTGATGTGGCAGCTACTTCCTGCAGGATTTCCGGGTTATTGAGCCAATAACGAAGAATGGCCCCCACATCCTCCGGATCCGGCGCCCAGACGCCCGCGCCATTACTGACCACATAATCGACGTTGCCGTCTTCCTGACCGGGCATCTTTGAATAGAGAACGATCGGCAGGCCGGCGATAAAAGCTTCAGAGATCGTCCCGGGACCGGCTTTGGTCAGAATGATGTCCGCCGCATTCATCAGGTCCGGCATATTATCCACGAAACCGTAGATCTTCGCGGGAGTCTTCAAACCGGCATTTTCCAGGCTGTTTTTGAGTACATCGTTCTTTCCGGCGATGACAGCCATCATCAGGTTCAATTGAACCTGGTCTATTGCCATTACAGTTTCCTCAACCGGCCCCATCCCCTCGCCGCCGCCCACCATCAGAACAACCGGTCTATCCTGAGGCCAGCCCAACATTTCCCGCAGTTCTGACTTGGATGCGGTTTGACGTCGGAACTTGTCCGCGATCGGCTGGCCAACCACCTCGATCTTTTTTGGATCCAGGCCAATCTCGATCCCCCGCTGGCGGGCGTTCACAGTGGGTGCCAGCGTCAGGGTCGCACTGGGGTTATACCATAAGGCATGGGTGGTCACCAGGTCGGTGATCACAATGATATATGGGTCGTGGTCCTCCCCGAGAGCGCGCAGAATAGGTGTATTAATGATAGGGTGCACTGAGAGAAAAAGATCGCAGGGATGTTCATTTAACAGTCGGTCAGCCGCCTTGCGGATATAAGGCCAAAGCACATCCTGCACCAGTTTTGATCGCCATTTTCCATTGCTGAGTTTATAGCCTAATTCCCAAAGGTCCGGGACCTGCGCCATCGGTGCGTAACCTGTCACCGCCATGTCAAAAGGCGGTGGGGCATATTCAATAAAGAAATCCAGCATTTCGGTGGTGACCCGGCCGGGATGATAAACGCCCAGCGCTTCAATAATCGCCTGGGCCGCGCTGCGATGACCCCCACCGGTGTCGGAGAAAAGGAAGAGGATGTGCGGTTTTTCAGCCGATTTCCAGGTCATTTTCGCTGCCTTTTTGGACGATCTTCTTCATCCGGTTTTTAAGCGCACGTCTTTCCAGCATGATCCGGTGCCCGCAAGTGAGGCATTCCAGGCCAATATCCGCACCCAGGCGCACCACCCGCCATTCATACCCCCCGCAGGGATGGGCTTTACGCATGCGCACAATATCACCATATCCAAGGTCTTGTAGCACGTTTTGGATTATACCACTGGGGAAAATTGGGAATAATGAATGGAGAATGGTTTATTTTGGATTTGGAGATTAGGGATTGGGCGATTGGGCGATTGGGCGATTGGGCATCAATAATAATAAATGATTTATGGCTTAATCGATTATTTGGATGTATCTATATTATCAGTTAGTCAATTTAATTAAAAATTAAAGGTCTTTACCTAACCTCACGTGATAACAACCTCCTGAGCGTGGATTTTCGTCCGCATTAATAATTGCCAAAGATAGCATTTTTGATCAAATTTAGATATTTACTTTCTAATATTGACCAACCAAAACGACTTTTGAAAATCCATATAAAAACCTATTTCGATTTTGATTTGTCACATACAATTTAAATCCTGGTCACCAATATTTATTCTCTCCGCAGAATCCGGACGATACGGTTGTAGATATTATTCGATATCGCCAAAGCCTTGCCGCCGGTGATATTCGCTAAACCCCAGGTCTCGCCGCCGGTTGTGTTTACAAGCTGAATGACAACAGTATCTATGTCCTTGTAATAGCGTGCGATGCTGTAATACCCGGGGACCCAACCGGTATGTTCATATTCGTAAATGGAGGAGTAGATCGCCTGCTCGTCATCAGTCAGTAATGACCCGTCATTCAATGCTCTTAGAAAGATACCGACATCCTCTGCCGTTGCGATCATCGATCCACCAAGAAATCGTAGATCATCGTCGTATCCATACCAGTAACCACTGACAACATCATCGTATTTCACCTCATCGAGTGAAAAGTAAGTATGGCGTTAATCCGAGAGGCGCCAGTATTTCATCGTAGACATATTGATGGTGGCTGTATCCCAACACCTTATCCAGGATACGACCAATCAACAGGTAATTTGTGTTGGAATAACTGTAGCGCGCGTCAGGTTTAAAATCTGCAGGTTGGTCTAATATCAACGCCAGATTCTTGTCTTCGTCAGTCTGCGGCGTGAACCAGTCGAAGCCCGCCGCGTCAGTGAAATTGGGAATGCCGCTGCGATGCTGGACCATCATTTTCAAGGTAATCTGATCGGCATATTCAATCCTTCCAACAAGTTCAGGGAAGAAATCGGCCAGTGTATCATCCAACGATAAAACATCGCATTATTTACCAATTTGGCGGTAGCTGCGGCGATATATAGTTTGCTGATACTGCCTATTTTGAACAAGGCTTGCGGATCGGCTGGCACTTGATTCGCTTTATTTTTCCAGCCAGCAGTGTAAAAAGCCGGTGCTTTACCTGTTTGATCGACATAAACGATGATCCCATCCAGCCCATGGTCAATCGCAGCATCAACCTGCTCCTGCACCGTATCCGGTAACGGTGTGATCCAGGGGAGAATGTCCCAGGGGACAAAAATGATGAGGGAGATGACCCCCATACTGAGCCCGATTATTCGAAGTATTCGAATGATGCGTTTCTTTTTCATATTATGATTGACGACCCTTCCAAATTGCCTAACAGGTTGTTATAACAAAACGATATTACGCCCAAACCAACCCTGGCTTATTCCGTTTAGATCTGTTTGAAGTATTTAAATGTAGTTGATACGAAATCTCTGTTCACATCCCATATCTTGATATAATAGACCTAAATACGAATATTATAGTTCAGTTTACCAGAAAATTTGAGATAGAGTCAATCATTGCTTTGTAAAGGATTCGTAGAACGATTGGTTCGGATGGAATATGGAATTTTTCCCCTCAATCCATTCAGCTTTTTTCTGCCAGAAGTTCCTTGAGCCGGGGATGGTCGGCATAAAAGCCTCGATATTTCAGGCGGCAGCAGCGCAGCAATCCGGCACATGATCTCATCCGTACATTTCGCCAGCCAAACCTGGCGGTTCGCCCGATCAAATTCCGGCAAGGTATAGGCCTCCCCCACATTGATGGTCACAGGCGGACGCTGTAATTTCATGAAATCGGTGTTGATGTGATCAGAGCCAACGATCCCCACCGGGACGATCGGAACCGCCGCCCTGGCAGCCAGCAAGGCCGCACCTTGTTTGCCCTCCAAAAGTCCTTTGGAATCGCGGCTGCGGGTGCCTTCAGGCGCAATCCCGACAATATCACCTTCCTGCAAATACTCCAATGCCTGGCGGACTGCGGAAAAATCCGTGTTCTCGCGATCCATCCAGATCATTTTTCCAATCTTGCTGAGGATCCAGCGGAAAAACGGTTTCTGCTGATACTTCTTGGCGACGATCGCCACCAGGTCAGTGCGGTCTGTGATGGATAACAACAGGGGTGTGTCCAGACGGCTGAGGTGGTTGGTGGTTATGAGAATGCTCCCTTTTTCCGGGATATACTCTGGATGAATAACAGTGAACCGGGTCAATTTTTTGACGAGAAAGCGAATTACAGACAGTAAAGGGGGAGTACTCATTTAACAGATCTCCTCAGGAACAGTTCTCAAAATTTAAAGTGATACCTAGGCATCAATGGTTCGGATCTTTCCTCGGTCATCTTCTACCGTTAAATCGGAGGGCATTTCCAGTTGCTGCTGTTTTTGTAAATGCCGGTTGATCGAAGCCAGCACGATGCAGCCAACGACCAGCCATAAGATCAGGGGGATATAAAGTAACAATTGCTGTCCAAGCGTGGGATTGCTGCCGTAGATCAAGAACGGCGCTATCCCCGCACCAATCGCCAGCGCATTCCAGGTCCCATGAAAGACCACCGCACTAACCATCGTTAAAGTCATGAAGCCCCATTTTCCGCTCCGCCAGGTCCGGGCCAGCCCCCAACCGACCAGACCTGACCCGAGCATATGCAGGACACCGGTCCCTGCGCGGGCAATGACCATGAAGGTCCAATCCTGCGCAGTAAAGACTCCGGTGAAATAGAGCAGGTTTTCAGTGAGCGCAAAACCGGCACCGCATAGCAGCCCGGCGACAAAACCCTCCCTGTCTGTCAGGTCCTTGCCCGCCAGGCTCCAAATCGCCAGAGGTTTAAGGAGTTCCTCGATCAGGGGAACGATGCCTGACATCACAGCCAAAAGGCTGAAGATCACCACCGGACGCATCAGGTAAGGTTTGAGTAACTGGAAGGTGAGTTCAAGGTCCTGGACGTTGGAGAATTGACCGATCAGGTAATTCAGATCACGCTCAAGTGCGGGATTGGTTGCTGCACGGAACATCAGCCAAAGAACAGCGATCAGGCCAAAGCCTACCAATGCTAAAATTTCAACCACTGTAATGATGAACGGTGTAACCGTCAAACTGAAGCCAAAGATTCGCCATTTCCGGATTTGTGACCCGCCATCCAACTTCCGCTGAGAAAGCGTATACACCCATAAAACAGGGATCCCGGCTACCAGGATATTTAACAAACCCAGTAAGAAGACGGCGATATTGGGCCTGTCAGCCACAAACCAGCCCACGAGGATCACCAAGGGCCAGGCTACGATCACCCAGAGGGCAAACTTCCCAAACGGCGAGCGGCTGGTATCCAGCCAGGCGGGAAGTCCGCGGCCCCGTAACTGATAGATACTTTGCAATAGAATGGGAACCAGCAAAAAGCTCGCTAATAAAGACGACCAGACCAGCAGGCTGTTGGAAACATTCTCAGCCATGCCGGTCTGGGGATCAAGCAGGGATGTCACCCACAATACACCGATGCCCAGTGCCTGGATCAGGAAATAGATGATCCCCAGGGCGCTGAGGGCCAAAGCCAGGATGGTTCTCCAGCTTTTCTCCGGTGTTTGGGCCTCTGACATTAATAATCGACCTTAAGGTAGGTTTTCAATGATCTCGATCGAGTTGATCACAGTTGCGCCGGTGAAATCCACCGCTGTTTGGGGATCATGCAGCGCGATCAAATCAAGCACGGACAGGCTGCCATCCTGCACCTGGCCAAAGATAGTGTAACCGCCATCCAGGGTGACTGCCGGGGCAAGGGTGATAAAGAACTGGCTGCCGTTCTGGTCCTCGCCGGAATTCGCCATGCCGAGCACACCGGCCTTATCAAAGGACAAATCATTGTCCGTCTCATTGGCAAATTTATATCCGGGGCTGATCACGCCATAGCCTGAGGGATCACCAGCCTGAGCAACAAAACCTTCCAATACTCGATGGAAATAAACACCGTCATACCAGCCATTCTCAGCAAGGAAAACAAAGGAGTTCACTGCCAGGGGTGCCACATCGGGGAAGAGATCGATCATGATCTCACCGACACTGGTATCCAATTTTGCAATGTAGGAAGCATCAGGATTGATCACCCAGGGCGGGCATTGTTCATAACCGTTATATTGGTAAATGCCGATCAGGGCAAACAAGTCAGGATTGTTGTCACGGAAGATATGATCGTTGATGATCACGAAAGGCGTATAGTTCAAGCCCATAGCCAAATGGTTGATGGTGTCCTCCTCCAATTTCGCCCGAACGGTCTCATCATTCATATCTGCTTCGAATTGACTCATGTCCAAACCGAGAGTTTCAGCCTGGCCGGTCACCCAATCCACAAATTCTTCCTCGGTATAGTCAAACCACTCGGATTGGTTATGATAGAGGATGTCGTACATATCCCAAAAATAACCCTGGTTACCGGCAGCTTTGGCGACCATCGAGGCAATATAAGCCTTGTCATGAATGGATGGCAGGGGCATGTCACGGAATACAATCCGGATGGAATCCGGGAAAGCATCCTGCAGTGCCTCCAGATAAAGTGCAAAATTACCGCAGGCCGGACATTGGAAATCGGCATATTCCACGATTGTGATCGGGGCATTCACATCACCGCGAATCCAATCGCTGTCACTTACGGCCGGTAATTGGTCGGCAACAGCCTGGTATTGATCGGTTTCTTCAGTCGTCACATAATCAAAGACCGTCTTACAAGGCATTGAGCCAGTGAGGTCGATATTTGTGATCGAGGTGGCATCCTGGGTCACGACCTCAGTCTCTGTCACCGCCGGTTCAGTAGCTGTTGGCGTGGAAGTCGTTTTAGCCGTGCAGGCGGAAAACATCAGCACACCAACCAATAAAATGAATAAAAGTTTCTTAGGCATTAAACACCTTTCTGTGTAAACAAATTTTATGTTCCAACGGGAAATTTAAAATCCTGTGGAAGAGATATCAGTTCTTGGGGAGGCGTTCCAAAACAGCTTCCCGCATTGCTTGTTGTACCTGGTCTTTATCTTTGGCAGCATCTATGATCCGCCAACGTTCCGGTTCCGCATCTACCAGTTTATAGTAACCCTGGCGGACACGTTCATGGAAGGCTTCCGCATAAGCGTCAAGGCGGTTCCACTCCGAAGCGTTCTCAACTTTTCTTTGTAAGCCATCTCCCACTGCGATATCCAGAAGCAAAGTCAAATCCGGTTTTAAACCACCGGTCGCATAATCAACTAAATAACGCAACGTCTTCAAATCCGTCTGGTGACCATAACCCTGGTAAGCCAGGGTGGAATCACCAAACCGGTCGCAAATCACAATTTTACCGTCTGCCAGGGCAGGCCGGATAATTTCTTCTACATGCTGGGCGCGGGCAGCCTGGAAGAGCAGGATTTCGGTACGGGGAACGATCGATACATTATTAAGGTTCATCAGGACTTCCCGGATCTGGTCACCAACCGAGGTACCGCCAGGTTCCCGAGTCACTATCACATCATACCCCCTCTGGCAAATGAAATCTGTCAATGCGGGTATTTGGGAGGTCTTGCCGCTGCCTTCGGGGCCTTCCAGGGTTATGAACATGGTCAGTCTCTAAAGATCCTCACGTGCCTGTTGGGTTCCTTACCATAAGAATGTGAGATCAGATCCGCCTGCCGTGCCATCTCATGCTGCAGCCGCCGGACGGTTGCCGATGCAGGTTGTAAATCCACCCAGCGTTCACCGTTGAGCACGGCTTCAATGGCTGCCTGGGTCTGGTCCACAACGGCTGCCTCACGCGGAGGCTGTCCGGGGACATTGGAAAGGTTGAATAAATCAACCAGAAACTGTTCTATTTGCTGACTGGTGTTGGAACGCAGCACAAAGATCGGCAGTCCGCGCTGTTCCGCTTCCTGGATGGGCTGCTCTCGTTCACGGTAATAGCGTCGTAAGGTCAATAATGCATCTGCTTCTTTGAGGCTGCGCACGATCCTCGCCGGGACGTTCAACTGCTTGGCAGCATCCAGTAAACGGTTGCGTGCCACACCGTATGGATAAATATCCACCGGTTTGAGTGACTGGCGTTCTTCTGACATGAACTCCAGCGATTCTTCCAGGTTTTCGGCCTGTTGGCCATTCCTGGATTGACGCTGTGCATTGTTGGAACGGGAAAAAGGCGCGGTATCACCTTTGGAGGTGCGGTTCAGCGCCTGGGTGGCAGTGCCGGGCGGTGGCGCGGATGGTTTTTGGGTATGGATCTTGTTCTCTTCATCCCGGTAACGGATCTCGGGTGGAAGGGGATAACCCCGCAGGAGCGCGTCCACCGCAGCGGACACATCACTCTGGACGGCAATCCGGTTCCGGTCCTGGATTTCCACCAGGACATCAAAAGTAGCCGGTGCCCGTCGTTCCAGCACGGTTTTTTGGGTGCCGCGCCGCCGGGCTTCGTCATCGGAAAGTGTCACTGATTCAATCCCGCCAACCAGGTCCGAAAGTGTTGGGTTGAGCAGCAGGTTTTCCAGGGTGTTACCGTGCGCTGTGCCGATCAACTGCACGCCACGCTCGGCGATCGTCCTGGCGGCCATCGCTTCCAGTTCACGACCGATCTCATCGATCACGATCACTTCCGGGTTATGGTTCTCGACAGCTTCGATCATGACTTCATGCTGGAGAGAGGGCTTCGCCACCTGCATCCGCCGTGCAGCGCCAATAGCGGGGTGTGGGACATCGCCGTCCCCGCCAATCTCGTTGCTGGTATCGACAATGATCACCCGAGCCGAATCGGCCAGGATCCGGGCGGCTTCCCGCAGGATGGTTGTTTTACCCACCCCCGGACGTCCCAGGATCAGGATGCTTGAACCTGATTCGATCAGGTCCTGGATGATGTCACTGGTGCCGTAAACTGCACGACCGATGCGGCAGGTGAGTCCCACCACTTCGTTATGGCGGTTGCGGATCGCAGAAATGCGGTGCAAGGTGCGTTCAATGCCAGCGCGGTTGTCCGCGTCGAACTCGCTGATCGCCCCGGTGATCGCTTTGATATCCTCATAAGTGATCTCACGGTTACTCAATAAAGCTTCGCGTTGAACGAACCTGGCCTTGGGCAGTCGCCCAAGGTCCATCACAATTTCCAAAAGGTTTTCGCTGTCGTCCAATTCCCGTACTTTGTCGGAAATATGCTGCGGGAGGACATCCAGAAGCAAATCCAAATCGTCTGTAATTTTTTGATGTTCTAACATTAATTTATTCAACTTCCATCCTGTTTGTCGCTCATTCCTCAATTATGAAACAAGCGCAATTATCTATTTTATCCGATATTTATTAATAATCTCTTTGAGTCGGTTCGGGCAATCCTCATTCAATTAACGGGCGTTTTCACGGATCGGGGCAATTGGTATACCGGGTTCTGTCGTCCCGTTCTCCAAATGTTGGAAGGCCAGGTTCACGCTCACCTGTTGGCGCAAGGCCAGATATTTGACCATTAAGGCCTGCTCTTCACTTTCACCGACAGAAAGGCTCTCCAAAAAGTTCTCGATCCAGGGCTGGTAAGACCGGGCAACCACATACACCGGCCGGCTGCCCAAGTTCGGTAAATCGGCCACCAATTGGATCAAGAGGTCTTTGAACTCGACTGTACTTTGAGGATGGATAAAGGGTAAAACCCAGACCCCCATCGGTCCGTAAACCAGATCCGCGAATGCCTGCAATTCTTCTTTTTCATCAAAGAATACCAGCCCCAGCATCTCCAGCCGTGTCAGGGGTTCCACCGGCTGGATCAGTGGTGGAACCAACAACTGATAGAGCGCTCGCATGGCGTGGATATCTTCACCGTTCCAAATCCGCCAGTGCGAACTAAGTTTTGAAGGTTGCCGATCCACAGAATTGATCTTGAATAAGCGTTGTTTGGCAAAAACACAAAATCCGGCATGCCGGATCTGGGTATAGTAATCCGATTGAGGAGAAACCTCTGCCACAACCTGTTTGGCTCCCCAGTTTCCGGCTTCTTTAGCCAGTCCCTCCAGTAGAAATGAGAGGTCTCCGAAGTCGCCGTCGGGAGTCAGCACAAAATGGATTTGAGCGTTCGCCATTCTTGGAGTTTTGAGGACCTGGCCTACCGACCCGCGTTCACCGTCGGGTTGTATATATATTCCGGTAAAGACGTCATCAGCCGGCCGAAGGGAGGAAAGTAAATTGATCCATGAAAGCGGCGCGCCGCGTGTCAGAGCCAGGATATTGTCCAGACTTTGAATTTGGCTGCGGTGACGGATGATGTAAGGCCAATCATGCCAGAGGATCGGACGTATGGTTATGCTGCTAACTCCAAAAAATACTGGTGAAAACGGGTGTCCGGGGTCAATTCCGGGTGGAAGGAGGTTGCCAGTAGTTTATCCTGGCGAGCGGCAACGATCCGCCCATCGGGTAATAATAATAAAGGCTTCGCTTCACCAAACACGGAGGTTATGATTGGTGCCCGGATAAATACGGCGTGATAGGGCACTTCTTCGCCGTTCTCCAGGAAAGCCGCCTTCAAATCGATCTCAAAACTATCGACCTGGCGGCCGAAAGCGTTGCGCTCTACTTCTATATCCATCAGGTTCAGCAAAGGCTGGTCACGCCTGGCATCCTTTGAAAGGAAGATCGCCCCGGCGCAGGTTCCCCAGATGGCGTGTTCGCGGCCAAAATCACGTAGCGGCTCGATCAGGTCATAGGCGACGGCCAGTTTACCGATAGTGGTGGATTCACCACCCGGTATGATCAGGCCGCTCAATCCTTCAAGCTGGGCCGGTAATTTTACCAGCCGGGGGGTCGCGCCCAGGGATTGCAGAACGTTGAAATGCTCGATGAAATCACCCTGCAGGGCGAGTATTCCTATCTCCATGTCGATCTGACTTACCAACCGCGTTGGGCGATCAGTTCCTCTTCGGGAATATCTGAGATTTGGCGGCCGACCATCGGTTCACCGAGATTGCGGCTGACTTCTGCCAGGATGGCGGGGTCGTTAAAAGTGTGTCGTGGCTTTAACAATGGCATTAGCGCGCTTGGCCGGGTCACCGGATTTGAAGATACCGGAACCGACAAATACGCCGTCCACACCTAACTGCATCATCAGGGCGGCATCCGCCGGAGTTGCGATCCCGCCTGCGGCAAAGTTAACGACCGGTAATGTGCCCAGGTCACGGGTTTCCTTGACCAGTTCAAAAGGTGCGCCGATCTCTTTGGCAAATGCCATCAATTCTTCTTTTGGCATGTTTTTTAACCTGCGAACCTCACCAAAAACGCTGCGGGCATGGCGGACGGCTTCCACCACGTCACCGGTACCGGCCTCGCCTTTGGTACGGATCATCGCGGCGCCTTCACCGATCCGGCGCAAGGCTTCACCCAGATTGCGGCAGCCGCAAACAAAGGGAACTTTGAAATCGTGTTTATAAATATGGTTGGATTCGTCAGCGGGAGTCAGCACTTCGGACTCATCGATGTAATCCACACCGAGGGATTCCAGGATCTGCGCTTCCACAAAATGGCCGATCCGGCATTTAGCCATAACCGGGATGGAAACTGCGTTCATGATCTGCAGGATCAATTCGGGGTCGCTCATCCGGGCGACACCACCATTCGCACGAATATCAGCCGGGACGCGTTCCAGGGCCATCACGGCCACCGCACCTGCATCTTCTGCAATCCTGGCATGTTCTACGGTGACCACATCCATGATCACACCGCCTTTTAACATTTGTGCCAGCCCCTTTTTCACATTATATGTTGCGACCTGCTGTTCCATAGTACCTCCAAGGATTTTATTGCAACCGGATTCTACCACGCAGCGGTTGAACGGACAATAAAGAAAGCGGTGTAATGTGGGTCTTGATCAGCAATAAACTAATTCTGCATCCTTTTTTACCGTTATCTATCCAAATTTTAACCTTATCACGTTAACCAATCGTAGAGCCGGTGCAAGCAACGGCTCTACGGAATCTCATGCTATCGGGTTATCGCTGGAACCAGAAATTCAATTAATCCGATCTCACACCTCATCCACATAACGCGAATTATCGATGTCTTCTTTTTGGTCCTGCTTGAGGTTCGTAACGGTTTGATCCGCTTTGACATCCTGCACTTCTTTGGCTTCAGCGGCGGCCAATTCAGCCGGGGTTGCCCGATGGGTCATCACCCATTTGCCGCAGTTATCACAGCGATCCAACCGGCCTCCAATCAGATTAATGCCCCACCAATGGCGGGGGAAAGGCCTTCCGCAGTTCGGACAGACCGTACCGCCCAATATACCGTAATGCCGTGGTTCTCCGGGTTGGTGAAGATGCTTTCGACTGTTCTTCAACACCAATCCCTGGACCAGGGCAACGATTAAGAGCGTCACAAGGACAGCGCCGCCAATCCCCCCCAAGAGTAAACCAACCTGTTTCCGTTCGGCTTGCGGACTGACAAAATTGTAATCAACGGTGTCTGTTTTCCCGGTCGTTCCATCCTGTAAAGTGTATTGCGCTGACAAGCTGTGCATCCCGATGCCATATTTATCCGTATTGAACTGGAATTTAAATGGCGCCGTGTTGATTGTGGTCATTGTCTTCCCATCGATCAGGAAAGTCACTTTCTGTATCTTTGTAGAATCCCCAACCAGACTGATAGTAAATGTACCGCGGATATTGACACCACCGCCATAACCGAAATCACGGCTCAGATGAACGCTGTAACCTGTGGCTTGGGCCATTACGGGACCCATCAAAAGTAGAGCCGCACAAAACGCCAATAATAAGCCGTAGATAAACTTTGATTGTTTATTCATGATTCTTACCAATCATTTCCAGCGGGTGAGGATCTTCTCACGCTGGAAGATCGAGGCACCCAGGTAGATCAACCCCACATCCAGCAGAGCCATCCCGCCAATGAAACTCAACATTACCATGATGTTGATCACGATCAGACCGGCAAGCTGAGCGAAAAGCAGTCCCAATATGGGCAGGATCAACAGGGCTGAAATCTGTTCCGCTACCCGGGGGTCGTTCACTCTTGAAGAGATGAAGATCGCAAAATTGACCGATGCGATCGCCATCAAGGGTCCGGCGACCAGTACGGCCAACAACCAGGTTGGACCGGTGATGTAATTAATCACCGCCTTACTCACACCCAGGATCGGCAGTCCGATCAGGAACAAGCCGAATGAACCCCAGCCGACGATGATCGCCGGCAGTGCAGCAGCCATGCTTTTACCGGCCAGCAGTTCAAAGGTTGTGATAGGTGTGGCCAAGAGCGGTTCCAGGCTGTGGGTTGTTTTCTCGCCCACTATGCTATAGGCAGCGATCGTGACCGGGATGATGACAGGTATCATCATGAACATCAGCAGAAATTGGTTCATGATGTAGATCTGCATACATTCGCCGCCTGTCATATTCGACGAGCAGGCTGAGAGGAATTGGGTCGGCACATCCGCAGTAGAGACTGAGCCCATGCCGCTCGTACCCTGCCCGGTGAAATAGAGCATTACCAGCGGCAGTGCAGTGAAGATCAGGGGCATGAAGATCATGGTATAGAGCACCATGCGGTTCTTGAAAACTTCAGACCATTCTTTTCCAATGATCGTCTTGATGTGTTTCATGCTGCCACCTCCTCTTTCTGGGATTCCTGCATGGTCAGGTTATAGATTTCCTCAAGGGAATGACGCAGCTCCCCAACAAATTCAATATCCGCGCCAGATTTCACCAGCAGCCGGACGATCTCGGGGTCCAGTTTTTCCGGTTCGTCCAGAGTGACGACTATTTTCTGGTCAACAGCTTCAACGGCTTTGACGCCCTCGATGGCCCGAACCTGATCCAGCCAGGCTGGATCCAGAGTTCGCAGATGGAAGACCACTTTCCGTCCAAAAAATTTCTCCCGCAGGTTCTCGGGTGTATCCACCTCGATCAGATGGGTCTTGAAAATCCCGATCCGGTCGCAAAGACGGTCCGCCTCGTTCAGGTTATGGGTACAGATAAAAATCGTCCGCCCTTCCTTGCGCAGGGTCTCGATGAAATCCCGTACCAGTTGGGCTGCTTCCGGATCCAGGTTACTGGTGGGTTCATCAAGGAACAACACTTTGGGTTCGTGCAGCAGAGCACGGGCGATGGCAAGTTTTTGCCGCATCCCCTTGGAGAAACTTCCCGCGGGATCATCACGGCGGGACCAAAGCCCCAGCAAATGCAGATATTTTGAGACCTGTCCCTCGACGTCGGCGACATCATAAAGATTGGCATAGATTGACAGGTTGCGATAGGCACTCAGACGTTCGTAAAGGCCCGGGCTTTCCGTCAGGATCCCAACTGAACGGCGGATATCCTGATCATTGACGCCCACCTGGAACCCATCAACCCAGGCTTCCCCGGAAGTGGGTGCAATCAGGCTGGTCAACATCCGCACGGTGGTGGTCTTCCCGGCGCCGTTCGGCCCCAGGAAACCAAAGACCTCCCCTTCTTTTATGGACAAGGTCAGGTCCTGAACTGCGACAATATCCGGACCCTTCTTGATTTCAAAAATTTTAGTTAATGCTTTTGTTTCAATCATTTATTTTCTTCCAGTTTCATAAACCCGATCCGCTGAATTGCGAAGATCAGGCAAAAGACAACCAATAAGCCGCCGCACCAAACGCGACAGCGACATTCAGCGATGCTTTTTGGCCCGTCATCGGCAGGGCAACAACTTCGTCGCAAATTTCCAACAGCCCGAGATCCACTCCGGCGCGTTCATTGCCGACAATCAGGACCATAGGATGTTCATCCGGCGGCTCCGCCTTTAACCGGTAGATCGGGGTCGCTTTAGAGGTGCATTCCAGCGCAACCAGGAAATAACCCTTCTCATGAAGGTCTTCCGCCAGCATCAGACTATTTAAATGTTGTGACCATGGTTGGAGTGTTTCCGCTCCCAGAGCCGTTTTAGCAATCGCAGGGTTCTCTTCAGGGGTCGGCGTAAATCCGCACAAATAGAGGTGCCTGATGCCCACGCCATCCGCTGTGCGGAAGATCGCGCCGACGTTATACGCGCTGCGGATATTATCCAGCAGGACGGAAAGATGTCGTTTTGGAGTCAAGATCGCCTCAGCGCATTCCGGGTTTTCATAGGGTGCAACAACCTGTTCCATCGGTGCGCCGCAGCGCGGACAGAAAGCCCCGCTGAATTCAGTTGGGTCCAGGGGCATCCGCAGGCCGCAATCCGGATCGGTACACTGGCGCACTTCAAACCTGGTCAAAATATCACTCAAAATGCTTTCCGTTGAAAAGCTAACACATTAATTCTATCGTTGATTTGATTGAATGGGCCTCTGAATTTCCCACCCGGCGTAGAATTTTGCCTATTTAAGCGCCAAACGCCTGGGTGAGGGGGGCACCCAGACGTTCGACATTCTTAATATAGCATAAAAGCCAAATCTTGACAAGGGGTTTAATATAAACAATCTATTAGAATTAATACATCGCGTTTACTGCTTAATCCACCAAACGATTTTTTGCGACATGTACTAAAAGTGCCTGAGTGGAGTAATCACGGTTCTGGTTATCCACCAGATATCCCGGCGCCCAAAAATCGGGTGAAACTGCGCCATCTCGCATATTTGGAAAGACGCGGAAGATCCGGATTGATATCTTTTTTCGCACGATCTGCAACATTTCCTGGATCAGCACCTCGGGAAAATCGCACAGTGTCCATTTCATGTAATCCGGACGGACGGACAGACCACCAAGCTCCCAGCCGTAAGTCTGGCAGAGGTCAGGCATCCAGCAGCGCAGTTGCCGTGAAAGGTTACCGATCAGGAAGTGGTTATCCTGACGGGGGGCGAGATAGAAGGTCACATCCGAAACAGCTTCTTCAGATTCTTTTACCTCCCAGGCGTCCATAGCAGTTAGTATCCGAAAAGGCCGGGTATCTTCCTGATTCAAGGTTGTTGGAGGCTGCTGTTCTGGTTGAGAAGTGACCGCCGTTGGAGCAATCTGCCAATCAACATTTGAATTCGGCTCTCCACGCAGTTTAGATTTTTCCTGAAGGATGCTGACCAGGTCATCCTCCTGCCGCGGGATTTCATTAAGCGGCTGCCAGGTGGAATCCACCTGTGCCGGCCTTTCACAATCACCCGGTTCGGAGATGACGTGTTCCCAACCGCTTTCTGAGCGGTCTTTTTGGGGATAGTTTTCAAATGAGGGATGGGTGTCTTTTGACACTTGAGGGTCCTCAAATCGATTGAATGCGAATGCGTCTATCCGTAGATTGCAAGGAACGTTCCACACCAAAACAATCTTGTCTGTTGGCCGTGAGACGATGATTAATTATACAAGGTTTGGGCGAGGAGATGTTACACGATGGGGAAGTGAATTGTGAAACCGGAATGGGATTGAGGCCGGAACTAAAATCCATACGTATCGGGATCACTCTGGAATATGGCGTCATTCTCTTTTCCCAAACACGCCAATCCAGTAAATTTAAGTCATCGTGGGTCATTTTCAGTTTGTCACAAATTCTATTTTTCAGAACCGTTTTTGCCCATATTCCACAAAAAGTGTACGCAATGTCTCTGAACAGAAGTTAACTATGTCCCCAGTCTTAACACCAATCACGGCAGCCAAAGGATCGCTGTTCGCCAATTCGGTCATCAACCAGCCTAAAAGCGGGATCCTGGGCGGCGGTCTGATCTAAAAACGTGCGGGAGTGGTGAACGCTGTAATTGTTATCCGATCAATGGTCTACCTGAGTTACACCTTCGACCACCGCATTTTGGATGGTGAATCGGCTGATTCCTTCCCGGCAGAAGTAGTGGAAACGCTGGAAAAACCGGGCGTAAACCTGAATGATTTAGGATATTCCTGGCTCTCATTCGGTATAATGGAGTCATTGAATGTGACATTTATGCGTCCACTTGCATCGAAATTAAAAACTGAAAGAAAGCGAGTCCCTCTAATGAAAGAATATGATGTTGTCGTGATCGGCGCCGGACCGGGCGGGTATGTCGCCGCCATCCGCAGCGCCCAACTCGGGCTGAAAACTGCCATTGTAGAGAAAAGGTTCCTGGGTGGTGTCTGTTTGAATATCGGTTGTATCCCCTCCAAAGCGCTCCTGAGAAACGCGGATATTGCCCACACCCTGCGTGAACGCGGCAAGGAGTTCGGATTCAGCTTTGACAATCTCCAGCTTGATTACAGCGTAGCTTATGACCGCAGCCGCAAGGTCTCCGACCGGTTGGTGCGCGGCGTCGGCTTCCTGATGAAGAAGAACAATATCGACGTCCTGATGGGCGCGGCCAAACTGACCGCCAAAGACACCGTCGAAGTGACACCCGAAAAGGGTGTAACGCCGGAAGAGGGCGATGTCGAAACCCTCAAGGCGAAGAACATCATCATCGCCACCGGCTCGCATCCCTTCACCGTCCCCGGCGTGGAACTGGACGGCGAGAAGGTCGTGGACTATGAAGCCGCGATCCTGCGGCAGGAACTTCCCGCGTCGGCCGTGATCATCGGCGGCGGCGCGATCGGTGTGGAGTTCGCCACGGTCTGGAACGCTTACGGCGTGGATGTGACCATTGTGGAAATGCTCGACCACCTGCTGCCTCTGGAGGATGAATCGGTCAGCAAAGAGATCGAAAAAGCCTATAAAAAACGCGGTATCAACGTGATGACCGGGACCAAGGTCAAAGGCGTCAAATCCGATAAGTCCGGCACCAAAGTCACCGTTGAGAACAAGGACGGCGAACAGGTCCTTGAAGCGGATCTGACCCTGGTGGCGATCGGCTTCCGGCCGAATACTGCCGGATTGGGGCTGGAAGAGGTCGGCGTGAAACTGACCCAGCGCGGGCACATCGAAATCGATGACCGGATGGCCACCAGCGTGGACGGCATCTGGGCGATCGGCGACGTGACAGGCAAACTGCTGTTGGCGCATGTGGCGCAGGCTATGGGCGTTGTGGCGGCGGAAAACATCGCAGGCGTCGAGACGGTCAAGCTGGACTACGACATGATGCCCCGCGCGACTTACTGCTCCCCGCAGACGGCCTCCTTCGGTTACAGCGAGGCCAAGGCCAAAGAGCTGGGTTACGACGTCGCGGTGGGCGAATTCCCCTTCCAGGCGAACGGCAAAGCCCTCGGCCTGGGTGACTATCAGGGTTTCGTAAAGATCGTGACCGACAAGAAATACGGTGAGGTTCTCGGCGCACAGATGGTCGGCCCCGACGTCTCCGAGCTGCTGCCCGAACTGACCCTGGCGCAGCGCTTCGAGCTGACCGTGCATGAGATCGCCCGCAACGTGCACGCCCACCCAACCCTGAGTGAGGCGATCATGGAAGCGGCCGAAGCTGCTGAAGGAACAGCTATTCACATTTAGTCGCGAGTTTGCTAAAATTGAAGGAACAGGCGGAGCTGGTATCCCCATGAAAAGGTTTCCGAGAGAGAGTGTCTCGGAAACCTTTTTCAATTAAGGCTTCCCCCCAGGGGGAAGCTGTCTGCGGAGCAGACTGATGAGGGGGAAAAAGGAAACTCCATACAATCAACGATCTCTTCACGATCTATATAAATAAATGTAAAGAAGAAAACAGACCAAAAGCACCATATGCTTAACAAAGGGAAATAACACCTCATCCGGCGCTTCGCGCCACCTTCCCCTCAAGGGGAAGGCTTTTTATCTAAGGACATTCATCAACCTAACAATCTTTTTATAATGGAGAGAAATTTAACAATATTCACCTCACTTTAATTATTACTTCCCCGAATTTATATATTTTAATCGGTGTTAAACCACTCTTACCTGTGAACCCTTTTCCGTCTTCTCCACCTCGATCCGGGTGGGGAAAACATCCTTCAACTCTTCCAGGTGCGTGATCACCAGGATCTTCTCGAAGTCATCCCGCACCATATTGATCGCCTCGATCAGGCGCTGGCGGCCCTGGGCGTCCTGGCTGCCGAAGCCCTCATCGATCACCAGGGTCTGCAGCCGCGCGCCGGCCCGCTTCGCCAGCACCTTTGAAAGCGCCAGCCGGATGGCAAAATTGACCCGGAAGGCCTCCCCGCCGGAGAACATCTCGTAATCCCGCGCGCCCATGCTGTCACTGATGATCATATCCAGCGTTTCCTTCAGGTCTTCGCGTTTGTTGTCCTTGAACTCCCGCTGGGTGGCAAACTGGAAGGACATCCGCCCGTCGCTCAGCCGGGAGAGCAGTTCATTGGCCGTCTCCTCGATCTCCGGCAGGGCCTGCTCGATCAGCAGCGCCGGGATGCCATCCTTACCAAAGGCCCGTTCCAATTGCTTCAGATCCGCGATCTGCTGGGTGAGGGTCTCGCGCTCTTCAAGCAAGCCAGCCCTCCGTTCCCGCAGCGTATCCAGCACGGCCACTTTCTGCTTCGCCCCGCCCACTTCCATCCGCAGCCGGTTCTCGCGTTCCTGGCTGTCGTGCAGGTTGCTTTCCGCCTCCAGCAAATCCGGAAGGTCCACCTCCGCGGCGGCGAAATTGGCCGCAGCATCATCGTGCGAGAGAATAAGTTCATCCAGCGCGACCTGCTGTTCGGTTAGCTGTTCTTCCAGCCCGGCGATCTCCCGCTCAACCGGCCCCGAGGCCGCTCGGGCCTGTTCCAGGTCGCGCAAGTCCGACTCGGCTTCCCGACCGGCCTGCTCCACCTGGCGCAGTTTCTCATGCTTGTCCAGATCATAGCCCAATTTAGCCAGGTCGGCATCAATCTCTTCCAGTTTTTTCCGAGCGTCCAGCGCGAAGACTTTCTCAGCCAGAGCTTTGTCGATCTCGTCCAACCGGGTTTCGCCCGTCTTCTGCCAGGCGATTTTTTGCTCCTGCAGGGTCGCCAGCTGATGCTCAAGCTGGTCCGCTTTGCGGGTGGCTTCCCGCAGTTCAGCCTCCACGCCTTTCAGGTCCGCCAGCTGCGACCCCATTTGCTGAAGCTGCGATTCAAATGTTTCCAGTAATTGCTTGTTTTCCCGGAAGCGGTCGCCCAGCCCGGTCCCTTTTTCCGAAAGCGAATCGATCAGGGTCTGGCGTTCATCCGCGGAAAGGGGCTGCCCGCAAAGCGGGCAATCCGCGCCTTCGGTAACAGTTAACTGGTCAATCCGATCCTTGAGTTCATGCATCTCATCCCGCAAGCGTGGGTTCTCGGCTTTGGCTTCCGCCTGGTCTGCCTGCAGCTTACGGATATCATCTTCCAACTGCTGGCGTTGTTCCAGTTTCTTTTGGGCAGTTTCCGCCTGCTCCCGGGCAGCCTTAAGGTCCGTTTCCAGGCCGGCGGCTTCCGCCAGCGATTTATCTAATGCCGTTTTTTGTTCCTCAAGTCCCTGTTTTTCCTGGGTCAATCTCGCTTCATCGGCCTGGATCACCGCCAGCGGCTCATGCCGCAGGGCTTCATGCTGGCGGAACTGCTCGGCGACTTCCTCCATCGCTTCCAGTTTCTGGCGAGCAGTCTGCCAATCCGCATAAGCCTTTTCAATCGCAGATGCCTTTGCCAGGGTCTCCGCAAAACCGGTCTGTTCCGTTTTACGTTCGGCCAGGGTGGTCTGAATGCGCTCCAGAGTGCGGCTGGTATTCTCCATCTGGGACTGCATCGCCGTCAGCAGCTTGCGCTGCTCATTCAGGGCTGTTTGCAGACGCTGGACGTTTTCCAGCACTGCCGCGCGTTCCACGCGTTGTGCTTCCAGTTCAGATAGACGCTCCTGGAGTTCAGCCAGATGCGTTTTGCGTTCTTCTTCTTCATCCAGTTCAACCTGGATCTCATTCAGGCGGCCGTCCAGCTCTTTCACCTCTTTTTCCGCTTGCCGCCGCCTGACAGCCGCTGAGTCACGGTAGGTCTCCCAGATTTCCAATCCGAGGATATTGCTCAGGATCTGTTTGCGTTCTCCCGGACGGGCGGTGGCGAACTGGTCGGCCTTACCTTGCAGGAAGAACGAAGCATTGGTGAAGGTGTCGTAATCCATCCGCAACGTCTCAACGATCTTGGCGTCGGTCTCGCGCAGCGTGCGTTCGGTGAGCGGTTTCCAGCGTCCCTCATTGTCCTCACCCGGCGCATAGATCAGGAATTCCACCGAGGAGGTCTTGCCTTTCGGGTTGGACCGCTGCACCCGGTAGCGGTTGCCCTCATAATCAAAATCAAGCGTCACCTCAGCCGTTTTTACATCGGGGTGGGTATTGATCACCGATTCGTCATGTGAGCGTGCTTTGCCGAAAAGCGCCCAGGTGATCGCATCCAGCAGGGAAGACTTGCCCGCGCCGTTCTGACCGGAGATGCAGGCCAGGCTGAACCCGGTGAAATCCAGTTCGACCGGTTCCCGGTAGGAAAGGAAGCCTTGCAGTTTGAGTTTGACAGGGATCATTTCAGAAGCCTAATTCGTTGAGGATATCATCGTTGCTGCGGGTCTTCTTCTGCGGCAGCAGTTCCACCCAGAAATCATCGTCATAACGCCGGGAGCGCACAACGATCGGCATCGGTACGCCCCAGCCCAGCATCAGCACTTCCTGCTTGGGCTGCAGCCGCGCCAGCATCCCGCGCAGTGCGTCACGACTGGCCAGGCCGGTCAGCACGGCCGCGATGTCATCTGAATCGCCCAGCCAGCCGGTGATCCGGGTGCCAAGCTGGGACATGACCTCGTCATAGATCTGCGAGGGGCGCTGGTCGATGATCAGCAGGGTGACGTAATACTTGCGCATCTCGCGGGCAATCGTGCTGAAGGAGGTTTGGGAGGCCATCTCACGGTTGAGCAGCTTATGCGCTTCCTCAACCACGATCACCAGCGGCCGGGGTTCCAGCACGCCTTGCCTGCCGCTGCGGTAGTCGTTGGTGCGCTTCTCCCAAACTTGCCGGATCCGCCGGGTGAGCAGGTTGGAAACGAACAGGTAATCCAGATCGGTCTCGTGGCTGCCGAACGAAAGCACCACATGCTGGCCGTTGTCGAGGTTGTCGATCATCTGCTGGAGCGCGTTGGCTGCCGGCTCTTCCACAATATAGGAGGCATTGAACAGGCGGCGCAGCTTGGAATGCAGCGCTTCGGCCGCGCCAGCATGCACACCGGCTCCATCTGCCCAGGCCTGAACGCTGTCCGGCGCAGGTACCCGGTTGCCCTCATCATCCGTGATAAAGGCATTCGTCCGCATAGCTTTGAATTCATGGAACCATTCATCGTGGAACGAGGTACGCAGAGCTTCCAGGGTTGTGGCGGTGGTCTCACGCAGGTTAAGCTCCTGCGAAAGCATCAGCACATCCTCCGGCGAAATGTCCGCTTCGGCCACCTCCAGGGTGTAATCCGGGCGCGTCCCGCGGATGGTGGCCTCGCGGCCCAACCCAACCATGCGCACCTTGGCCGGGAATTTACCCTTCAAACCCGGCACTCGCAAGCCGGTATCGGAAGCGGTGTCATCCGGGCCGTATTCGTTGTGCATATCGTAGATCAACACGGCGGTCTTATCGCGTTTGATCAGCCCGGCCAGGATCACCCGGGTCAGGAAGGACTTGCCGGTGCCGGTTGCGCCGAAGATGCCCGCCGAGCGCTGGACCAGTTTGTCCAGGTTGAGGCAGACGGGGTGCCCCTGCTCCAGCGTATCGCCAATGCGGAAGAATCCGCGTTCACCGTCCAGCCCGAAGATTTCGGCAATATCACCTTCGGTCGCCAGTCGCACCGCGGCGTGATGCGGCGGGATGGTCTTGGCCGGTTCGGGTCCGATCCGTTCTTCCATCACATCCTGCAGCCATTCGGCGTAAGCCTCCGGTTCTTCAACCGGGTCAGGGCCGCGCTGCATCATCAGGGTGTTCATGATCTCGGCGTTGGTGAAGAGTGTCTCTTCGCGCAGGAGCTTCGCCAACGCGGGTGAAAGCCGCGCGCCGGGGTCTTCGGTGGCAAAGCGCGGGTCGGTGGACCAAAGCTGCAGATCGGTGATCAGGCCGTAGAACAGCCAACCGCCGCTCTCCACCACCACGAAAGCGCCTTCCTGCACGGATTGAGCAGGCACATCCAGACGTGCCTGCAGATTGGCTTTCAATCCGCCGCCGGTGATATAACCCAGGTAACCTTCGTTCAATTGCGAATTCTGGTCCGTCATGACCGTCCCCCTTCCAAACCAGCCTGAGGCGCAAGATCCAGTTCACTCACCGCACCGAGAACGGTCATCAACGATTGATAATCATCCCGCATCAGCTCGATCACCGTTTCGGCGGCTGTATCGAACCAGTCCGTGTTGCCTGCAGCCTCCTGAGCATCCTTGGCCTGCCGCAGATGGGCCGCGAGCAGTTCATCCACCGGTTTATCCCGGTCACGCACGATCTGCCGCAGGTAGCCAAATTTGCCTGCGCTTGTGAAGTGTACTATCTCTTCAGGCAAGCAGAGATAGATCGCGTCGAGGCTCAGCGGCGGCCGGGGCGGCAGCAGGTGCCAGATGCGGCCGTCCTGCTCATAGCCCAGTGCCAGCACGCCGATCTCAACCGGCACGGTGCGGTTTCCCCGGGTATCCAGCACTGCTTCATTCGCCACTGCGTCCGAGGTGATCAACTGCCGGACCAGACCATCATCATCGATATGAATATCATAGATCAAACCATAAATTGCATAATGCTCATCCATCTGGACTCTGACCATCGCGCCAAAGCTGGGGCCGTCAATTTGGTCTACCTTGCAGCCGAAGACGAAACCCATTGTATCCGATCGCAGCAACCGTCCAATTTCAATGCCACTCGTCATCCTGATCTCCTCCATTAATCCATCAAACCTTTGGCAGCCTGTTTCTGCGAAGGCTGGCCTATTGGAACACCTTTACGGATGAATTCGCTGATGATCATGTTTTCCACACGTTGGTGCTCATCCATCGAAACCAGCGCAACTTCATGCGCCCGATGTAAAAGATAGGGATAGGGCTTTGACCCCATGATCCGCACCTGGTCCAGCAATGCAGCCTGGATCAACGCAAGTTTTGCCTTATCTATCGCGACCCAGGCTGGGACTTCCACCCGAGCCAGGTGCTGGAAATCTTCCATCCCGACATTCATGAAGAAGAAGTGCAGCTCCTGTTCGGGACCAAAATCCAGCCCGGTGGGAGAAAGGACTCTGAAGATCGCTGAACGGTCACCGGGATTCCTGAGGATGCTACTAAACAAAGCTGTGTCCATAACCCTGACCGGCCGGGATGGGGGGAACCCTGATATGGTGCCCCTTTGGTTTTTGCCCAATACTTCCAATAAGCTTACCAACAAGTCGCTGCCCGGTTTATCCACATAACCCATTGGAATCACATTTTCAGATCGCAGCTTATCCATGGCAGCTTGAAACATCTCAGCAATTTGCCCAAATTCAGCGGTCTGCTGTGGCTCCCGATAAAGTTCCAGGGGGCCATCAATCATCGCAATGGCTGGCCGAGTTAAGTTTACTGATAAATTCGCCAACCTCTGCCGTTCCAGGAGGTCCCTGGCCAGTGCAACCCTGCCCTCACTGATAATTCCTGTTTCAGGTAAAGTTGTTCTTTCATAATCCAGCAGAAAAGATTCCTGAAAAACCCTGGGCGTTTGCCCGGAGCCGCGGACCATTTCCACCGCGCCAATATTTATCACGCAAAACGGCACCCGGGCATGACGGGAGGGGTTGATTTGTGAACCATCGGAGGCCAACAAACTCACCTGTTCCGGCATCGCTTTTGCCGGAATGGCTGTATCCAGAGGTTCATCCAGTGGAACCGCGCAGCGGAGGCGCGAATTTACCTGCGATTCCTGCTCAACGGTTGTCCTAACTTCATTCAACCGATTGGCATTAGCTGATAGAACCCGATCTAAAAGAGCCAGGTAAGATTCTTCCTTTTCAAAATGAGTCTTTGCCTGGTTTGCAAAATTCGGAAGGCTTTTCTGGATATCGATCAGGTTGACAGGCATACCGCTCCAAGTGCTGGTGAATATCATTGGTCACCCTAAATTAAGTAACCTTCTCTAATTATAACGACTGTTCGATAGGATTACGTTTTAAGTGAACCATTTCTGTGCTTCGCGTTGACAGCCCCCTATTCAAAAGATATACTTTCTATACAATTCAATCTACCTTCGGGGCAGGGTGAGGGCCAATTAGCCCAATTCCCGACCGGTGGTATTCCCATAACTGGGATAGCCCACGAGCATGAAAGCCATGCATGAACCGGTGAAATCCCGGTGCCGGCGGTTACAGTCCGAATAAAAGAAGGTCACAGATTTCTTTTTGATTTCTGTACAATGCCCCGAAACTGAAGTTCAGGGCATTTTTTATGGCTTCGAAACCAACACCACAACCTATCAATCCCAAAAAACATTTCCGGAACCGGGTATTATTTCTGGTGCTTTCCCTGACCGCGGGTGTTGTAATCTGGTATGGACTTGCCAAATTACTGGAGCTGCCTGCCTTCATCTTGCCCGGCCCCGGCCTGGTCTGGCAGCGTTTCATCAAATCTCTCAGTGACGGCCAGCTGCTCTATCACACTTTTGCCACTCTGATCGAAGTCCTGGCCGGCTTGTTGGTGGGCGGGTTGGCCGCCACCCTGCTCGGATATTTGCTTGCCAAATCACCCGCCCTGGAGAAATTGATCTCACCCTACCTGGTCGCCAGCCAGAGCATCCCGGTAGTCGCCATTGCGCCCTTACTCGTGATCTGGTTTGGGCCTGGAATCTTCTCCAAGATCCTGGTCTGTGCGCTGATCGTGTTCTTCCCCGTCCTGATCAACACTGTGGTCGGCCTGCGGGAAGTGCCACAGGACCTGCGTGACCTGATGCAATCGCTGAACGCCACCCGTTTCCAAACGGTTTGGAAACTGGAAGTGCCCTCCGCCCTGCCGATTTTCCTCGGCGGGCTGCGGGTCGGCGCCACCCTGTCCGTGATCGGCGCGGTGGTCGGCGAGTTGGTGGGGTCCGACCGCGGGTTGGGTTTCCTGATCAGCGTTGGGCGCGGGCAGTATGACACCGCCCTGGTCTTCGTCGCCGTGATCACCCTGGTCGTGATGGCGATGGCGCTGTACGGGTTGGTCCTGCTGGTCGAGACCCGGGTCCTCTCCTGGCAGTCCTGGCGTCAGGAAGTTAATTAATTTGCCCCACCTGAGAGGGAGTATTACCATGAAAAATAAAATCTTATTCATCCTTGGTATCATCATAATCATTGGCTCGTTTGGCTTGTCCGCCTGTCAGGGGCTGGAGGGCACCAAGACACCCGAAATCCAGCCGGTGACCCTGACCCTGGGGTATATCCCCAACATCCAGTTCGCACCGATTTATGTGGCTTTGGAAAAGGGTTATTTTACCGAGGCCGGGTTTGATGTGACCCTGGAATACGGCAATGAAGCCGACGCCGTCGCCCTGGTGGGTGCGGGGGAACAGACTTTCGTGATCGCCAGCGGCGAGCAGGTCCTGCTGGCCCGCGCCCAGGGTCTGCCGGTCACCTATGTAGCGGCCTGGTATCAGCAGTTCCCGGTTGGTGTTGCTTCTCTGCAGGACGCAGGCATCCAGGTACCCGAGAACCTGGCAGGCGTATCCGTTGGGATCCCCGGGCTTTACGGCGCCAGTTACATCGGCCTGCGGGCGCTGCTGAGTTCTGCGAATCTGGCTGAAGCGGATGTGGACTTACTCGCGATCGGGTTCAACCAGGTGGAAGCGCTGGTGACCGGCCAGGTGGACGCCGCCGTGATCTATCTTGCCAACGAGCCGGTGGTCCTGCGGTCCGAGGGCTATGCTGTGGACGTGATCCGGGTAGCGGACTATCTCCAATTGGTTGCGAACGGACTGGTCACCAATGAAGAAACCGTTGCCAGCAACCCGGAAATGGTCAAAGCCTTCATCGAGGCATTGGTCCAGGGTATTGGCGATACAATTTCCAACCCAGGTGAAGCCTACGAGATCAGCTTGAATTATGTCGAGAACCTCGCCGAGGCGGATGAAGCCGTGCAAAGTGAGATCCTGGCCGAATCGATCAAACTCTGGCAGACAGACCGGATCGGGTACAGCGAACCAGCCGGCTGGATCAATATGCAGGAACGTATTGTTGGATATGGGCCTGTTGACCGAGACCCAGGACCTGGACAAGGCGTTTACCAATGACCTCCTCCCCTGAGGCAGCGCTTTCCGTCCGCAACCTGGAAGTCACTTACAGCGACGCGAGCGGCTTCGTACATGCGCTGCATGACCTCAGTTTTTCGCTTGCTCCAAACGAATTCGTTTCACTGATCGGCCCCTCCGGCAGTGGGAAGAGCACACTGCTGCGTGTATTGGCCGGGTTGGTACCTCCCAATAATGGGGCTTTCCATTACAGCCAGAGCCCTCCCAAAGTCGGGCTGGTGTTCCAAAAAGCAAACCTGATGCCCTGGCGACGGGTGATCGACAATATCGGGCTGCCGCTGGAACTGCAGAACACACCCCGCCAGATCATTCAGGAACGCGCTCAGGAATTGATCAACCTGGTGGGCCTGGAAGGGTTCGAACGGGCCTATCCACGGGACCTCTCCGGCGGGATGGCACAGCGGGTGGCTATTGCCCGTTCGCTGATGCAGGACCCGGACATACTCCTGCTTGATGAACCTTTCGGCTCACTGGATGACCTCACCCGTGAGCGGATGGGTGATGAACTGCTCCACATCTGGCAGGCCCGACGCAAGACCGTGCTGATGGTCACCCATTCCATCACCGAAGCGATCTACCTCTCAGACCGGGTACTGGCGCTCTCTCCCCGGCCGGGGATGATCAAGCTCTCCCTGCCCATTGACCTTCCTCGCCCTCGTAAGCCCGAAATGCGCTATCTCCCCGAGTTCAGCAGATTGGCGCAGACCCTGCGGGAAAGCCTTCGGGACGATGATCTGGATATCGCATAAATGGACTAATACCTATCCAGCCGGCCAGGGATGAACGCACCATCCAGCCACTTGACAGGAAGGTTTTTTCCATTACAATCAAATCTGTAAAATTACTAAATCTTTGAAAGGAAGGAGGCACGTTTTATGGCTAAAGTCGTTGTACTTGTAACTGTATCCCTGTATGAACGCGCCTCTTGGATGATCTAGCAGGTTATCTACTAACCTGTCATCATTTCCGGTCACGGGCGTGCTCATACCCCGTGGCCTTTTGATTTAAATTCAATCAAAACAAATTTCAGGCTGCGCCGGGTAAGGCCGGGATTATAACCGCGCCTTCAAGCAAGTACAACCCACTGCAGAATGCGATCAACACCGGTCACGGGATTGTTCCGTGGCCGGTGTTCTATTTAACCAACCGTCAGAAAGGACGATTTGATGCAAGCGCAAGAAGTTTTCACAAGTTTACCGACCTCGACCATCCGGTCGAACCAGAAAAGACATAATGACAGCATGATTGCTGATTGGAATAAGGAATTACGACGATGCAAACAAAGTTTACCGATGATAAGGAAATCGGTGTTGTTTATAAGAAATTGTTAGGGCTATACCACGTCCGCCAAAACGGCAGCGTGACCGAATGCACACTTTCGGCCAAGCTGTGGAAGGATTTTGAATACAACAAAAACGACCAGCGCGTCAGGTCTGTGGGTGAAAAGCATATGGACCCCGTCGCGATCGGCGACCGGGTGCGGATCATGCTTGCCGGCGATGGCACCGGTGTGATCACGGAGGTGCTGCCGCGCCTTAACTATCTGGCGCGCGAATCCGCCAAACCGATGCCAGGTGCGCACGCATTTGAACAGGTCATCGCAGCCAACATCGACCAGGTCGTCCCGGTCTTCGCCGCGGCCAACCCTGAACCTAAATGGCACATGCTTGATCGTTACCTCGTGACAGCAGAAGCTTACGGAATCCCAGCAGTAGTGGTATTGACCAAGCTGGATCTGGTACGGAATGGTAAAGCCGAAATGGCGTTGATGGCTGCGGTTGAACGTTATCACCGGATAGGTTACCCGGTTGTCCTGACCAGCGCGAAAGATGGCGAGGGACTGGAAGCAGTAAAGAAAATTCTGGCGGATAAGATCTCTGCCCTGGTCGGCAAGTCCGGCGTGGGCAAATCCACCCTGTTGAATGCGCTCGAACCGGAGCTGGGCCTGCGGGTCCAGGCTGTCAACCAGACCACGGGCAAAGGCAAACATACCACCACCCACCTGGAGATGTTCCCGCTCGCCATCGGCGGCGCGATCATCGACACCCCCGGCGTGCGTGAGTTCGGTCTCTATGAAGTTGAACCGGATGAAGTGGCTTACTTCTTCCCCGAGATGCGGCCGCTGTTAGGTCAGTGTAAATTTGGCCTGAGCTGCCAGCACGACGAAGAACCCGGCTGTGCGATCCGCCAGGCGGTGATGGATGGCGCGATCAGTCCTTACCGCTACAAAAGTTACCTGCGGCTGAAGGCTGACCTGTGAGGTGGATCATGCGGACCTATTTTGATGATTTCAACGCGGATTTCACCTGTAAACACTGCGGCCAGTTCGTCAGCGCGTGCACGGCCCTCTCAGGCGTGGTCAACCGTAACCACTGCCCCTACTGCCTTCACTCCCGGCATGTCGACCTGTTCGAAGCCGGCGACCGGCTCTGTGCCTGTAAAAGCTTGATGGCGCCGGTCGGCCTGACGGTCAAACGAAGCCGGGATAAGTATGCCAACAATGGACAGGGTGAGCTGATGCTGGTCCACCGCTGCACGGCATGCGGCGACCTCTCGATCAACCGTATCGCGGCCGATGATGACCCGGTATGGCTGTTGGCGCTGCTTGATAGACATTCCAAGCAATGTGATTCACTCTTTAGGGAGTGCGAGGATCAGGGTATCCGGTTGCTCATTGATGAAGATCGTGCCCTGGTCGAAGCCCAGCTTTTCGGCGTTAATATCAACCTAACAGATAATTTTCGAATTTCAATTTGATCAAGATTTTTAAATTCCCGGGATTTATAAATCCCGGGAATTTCTCAAAGATAATTAAGAGGCCTCAGATGGATTCCAGATGATAAAGACCAGCGGGCCGGGACAGAGCCCGGCCCCTACAGCACGCTGTAAATTTACCGGGGGCTCTCCAAACCCAAGATTTCTTTTTACTGGAATACCTAATTCCATTTACCTAAAACCTAGTTCCTAATACCCAATTGCTAATACCTAATTTACCATTCCCTAATCCCTACTCCCCAATCCTTCCATATTATAATTAGCCCATCATGAAACTGACCATTGAAGAAGTTGAACACATCGCCGCGCTGGCGCGCCTGGAACTGACAGAGGCTGAAAAGCAGCAGTACGCCGAACAGCTCTCGGACATCCTCGATTACGCCGCCCGGCTGGACGAACTGGAAACCGACGCAATCCCGCCGATGGCCAGCGTGCTCGATATGCAGCTCAGGCTGCGTGAAGACCAATCTCGCCCCGGGTTGCCTCGGGAAGACGTCCTGAAGAACGCAGCGGAGACCAAAGACGACCAGTTCAAAGTCCCACCGGTGTTTGGGGGGCTAGCGTGACCAAACTGACCGATCTGACCGTCCGGGAATGCCTGGCAGGGCTGCGTAATGGAGAATTCTCCAGCGTGGAACTGACCAATGCCTGTCTCGCGCAAATTGATTCCCTGGATACCCAAATCCGCGCTTTCCTGACCCTCATACCTGACAAAGCCCTGGCCGCGGCAGAAAAAGCGGACCAACTATTAAAAGAGAAACCTGCTGACCTGCCCCCGCTGACCGGGCTGCCATTGGCGATCAAGGATGTACTCTGTCTTGAGAGCGTACGCTGCACCTGCGGATCAAAGATCCTCGAGAACTTCATCCCGCCCTTCAGCGCGACGACCGTCCAGCGCCTGTTGGATGCCGGTGTGGTCCCGCTGGGCAAAACCAATACCGACGAATATGCAATGGGTTCCTCGACCGAGAACTCCGCTTACGGCCCTACTCATAATCCCTGGAATCTGGCGCATGTCCCTGGCGGATCCAGCGGCGGCAGCGCCGCGGCAGTCGCGTCACAGATGACCCCGGCCGCATTCGGCACCGATACCGGAGGCAGCGTCCGGCAGCCCTGCTCGTTTTGCGGTACGACAGGGATCAAACCCACCTACGGACGCACCTCTCGTTACGGGTTGGTCGCCTACGGGTCCTCGCTGGACTCGGTCGGGATGATCGCGCGTAATGTCGCTGATGTCGCAGCGATATTCCAGCACATGGCCGGGTTTGACCCGCTGGATTCGACCAGCGTCGATACCCCGGTGCCGGAATACACCCTGCCTGAGAATGAAAGCCTGACCGGTCTGCGGATCGGCGTCCCGGAGGAATACTTCATTGAGGGCATCCAGCCCGACGTGGAAAACGGGGTCCGGGCTGCAATCGCGCAAATGGAAGCTCAGGGCGCAACCGCCATCCCGATCCACCTGCCCCACACCGAATATGCCCTGCCGGTCTACTACCTGATCGCACCTGCAGAAGCCTCCGCCAACCTGGCGCGCTATGACGGCATCCGCTTCGGACCGCGTCTGGGTGAGGGCGAGGATCTATGGGAAATGTACACCGAAACCCGCGGCCGGTTGTTCGGTCCTGAGGTCAAACGCCGCATCATGCTCGGGACCTATGCCCTTTCCGCCGGTTATTATGATGCTTATTATGGTAAAGCGCAGAAAGTGCGCACCCTGATCAAACGCGATTTCGACCTGGCCTTTGAAGGAGTGGATGTGATCGCGGCGCCGGTCGCGCCGACGACCGCCTTCAAGTTTGATCAGCACACCAATGACCCGCTGGCGATGTACCTGGAAGATGTCTTCACTCTGCCTGCCAACCTGGCCGGGGTGCCGGGGCTTGCCTTCCCGGTCGGGTATGATTCAAGTGGGCTGCCCATCGGCATGCAGTTGATGGGGCCGTATTTCAAGGAAGACCTGCTGTTCCAGGTCGGTCATGCCTACCAGTTGGCGACGGAATGGCATGAAAATTGGCCGGAAGTAAAATCATAGAAAGTAAGCCCACAAGTAAATCAAACCAAGGAGATGATTGCATGACCAAGCCTTTAAAGATCGTGATCCCGATGGCAGGTTTTGGCAGCCGCCTCCGGCCGCTCACCTGGAGCAAACCCAAGCCGCTGGTCTCACTGGCCGGGCACACCGTCCTAGACCAGGTCCTGGATATGTTCCGGACAGTCCCGGATTTCGATCAAGGCGGAGTTCGTCTTCATCCTCGGCCCGACGATGGGCGAACAGATCAGGGACCATGTCGCCAGACACTACCCCGACTGGCATGTGGATTACGCCGTCCAGCCGGACATGAAAGGACAATCGGATGCCTTCTGGCAGGCGCGTGAATTCCTGCACGGCCCGATGCTGATGGCATTCTCCGATACACTGATTGACAACGACTTCTCATTCCTGGGGAAGGAAACGGCCGATGGGGTTGCTTTTGTGAAACCCGTCCCCGATCCGCGCCGGTTTGGTGTGGCTGAGGCTGACAAGGCAGGCTGGGTTACTCGCCTGGTGGAAAAACCAGAGGATGTCAATAACAACCTGGCCTTAGTTGGCTGTTATTTTTTCAAAGAAGCCGAAGATCTGATCTCCGCGATTGAGGAGCAAATTAAACGCAAGATTTCCCTAAAAGGCGAATTTTTTCTGGCCGATGCGATCAACATCATGCTGGAAAGCCGCCTGAAGATGCACACTGAAATGGTTAATGTCTGGCTGGATGCAGGCACTTCCGAAGCGCTGCTGGAGACCAACCGCTACCTGCTCGAACACGGCCGCGACAACAGCGGTTCGCTGGTTAAATCTGGAAAATTCGGTCATCATCCCTCCGGTCAACATCCATCCCAGCGCCCGGGTCAACACGTCCGTAGTCGGCCCCTATGTTTCCCTGGGTGAAGACGTCGTGGTTAAGGGCAGCACCATCAAAGATTCAATCGTCGGCCCCGGCACCCATGTAACCAGCTGCATGCTGGAGACTTCACTGATCGGCCATGATGTGACCCTCACCGGTCAATCCGGCCGGTTCAACCTGGGAGATAATTGCCGGGCGGTACAGCAGCATTGAGCGAGTGATGAGTGACCGGGTCGAATGTTATGCCGGGTCCAGTTACCCTGAAGAACCGCGTGCGGTATGGTGGGCGGAACGGCGCTGCCAGGTCAGTGAAATCATCGAACGGCGGCGTGAACCGGATGGCCTGGGATTCCTGGTGAAGTGTTCACCCAATAACACCTTATTTGACTTATACTATCATTTTGAAACAGATTCCTGGCGGATCCAATATAGAGGGATCACGCCTTTGAAAGAAGAACCTCTGAACCATTCAAAGCCTCAAGGAGAATAATGCCCAAAAGTTACCTCTCAAAGACCGTTGCAAATCTAAAAGCTTCCGGGATCCGGAAATTCTTCGATATTGCCGCAACCATGGGGGATGTGATCTCCCTCGGCATCGGTGAACCTGATTTCACCACACCCGAGCCAATCATTGCAGCCGGTGTCCGTGCCCTGCAGATGGGTGAGACCCATTACACTTCCAATCAAGGCATCATGGCTTTGCGAGAGGCGATCGCGGAACATCTCGAACGCCTGTACGGTGTTCGTTACGACCCGGTCAATGAGATCATCGTCACGGTGGGCGTCTCCGAGGCGTTATATCTGACCTTCACTGCCCTGCTTGACCCGGGAGACGAGGTCATCATCCCCACGCCCTGTTTCGTTTCCTACCAGGCGGAAGTCATCCTGGCCGGCGGCAAACCGGTGGAAATCTACACCACCATGGAAGATGATTTCCAACCGGACCCGGCTGTGATCGAGAAATCGATCAACCCCCGCACCAAAGCGATCCTGTTGGGCTATCCCAATAACCCCACCGGGGCGGTCGCAAATCGGGAGAACCTGAAAGCCATTGCCGACATCGCCGAAAAGCACGACCTGGTGGTGATCTCGGATGAGATCTATGACCGCCTGGTTTATGGCCAGGAGCATGTTTGCTTCCCCGCCTTCCCCGGTATGCAGGACCGCACCGTTCTGCTGGGTGGGTTCTCCAAAGATTATGCCATGACCGGTTGGCGGATCGGCTATGCAGCCGGGCCGGCCAGCCTGATCAAAGGACTGGTACGCATCCATCAGTATTCGGTAATGTCCGCGCCCACCATTTCGCAATACGGCGCATTGGCTGCACTCAAGGTCGGCGAACCCTATGTCGCAGAAATGAAGGCGGAATACGACCGACGCCGGAAGCTGATCTATCAGGGGTTGAACGACCTTGGGCTGCCCACCTTCGAACCGCACGGGGCATTCTATGTGTTTCCCAGCGTCCATAACACCGGACTGGATGACGAGGCCTTTGCTGAAAAATTGCTGCTGGAAGAAAAAGTGGCGGTCGTCCCCGGCTCATCCTTTGGGGATGCGGGGATCGGATTCGTCCGCTGTTCCTATGCCACCAGCTATGAAAAACTTGAGATCGCGTTGGAAAAAATCGGAAGGTTCCTGAAAAAGATCTGATCCGAAAAACCGCTTTTCTATTCATCAAGACCACCGCAAGCATCCTCACCTTTCAGTTTGCCAGGGTCGCCGGAAATTGAATAAGGTAAAGAGATGAAACCAGGTTATACCGCAGATATCGGCCTGGAAGTCCATGCCGAACTGCAAACCCAATCGAAAATGTTTTGTGCCTGCCCCGTGGTGGACCTCACACAGGCAGAACCCAATACAGCCGTTTGCCCGGTCTGCGCCGGCATGCCCGGTTCCCTACCGGTCGTTAATGCCCAGGCCGTCGAATTTGCCTTGATGGTGGCGCTGGCCCTGGATTGCGATGTGGCAGAAACCAGCCAGTTCGCGCGGAAGAATTATTTTTATCCGGACCTGCCCAAGGGTTACCAGATCTCCCAATATGAATTTCCGCTGGCACAACATGGCCTCCTGCCTGCCCTGACGGAAGATGGCTGGCTGGATATCCGCATCCGGCGGGTGCATATGGAAGAAGACACCGGCAAGCTGACCCACATCCACACGGAAGAGGAGGCCTATTCACTGGTTGATCTGAACCGGGCCGGGATTTCCCTGCTGGAGATCGTCAGTGAACCCGATATGCACACCATTGGCCAGGTGCGCGCCTATACCCGCGGGCTGCGGACGCTGCTGCAGTATCTGGGGGTTAACTCCGGAGACCTTGAAAAAGGTGTGATCCGCTTTGAAGCCAATGTCTCTGTCCGCCCCCAAGACAGTGAAATTCTCGGCACGCGGGTTGAGATCAAGAACCTCAACAGTTTCCGCACGATGACGGCAGCAATCGCCTATGAATTGGATCGGCAGACTGCTTTACTGGATAACGGTGGTAAGGTCGCCCAGGAAACTCTCGGCTGGGATGAGGTCAACGAAGTTACCGTTTCCCAACGCAGCAAGGAAGAAGCGCACGACTACCGTTACTTCCCCGAACCAGACCTCCCGCTGCTGGTCATCAGCCCTGAACAGATCGAGGCCGTTAAAAGCGCCTTGCCTGAACGGCCGGACCGTAAGTTCCAGCGCTTTATGGCCGAATTGGGATTGGACGCCTACCAGGCGGAGATCCTCACCGGTGACCGTTTGATAGCTGACTATTACGAATCAGCCCTGACTGCGATGCGTCATCCCGATCCAACCCTGGCAGCCAACTGGGTCTCTGGTGAGATGTTTGGCTTGATGAACGCTGATGGGTCAACAATTAATACGATTAAAATAACGCCGGCATCTCTTGCCGGACTGTTGGACCTGTTAATTGAAGATAAAGTTAATATCGCCACTGCCAAGACAGTCCTGGCAAAAATGATGTCTTCCGGCCGGGAAGCCGCTGACATCATTGATGAATCTGGGTTAACCCAGGTCTCCGACCGGGAAACTCTGGCTGCGGTTATCGATAAGGTCATCCTGGAAAACCCGGATGAAGTCCGGGCCTATCGTGAGGGCAAGATTGCTCTGCGCCAATGGTTCTTTGGCCAGGTCATGCGCCGTACAGGCGGACAGGCCAATCCCGGTGTGGTTCAGGAACTGCTCAAAGAAAAACTCTAAAAGACTACTTCCATTCACCAAACAAGAATTTAAGGATCAATCCTGCAGGAGTGTTACTGCCGGAGTCGATTGACTGTAATCGTCGATTTGAATACACTTCTAACATGACCCTGAAAGCTAAGGATATCCCAATTAAGCGCTGGCGGGATCTCTGGCTGGTATTATTTACCCTGGCGGCGATCACCCTGGTGGCTGCGCGGCTCTGGATCACGGATTGGACGAGCGATCTCTACGTCCTGGTGTATATCACCTTCCTGGCGGCGTTGTCCGGTCTGGCTCTCGCATACAGCCGATTCTCCCCTTTGGTTTTTGCCCTCGTCTCCACCCTGTATGGGACCTTCACCATCGGCTGGTTGTTCGGCACGACGGTTGAGACTGATTCGACCTGGCAGGACCGGATTTTCAACTATCTCGGATGGCGGTTCAGGATCGCAGTCCAGCAGTATCGCGCAGGTGAGCCTGTCGTGGACCCAATCCTGTTCCTGACCATTGCGGCCGTCCTGCTTTGGGTACTGGCTTCAATCTCCGCTTTTCTCATCATTCGCCGGGGGAGTGTCTGGCCCGTCATCCTGTCTCTGGGGTTGGTCGTATTGATCATCGGCCAATATGACCAGGATCTGGTGCGCAACACCCGTTTCCTGATGACCTTCCTCTACCTGGCTTTGCTGATCATCGGCCGGATGACATTCCTGCGCAACCGGCGGGAGTGGGAGCAGGAGGGCATAAACACCACCACCGAAACCCATCTTGACCTTTCCCGGACGCTGTTCATCGTCGCAACGGTTATTTTAGTGATCGCCTGGGTGATCCCATTAACCCCGCAGCAGGCGACGCGATATTCCCAGCTTTGGGACCGGATCACCGAACCCTGGGACCGGTTCACACAAAACCTTTCAGACCTGTTCACGACTGACCTGCCAACGGCCACGAACGCTTCGGGTTTTTACGGCGAATCGATGAGCTTGGGGTTGGGTTCACCTTCCAGCGAAGATACCGTCTTGACGATCCATGTGGATTCGGCTGAAGTCCCCGGATTTCGCAACTATTGGCGGGCGCGCAGTTATGATCATTACAGTGATATGGGTTGGTCCTCAAGCGCTGACCTCCCTGACGAGATGATGTTTCCGGACAACTTCGCCATTGCCTACCCTGAATGGCCGGCTAACGATTCAGTCGCATATACGGTCACCAGTGAAGTGCCCCGTCTGGTCAACCTTTATACCACCGGAGTCCCCACCTGGGTCAGTCGGCCCGTCCAAACGATCACCCAACCGATTTCCTCCACCGAACAGGACCTGGTCGCCCTGATCGCCGACCCGAACCTGACGACCGGTGAAGCGTATCAAATCGAGACTCAGGTCAACGTCCCAACGGTCTACCAGCTTCAAAACAGCAGCGCGGATTATCCCGTCTGGCTTGATCGCTACCTCCAGCTCCCGTCTGGTTTTTCCCCGGACGTGGCTGCATTGGCGGATGAGATTGCGGGTAATCTCGATAATCCCTACGATATCACTTATGCCATCACCCGTTACCTGCGCGCCAATATTGAATATTCCCGTACGATTCCGCCAATCCCGGAGGGTATCGACCCGATTGAATGGTTCCTGTTCGAGGGCAAGATGGGGTTCTGTAATTACTACGCCACCTCGGAAGTCCTGATGCTCCGCTCACTCGGGATCCCAGCCCGGATCGGGGTGGGGTATGCCCAGGGTCAATATGATGACGACACCCGCACCTATTCTGTGCGCAAGCGGGATAGCCATGCCTGGCCGGAAGTCTACTTCCCTGGTTACGGCTGGGTGGTCTTTGAGCCGACTGCGGCTCAGCCGGCCTGGATCCTGCCGGCAGGCGGCGCTCCGGCGATCGGGGCTAACTTACCCAATGCGGGCGAAGAGCCCATAATGGATCAGTCGGCTGAAGAGGATACTGCTCCGGTGACACCTCCCGAGTCCCTTCCCGATCGGGGTGAGAATGCGCCAACAGAGATCGTCCAGCGGATCAGGGGTTCACAGGTGATTTGGACGATATTTATCATTTTCCTCACACTCCTGGCAGCCGCAGTTGTGGTCCTCATCCGCCCGAATGCATTCAAGATCAAAATTGATCCGCTGCCGGTCCTGCTTGAGAAAGCATTGGTTGACCGGAATAAATCCGTTCCCGAGTGGCTGCACCGCTGGAGTGTCCTTGCCCGGATATCCATTGCCGAAAGAGCCTACCACCAAATCAGCCGGTCGATCAAAATCCTGGGGGAGAAACCTAATCCCTCGCATACCCCGGCTGAACGCGCTCAAGCCTTGACGGACCTGCTGCCCGAAGCCGGCAGCGTCGTTCAGGATATCCTCCATGAATACCAGTTGGATAAATTCAGCAATCATATCGTCAGCGAAGACCGCACCCGCAGCGCCGCCCGAAAATTAAGAATGATGTCGATCAATGCTCGAGTTCGGCGATTCTTCTCCTTCGGAAAGTCGAAAAAATAATCCCCCAGATAAACGGTTATATTTCGCGCACCAGGCTCCTCAAGGCATCCAGGCGGGCGTTCATCAAGCCGGGCATCACGTCCCGAGCATAGAACACGCCGCTCCCCTCAACAACCAGCGAAGCGCCGATTGCTCCTTTCAGAGTGGCTTCCAGCGGATCGTAAAGTTCTCGGTAACCAGCCAGGAATCCCCCCGCAAATGCATCCGCCTTACCGGTTGGGTCCACCACATTGGTTTGATAATTTGGAACGACCCAGCGCTTGCGCCTGATCTGGTCATATAGGTAATATCCAGAGCGCTCCGTCTGGATCAGGATGAATTCAGGCCCGTAGCCGCCCAGCGTCTCTGCCATTTCCCATAAATCGGTGCTTCGGCCCTGGAAGAGGGTCCGTATCTCATCTTCAGCCGTAATGAAGGCGGTGATATCGGAAAGCAAACCGGGAATTTCTTCCCAGAAAGAGGGCGTCATATAGCCCGGCGCAGGGGAAAGCGTAATCGTGGTCGTTTGCCCCTGCCGGAAGACTGAGGGCAAAATGACATGCGAGAGGTAATCGATCGGGCAGATATGAACGGCGCTGGCTTCCAGGTAAGCTTCAGGGACATCGGAAATTTGGATGGACTGCCTGAGCGGCGTCGTCCGGCTGCTGATGTTGATCTGTTTGGTTTGGTAGCCCAGCAGTTTCGGCGGAAAAGTCAGCCCTCGTTCGGCAAAATGCTGGACCGGATTATCTTTGTAGGTCGTCTCGTCGTCGGTATGTGCCAGGAACCGGCGGGCATCCATTTCCCCTTCCAAAACCTTGATTCCAGACAGATCAAACCCGTGTTCACGGAATTTCTCCAGCCATTCGGTTGGATAACCTGCACCCACCCTGGCTATCAACCCTGACCGACCCCCCCACAATTCCAGGCCCACTGCCGCATAAGCCAGGTTTCCACCCAGAACATTGATCTGGGCAGGTCCGGAAACCGGGAGAATGTAATCCCGGTTCAGGCACCCGGCAATGACGAAGCGGAGATAGCTGTCTGTGAGCTCTGAGCTCATTAAGATTCCTTGGAGATCATTTCCTGTAAAATACTGCGATATTTGTCAATATCAGGCACTTCTTTTGGGAAATGCATATCAAGACTTTTTAGTTTATCGACAATGGTTTTAGCGACGGTCAGGTTGCGATACCACTTCCGGTCAGACGGGACGGCCACCCACGGCGCCCATTTCGTGCTGGTCCGGTTGAGCATTTCCTCATAGGCTTTCATGTAATCGCCCCAATATTCCCGCTCTTCCAGGTCACCGGGGTTGAACTTCCAATGCTTGGTGGGACGGTCAAGCCGGGCCAGGAAACGTTTTGCCTGTTCCTCCTTGCTCATGTGGAGACAGAACTTCAGGATGATGGTCCCTTCCTCAACCAGCAGGCGCTCAAAGTTATTGATCTGGTCGTACCGCTTTTCCCATACGGATTTTGGCACCAGGTTGTGAACGCGTACGATCAGTACATCTTCGTAATGGGACCGGTTGAAGATCACGATCTCACCGCTGCCGGGTGTTTTTTGGTGTACCCGCCAGAGGTAATCGTGGTCCAGTTCAAGCTGGGTGGGCTGTTTGAAGTTGAAAACCTTGGTACCCTGGGGGTTCACATCGCCGAAGACATGGCGGATGGTGCCGTCTTTCCCGCTGCTGTCCATCCCCTGCAGGACGATCAGGACCTTTTGCTTGTGCTCGGCATAAAGCAGCTCCTGCAGGTCGCTGAGGGTGGTGGATAGCTCGATAAGCTCTTTCTTGCCATCGGCTTTCTGTAAATCACCCTCATAACTTGTTGGCAGGTCATCTATTTTGATTTTGGATCCCGGGGAAATCAGGTAGTTCTCCATGACAACTCCTTTTGAAGTGAACGTTTGAAGTACGCACTCGTAATTATATCTAGTTTACTTCAACAGGAGGATGGAAGATCATCTTTGATGCTGATATTGAATTGATCTTGTTATTGAGAACGTAATACTATGGGAGGCGACTCACCCTGCTTTTATAAAACCGATCTCAAATCAGACACAAAATTGATCGGTCCGAAATAGGCCTGGCCGTCATTTAAATATAAAACCGTCACTGATGCGGGTGAGATCCTGATCCGCTGGAAATGGTCCAACGGTAACCCGAGGAAATGTGCCACGGCCAGCCGGATCACATCACTGTGGGCGGCACAAACCACCAGGTCCTTCTGACCATATTTATTACTTAGGGCTTTCAATCCTGCTGCAACCCGCGCCTGTGCCTCAATAAAACTTTCACCATCCGGGAAACGGAATTCCGCCGGGCTCCCTTGTACGATCTTCCACAAGCGGCCGTGTTTTAACCGGGAAAGACTCTTTCCTTCCCATTGGCCGAAATCGATCTCGAGCAGCTCTGGCAAGGTGACCACTTCCAATCCGTGCAAGCTGGCAATCGGTTCAGCCGTTTCAATAGCGCGCTCCAGAGGGCTTGCGTAGACTGCTTTGATCGGCAGATCGGCCAATTCCGCCGCCAGCTTACAAGCCTGAGCCTTGCCCTTTTCATTCAGGTGCACATCCGGCAGCCTGCCTGCCAATTTCTTTCCCACCATATCGTTTTCACCGTGCCGGATCAGTAAAAAAACAGCCATCTCAGGAGTCTTTCTTTTCGCGTGTCAAGTCTTCCAATGCTGCCGCCTGGGCTTTCCGCCAGCGTTCGATCCTTTCACGCACCTGCGCTTCATAGCCCTGGTCGGAAGGATTGTAAAAGGCAGTCCCGAGCATGGATGTCGGCAGGTATTGCTGGGGTGTCCAGTGGCCGTCGTGGTTATGCGGATAATCGTATCCCTGACCGTGTCCCAGCCCTTTCGCATCCCGGTTGGAGTCCATCAGGTGAATGGGGACCGGGCCTGCACCGTTCTCTTCGATCTCAGCCAGAGCGGCGTGATAAGCGAGGGCCGAGTTGGACTTGGGAGCCGTCGCCAGGTAGAGCGTTGCCTCGGTGATCGGGAAGATCCCTTCTGGCAAGCCGATATATTCATACGCCTGAGCGGCGGCGTTCACCACCACCAGGCCCATTGGGTCCGCCAGGCCGATATCTTCACCCGCCAGGACGATCAACCGCCGCAGGATGAAACGCGGGTCCTCCCCGGCATAGAGCATCTTCGCCAGCCAGTATAGGGCCGCATCGGGGTCGGAACCCCGCACGGATTTTATGAAAGCCGAGATGGTGTCATAGTGGGCGTCGTCATTCTTATCATATAGTACCGCCCGTTTCTGGATCGATTCCTGGGCAACATCCAAACCAATCTGGATCACGCCATCTTTATTCGGCGGCGTGGTTTCCACTGCCAGTTCCAGCGCGTTGAGGGCATTACGGGCGTCTCCACCCGCCATGTGGGTCAGGTGTGCCATCGCTTCCGGTGCCAACTCAACATTCAGTTTGCCATATCCCCGTTCCGGGTCCGCCAGAGCGCGTTTCAGGATCTGGAGGATATCTTCTTCCGTCAGGGAGTTCATCTCAAAGATCCGCGAGCGCGAGACCAGCGCTTTGATCACATCGAAATAGGGGTTCTGGGTGGTCGCCCCGATCAGGGTCAACAGGCCAGTTTCAACATGGGGCAGGAGTGCATCCTGCTGGGATTTGTTCCAGCGATGGACCTCATCGATAAAGAGGATTGTCCGCCGCTGGTAGAGCCGCCGACGTTCTGTGGCTTCACTGATCACCTTGCGCAGGTCCGCCACACCGGCCAGCACCGCGGAGAGATTTTCAAAATGGGCTTTGGTCAGGTTACTGATGACACGCGCCAGAGTGGTCTTGCCGGTGCCGGGCGGGCCATAAAGGATGATGGATGAAAACAGCCGGTCAGCCTGAATGGCGCGGCGAAGCAGACGGCCTTCACCGATGATATGGTCCTGGCCCACGATTTCATCGAGGGTCTGGGGGCGCATCCGGTCTGCCAGGGGAGATTCGTGCTGCAGGCGTTCCTGCATGGCGTGATCGAAAAGATCCATGCGCTGATTTTACCATGCCGGTGTTCAAATTGGAACATATGTTTGGCTTCGGTCGCATGGACCGCTCTTCTTTAAAACGTACCTTACGAATTCCAATCCGGAAATTGGATACCTGGATTACTCTTTGATTGAATTTTTTAAATTGCGAATCCGCTGGAGAATTTTCAAAGCGCTAAAATCGAAAAGGAGAAGTAGAGCGATCCAGAAACCAGTGATGGAAATCATCAACCCTTCAGCAACATGTGAAAACAAACCAGTCACATTCAATGGGAGAAGGTAGATTGGATTGAAAATAATGATGAATAAAAGGACCCGTTGATATTTCTTGATCTTGCTTTCAACGTTAGTGAAAATCTCGGGATTATTTCCGTCACCTGCCGGTTTTCGAAAATATTGCCAGCTTCCAAATTGACCGAGATATTCCCATCCGGCATCATTAAATAATTGCAAATAGGATTCACGATCTTTTGGCTGAACCATAAAATCCAGGCGATAAATATATTTATGAGGTTCACCTTTTTCAAAGACATATCGTCCAAAGAAACCAGGCTCCAGGAGGTGATAGCCGCGTTCGGACATCGACTCCAGCCATTGTTCCTCTTCAAAATCCTGCCAGGCCCAAAACCATTTATGTTCAACATATTCCTCTGTCATCATATACCGATCCTTATTCTGTCTTTAAAACAACATCGCCCAATGCAACCATCAGCTTCAATCGGTCGAGTTGGCCGTATAAAACTTCCCTTCCTAACGGTGTCAGTTGGTATTCTTTCCGGCGACCGACTTCCCGCACCATTTCAATCAATCTCTCTTTTTCAAGTGTGGAGAAAGCACCATAGAGGGTACCGGGACCGATGGTGACGACGCCATCGCTGATTTCTTCCACCGTCTGCATCACACCATAGCCATGCATTGGCGTGTTTAGTGCGAGCATAATGTAATAGGTCGCTTCAGAAAGGGGCAGGAATTTTGAAACCTGATTTGTTCTTGGCATGATGATCGCCTTTCATCGTATCGTCGTTCGCTATATCGATTATTGATATATCGTACATCGATATAATAACAGTTTTTGATGTTCGTGTCAAGAGGTAATTGTAGAAAAATAGTGCGCTCAATAGCTGAGTTCACCCTGCCAAACACAATTTCGTCATTGCGACGGAGCGGTAGCGCCGCGTAGGAAGCAATCTCAGAATGGCATAAAAAAGTACTCTCTAGCCATTCAATTTCCTTTAATTGTTCAAAATCTGAGATCGCCACGTCGTCCTGTTGGGACTTCTTTGCGATGATGAGTTTTAATACCCTCTGCTTAAATCCACCCGGTTATAAAGCGGTAGGTCGGCAATATATCGGTTGAGGTTTTCAATGAACAACGACAGGGTCTCCTCCTGGAAATGCGCGCTCAGACCCGAGATATGCGGACTGATGATCACATTTTCCATCTCCCAGAGCGGGCTGTCTTCCGGCAGCGGCTCTTCCTCAAACACATCCAGCGCAGCGCCGGCGAGTTGTTTGGCTTTCAATGCAGCGATCAATGCGGCTTCATCAATCAATTCCCCCCGCCCCACATTCACCAGGTACGCCGTTTCCTTCATCGCCTCAAATGCGGCCACATTAAGGATATGATGGGTCTCCATAGTGAGCGGCAATGTCACCACCACAAAATCACACTCCGCCAGCATACTGTGCAGCGCTTCAATCGGGTAGAGCCTGTTGAAAAAGTCCCCGTGCGGGTCGCCCATCCCTGCGGGGATATACCCGGTGTCTTCAGGGTGCATCGCATCCCGCTTGACAGCCAGCACCTCCGCACCAAAAGGCTGCAGCAGCCGCGCCACCTGGCGTCCAATGCTTCCATAGCCCAGGATGCCAACCTTGCTGTAACGGAGTTCAACCGGCAGGAAGGCTTCCCACTTTTCACTTTGCTGGGGCCATTTATGTTCATGCTGGTAGCGCATCAGCTTTGGAAGTTTCTGACCAAAAGCCAGCATCGCCATCAGGATATATTCCGCGATCTGGCCGGTGATCACACCGCTCATGGTCGTCGTCACCAGACCATCTTTTTGCAGAAGGGGATTCTCCAAAAAACGGTCAACACCGGCGCTGCCGAATTGGATCCATTTCAAATTGGGAACTTTTTCCGGATCGGGCAGAACATTCCAGGTATACAGGACTTCGGTTTCCGCCCAGCGTTCATCCGGTACTTCTTCCTGTTTATTGGTTGGGATGACTGTCAGCTTGATCTCGCTGGAAGCTTTCCGGATCTTTTCGCGGTCACTCTTCTCCAGGTCCAGAGTCGATAGAACATGGACATCTTTTTTCATATCTTGATTCCTGACTTTTTTATATTCTACCTGAAGTCAGCGCCTCAAATATAGATCTTTTGAGGGTCAAGGTCTTCCCGCAGGATGCGCAGTTCCTCCGCATTGGGTGGTTCGGTCACCCGACAGTCCTGAGCCTGTTTCAAATCCCAGCCGGTATTTTCCTGCACCTGATCGAAGGCCACACCGGGATGGATGGCGGTCAGGATCAGCTCGCCGCGTTCATCCGGCGACATGATCCCCAGGTTGGTGACCACAGCTTGCGGTCCTCCCCCGCGAACGCCGGTTTTTTGGCGGGCATCACCGCCGGAAAGGAACCCGATTGAAGTGTGAAAATCCACTCTCGCCGGGAAGCGCCTTTTCTGGTGGGGCGTGATGATGTAGCAGCGGTTGGCCCAGGCTGCGATCTCCATCGAGCCACCCGATCCGGGCAGCCGCACCTTGGGATGCACATAATCGCCGATCACGGTGGCGTTGATGTTCCCATACTGGTCAATCTGGGCGCCGCCCAGGAAACCCACATCCACATTCCCCCGCTGGAGGTAGAGCGTAAAGACATCATACATGCTGCACACCGACGTGGAACCGGAGACCAGCGATGGGTCACCGATCGAAAGCGGCAGACGGGAAGGCTGTGCGCCGATCACGCCCGCTTCGTAGATCATCTGCAGATTCGGGGCATGGGTCCGCCGGGCCAGGTTGCAGGCAAGGTTGGGGATGCCCACCCCGACAAAAACCACGTCACGGTCACGCAGCAGCCGGGCTGCATTGACCACCATTAATTCTTTGGGATTGTATTCAAGTTCTGCCATGGATCTTGCCTCTGTATTAATATTCGCCGTAGTTGACCGGCTCAGAAAGCCGCTGGCCGGCATGCAGCCGTTGATGGACATCCGGGCCGAGTTTCTCCCAATAAGCCGCCCGGTCGGGTAAACCGTAGACCCATTCTTCGAGATAAGCCTGAACGCCTGCTTCCGTTTTGCTGATCTCATCCCAGGCCAGGTAGAAATCGTTATCGCGGTCGTGATATCCCTGGGTGTAGGATGGGTGAGCGCAATAAGGCACGTGGCAGACTGCGTCCACCACCAGCCCCGGGATCAGGGTACGGTTCGGGTCGGATCGGATCACGGACTCATCCACGATCTCTTCCGCGGTAAGGATTACCTTCTTTGCCGCAAAAGCTGCCAGGCGCTGCTCCCCGAGAATGCCCCACACATGCGCATTCCCGTCCACATCGGCCCGCTGGACGTGTACGACCGCTACGTCCGGGATCAGCGGCGGGACAACCACCACTTCCTCGCCGGTATAGGGGTCAGCCACCCGTTTAAAATTGGGGTTCTGCGCTTCCAGATCGGTCGCGCCGGTCTGCTTCATCGGGATGAACGGCAGTCCGCTGGCGCCGGCCTGCAAACGGCTGATCATGCTGAAGTGGGAATATTCCTCCCATTCCAATGTGCCGGATTCAAGCGCCTCACGCATCCGCCGCAGAGAACCTACACCGGGGTTACCCATGTAGGAAAAGATCACTTTGCGGGCGCATCCGGCTGCCACCATCTGATCGTAGATCAGGTCGGGGGTCGCCCGCGCCAGCACCAGGTCTTTGATGCCCTGGCGGATGATCTCATGGCCCGCAGCAAAGGGAATCAGGTGGGTAAAGCCGCTGGCATACAGCAGGTCGCCCTGATGGACATGCGTGCGAATGGCGTCGCTCAGTGAAGTGAGTTTAGTTGTCATATCGGTCATCCCAATCATCATAACGTTCTTGTTCGTCTTCCCGGTCATGCTTGCGGAACATCGAAAACCGTGTATTCCGGCGTTTTTTAGGCCGCAGCCGGTTCCAGAGCAGGAAGCCCACCAGGGTCAACCCAATGCCGCCAAGCACCAGGTTGAAGGCGGGCTGCCCGGAATTTTCAGCCGCAATCCCCACAATCAGGACAATTGCGCCGACCAGCCACATCAGGCAGCCAATTCGGGAAAACAGGAAACGGATCATAAATTCAGCCTAAAACCGGATGGCTGACGACCTCGCCATCCGGTATTGAATTATTGGATCAGGTTGAGTGCTCAGGCCCGGCGGATCTGGGTCTGGCTTTGTTCGTGCATGTAGAGCGGCAGGTAATACAGACCACCGGCGTTCTTCCCGCTGGCGCCGGAACCCTTCCAGCCGCCGAAAGGTTGGAAGCCGGGCCAGGCGCCGGTGGTGGCGCCCTGCGGCCGGTTGGCATAGACCACGCCGGCTTCGATATTGTCGAAGAACCAGCCGACCTCTTCCTCGGAACCATAAAAACCTGCCGTCAACCCGTACTTGGTGCTGTTGGCCAGGTCCATCGCTTCTTTCAGGTCTTTCACCGAATGGATCATGGTGATCGGGACAAACATCTCCTGTTTCCAGAGCGGGTTATCGAGCGGTACATCCACTGCAACGGTCGGCTTGCAGAAATACCCTTTGGCGAAGTCGCCTTCGGTGAGCACTTCACCGCCGGTCGCGATCCTGCCTTCTTTCTTGAGCTCCGCACAAAATTGCTGGAAATCCTGATATGCGTTTTTTGTCACCACCGGTCCCATATAGGTATCCCGTTCGACCGGGTCGCCGATCTTGAGTTTTTCGGTGAGAGCAACCACTCTTTCGACCAGCTTGTCGTAGACCTCTTCTTCCACAAAGACCCGGGAACAGGCCGAACATTTCTGCCCCTGCAGCCCAAATGCGGACCGGACAATGCCGATCGCTGCATCTTCGATATCGGCGTTTTTGGAGACGATCGCCGGGTTTTTCCCGCCCAGCTCAAGGATCGTGGGTCGGATGTAATCACCATCTGCGAAGTCGCGATAGATCCCCATCCCGACGTCAAAGGAACCGGTGAAGGTGATCCCGTCCACGTCCTTGCTTTCCACCAGCGCTTTACCAATGGTTGAGCCGGGGCCGGAGACAAAATTGACCACACCGTCCGGGATCCCGGCCTGGCGGAAGCAATCCACCAGCAGGGCCGTTGTCCAGGTGGTGACGGAGGCGGGCTTCACAACCAGCGTGTTTCCGGCCGTCAAAGCCGCGCCGGAAGGGCCGCCGGTGAGGGCTGCCGGGAAATTGAAGGGGCTGATCACGACCCAAACGCCATAGGGTTTGAGGACGGATTTATTTGTTGCGATGTATCCCTGCAGCGGGTCAATGCCCATTTGGGTGTGGTAGCCCTGGCTGGCTTCCATCTGGCTGCAGGCATACCGGATCAGGTCAGCCGTTTCGGCCACATCACCGAGCGCTTCCATCCGGTTCTTGCCGACTTCGAGCGTGACGACAGCGCTGATTTCGAACAAACGCTGGTCGATGATATCAGCAGCTTTACGCATCAAATAGACCCGTTCGTCCCAATTCATCCGGCTCCACTTGGGGAACGCAGCGCGGGCTGCCGCAATGGCATCTTCGGCATCCTTAGGGCCGCCTTTCTGGAAGGTTGCCAGGTGCAGGTCGGTGTTGATCGGTGAGACCTCCCGGTATTTTTCGGCGACAAAACGTTCTTCGCCGTTGATGAACATCGGGTATTCCTGCCCCAGCTTGCTTTTTAGGGTTTCCATTGCTTCGGCAAAACGGGTATGTAATTCTTCGGGCGGGTTGAACATGGTCGCATAAGTAAGCTTAAACGACGATTCTTGGGCCATAGGAATTGATTCCTCCTGGGAAAATAGTGAGCATATAGGTTTCGGTTACGCTCAGATTGTAACACAAATCGATTATGGTGATCCTGTCTCGGATCGTCGCTCGGTGGGACAACTCAGCAACACCTTAAAAAATAGCATTTCCTTCCTAAAACATCCATAATCAAACTTTGTATAATCAAGAACCTTGTAAATTCATTTATCTTTTCCATATAATTACACTTAAGGAAGATATTAAATGAAAAAATCACTACGCATTACTGGTTTTACGCTATTGGCTCTCATCTTGATCGGCGTGATGGGCTTCTTCATATGGGCTTCAATC
>CAVUGP010000001.1:0-367588 GCA_963741015.1 uncultured Chloroflexia bacterium | reverse complement strand
GACCCTTGAACAGATCGAAAAAGCCTTCAATATCAAATCTGTGACCAAGAAAGAATTCTTTGAGGATTACAAGTCCCTGTTCTTGCAAATCAAAGAGAACCTTGATCAGATAATAAGAGCCAAACTAGATATTAAGGCAGAATTTGAACGCTGTGAGATTGATACCGCGAACTTTGCAAAGAAACTGTTGGGACAAATCGTTTTCCTTTACTTCCTTCAAAAGAAAGGTTGGTTGGGTGTTGCCGAAGACCAGGCCTGGGGGGGGGGGACAAAAAGTTTCTATCAAACCTCTTTGAAAAGAACAAAGACAAGAATTTCTTTGATGAGATCTTGGAGCCATTTTTCTATGAAGCATTGGCAATGGAACGAAAAGGAGACTTTTATCCTCCCTTGAAATGCAAAGTACCTTTCTTGAACGGCGGTTTGTTTGAACCGCTGAATGGATACGATTGGGAAAATACTTCGATTGGTTTAGATAATGATGACTTTAGGGAAGTCTACCGTTTTTTTAACCTTTACAACTTCACGGTAAGAGAGGATGAACCACTAGGAAAAAGGAAGTGGCGGTTGACCCCGAGATGCTAGGAAAGGTATTCGAGAATCTTCTAGAGGTAAAAGACCGAAAGAGCAAAGGCGCATATTATACCCTTCGCGAAATCGTTCCACTACATGTGTCGAGGAAAGCTTGATCAATTATCTAGATAATGTTTTGAATGGGGAAGAACAAAAAATCGCCAAAGAAGACATTGAAATCTTTATTCGAGAAGGTGAAGCTTCAATTGAACGAGATCCAACACACGAAGAAGGCAAACTTCAAGATGAAGATTATGGCTTGCGAGAAAGTGTGCGCAATCATGCTAATGAAATTGACTTTGCCTTGATAAAATGTTAAGTATGCGATCCTGCCATTGGATCTGGTGCTTTTCCGGTAGGAATAATAACGTACCGAAATCGTCCGCGCTAGACGTATTCTGACGCCTTATATTTTAAATCCGCGCGACGAATTTCTATGACTTTAAGTGGCATTGTATTGAAAACAGCCTGTATGGAGTGGATATTGATCCAAGTGCTGTCGAAATAGCTAAACTTAGGTTGTGGCTTAGTCTTGTTGTGGACGAAGAAAGTTATGATCTCATTCGCCCACTTCCAAATCTTGATTATCGAATAGTATGTGGAATTCTCTATTAAGGTGGATGTGAAAGACAAATTCTTCTATTGGAAGAAGATCCAAACGCTTGAGCAAAAAAAATCCGATTGTTTGGGGTAACAAGTGCCGCAATAAAAAATGCTCGGAAGAATGTGATTAGTTGATATACCGATTAACAGATGGCAGACAAATTTTTGATTTTGAGGTTTATTTTTATGAGGCTTATAGCAGTAAAAAAGGGTTGGATATTGTAATTGGAAACCCGCCATATATTGGTGAAAAGGGGAATAAGAGCGTTGTTTCATAAGCGACAAAAGTTGTGCCTTAAAGAAAAATACTTCATTGGAAAAATGGATTATTTATTTTATTTGTGTTGGAATTATTCAGAGCAATTCAAAAGGGATGCTCGCTTTTATTACAACCAATTATTATTTGACAGCCAATAGCGCAAAAAAGCTTCGTACACATATTAAAATTCCTGTAATGTTGAGAAGCTGATAAACTTTAATGAGTACAAAATATTAAGTCTGCAATAGGGCAACATAATATAATTACTGTGCTTGTGAAGGGGGTAAATCGGAGGCACGCGCAACTACTGCTGTAACACATAGATTGGGTAATGCGACTTCATCTGTATTGCATTCAATACTTTTAGGACTTGATGAAAATACAAAATACTTTCAAATTAGAATTCTAATCTATACGATGGCCCAAATAACTACATCCGTATGGCTGGGACAGGACAAAGCATAGAAGGAAATTCAACTAGCAATATTTTCTTTAAGGTGAAAGAAAAAAACCCTACCTTAGGAGAAATTTGTCATGTTGACGCTGGTATTCATCCTGGTGTAGATAGAATTTCTAAAAAGATTTTGAAAGAGTTTCCTGATCACGGTTTTTGTCTAAGCGAAGGAGTATTTATATTATCTGAGTTGGAAGGGAAAAAATTCTTTGGAAAAACATATCTGAAACCGCTTTATAAAAATTCGGATATTAAAAAATCACAAATTCTAAAGAATAAATATTATATTTTATATAGTTCACCACACACTCCTATGAAGATCCTGAGTTCATATCCCGCATATCAAAATCTAAAAACCTACCTAGAAATGTGAGAATACGAAATAGAGAAAATGTATATTCTTGGAAATTTCTACGGAGAGGTGTTCTAAACCAAAGGATATATTCGAATATACCGAAGATTGTTCTCCATATCGGTCTCCCGAAACTCGATTCACTTGGAATGAAACCGATTTCTATGCTAGTCAAGATGTTTATTTTATTACAGAAAAGAAGGAGGAAAATTAAATTTAAAGTACATCTTGGCAATAATCGACTCTAAACTATATTATTTTTGGTTATGTGGTCGAAAAAAGAGAAAAGGTGATATGCTTGATTATATGAAACGCCACTCTCTGAAATTCCGATAAAAGAATTACTTAACGAAGAGCAGCAACCTTTCATAGATTTTGCTGAAAAGATTTTATCCCTGACTCATAGCTCAGAAATGAAGGTGAGGTAAAACGGGAACTTGGTTCAAGAATAGAAGCGAAAATTGACCATTAGTTTTCGAACTTTATAACTTGACAGAAGAGATAGCCAAGTGGAGGAAACTATTGGGAGGAAGGGAATGAAAATTTATGGGAATGATCACAAGCGTAGAGGAGAAAACAGATGCCATTTAATCCGAAGACCGAATATCAAATTACTCAGAAGGATTTTCCTATTGAAGATTTCATAAATATAAGAATGAGTTTGTAACAGGCCTCCTTACCGAAGAAAATATGTTTGGTCGGAGAAAAAGAAACACGGCTTTGTTAGACAGTCTTTTTAGGCGTTATTACATTCCAAGAATTGTTGTTCGAAAGTCCGTCTGCGTGGAGATACCACTATTAATGAGATAATTGATGGTCATGACAGAATAACCACTGTTCGAATTGTTCTCTGATGAATTACCCTTGCCAATAAGTGTTGCCGATGTGAAGCCTGAAGCTGCTGGTGCTAGGTATTCGGGATTGTCTGGAGTATTCGTCGCTTCATTGATCGTGAACTTATCTACGCGGCCGATATTGTAAAAAATATGATGATCCTCGGGATCCAAACCATCAGGAGGTTACGACCCAGATGTTCTGGCGGTTGAGCAGAGTAAATCTGTAGATTATATGGAGATAGCTGATTCCCAACTTTTGAGTTTGGTTCGGAATTTCGTTGTGAAATATTCAGATGATCAGCGGTTTGATTTTCAGGCATATAAACCGTCAATAGAAATGAGGATGAACACCCATTGTTCGATGTCATATCGAGAGATAATAGGCGGATACAGCATTTAGCATTGATTACCCGTTTATTGATCCTCGAAGAGGCAGATGGGCCAGCAGATATCAAGAAATTTTAACATCGAGGAATATATATCAGGCGCTCGAGTTGATAATGGTATTGCGAATTGGGAGTTTGACAACAACCACACGCAAAACGGTTATTGAAGAACCTTGATATATTCTATGAAATATTCTCTAATGTTCCGATGATAAGTGAGGAGGATCAGTGAAAGAATTGAAAGATGAATATTTCATCATCTCCGCATATTTGCTTTTACGACGCCTCCTTCAGTGCTCTGTTTTTGATGGAAACGAAAAGCAAATCTTGAAAAAATTTTTCTTGACTTCTACAACATGAGTATCAGCAAACCAAAAAACGAATAAGGATGCAATATTAGAGTTCGGGATATTTTAAGTGTTTCTCAGAAGTCGACGACGAGTATGAATGAGATCGCGGTCCGAGATAGAATATTACGGCAGCTTTTGTTTGAATATGTAGAGAGAATTGGCTCAGAAATGCTCACGAAGGATGACCGGAGAGCATTCAATGAAGCTGAAAGGATTTTCGTATATCGAATAAATGATGGAATGTGCCAAATGTGCGTTGGTGAAGGTAAACCCGAACGTGAATGCAGAGTATCCTGGAAAGACTGCCGGGCAGGCCATCTACTCCGCATAGCAAGGGAGGACGAACAGTAATTGATAATGCCCAGGTGCTATGCAGCTATCACAATAGCAGAAAGGTGCAAAAGTAGGGTAGGGTTAAATTTTTAAGCGGCTTGGTTTTGATAGAAAAATTAAGTTTGAGATGATAGTTGCAGAGTATTTCCCAGAAGATAATATGAAGGTTCGTGGTATCAACATGATGTATATGGTCCTGCCCTTTGGATCATTAGACAATGGTAAATGAAGACTATTTGAACATTGGTTCACGGCAGCACCTTTTGATGAGGTGACTAATTTCCTGGAAATATTGAGAGGTTTTGATCATCGGCCGTTTCAATATTTCCATGATCTAATTGCAGCATATTATCGATATCTATTCTGCAACAATATGTGTTGCCATTCGAAGGATTTGTTAAGCGTCAGAATGGGCAAGAATGGCAAGAGCATTGGTTCGATTTTCTTCGATCAGAAATGGATAAATTGCTGGATCTTGGGTATGAGTTTGATCTGGCTTCTTTGTTTTTACTTTATGACACAGATTATGGATATGTCCTTGAGGATCGGCTATTGCTAAAACTTGCAGATCGATATCTTGAAGAACTCGGAATGTCGATGGAAAGGGTGTTGATTTTCTTGATCAAAAATTAAGCAGTTAAGGATTAAGTCGCTCAAGGATAAACCAACACTAGATCGAAATGGTGTACTTGAGTTGGTCCGTGAGAACAAAGATCTAATTGGTAAACGAATAAGTGGATCTCACAATTAATTCAAGTTAAAAGTGGTAGATTGATAAATCAGGCTTTTCATTCAGATTGACCCCGTTCTTTTTACATATTTCTATTAGCTTAAGAAAACTTTTCGACTGTAGGTTTTTCATTCGCCTAAATCCACCGAAAGATTTAGGTGCAATATCCGCATGGTACTCTCGTAGAAAATCATAATTTTCACGATCAATATTTTCCTGGAGGTTATTCGTTACTCTTTCACGAAAATATTTTTTTCTGTGCTGGGGTTCGAATATCCTCCAATGGTCTATTACTATACCTTTTTGGATTTCCTCTGAATCCTATCCAGTTCGGAGTTGATAATTCCTCGGAATATGGATAGAAGCTAAAAAACAAAATTCGTGCTCTGGAAGTTCAAATTTTAAGAAATCGGGGAGTTGAATATATTGTTCATTTTTCCCAGTCGCACTTAAAATCCTTTGAGAGAATTTTGCACACTCGCTGCACATTATGTCAGGATCGCTAGTAATAATGAGATCAGATCGATAGACTTCCTGAATACTCTTTATTTTCTTTACGTAATTTTCCCAATAAAAACTCAAGGGATGAGATGATTTCGGTGCAAATCTTGCCTTGATTAATCGCTCTTCTTTCCTGGCCTCATCAAATCTTCCTGCCTGTTTTAAATATCGACAAGTCGTAAATAGTCGCTCTCAGGCCACATGAAATTAGAATAAGGAAAAATCTCGTTTGCTTTTCGCAAACAAGCAATCGCCAGGTCCATTCGGCCATTCCTTTTATGCTCAGTGGCTTTACGTTGTAAGATATATTCGATGTTGTTAATGGAGAAGCCATCCCCTTGATTTGGGAGTATTTCGGAATAAGTATTGATGCGATACCATCTATGGTGTCAAGATCGTATTGTTCCGAATTACCTTTTTGTTTTTTCCCCATGGCTTTTTATACCGATTTCCTATGATAAATGCTCTTCGGGTGTTGAATATCCAATTCGCCGGAGCCTTTGTTCCTCAGGCCAGCTCACAGCTACCGCTTCATGTTGGTGGCTATCTACCATTTTCAAAGGATACCGATTAGATAATTCCTCCGGATCTAAATTAACCGGTACCATCACAACCAGGGTTAATCCTGTTTCAATATAATGATCTCGAATCAATTGTTTTTGATGCGTTAACTTGTCGGCGATATCATTGAGCGATACACCATTTTCGGCCATATCAATTAGTTGATGGGCCAGATCGTAAATTCCCCTCATAGCTCTCCTTTCGTATATGTATTACTCAGAATCGAAAATCGGATCTGTCAATAAAAATTGTATCAAGCATTTTTTTCTTCGATGAAGACTTTCATACTAAATAATAACATTGAGGTTATTCTGAATTGATATCGATTTATTTGAAGAGCGACTACAGCGTGCTAGGTGAATTTTAAGGTGACGATGAGTCGGGTTTATATTCCTGTTTAATTTACATTAAAGAAGATATCAAAATAATTTTTTAGGGATGGAAAACAACGGAAATATATTCCGAGGTAACGAATCTTTATGTTTCACGTAGAAGTATATTTCTATAATAAATCATTGATGCCTATCTGCAGTTCAAATTTGGATTTCAATAACCTCATAATTTAACCTTTTTAAAATAATTTCTCGATGATGTTTCAGGCCTTGTAAATTATGGGTAAATTTTTTTCTAACATCATCTGAGAGAGATAATGTTTTTAAATTCTCTTCAAATTCTTTGATTATGCCATCCAAATGTTTGATAATTTTCGAATCAATAATCCTTATTGCCCGAATAAGTTTTCGGGCTTCTCTATTCAATGCGAGAATTCGGATCATATAAGAAGCCGGCGATTTCAACTCTTCAATTATTCCATCATCTCTTATTTGAAAATACTCGTTTCGATCAACTAAAAAAGGATCAATAAAACCTTCCCCCTCGTCGGTAAACGACGAGCCATTCTCTTGGTGTAAATTTGGCCAAATATCAGATTTCAACAAATTACATTTAGAGCAAGCATACAGAAGGTTGCTTGGTTCATTGCGTAGGTGAGAAAAATGTTTTTGCGGACGAAAATGGTCCAATACCATTGATTTCTTCCCCCCCACATTCATTTTCTAAGATATCACAGTAAACACATCTCTCCAAACAATCTTGCCTGATTTCTTGTCGATAATGTCCGTAATTGTAATTTTCTCCATTTTTTTTACATGAATATGTTGATCTCCTCGTTATCTTTGGATAAAAACCACTATAAGGTCATTCATAACCGCCTCTTCATCAATTTCTTTGAGTAATTTATTATGTTCGTCAAGAATTTTCCTAATTCAGAAATGTTAGGTAATTCTTCTGCTAAAATTGAGGAAACTCTCGACGTCTCGATATCCTCTAGTTTTTTTTCGTCTTCTGGAGATAACTCGCCCTTGAGAGATTTTTTTAGTAGATCCTGAAAATCTTTTTCTCGCTTCTCAAGATAATCAGTATAACTATAAATTCTTCTGGATAATCTAGCAAAATCAATTTTCGCTTCTCTGGATCTCATATGTGATAACATCTTTAGAAAGAATATCCTCCACACTCCATTCGCCCTCTTCAAAAGCTTCAGAACTCTCCCGGAAAATTTGTTAGAATGTAAATTGGCAATTTAGTATTAACACTACGAAGGAATTGTGCTAGATCAATGCCAAGAAAATTTACTATCCCTGTATCCTTTAATTTTTGGTCAATAATTATGCATGCCGTATCGGGATCTTGTAATATAAATGTATAATCAGCAACTTCTTTATTGATCGGGGACAAAGCTTGTACTTCAATATTTTTCGGCAGGTTTGCTTGCAATATATTGGTAAAAGAATTTAATTGCTCATCATTTTCATCGATTAACCAAACCTTTGGCTTTTCCATAAGTGGTTCTCCTTAGTTCTCTATGCGTGGAGTTGGTATGGAAATAATGAATTCAGCCCCTCCCAACTGACTTGGCGATAAACTGTAATTCTCCCATTGTAATTATCAATGAAGTTTTTCACTATCGCTAATCCCATACCGGTTCCAATTAAATCACCTTTACGATTTCGTTTTGTGGAAAAGTTGGATAAAAAATCTCATCTTCAGTCCCTTTTTCAAGACCAATTTCAGAATCCGAAAAATGAATTGTAATGAGTCTGGATCCCTATCAATTTTAATGAGAATAATTCTTTTCGAGCTTTCAATACTTTCCATGGCCCATATTGAATTTGTAATCAGATTAATGAAGATACTTTCCCAATCAATAGGGAAGCCATAAAATTCGGGCGATTCATTCGGAAATATCTTCTGAATTTGAATGTTCTTTGAGGTAAAGATCTTTTCAAATGCATCTAGAACGGGGTTCACAATTTGAATGATATTAATTTTTTTTCTTGTTCGCTTGTCTCTAGTTACATTCTGTAATGCAAATTTAGCAAAAGTTTCCACTTTTTCAGATTCTGAAAGGATCAATTCGATATTTCTAAATATTTTTTGTTCCAAATCGGGTGGCATCATGAAACGGCTATTTTTGATATTTTTATTCAATAATTCTGCATTTGCAACAACTACATTTGTTGATCCAATAGTTTCATGACCAAAACATGAAGTTAATATTCCCAAAGAGGCAAGATTTGATAGAGTATTTTTTTCTTTTTCGAATTCGTACTCTCTTACTTTTTGAATTCAATTAATGAGTTCCTGGGCTTTTTTGGTCTGCGAAACTTTATAATTTAATATTGTCGACCGCCGCGGAAAAATCCTGTCGAAATTTTTTCAACAACTTCAGGATCGCCAGGCAGGTCAGCGCTTTCCATTAAATTCTTTAATTTATCTGCTGCCTTCTCTAATTCATTAACTGCAACTGAGGACTCTTGAACGGCTTTCGATGCATCGTTTTGCCTTGTTTCCAATTCAGTATCTTTTTTCTTACTTCTTTCATATTCAACTCGTTTTGTTTCAAAAAAGTGAATGGCTTCTAATGCGAATGCTCGTAAATCAAAATATGCGGGACCTTCTAGGATCCCTTCTCTATTTGTTTGATCATTTAGTTCAATGTTGACGTCACGTTTTATAAAAACTGCTCCAACAACCTGGTTATAACCTACTCGCCATGAACCTCGTGTAACACCTCCAGGGCTTTGCTGTCTTCGGTAGCTCAAAGTCAACCAGTCGCCCTCTCCATTGGGTTGGCCATAAGGCTTTACTCGAAATAAGTCTCGGTAAATTCGGATACCTTGGTCAATTCTAAAAACTTTGCTATTTGAAGTTTAGTAAATGAAAAATCAGTTAATTCTATATTTTCACGAAGGAAAAAGAAAAGTTTAAACTCAAGTGGCCCACATCTTGGAAGGTTGGCCCTCCCCTTAATCTTGTCCCTCCATGCAGTTTTCGGTAGTTTGTAACTCTTATTATGTAGTTCGGAAGTCATGAAAAATTGTACGCAGCTATTTTCATCAATTGTGGCTGTCAATTTCCATTCAGCAGCGTTAAGAAATTCTCTAAATTCAATTTTCTCTTCAATCTCCATACCTTCAATACCACTTTTGATTTCAATTGAGAAATCATTTACTGAAGAAAATGGGGAAATTAGTAATGAGAGTTCTTTTTGAAGATCTGTAATAAATTCTTCATCCCATTGATCCTTTAAATTTAGAAGTATTATTCTGGTACCCTTTTTGATTGATATCTCTTGTTTAGTGTATTGATCAATAAATTCCCTAGGCTTGGAAAATAGTCTATGTTTGACTTCTTCTAGTCTTTTTTCAGTTTCCTCATATTTCTGCCAATCAATGACGAGTTCGACACCTTCGTCATTTTCCTCTGTGAAAGATTGAATAATACTTGTTGTGCAAAGCCTATCTAATCCAAGGCGTCCTAAGCCTTTTTCACCAGCAAATACACGGTCCTTGATTTTTGATTTTTTTGTGTCTTTTTTATTAGATGTACCGATAACCATCCATTGATTGATAATTTGGTCTTTATCCATACCAATTCCATCATCTTCGATTATCAATAATGGATTAGCTGATTGAGTATTTATGAAATGAAGTATTACATGCTCTGCATCTGCATCATAAGAATTTTTTACTAATTCCGTTATAGCAATAATTGAATTGGAAATACTCTCACGTCCGAGTTGCAATGCTACTCGAGCTGCGACAGAAAATGAGGCTTCTGTATAATTGCCGTCCTGCTCATGTAAAAGATCCATTTATTCACTCCACCAGGGTAGATCTGCTAATGATTTGATTGTTAGATGTCGACACCGAATAGCCTCATTAATCCATTTATTTGTTCTTTCATCTTTTAGAATTGTCAACAACTTTTCGCATGTTTCAATTCTCCCATCTTTTGGCAACAGAATAATTAAATGATTTTCTACTGCGATAGGTTGGTCAACATTGATTATCGTTCCAACGGCTCTAAACAAATCTCCTATCCTTGAAGTTCTTCTAACAACAACGAATGGCGAATTATGAGTACGACCTTTGAATTGTCTGGTAGAAGAAATACTTGTAACAGTTTTCCAGGTTTCAAGACCTTTTGGCTTAATAAATTTAACGGTAGGTCCTTCATTAGGATCTCGGTAATCAACTACCGGGCCTGTAGATAGATCAAATTTGTCCGAAATAGTCGTCTTTACCTTTGATTGAGTGTTTACCCAATTTGTAAATGATGAGCGCGTACCATTATTCACAATAAGTTCTAAAACAAAGACATCTACGTCTGTCCAAGCATCAAATTGGCCATATAAATTAACGTTTAAAATTTCTGTGTTTTCTTCAACAAAATTTCGCCATTTTTCATAACGCGTTCCGCTTCGTAAAACATCAGGTAATATCGCAATTATTCTTGTGCCGTTCTGCACATGATTTATGCATGTCCACAAGAAAATTGCTGCAGCATTTGTTTTCCCATTTCCCAATTCATATGACTCCGGAGGTGCCATTATGTAATATGGTGGATTGATAAAGATGTGGGTTGCTTCATGTAATATGTCTAGATTATCAAAAAATGAACCTACCTTTAATCCATTAAAAATATTTGGTAATTTTGGCAAAGGATTATCGGGAATATTTACACCCAACAATATAGCTTTCAATATCAACCTAAGTTTAGCAATTTCAATAAATTCAGAATGCAAATCTATTCCAAGGAGATTATTCTGCCAAAGGTTAATTGTCTCAGGTAGATCTTGCCCTAAGGGTAAATATGGTGTACAAGCCAAAAGCAAATCGCCGTTGCCGCATGCGGGATCGGCGATTTTGAAATCTTTATTGATTGAAGACGAAAATTTCTCAGAAATTGCGAATTTAATTAGTTCATTTCCAGTAAAAAAAGCCCCAACTTTCCTTAAATCTTGAAGAGAAATTAACTTTCTTAATTCATTCGCTGGTCGCCCATTGAGAAAATTTTCAATTTCTCGTTTGTTATCGGGATACAATCTAATTGCATTCTTGACTGTATTATTTAATTTAGAGATGAACGGCCTTAAATTTTCCATAATAACATTTTACATGGTTAGGTTGTAAGTAACAAGATAATAGGGTTTTCAGCTCCTAAATCGATCAATTATTCCAGCCCAATATTCATTTACCTGCGATTAATCATTCCTCCCGTAGGTTTTGATAATATACATCCTTTTACAAAAACCTAATTAATTTATCGGAATCAATCAGAGTAATTCTAATCTATACCCTTGATTAAATAGATAATTATATATAAAATAATAAATATTACATCCGCTATCATCACGGACTCACCATGCCCAAGCGAACCAGAGGCGCGCAGCCAGGCAACACCAACGCCCTCAAACACGGCTTCTATTCAGAGCGATTCTCCCAGCTCGAACTCACCGACCTCGAAACAGCACTCGGGGACGGGTTGGGAGATGAAATCGCCCTGCTCCGGGTCCTGATCCGCCAATTCGTCGAAGCCATTGAAGCCCAACCCGAACTCCCCCTTGACGACACCTCAATCTACCTTAATGCCATTGGCTCAAACATGACCCGTTTGGCCGGCCTGCTGCGCGCCGACAAATAGCCATCTCTTTGACTACTACTAGCGCTATCTTTCAGCGGAAAAAATATTATTCTCAATTTTCAGATTTGTACATTTTCGTTCTTATTGTTACCGACAAAATGAGGATTCCTCCTAGGAGATAGGACCCGCATAATATAACAAGCCCAAGCATAAAATAGAATTCCAGTGTGGTCTTTATAGCAAGTATCAATGAGAATAAAGAAAAAATCCCCCCTAAGCTGACTGAAATCCAGGCTCCGATTCTTGGCTTCACCCAGCCGAGGATGCTTATTGCTATTGGGATCAGGGTGAGTGCCCAATATTGCCATGGAGAAAATCTATAGCTCTCAGGTCCTACTATGAGAGCAACAAACGGAAGTATAAATAATAATCCTGCCGGGATAGTGAGAAGAATTGGCCCAATAATTCGAATTGCTTTTCTCACTATGTTCTCCTATCACATGATATTAACTAAAATTTCTTAACTTTAAATTATAGTATGGCGATTTGGTTTAAATTATAGAAGATAAGTGTTTTGAATCTTTTTTTAGGCGTCTTAACGTACACTCTTCAAATTGTAATAATGATAAGTCATTTTTCATTTCATTTCAGCGCCGTATCTACGACCGGCGTCCTCCTGGTTCGCTGTTAAGCGCTGATTTCTATTTCGGGCACTTGTCGCACTCGCTCCAAGAGCCCGCCTCATAAACGCAATCCCAACACCCACCTAACCACGCTCGCACTCGTCAGCCTGTCGCCCCTCCCCCCGCCGGGCAGACTCCCCATCATACTAAGTAGATTTCTGAAACCAGATCCTTTTATCCGTTCAGGGTGATTCGTTGCTGCCTGTGCTTTATTGCCGCGGCAAGTTGGTGCTGGAAGGGGTGTGGGAGCAATTTATTCTGGCGGTGAACGCATTTATTTAGCGGCTTCAATTGAAGGAAATATCAACATTACAAAAACATAAACATTATCTGTCACGGCAAAGTCAAAATGTCCTACATTAACAATACCTATACTTGGTATATTCTCATTGGGTAAAATTAAACATGGTGTAAATTTGATCTGCGCTTCCTTTCATGACCCTGATGGGCGTGGCAGAGTTTTCACCATGCTGGGAATTACAGACAATGGATGCAAGTGATATTTGCTGGGAAGCGCTGGCTGGTGAGTTCGAAGGTGAATACGGCGAGGGGGAAGAAGAAAGACATGGGAACGGTGAGTACGATCTTGACACATTCCGTCTTGCTGTTGCTATCAGACAAAACTTTTCCCGCTTTCATTTTCATATATAGAAGATAATAGATGTAATAGGAGACTTTGTAAATGGACACCATAACTTTAGAGGAATTGAAAACCTTATTACCCAGACATTCTGGCTGGCATGTTTCGCTTTATATGCCAACTCACAAGGTAGGTCGAGAAACCGAGCAGGATCCAATTCGCTTCAAGAATTTACTTCAAGAAGCGGAGAAGCGCTTGCTTGCCGAAGGTGTGCGCTCCCCGGATGTACGAAAAATGCTGAAACCAGCCCAAGATCTAATGCAGAAGCCAGGTTTTTGGCAGAAACAGAGCCACGGATTGGCAGTATTCTTGACGACAGATACTTTTCGTTTCTACCGCTTGCCCCTTCCGTTTGAAGAATTGGTCATGATCACTCACTCTTTTCATCTCAAACCACTCCTTCCGTTCTTCGCCAGCGACGGACATTTTTACATTCTGGCACTAAGCCAGAATCAGATCAGGTTGCTGGAAGGCACCCATCACAGAGTGGATGAGATTGATCTGGAAAGTATGCCCCAAAGCATGGCTGAAACCCTTGAATTCGAGCATTACAACACAGAGTTACAGTACCACTCCGGCGCATTATCGTCTGGGCCAAAGAAAAGTTCGGGGGTTTTCCATAGTAATGATCCACATGACGAAGACAAAATCAAGATTTTGCATTGGTTCCAGAAAATTGATGATGAATTACAGAATGTGATAATAGGCAGGCAATCACCGATTGTGCTGGCAGGCGTCGAATATCTCTTTCCATTGTATAAAGAAGCAAACTCTTTTCCTCATCTCGTTGAAGAAGGCATACCCGGCAATCCAGAAGAACTTGGGCTGGAAGAATTACATAAAAAAGCCTGGCCACTTGTGCAGCCCTTCTTCATGCAAAGACAGGAACAAGCGGCCGCCCAGTACTATCAATTGTCTGAAACCGAAAAAGCTACAACGGATATAGAGGAGGTCGTTAAGGCAGCACATGAAGGGCGTGTGACTGATTTATTTGTTGCTCTTGGTGTGCAGGTGCGTGGAAGTTTCGAACGAAATACAAATACAGTTCATATAGATGAGGGTACTGGAATCGGGGACGAGGATCTTCTTGACCTGGCTGCTATCCAGACTATTCTGAACGGTGGAACTGTCTACGCTGTTGAGCCAGAACAGGTGCCCGATCACGGTCTCCTTGCAGCAGTATTCCGATATTGAGATCTGATCATAAAATAGTAAATGCGATTTTTGCTTCGCTCACATCGTTCTGATAAATCACTCCAGGTAAGGGCTTCTCAGTCCGTCCACCCCGTCCCGGATGCCCTGGCTCGTTTCGCTTCCCCGCCTGTCTTTGCTCAAGAGCCACCGCCAACCCTTCTTTCAAAACCCGCCTGTAACCATTCGACAGATGTCGTTTCGCTCGACACCATGCAACCGCTGAGGTGATTTTCGTCTGTATCCAGTCTTCAAAGGAGTTGAAATAACTGATTTAAAGCGAATAAATTGTATTTTTCATTTCCCATTCGTTTCTATTCCTTTCGGTATTCAGCTCCTCACTTCCTTGGAAGTCTTTTTTATTTAATCTCCCTCAACTCCTTAAAGAAAAAGAATTGTCTGTTCGGCTCTCCGCCTGATGGGTTCGGCTTGCACCTCCCCCTGGCACTTCACCTTAAAAGAATCCCACCTACACTTAGGCTTCTCTCTTTTTCGCGCAGGCGGTCGGATTCGGCAAGGCTAAAGCGTGATCTCTCGCTGCGCGCATTCGACCTTACACACCCTTCGCTTGCTGTTGTCTCAATTTATCTCCGAATCAATGATAACAAATACAGAACCAACACCAATGCCGTAATAAATACAACCAGGCCGAAAACCGCGCCAATAACGAATTTGACTCGGGCAGGCGAATCCATATTCACCCACTGGTTTTGTAGGTCGGAAATATATTCCTTATCACGTTCCGGCCTGCTGAACAGGCTCCCCAGAATGGAACGTTTTCGCTCGGGAGCTTTTTTCTCTTGTTTAGGCTTCGCCATGACCACTTTCCTTAAAGTCTTTGATTCAATCAGGTAGTCTATTATATACTTGAATATCGGGCAATCTGGCTTAAGACTGGAAAATTTTCAACATATTATATTTATACTGTATAAAAATCCCATTAAAATGAACGGGTGTTATAATATCACCAGAGCCCTGACCAGAAATTAAAGGAAGAAATTATGAGTGAATTCATCACGATGGCAGACATTGATCGGGCAGTCGACGCAATCCGCGCCCGGATAGACATCGTGCCGGAAATCGGTATGATCCTCGGGACCGGGTTGGGAGATTTGGCGGACAGTGTTGATGGCGCTGCGGTCATCCCGAACCGTGAGATTCCCTGTTGGCCAATTTCAACAGTCCATGGGCATAAAGGGCGCCTTGTGATCGGCACACTCGAGGGGAAGAATGTCTTCATTCTACAGGGTCGGACTCACTTTTACGAAGGTTATTCCATGGGACAGATCACACTACCGGTGAGAGTGATGAAGCGGCTGGGCTGCGACAAATTGATCGTTACAAACGCTGCAGGTGCAATCAACCCGGATTATGTTCCCGGCGATTTGATGTTGATCAACGACCATATCAACCTGATCGGGATGGGTGGGGCGAATCCTTTATTTGGTCCAAACATGGATGAATTCGGTGTTCGGTTCCCCGATATGAGCATACCTTACGACCGTGAACTTCTGCAGTTGGCGCAGAGTGTCAGCGATGAAGCAAATATGTCAAATTACGAAGGTGTGTATGTTTCACTGGCCGGCCCGTCATTCGAGACGCCTGCGGAGCTTCGTTTCCTGCGGAAGATCGGGTGTGATGCGGTGGGGATGTCCACCGTCCCTGAAGTGATCGTCGCCAGGCATAGTGGGATGCGAGTCCTGGGTGTTTCCGGGATCAGCAATAAAGCCAACCTCGACGGCAGCACGATCACCACGCATGAAGAGGTGCTGGAGGCAGGACGGGTATTGGTTCCAAAATTGACCACGTTGATCCGCGGCGTTCTGTCCCGGCTGTAAGGCCCGGATTGTGTTTAATTCCAAATGAGATAATTAATCGCCTCTTATGGATCAATTTCTTAACAGCATTTTGCGCGGTTTAGTTACTTACAGCGTCGGCATTTTTATTGTCCTTATTTTTGGTGGGCTGATTTACATCCGGAAGTTTCTGATCGCGCTGAAAGAGTGGCAGAAATCCGTTTTTGGACTGGAACGTTCGCTCGCTCAACGCAAGCTGGTCACATCTACCACGGGACTAACATTACTATTTCTGCTTATCATCGGTGAATTCCTGATCGTTACTATTGTCGGTCCCCGGATGCCTGCACCTCAAATTGAGGTAACGCCAACATTTGACCCTTTCGCCACAGCCACCACCACAATGACCGCCGCAGAGCAGGAAGCAACACCCATTCCAACGCCTACGATTGGCCAGGAATCGCTTATTTCTGACTGCCGGCCGGGTGAGGTTGAAATCACCTCTCCTGCAGATGGCAGCACAGTGAGTGGGACTGTGGAATTGATCGGTTCGGTAAACGTGCCGAATTTTGGTTCTTATAAATATGAGTATTCTCCCACCGGTGCCATCTTCTGGACGACGATTGCAGCCGGCAATCAATTGAAGTTGGATGAGAGCCTGGGATTTTGGTATACAAGTTCGTTGACACCGGGTACATATTTATTGCAGTTGGTGCCATTGGACAACACCGGGGAGGCGATGACCCCCTGTATTATTGCTGTTGATGTTGAACCAGTACCCGAGGAGTGAGAGGATCAATGCCTGAAATTGATGTTCGTCCGGTAACCATAAAAGATGTTGAGAGCTTGACCGCTTTTGAGCATGGGTATTACAGTGAATATGTCTGGCAGTTGGCGATGGATTTTGATGCGCAGGGGATACAAACGGGATTCAGAAGGGTGCATTTGCCGCGCCGGGTTTTCGTCGCTTATCCAAGGAAAAGAGAGAGCATTTTTTCTGACCTGGCGCAAACGGAAACCTTCCTGTTGGCAGAACTGGATAACCGGGCGGTGGGTTATATCAAGGTCTACGCAGAACCCGAATCAAAGGTATTGAGAGTATCCGACCTGGTCATCTCAGCACCGATGCGACGGCAGGGTATTGCCAGCGGGCTGCTCCTGGCATTAATGAACCTGGCATCAAATCGTGATTTTATCAATATCGTTCTGGAGATGCAATCCAAGAATGAACCTGCCATTGGAATGGCATCGAAGATGGGGTTCAATTTTTGCGGGTTCAGGGACCATTATTTCCCGAATCAGGAATTGGCGTTATTTTATAGTCGTTATGTAAGGTAGGACGCAAGTTCGAATGTTTTTTGGCATTTATTGGGATTCAGCGTTACAAACCATCAGCCAGATCCTGACGGCTGGCGTGGCGATCACAGCATTTTCACTGCTGCTGTATGCTTTTGCCTTTAACCTGCGTGAGCATGTTGCCCGTGCCTTCATCCTGATCCTGACCTGTGTCGTCATTGTCTATACAGCAGAATCGATCGCCAGTGCAAGTGATAATGAATTCATCATCGAGATTATCCTCAAGATTAAATGGGTTGGCATCATTTTCCTGCCAGCGACGTACCTACATTTTTCAGATTCATTATTAACATTGACAGGCCGGCCCAGCCGGGGCCGCAGACTTTGGGCTGTTCGATTAACCTACCTTTTTTCATTCTTCCTGGTGATCCTTGTCCCAACGAATATTCTTGTAGGGACTTATCTCCCGGTTGATTCTCCCGCCCCTTATCTCAGCCACACTTTTTACACAAATTTATTTGCTATTTATTACGTCATCATCATGCTTATGGCAGGTTCACTTTTGTTTCGCGCTTTCCAGCGGACGGTCACCAAGACCAGTCGGCGCCGTTTGATTTACCTGTTGACAGGTGCTACTGTCGCTGCTATCGGGACATACCCATACCTGTTGTTTGGGTCCGGGTTATTCACACAAAACCCGATTGTTTTCTGGGTTTTAGTCAGTTTGAGCAGCCTGGCGGTCGGCGGATTCCTCGTGATCATGGCCTATTCTGTGGCCTTCTTCGGCGTTACCTGGCCTGACCGACTTGTGAAAAGTCGGCTGTTCAAATGGCTTCTGCGCGGTCCCTTCACAGCATCGGTCGCCCTTGCGATCACGACCATTATCCGACGGCTGGGATTGATCTGGGACCAATCCTATAATGCTTTCGTCCCAATTTTCATGGTGGGAACGATCCTGTTCCTGGAATATATCATCACTCTCCTGGCACCTTTCTGGGAGCGGCTGCTTTTCTATGGCTCTGACCGCGACGAAATTGCCCTGATCCAATCTCTGGAAGACCACTTATTAACTCGGACGGATTTGGGCCAGTTCCTCGAAATCGCCACAGCGACGATCTGTGACCTGCTGCAGGTGCGTGGTGCTTTCATCGCCATGATGAACGGGAATGGGTTGGAATTATTGACCACAACGGGGGACGATACAGCATTCAAAGCGATTGAAACATCTACCGACCTGCTTGAAATTTCCCTGGATAAGGGATCCATATTACAAGGTGATTTCCTGTATTGGAATGAACACCTGTTGATCCCCTTGATCTATGAAGATCCTCAAAATGGGCAAATTCTGCTGGGTTTATGCGGTTTCCCATGGGAGAAAGACCGCGAAATGGAGCACGAACACCTCCATTCGATCAATCTGCTGGCCTATCGGGTTGCAATTGCATTGCGGGATTGGCGTATGCAGCAGCAGGTGTTTAAGTCATTGGAGACCTTGCAGCCTCAAGTTGCGTTGATTTAACAGTTAAGAGCTGCTTCAAGTTTTAACCAAACCAGTGTATTATTGGATGAGATAGATTTACCGGATGAGGATTTCATATCATGGGTCAAAGATGCGCTTTCCCATTATTGGGGAGGACCTAAACTGACCGAAAGTCCATTATTGAGCTTGAATATCGTTCAAGCTGCTGTCAAGGATTACGATGGAAACCCTTCCAATGCGTTGAGAGCAATTCTGAAATCCGCCATTGAAAACATCAAACCCGAGGGTGAAAGACGTTTTACAGCGGAGTGGATATTATATAATATATTAGAATTAAAATTCCTTGAGGGGCGAAAGGTACGGGAGGTAGCCACCCGGTTGGCAATGTCTGAAGCGGATCTATATCGGAAACAACGGGTGGCCCTGGAAGCCGTCTCAAGGGCAATTATAGGCATGGAGTTGGCAGCACGAGAAGAGGATCAATCATAATGGTGCTGAAACTTGGAGATGATGGGGAGGAACGTGAAATGAACGTCCAAGACAATAATGGTGATTTAGGCCTGCCGCCGGTTGAGCCGGATGAGGGTTGGTGGGCTGCAGTCCTGGCGGATGAGCCAATGATAGAAACTGAAACCGAGATAATAGATACGATCATCCTTCCAAAAAAAGAAAAAGAGGATAACCCTTCCTCATCAGTGAATTGGATAAAAATCAAAAAGGTTTTTTCCGGTGACGAGATCGTCAATTTGAATGTGGTTGGATTTAATCGCGGCGGTGTTCTGGTTGCAGGAGAAGATATCCACGGTTTTGTTCCGGCTTCCCATTTGATCGATATTCCCCCCGATGTGATAGAGGATGAGCGGGAGCATTATTTTACAAGTTATCTGGACCGCAATATCTCTCTGAAGATCATCGAATGTGAACCAGAGAAAGAACGGATCGTGTTTTCAGAGCGTGCTGCGCTGGCCGGTGAAGGCCGCCGACATTACTTGCTTTCCAGCTTGAAGGAGGGTGATGTCGTGGAAGGTGTGGTCACAAACGTCACCGATTTTGGCGCTTTTATTGACCTGGGTGGCTTGGAAGGGTTGATCCATGTCTCGGAACTTTCCTGGGGTAGGGTACAGAGTCCTTGTGATATTTTAAAAGTTGATGATGTTGTTAAAACCCTGGTGCTTCAAGTCTCTGAGGATAAGGGAAGGATTGCGCTAAGCCTGAAACGCATGGATGAGAATCCTTGGGAAATTCTTGCTAATGAACTTGTGCCGGGGGATCACATCTCTGCTACGGTCTCAAGTATTGTGAAATATGGTGCATTCGCCCGTTTAGATGCGGGTGTTGAGGGATTGATCCATATCTCCTCCATGAATTTTCCCAAAGGCTGTACGCATATCGATGATTTCCTTTATGAAGGCCAGTCTGTGAATGTCTGTATCCTGCATATCGATCCAAAAAAACGCCGGCTGGGATTAAAGTTAGAGAGCTATACGGTCGAATAATGGTAAAAACCCCCAAGCAACCTGAAAAGAAAATACCAGGTTCAAAACAACCGGGATTATTTGAAGCTGGAGATGAATGGCAGAACAAAGCCATTGACACTTTCCAGCGCTTCCTGCGTTATGGTTGGGACTTATTAGGGATTTTGTTGTTTGCAGGAGCAGCGATCTTACTGTTAGGTTTGTTGGGGATCACCCAGGGCGCTTTGATCTCACCATTGACAGCTTTTCTGACCAAATGGCTTGGTTTAGGACGATTTCTTTTAGTCGCTTCAATGGTTGTGGTTGGGTTGCAGGTAATACGCTGGCGAAAACACCCACCTGAAAAGGTGGCTCTGGGCCAGATCATAGGGTATGAATTTGCTTCATTCTTTCTCCTGGGATTGTTATCTCTGATCGACGGTGGATCAATTACTGAAGCGGAGGCCGGCACTGACCTGGGTGGTTTGGTCGGATGGGGTATTTCGGAGATCTTCAGAGCAGCCATTGGTCCGACTTTTGCTTTTCTTGTCCTGATAATCCTTTTTGGAATTTCGTTGGTCGGTGCGTTGGAATTGATCCCGAAACTGGAGAAATCTATCCAGAAACGTCTGGGTTCTGTTGATGCACGCCATGCTGAACAATCACAACTGCCGTTTGAATCACCATCGATGATTATCTCCGACCCGGACGAGGAACCGGATGAACAGGTGGAGCAGCCCAGGAAACAAGTCTGGCTGCCTCCGGAATTCCGGAAGACCTTCGATACTCCGGACATTGCCAGCGAAACACCCAAAAACACGCAGGAACGTTCTCCGGATCTACCGCCTTTGGACCTGCTCCAAAAAGGAGAAACATACCGGCCTGATAAACGGTCCATCAACCTGACAGCCGGTTTGATTGAAAAAACTCTGGATGAATTTGGCATCCCGGCCAGAGTGGTTGGTTTCCGGACCGGGCCGACCGTGACCCAGTTCGCCGTTGAACCAGGGTACATTGATAAATCCGACGACGAACGTCAAAAAATACGAGTATCGCAAATCTCGTCTTTACAGCGTGACCTGGCATTGGCACTTTCTGCAGAACGCCTGCGGATTGAAGCACCGGTGCCCGGAAAGTCGTATGTGGGGATTGAAATCCCGAACCCGAATGCGGCTGAAGTTGCACTCCGACCGCTGATAGAATCGGAGGCTTTTTACCGGGTGAACTCGCCCCTGGCCCTCACGCTGGGCCGGGACGTCTCAGGCAGGGCGGTGGTCTCTGACCTTGCGACAATGCCTCATTTATTGATAGCGGGAACAACGGGCTCGGGCAAGAGCGTCTGCATCACGGCGATCACGGCCTGCCTGGTGATGAACAACAGCCCTGATGACCTTAAACTGGCGATGATTGATCCCAAACGGGTCGAATTAATGCGATTTAACGGCATGCCCCATTTGATGGGAAATGTTGAGACGGAAATCGAGAGGATTTTAGGCGTCCTGCGTTGGGCCACCGCGGAGATGGATTTCCGCTATAAACTGCTGGAAAAAGCAAAGGCGCGCAATATCGATTCCTATAACCATAAAATGGCACGGCAGGGAAAGAAGACCATGCCAAAGATTGTGATCCTGATCGACGAGCTGGCGGATTTGATGATGTCCGCGCCTGACCAGACTGAACATACTCTCGTACGCCTGGCACAAAAAGCTCGTGCCATTGGGATACACCTGATACTGGCTACCCAACGGCCCAGCACGGACGTTGTGACCGGTTTGATCAAAGCAAATTTCCCGACCCGAATTTCCTTCACAGTCGCATCTTCGATTGATTCGAGGGTGATCCTTGATACAAGTGGTGCGGAAACGCTGCTCGGAAAGGGTGATATGTTGTTCCTTCATCCAGAGATCGGACTCCCGATGCGCGCCCAGGGAGTGATCGTTACGGACAAGGAACTGAACCGGATCATCCGATGGTGGCAGAAACGTGCTGACCAATCCGAATCACCCGTTCAGGACCGGTATGATGATTCGGAAAGACCCCCCTGGGAAGAGAAAGTGGGGATTGGGGATGATGAGGATGAAGATGAAGCATTGATTGATGAGGCGATTGCTTTGATCAAATCTGAAGGGCATGCCAGCGCTTCCTTCTTCCAACGCCAGCTGCGAGTTGGCTACCCAAGGGCAGCCCGGCTGGTGGACCAGCTTGTGGAAATGGGCATCCTGGGGCCATCTCAGGGTGGGGGACGTGAGCGCGAGATCCTTATCCAACGGGACGACGACCTTGATTCTGATGGTTGAGTCTCGCTGATCCCTCACCGGACACTGTGATAAACTTAATTTCATGACCACTTCCACGCAACAGGAACCCAAGACATTTACGGCATTTCTAAGGAAGACCTTTGCTAAGATCCTGGATTCAGTTGCCGGATTCCTGAATGAAATCGGTATAAAACCAAATGCTGTCACCATTACCGGCTTGATTGGAAACATCGGAGCCGGTGTTTTAATTTCTTTGGGATATCTCACCTGGGGCGGCCTGTTGGCATTGCTGGCAGCTCCCCTGGATGCCTTAGACGGCGCCATGGCACGTCTGCGGGGGGAAGACGGGCATTATGGCGCTTTTATTGATTCGGTCATGGATAGATATTCGGAAATTGCAATCTACGGTGGTTTGCTGGTCTATTTCAATCAAAACGGGACCTGGCAGGATGCCCTGCTCGTATTCTTTGCTGCCCTGGGTTCGGTCATGGTTTCATATATGCGTGCCAGAGCGGAAGCGTTGGGGTATTCCGCCAAGATCGGATTATTAACCCGAATTGAACGTTATATTGTCCTGCTTCCCGGGATACTTTTCCGCCATCCGAGCATTTCACTGTGGATCCTGGCGATCCTGACCCACTTCACAGCGCTTCAGCGGTTCTGGTACGTACGCCAACAGGCAAAGCAAAGATCCCGGAATGATCAGCCGAAAAAGGGAGATGAACTCATGAGCGAAGGATTCCAAATCGGACCTTTGACAATCAGATATTACGCGATCATCATCCTGACGGGTGTGATTGCAGCAGCTGTGTTGAGCTATTTTGAAGCGAAACGGCGGGGAAAGGATCCGGAAGTCGTCGTGGACAGCCTGACCTGGATTGTGTTAGGCGGGATCATTGGTGCTCGGATCTGGCATATCCTCACCCCGCCGGCATCGATGGTTGAGCAGGGCATTACAACCATGTATTACCTGACTCATCCCCTGGATGCCATTGCGATCTGGAATGGTGGTCTTGGTATACCCGGCGCGGTTGCAGGCGGTGTATTCGCATTCTATTTATATGCCCGAAAGCGGAAACTTGTCTTTGGCCTCTGGGTGGATATCTTTGCACCCGGACTGGCGTTGGGCCAGGCGATCGGAAGGTGGGGAAATTTTATCAACCAGGAAGTCTATGGCAGCCCAACCACGCTGCCCTGGGCGATCACGATTGACCCTCAGCACCGCATTCCCGAGTTTATGGATTATGCCACCTACCATCCTCTGTTTCTGTATGAATCGCTGTTCAATCTGGCGAATATGGGATTCTTATTATGGTTATCCCGGAAATATGCCGATCGGCTGAAACCGGGTGACGTATTCCTGACCTATCTTATCTCCTATCCGATTTTCCGCTTCTTCATGGAGTTCCTCAAACTCGATAACAGCTATGTCGGTGGGATCAACGCTAACCAGACTTTGATGATCGTGATTGCAGTTGCTTCAACCGGATATCTCCTTTGGCGGCATCGGAAGACATTGTTTAAGTCCAAAGCAGAAAAGAATGCTGTTTTTGAAGAGAAACAACCGGAAAATAACCACGAAAAATAACCCGCAGCGAAGCTGAAACCATGTCCAGGATCACTTTCCTTGGCACCGCAAGTGCCGTGCCCAACCAGACTCATCAAAATTCCCACTTCATCCTCGAAACGGATGGAAAGGTGGTCTTAGTGGATTGTGCAGGGAACCCGGTTGTCCGGTTGGAACAAGCCGGCATTGACCCGTTGGCCATTACTGACCTGATCCTGACCCACTTCCACCCTGACCACGTCTCCGGTGCGCCGTTATTATTAATGGACCTATGGTTGATGGGTCGGGAAGATCCATTGAGCATTTATGGTCTTCAGGGTGTTATTGACAAATTTGAAAAGATGATGGCGCTGTATGAGTGGCAAGATTGGAAGGGTTTTTATCCGGTCGAGTTTCATCGTTTGGCTTCTGAAGAATTTACGTCTGTCCTGACCACTGACACGATCAGTATCCATTCTTCACTGGTTTGCCATATGATCCCTGCAATCGGCCTGCGTTTTGAACTTCCCGAAGGTATCATTGTTTATTCCACTGATACCGGCCCATGCGAGCAGGTAATTCGTTTGGCTGAAGGAGCGGATATTTTGATCCATGAAGCATCAGGTTCATCTAACGGTCATTCAAGCGCAGCAGAAGCCGGTGTTATTGCCAGCAGGGCGGGGATAAAAAAACTGGTGTTGATCCATTATCCACCGACTGCGAATATCGCTGACCTGATTGCCGAAGCAGGTTCAACTTTTAATGGAGATGTGGTTGCTGCTGAAGATATGATGCAGTTGGTTATTGCTTGATATTTCCCCAAAAATTAATAATTAATTTACCAATCAGCCAGAAATTCCTGCCATTCCTGGTATTCCTGCAGGTGTTTTCCAAACAAATAAATCGCCGTTTCAGGTGGATGTTTAGGATTGTGTCGAGGGTACATGCCGGATTGCTGGGGTGTCATACCACCTTTAAGGTGGTTACAGCGGGGACAGGCTGTCACGACGTTATCCCAGTTGGTTTCTCCTCCGAGATGCCTTGGGATCACATGGTCAATGGTCAAATTGCTAAATTGACGGCCGCAATATTGACAGGTGTAATTATCACGGCGGAAGATTTCTTTACGATTTAGTTTCACAATCGGCCTGGGACGTTTGATCATACGATTCAATCGAATGACAGATGGCAGGGGGAAGACATGCGTGACGGAATGGATCACCCCCCGCCCGTTCATTACCAAAGTCGCTTTTTCTGCAAGGACCAGGTTAATCGCTCGGTATGTCGAGGTGACATTGATGGGTTGAAAATTTGCGTTCAGAACTAACACCGGTTCGTTCATGGCACACCAGTACGATTATATCAGTAATGTAAGACTTGTTAAGAGATAGGAACAAATCGGTTTAATAAGAGTTATAAATTAAGTTAAAATTGATACATACATGTTTGAAAGGAATTTGAAATGAAACGCTGGCAAATATTTCTGGGTATTCTCCTCATTGTTCTCGGCTTATTCAGTTTATTTGAATTGATGTTCCAAATTAATCTGTGGCGGTTCGTCGGGCCATTATTGCTGGTCGCCCTGGGGATCTGGCTGGTCCTACGACCACAGTTGGCAGGTTCTGATGTCAATGTTCAAATGCCGATTCTGGGCGATCTGCGTAAAACCGGTGTTTGGGAAGCAACCAACCACGAGATTTGGATGCTGGCCGGCAATAACCGGCTGGATTTCACCGAAGCGAGTTTTCCAAATGGTGAAGCAACGATCAAGATCATTGGTTTTGTTGCAGACGTTAAAAGTAATCCTGCCGGAAGATGTTGGTCTGTTAATTGAATCAAACGCATTCGTCTCGGAGCTCAAAGGATTCACTGATAAGGAAGAGAAGATTCTAAATTCGTTGGTATATGAAACGCCTGAATATGAATCAACCTCTAAAAAGGTTAAATTGCAAACATTTGGGTTTGTCTCTGAGATCAGGCTGAAACGTCCCCTGATGTAGTGCAAAATTGAGCGAACTTCGATATAATAATTTATGAAAATGAAAGCATCTTATTATTACGTTGATTGATAAATGCACCCGTCCAGGGCTCATAACGCGCCTTGATTGACGGGCGCGTTTTATTTTTGTCATTATTCACAACGAGGTAAAGTTAATTAAGGAGGCAGCGATGAACATTGACCAACAGGTATCTTACTTGATGCGCGGGACTGATTACGGCGACGATACAACCTGGCATGCAATGGAGAAAGAACTGCGTGAGCGGTTGATCCTGGCCGAGAAGGAAAAACGCCCGCTGCGAGTTTACTGCGGTTATGACCCAACCAAACCCGACCTGCATATCGGGCATACCGTCACAATGCGGAAATTGAGACAGTTCCAGGAATTGGGACATCATGTGATCTTCCTTATTGGAACCTACACCTCCCTGATTGGAGATCCCTCGGATAAGGATAAACTACGCCCGCAGATTTCCCAGGAACAAGTCCTGGAGAATGCTCAGACCTACGCCCAGCAGGCTTTCCGGGTGTTGGATAAAGAAAAAACCGAGCTGCGTTTCAATGCCGAGTGGCTGGCGGGGTTAACTCTTAAGGACATGATCCACCTGGCATCGAATTTCACCATCCAGCAGTTCCTGACTCGCGAGAACTTCCGCAAACGCTGGGATAATGAAGAACCGGTTTACTTCCACGAACTTTTCTATGCGATCATGCAAGGTTATGATGCGTACAAGCTGGATACGGATGTCCAGGTAGGCGGGACGGACCAGATGTTCAACATCATGACAGCCGCCCGGAAGATCATGGCTTATTTTGATATGAAACCGAACATCGGTATCATCCTGCCGATCCTGCCGGGGACCGATGGCGAATTGAAAATGAGCAAGTCACTGGGCAATGATATCCCCCTGCAGACCACACCGGAAGATATGTTCGGCAAGGTCATGAGCATCCCGGATAAGGCGATGGGCAGTTATGCCCGATTGGTCACGCGCTGGACGATGGATCAGATCGAAGCCTTTGAACAGGCCATGCGCCTGGGCGAACTGCATCCGCGGGACGCAAAAATGGAATTGGCAAAAGAGATCACTTCCGCTTTTTTCAGTGATGAAGATGCCGACAAAGCGAAACAGGAATTCATCAATATGTTCCAAAAGGGTGATATGCCGGACAAAATCCCTGAATTCAAACCGCAAGGTGAGGCTGTATTATTGGATGTGTTGGTGGACAGCGGATTGGTGAAGAGCAAAAGCGAGGCCCGGCGTCTTGTGGAACAGAACGGCGTTAAAGTTGATGGAGAACCTGTTTCTGATGCATATATAAACCTGGTTCGTGGTGTGGTCGTTCAGGTCGGGAAGCGACGGTTTATTAAAATCGTTTGAACCGATTAATTTTTCAAATGATGAAGGACTGGAAACAGTCCTTTTTTTATTGATTATTGACTGTCAGGTTCATTGCCTGATCCAACAATGTTGTACCGATTTCTGCCGCCAGGCTGAGATCATCAGCTTCCAGTATGACTACGACGACGTACGGCTGACCCTGCCAGTCTGAAGTTGTACCGGACACAAACCACGATATGGGGCTGTCCTCAATGGATTGGACTGTTGAGATGGCCTGCCAGCGGGGCATATCGTTAATGGCAAGTAAATTTATGAATTGAGTAGCCTGTTCGGGTTCAAATACCTCAATGTTCTCACCCAATTTCGGAAAACTGACCCAGGTGCTTTCTGGGTCTTCATAGCCAATGACGATACGTGGAGCCGGCAGAATTCCCTGATTGGTTAAAGCGCTGGCAGCCATCGCCATTTGCAGGGGACTGATGTTAACGTTTTCACCCTTGAAAAAGGCGGTAATATCGCTGACTGCGGGTTGATCCACATCTGCCACTGGAAGCCGTAGGTCAGGCGAAGTGAAGAAACCAAGTTGCTGGTAGAGCGATAATAATGGATCCAAGCCGGTGTATTCTGCAAGTCCGGCCTGCGCCATGAGACATCCGTTGCTGATCAGAGAAGGCCAGTTTAATTCGCTGATCTTGACCGCACAATCCGAAATGGCATTGACGCTTGGAAGGATCATAACCGGATCAGGGTAGGTTGAAAGCAGATTGTTCTGGCTTGCGGCAATAAAGGGCATCAGAGTACCGCCAGCCGGGTATAGACCCTGTGTCACACGGTTGACGAGCGGCGCATTTACATCATTGACCAGAGTTTCCCAATCCGTTTCAAGTGATGTCGAATCAAAGTAGGGGTGGGATGCCATGGCAAGAATTTCACCATTCGCGGCATTCATCAGAATGATTGCCCCTTTTTGTTCGCCCAAGAGGTTGTCGGCTGTTTTCTGGAGTGTGAGATCGAGCGTTAGTTTTATATTTAATCCTTTAGGCGGCTGGTTGTAGAACAGTTGCTGAATCGCAGTTTCCAGTCCTGTGTAACCCTTCAAACCGCGGAGATAAGAATACATTGAAGCTTCAATCCCTGTCTGGCCATAAATGGGATTGGTATATCCGACGATCGGGGAAAGGGGAATGTAATTATTTTCACGTGTAATTTCACCGGTCGCACCTCTGCTGGTGACAAGCACCTGGCTGTTACGATCAACGATTTCGCCTCTGGGTACGAACCGATCGGCAACCGCCCAACGTGCATTTTCCGGACGGTCAACCAGGGAAGACTTGAACCAGAAACCAAGCAGGCTGGAAATGACGAACTCAATGACCAGCACACTTATCAGGGTGATGCCCATCCAATAGAATCTTTTTTGGTCGCTTTTAGTCTGAGCTTCGGAAACAGGTTGTGTTTCCTGGCTCAAGATGAGCAAGATCCCGAATGCTATAAAAGACACGACCAGCGATGACCCACCATAAGAAATGAAGGGGAGAGTTACGCCGGTGAGGGGAAGAAAGCCAATATTCCCACCAATGATCAGGATGGACTGGATCCCAAAATAAAAAGCGATCCCACCGGCAAGGTAGCGATGGAAAGTCCTTTCGCTTCGGATTGCCACCCGGATAGCCCGGTAAACCAGGAAACTGAATAAGAGCACGATCACCAGCAATCCAAAAAGGCCGAATTCTTCACCCAGAGCGGCATAAATAAAATCTGATAATGATACCGGGATCAATCCCGGGCTGCCTAACCCAAATCCCGTCCCCAATAAACCGCCGTCTGCGATGGCGATCATTGATTGGAGGACCTGATAGGATGCCCCGGACGGATCACTAAATGGATTAAGCCAGGCGGTAAGTCTGAGATGTACGATATCTATGAAGAAATATCCAACAACACCGGCAACAATGATGATGAGCGGTGCCAACCAAATCACCCAACGGTTGCCGTTGATTGTATAAAGGATCAGAAGGTAGATTGCCAGGAAAATGATCGCGGTTCCCAGGTCGTGTTGGGATACCAGCAATCCCAGCGCCAGGCCGATCACTACCAGGGTAGGCAGGATGGTTGCGAGTGCTTTATTCCTTAGCGTAAGACGGTCGGTAAAGAAACCGGCAAGGTATGTGATCAATAAAAGTTTGAGCGGTTCTGACGGCTGGAAGTAAATCCCGAAAATTTCCAGCCACAACGCCGGACCGGAGCCGGTGGGGTTTTGTCCGAAGATGATCGTCAGGGCAGTGAGGACCAATCCCAACACAAGCAGGAGATATTTGTAGCGCCGTAAATACTCAACGAAATCGGGAAACTGCAAACCGAGAAACACGATAGCGCCGGCCAGGACTAACCATATCGTTTGACGCAATCCAAACGCAGGGACTAACCGCCAGACCATCATGAGACCCAACCCGGCCAGCATCCCGATAATCGGCAGCAGGTAAGGATCGCGGTGTGGGATTTTACGGCTGGATTGCCAATCCAAAAAAGAAAAAACCGTAAACCAACCCAATACGCCCAACCAATGGTTGAATTGGTATCGTTCGCTGCCGGAATGATATCGGACAGCAGGAGCGAAGGACAGGACCAGAGCCAAAGCAAGCACAAGCAAGGCAGCCACGATCATCAGGCGGCTTTGTTGTTTATCGATTGACGAGACTTTGTCCCTGACCGGGAAGAATCTGAGCACAGTTAATCCAAATATTTCCTGACCAGCAGGTCCAACTGTTTGCGTTTTTCCGGATCAACGAATTTCGGGTTTGTGATCAACGCATCCCTGAGTGCATTTTCACAACCGCACTCAGCATCAGGGTTGATCAAATCAACCATGGTCCGGATGGTGTCCTGGGCGAGCTTGACATTTTTATTAAGGGTATGGATCAACATTTCAACCGATACCGGTTCTTCGTTGACATGCCAGACGTCAAAGTCGGTAACATGGGCCATGGTGGTGTAGCACATCTCCGCTTCACGAGCAAGGAATATTTCCGGTGAGGCTGTCATGCCGATAATATCCAAACCCCACTGACGAAAAAGTCGTGACTCACCTTTGGTAGAGAAGCGCGGGCCTTCAATCGTTATGTAAGTACCGCCCCGATGGTAGGTTGCTCCATTCGCCTTAACAGCTTCTTCAAGTATATCTGAGAGCGATTCACAGAAGGGATCCGCGACACTGACATGTGCGACCAGACCGTGACCGAAGAAACTCCGGTCACGCTTGTGAGTGAAGTCAAAAATCTGGTCCGGGATGACGATTTGACCCGGCGCGTAAGCTTCCCGTAGGGAGCCACAAGCGCTGACGCTGACAACCCGCTTGACCCCAAGTGATTTCAGTGCATAGATGTTCGCCCGGTAAGGGACATCGCTTGGTGCGTAAATGTGTCCAATTCCGTGACGGGCAAGGAAAGCCACTTTCTTCCCGTTAATTTTTCCGATGGTAATCGGAGAACTGGGATCACCGAAAGGAGTATTGATCTCGAGGGTTTCAACATCGGTGATATCTTCAAATTCATACAGACCGGATCCGCCGATCACGGCCATTACTGGGGATTCATTCATGTATCACTCCATTTATAATTCGTTAGTTGATCCTGATGGTCACAAAGATCTGGCCCAAGCGAAGTTCATCCCCATTTGTTAGGACAACCGGGGATTCGATTTCAAGATCATTAAGATATGAACCATTGGTCGAATCGAGGTCTTCCGCCCACCATTGGTTGTTATGATAGGACAATTTTAAATGACGCAGCGAGATAGTACTATCCGGCAAATGGAATGGGTTCGCTGGATCACGGCCAATGGTGATTTCCGGGATCGTGAATTGCTTTGATTGAGTAAGTTCGCCCAGAGTGGCCGTCAATGACATTGGCGGAATGACCGGCCGATCCTTTTCATAGACTCCTTTACGTAAATCCATAAAAATGGAATAACCGATCCAACCGACAAATACGTAAAGCAAGAGGATAATGACCAGACGAAGGACAAAGGAGAGAATTGCGTTCATTAATGGGGGTCTCCAAAGGGCTGATCATCGTTTTCGATTTGAACGGCAGAAGTGGGGTTTTCTGAGGTTGAATCCTGGATATAAATTAAGTTGACTGTTCCCATCCTCAAAACATCCCCGGGATGAAGTGTTGCCTGGCTGACCTGTTTGCCATTGATAAAAATCCCGCCAGTTGAACCGACGTCAAAGACGACAAATCGATTATTGATTGCCCTGATTTGAGCATGGTGGCGGGAAATATACTCATCATCCAAAACCAAATCGTTATCGGAATGCCGGCCGATGTTGATGACAGGGTTACAAAGGGGGAAATTGGTTTTTCCACCGACGACAACGAAAGCGTTCTGAGGAATGACTGGTGGAGAAAATTCATCCTGAGGCTGATCCATAGCAGCCGTATCCGGCAGTGTTGGTTCTGCCAGTGAAAATTCTCCAGAGATTTCAATGCTTTTGTCCGAGGCCTCAGCAAGAGTGGTTAATTGTATCTTTGGGGGAGAGAAAAACTGAAAACCGTTCGATAATCCCATTGCATTTAATTCCGCCAGAATCCTGTCCAAAAGGTCATGATGAGTTTGCCAGTTTGATAAATCATCCTTGGAAACGGCAATAATAAACCTGTCCGGGGCAATAATAGATCCTTCAGCGGTTTCTTTTAAATTCTTATTTATGACTTTGATTAATTCATCAATCAGACTGAAATGAGCACGCTCTCCGGGAAAAACACGGATCAGCGTTTCTTCAAACAGACTGCGTAAGTGAGATTCTATATAGTCAAAATTAATCTTCATAATTGGTAATCCGGTATAATTATACTCAGAATGGACTCACGAGGGTATTTGGGGCTCGACCATCCAACCGACCTCGCTCTCAAGGTTTGGGGTGAGGAGTTCTTTGTCTTGCTGGCTCAATCAGTTTTGGGTATGTATGACTTGATGGGGGTAGTCATGGATGATAAAGTCCGGATTGATCACAATTTCCTGGTTGAGATATCAACACCTGGAACAGAACTGGTGGATTTCCTGGGGGAATTACTCTATCAGGCTGTAGACCTGAAGATTGCTTATTCAGGATTTATATTCTCAATGACCGAAGAACAACTTAAAATTCAGGCTGATGGACATCCCATTAAGGAAATGAAAAGATCGCTCAAGGCCGTGACTTATCACGATCTGGAAATTATTGAAACAGACGCAGGTTTGGAAGCGATCATCACATTCAAAATTTGAGTCAATGATAGTGGGGCGTATTATTGGAACGGGACTTGTACGGAAGGTCACCTCTCTGGAACTGCAAGATGTGATCGGGAGTTAACCCCAAACATAAATTGGGTTGCTGAAGATCCAGCCTCGCAATTTTCCTTTATATGGGATCAAAACCTCCGTACGATAGACACCTGGTTCGGTTGTAATATAGGAAACAACCTCGCGGTTTTCCCATTCTTTAACCACTTTCCCGTCCTTGATCATCCGGCAATGGGCTTTCTCTGGCATGCTGACTTGGAACGTCAGCCCACCTTTGATTTCCACTTCGTCGCCCATGATGAATGCACCGTCATCGTTATTGACCAGGAACCTGAAGCCGTCCGTCGGTGCGGGCAGGTCATAAGCAACGAAACAATGGCCGTTGCTTAGGGCTTCCATGACCATCCTGCGGTCATCCGGAAAAACGCCGGACAGAGGTTTCGGGAGCAGGATGTGGGTCCTGATGCTTTTTAACTGATGAAGGTAGGGGTAGAGTTTGATCTTGAAGGGTCCAAACCGTTTAATAAGTTGATGTGCATCGATTCCACCTACAGCAACAATGGGTCGCTTTCGCGCAGTAATCAACTCATCCCATAAATTTAAAGTGCGTTCCAGGGGACCGAGCGTCATCCTGCGGGGGTTGAGTGCATTACTCACGGCTGAGAAAAGCGTGGGACTGACGCTTTTAAATTCGCTCATCTGGTTCCAGAGTTCAATCCCGGTGAAGTGCTGCACATCCCAATTCCGCCAGGAAAATGCAAGCTCATTGAATCTTTCGAGTGGGTCTTCAATCGGATGGGCTATAAAGGAAAGTCCTTCACTACGCTGGATCTGGTCAATCAGTCTTTGTGGATGTTCACCGTAAGGGGAAAGTTCCTTCCGGGCGCCGATTGCCAGGAGGTGATTGCCAGGTGGGTCGAGAGTTCGGTCATGGACTTCTTCCCCGACCAGAAGCATGACTCTGTTTTTCCCCTCGCCATAATAACCCTCAATGCCATTTACCCAGATATTGTGATCGGTAGTTATGATCCCATCCAGTCCGGCCTTGAGAGCGAGCTCGACGAGTTCGGAGTGGCTGGCGTTTCCATCGGAATATCGGGTGTGGATATGTAGGGCGATTTTTATTTCATTCATTTGGGTTGACGGATTTTTGTGGTTATGGGTATAATCATCTCTGTTAAAGGAGGCTTAATTGGCAAGTTATTTTAGCATCGCACTGATTATAACGTCAATCGCTCTGATCGCGAGTGTAATCCTGCAAAGCAAAGGCGTTGGCCTTGGCACCTTCACAGGCGGCGGTCTTGATTCCGCCGGTGGGATTTATACAAAGCGCCGAGGTATTGAAAAGGTCCTCTTCTGGATCACAATTGGAGTGAGTGTGGTTTTCTTTGTTTTAACCCTTCTCACAGTGACATTTATGGGCGGTTAAACCGGGAACGGTTTGATTCACCCTGGCGAAATTTTTTATCTCACTTAATCTGTCGGGCAACTCGCCACAAGGGTTGCCCATTTTATCTTAAATCCTATGAAAAAATTCAGATGGCAGTTATTGATCATATTGGTTACCGGTCTGGTGGTTGGGATCCTTTTAATCCTCCAGCAGATGAATCCCGGTGAACAGACGGATACCACTCCAGCACCAATTACGGGTGGTGTCTATACTGAGGCATTGACAGGCCAATTCCTGAGGCTTAATCCATTCCTCGATATTTATAACCCCCCCGACCATTCAGTCGACCAGTTGATATTCAATGGGCTGATCAAATTTGATTTCAGAGGGAATCCCCCAGTCAGACCTGGCCGAGTCCTGGGGCGTTTCCCAGGATGGGACGGTTTATAACTTCAGTCTGAGGACCGATGTGCTCTGGCATGACGGCGAACCGTTCACAGCCAGCGATGTGATCTATACGATTGACCTCCTGAAAAGCCAGCACGGACTCATTCCTCAGGATCTGCAGAATTTCTGGGCGGATGTCGAGGTCGTTGTGCTGTCTGATTCGCAAATCCAATTCCTTTTGCCGGAACCTTTTGCACCTTTCCTGGATTACCTGACTTTTGGCATCCTTCCCGAGCACTTATTGGCGGGGAAGGGATTGGAACAATTAGTTGATGACCCTTATAACCTTGCGCCGGTTGGGACCGGACCATTCAAGTTCCAGCGGCTGCTGGTTGAGAACGGGGAGATTGTTGGGGTCGTTCTGGAGGCGTTTGATGCTTACTTCCAGGACCGGCCATTCCTGGATGAATTCATTTTCAGATATTATCCATCTTCAGCAGCAGCTTTGGCAGCATACCAGGATGGGATCGTAGAAGGAATTGGGGATGTAGACCCGTCGATCCTGGATGCAGTCCTGGCGGAACCTGATTTATCGATTTACACGGCGCGTAAGCCATTGCTAACTATTACTTATTTGAACCTCGATAACCCGGAAGTAGGCTTCCTTTCAAATCCGGATTTCCGCAGGGCCTTGATGGCATCCATTAACCGTGATCTGATCATTGAGCGGGTGTATGGCGGTCAGGCTGTCCCGGCAAACGGGCCGATCATGCCCGGGACATGGGCTTATTACAACGATCTTGAGAAGATCGCCTATGACCCGGTTCAGGCTAAGAGTTTGTTCGATGCAACCGGCGCGACCCTTGATGCAGAATCAGGAGTGTATTTCACCGAGGAAGGTCTGGAGATCGCGTTGATTTTACTTTATCCCGACACACCGGAACACACCATCACCGCTCAATTGATCAAGACGGATTGGGAAGCGCTCGGTGTGAAGGTGACCCTTGAACCGAAACCCTATGATGAGGTTCTGGCCGACCTGGCCGCCCGTGATTATCAAACCGCTCTGGTCGACATCAACCTGACGCGGTCTCCTGATCCTGATCCATACCCGTTCTGGGGGCAGGCGCAGATAAAGACCGGCCAGAATTATGCGGACTGGGATAACCGGTCAGCCAGTGAATTCCTGGAACAGGCACGGTTGACTGTAGATATGGGTGAACGCGGCAAGGTTATACCGGAATTTCCAGGTCTTGTTCATGCGGGAAATGCCTTCATTACCATTGCTTTATCCGGTCTATACCTACGCCATTTCGAACGATATCAAAGGCATCAACTTCGGTCCAATTTTTGAGCCGGCAGACCGGTTCAATAACGTCCAGCAATGGTATATCCTTTCCGGCAGGGACGCTCAACCAGCTGAAGACATCACCGAAACAGAAGCACCATCGGGTTAGGAGGGGGAGTGGCGCCGTTCTACACCGGACAGGGTGATTTAGGTGATACAGGTTATCTCGGTGAGGGCCGGATTTCCAAATCGTCCCTGAGGATTGAAGCGGTGGGAACGGTGGATGAGGCAACTGCTGCTCTGGGACTGGCGCGTGCTTTGAGTCAGGATGAAAAGACTATTTCCATTATCCTGACACTTCAAAAACAGCTTTACTGGTTGATGAGTGAACTTTCAGCATCTCCTGAAAACGCAATCTCATTTGACAAGATTGGACAGGAGCAAATCTCCTGGTTGGAGGAACAAACCAACAACCTTGAGAAGCTCGTCGATACACCACGAGATTTCATTATTCCCGGTGCAACACCTGCAGCCGCCGCCTTATCCCTTGCCCGCACTATTACACGCAGAGCAGAAAGAAGAGTAGTGGCTCTTCTGGAAGATGGGGGTATTACTAAATCGGAATTGGTAACCTATCTCAATAGATCGTCAACCCTGTTATTTCTATTAGAAATCTATGCCTCCTCTCTCTCCGAGGGAGGAATTCGCCTGGTCAAAGAGGAATAAATTCATGGTTGGGACTCTCATCAATGTAGGCACAATTGTGCTTGGTTCCGTCATCGGTGTCCTGATCGGCTCACGTATGAACGAGAAACTCCGTGCAACAATCGTTGCCGGTTTGGGATTGTTCACTTTCGGGTATGGATTGATCACCTTTATTGAAACCACCAATCCCCTGGTTCCTTTGGGCGGCTTGTTAATTGGTGCCCTTTTAGGTGAGTGGTGGAAAATCGAAGAGGGTTTGGAAAAAGTCGGTTTCTTCCTGCGGGACAAGTTCATCAAGCATGACACTGAAGAAGGATCTACAAACTCGCTTCGTCGAAGGTTTTGTGACCGCTTCACTTGTCTTTGTGATTGGTCCAATTGCTATTTTGGGTTCGATCCAGGATGGCCTATCCGGCAATTTTGAAATGCTGGCAATAAAAGCCATCCTGGACGGCTTTGCATCGATTGCATTCGCTTCTTCACTGGGTATTGGCGTTGCGTTTTCAGCCCTTTCAATTCTGATCTATCAGGGGGCGATCACCTTGCTGGCAGGCTTCTTCAGCCGCTATTTCTCAACAGCGATGATGAACGAAATGACGGCCGTTGGCGGTTTGATCCTAATGGCAATCGCGATCAGCAGCCTTCTGACCATTAAAAAAATCCGCACCGGAAGTTTCCTTCCGGCTCTCCTGATCACGCCCTTGATCGTATTCGTTTTGGAAAAGTTCTTCGGGGGACTATAAAAAACAGAGCCTTTCGAAAAAGGCTCTGTTGGATCGTTTAGGATCTGTGTTTGAAATCTACTTATTGAGGTATTCCTCAACTGTCGGAATTAATTCGCTGGAAGAAACCAGCTTTTCTCCGTTGATCAGGAATGTCGGTGTCCCGGTCACATTAACACTATTCGCATACCGGACATCCTGAACATAGGATTTGGCGAATTTACCGTTATTCAGACACCTCTGGAATTTGCTCACATCCAATCCGGCAGTCTGAGCGTATTTGACCAGGTTCTCTTCAGAAAAACCATCCGATGCAGATGCATATGTAAAGAGCTGGTTTTTATAATCGTAAAATTTGCCCTGGTCGGCGGCACAGTATGAAGCGCTTGCGGCGAGGAGGGAACCATCATTGTTGGACGGGATGTTAAGATAATTAAAGAAAACTTTCCCTGTATCTACATATTGACTGATAAATTCTTCGGAAGCAGTCTCATTGAAATCATAACAATGACTGCAGTTATAGCTGGAAAACTCAACCACAGTTACCGGGGCATTTTCATCCCCAAGCGGGAACCCTGGAGTGTTTAAGCCGTGAGAGAATTTGACAAGGAGTGAGGGAAGGAAAATCGCAGCCAGGATCAATAAGACCGCGGCAATCGAGACAAAGATAAATGTGACGAGACTCCGGCGCTGTTGTTCTTTGCGTTTCTGGCGAAGTAATTCCCTGTTATTAAAATTAGTACCCATTTGAACCTCCAAGATGATTTGCAACGGTAATGATTTTCCCACAGGTACGGATATTTGTCTAGCGAAGGCAAGGTATTAATCTCAATGCGAACCCTCAGAGGGTCAACTGATATACTTTGATCTCCTCGGACGTTCGCTGAAAGCCAAATTTCTCATAGAGGTCCAGGGATGCGCCATTATTGGATTGCGTATTCACCGTGATACGCCAGAATCCGCGTTGTTCGAATTGTTTCAAGAGGTCGTAGACCAATGAATGAGCGACTCCCTGCCTTTGGTATTCGGGATCGACTGCAAGCCTGGCAAGGTGACCATAGATGGTCATAGCAGTACTGATCTGATAACCGATGATTGTTTCACCTTTTACGGCAACCGTGCTGATTCCCGTTTGGTTAAACGCTTTGGTCAAGCCAGCCAGTGAATTTTGCCAGAGTGATGGGAATGCCGTGCGATCTATCCGCTCAACCTCTGTGAGATCATTGAGATGCATCGGACGGATAATGATATCCGGATTGTTTTTTATTGTTGATGGTAAATCCCCTTGCCATTCAAGGACGACGATATTCTGATTGTTAGTGAACCCCGAATTTATCAGCAAAGTTTCAAACCAGGGATGTAATGAGAGTGCCGCCAGTTCTTTTATGTGCATATCTTTCAGTGCTTGCAGCGCTTTCGGCAGTAACCTGTCCCAAGAGACATTTTCATCAAGTGCTCTTCGTACACCGAAAACCCTGACCCAGGCGGTATCTTCATTTTCCGGCGTCGTGCAAAGCACAGCCTGGATTTGATCATCATTCAGTTCGACCAGGTAAGGATGATCTCCAATCCAGTCCAGCGATGAGAACCAGTCTAAATGACGGTGGGTTTTGATATTCTGATTGAGGAAATCCGCCATCTGATTATAGATCGCTGGCGTTGCTTCAATAATGGTGAGATTGTGTGTTGGTGAGGTTTTTTCTTGAAGCATGGTCACCTTTCAAACCGGTTTTATGATAAGTGTACCCGGAGAGAAATAAAAAGAACGGGCTGGGTTCACCCGTTCATGATGATCTTAGCTTATTGAGCAGGACTTTCGCAATCTCTGCCTGTTCTTCTTTGGGAACCTTCTTCAGCACGGATAATAGTTCATCGATCGAATCCTCCGTGTCAGGATCGGTCTGCTGTTGTTCATGCGATTTGCTTTTATTTTCATGCGCAAAGCTCAGCTCTTCAATATCAATTTCATCCGGGAAAAAGATTTCCATTTGCTTCCCAAGATGGACGCATATACTCTGCAAATCATTGACAGGAATAGGTATGCCATCCTGTTCATATGCTTGAAGTTTGTCTACGGGGATCCCCGTCGCGTCATGAAGCGATTCGAGGGTCATCCCCGCAGCTTTCCGTTCCAGCACGAGTTGGGTCTGGATGATCTTCTGACGGAGCACTTGGTAATGAGAACGGATGTTGTCGTGCAGCAGGGCCAATTGGTATATCCTGCGAAAATTTTCATGGAATAGTGCTTTGAGTGGTAACCCGAAAAGAAGTGCAAGAATCTCCAGGTCAGGCAAGGACAACTGTTGTTCACCTTTTTCAAAGGCAAGATAATTTCCCTGGGGAATCCCCAGCAGTTTAGCGCAATCGTGGATGCTGAAATTCAGCGATGTACGAATAGTTTTGATCTTTTCGTGGAGTTCTTCAGGAATTTGCACCATAAGAGAGTCTTTCAGGTCAATCAAATCTTTCAATTAATTTATGATAAGAATTATAGCGTAAGTGAACGAAAATTTCTAACAATAACTTGAATTGTTTACCCATTATAGAGTGTACGGGTATCAAAGGTCGATACAGTTTTCAGGTTGAATATGGACCCATTCGCCGTTAACCATCGTTGCAACGGGTTTGATTGATCCAATTTGATGAGGATTTATGTTGAATGGATCATGATCCAGCAGGAGGAGGTCTGCGGTTGCACCGGGAGCAATCCGTCCAAAGTGGGTTCCACGATTGGAAACCCTGGCAGGAGTTATGGTGAAACCGTCCAACGCATCTGTAAGGGAAAGACGCTCCTGAGGCTGCCAGCCCTCGGGTCCAGGGCTGCCGTCCAGCCGCTGCCGGGTGACCGCGGCGTGGAGTCCGTGGAATGGGTTTACCGGTTCGACCGGAGAATCCGAACCAAAGAGCAGCGTTGCGCCGCTTTCCTTGAGTGACCGATAAGCGTACGCCAGCTTCGCTCTTGACCCAAGATAGCGATCGGCCATCTCCATATCCGACGGGGCATGTACCGGCTGTACTGATGCAATGATTTCGAGTTCAGCCAGACGTGGCAGATCTTCGGGTGAAATCACCTGAACATGCTCAATTCGATGTTTATAATGGGGAAGACCTTCCGATGTTTCAAATGACCGCAGTTTCTCGTAGGCATTAAGGACAACCCGGTTGGCGCGGTCGCCAATCGCGTGAATTGCCAGGGCCAACCCATGACTTGTTGTATATTTTCCGATATCGAGGATCTCATCCTCAGTGAGGAGCAGCGTTCCATTATTCCCCGTTCCTTCATAAGACGCCAGCATTGCGCCAGTTTGTGGACCGAGTGCGCCGTCGGAGAAAAGTTTGACATTCCCAATCGAAAGCCAATCGCCGCCATCGTCCGTGTGCCAACCGTCATGGATGAAATCATCCATGTGATCGAATGGGATGTTCTTGCGGACCCTTATCTTAAGTTCATTTTCCTGTTCGAGGCTTTGCAGTGCCAGCCAGCAGTCAAAACCGTCAAAGTCATGGATGCCGGTCAACCCTCGTTCCCAAAGATAAGGTTGCAGGGATTTGATTTTACTTTTCAATTCATCCAGGTTTGGTTTAGGAATCAACGCTTCCACCAGCGCTGTGGCTGCACCTTCCAGCAGTATCCCGGTCGGATTACCTTGTGAATCACGCTGGATCGCTCCGCCGGATGGATCCGGTGTGCTTGCATCAATCCCGGCTAAAGCCAGCGCTTTGCTGTTCGCCCAGCCGGCGTGCAGGGACTTGGCTGTAAGATATACCGGTCGACCGCCGCTCACAGCATCTAATTGAAGAGCCGTTCCGAATCCTTCAGGCCAGGTATTCTGGTTCCATCCATGGCCAAGCACCCATGCATCTTCAGGCAATAACTGTGCGGCTGACCTTACACGCGCCAGGCATTCACCCAAGGTGACCGTTTCACAATCCACCTTACCAAGACTCTCCGCCAGATAACGCAAATGGACATGGGAATCGGTCAAACCGGGCCAGAGAGTCTTGCCTTCAAGATCAACTTTGTGTGTATTGTCAAAACCTGCGAGGATATCCCGGTCAGTGCCTAACGCGATAATTCGCCCCTCATCAAGCACGATGGCGGTCACATCCGGCCATCCGGGCGCATGGATATTGGCATGATATAGAATTTTCATGGATTCAATCGGAAAGAATCTTATCCAGAATGGTATTCAATTCCTCATCGGAATAGTAATAGATGACCAGGTTGCCACCATTCCTGCTGTTATTCAGGTTGACCTTTGTGCCGAAGAAATTCCGCAGCCGGGACTCCAGTTCCCGGATTTCAGGCGCGGGTTCGGCCTTGGGCCCGGAAGCGGGTTTTTCGCCCATCATCTTCTTGACCAGTGCTTCGGTTTGGCGAACGTTAAGGTTCAGGTTGAGGATTGTGTTAAGAGCTGCTTTTTGGGCCTGGGAAGATGGCAGCCCTAAAATAGCGCGAGCATGTCCTTCGGAAATCAGACCTTCAGCCAGGGCGCGGCGGGCTGATTTTGGGAGATTGAGCAACCGGAGGGTATTGGTCACGCTGGTACGGCTTTTACCAACCCGTTCGGCGATCTGCTCGTGGGTGAGTGAGAAATTCTCAGACAACTGGCGATAAGCTTCTGCCATTTCCAAAGGAGTGAGATCGGCCCGCTGGACATTTTCGATCAGAGCCAATTCCAATCGTCCCTGTTCGGTGACATTCCGCTCGATCACGGGCACCATTCTCAGGCCGGCTAATTTAGCCGCACGCCACCGGCGTTCCCCGGCAATCAGGATGAACTGATCAGAATTGGGTCCGGCAGAGATGATCAATGGTTGGATGATGCCATGTTCGCGTATTGAATCAGCCAACTCCGCAAGAGCTTCTTCATCCATGTTCGTCCGGGGCTGTTGGGGGTTAGGTTGAATTTGGTCGATTGGGACTTGTATAACCCCTTGTGCCGACTTTGCACCGGTCTGGACCTCATCCCGACTGTCGTCCCCAGGAATCAGAGCGTCCAAACCTCTACCAAGACCGGGTCTACGAGCCATCAGTTTGCCTCCTGAACGATCGGAACCTGTACATTGTCAGATACGAGCAGTTCTTTGGCAAGCAAAGCATATGCCCTCGCACCGCTTGAATCTGGTGCATAGATTGAAATAGGCATGCCATAGGATGGTGCTTCAGCCAGGCGTATTGAACGGGGAATAACGGTATCAAAGACCTGCTTGCCAAAAAACTGCTTCACTTCGTGAACGACATCCGCTGCCAGATTGGTTCGGCTGTCGTACATGGTCAGGATCACGCCCCGGATTTCCAGGTCGTGGAATAAGGCGTGTTTCACTTTCTGGATGGTTTGTGTTAATTGGCCGAGTCCTTCCAAGGCCAAATATTCACACTGTACCGGGATCAGGACCCCATCCTGGGCTGCGACCAGTCCATTGAGAGTTAATAACCCTAAAGAAGGAGGGCAATCGATCAGTATATAATCATAACGGTAGCGAATAGGTTCCAGGACATTACGCAGCCGGAATTCACGTTGGTTCAGTTCGATCATCTCGATTTCAGATCCTGCCAATGCAGGGGAGGAGGGCAGCAATGATAGTTTGAACCGGGGATTATGGAGCACCTGGGCGAGGATGGGCTGAACGCCGATCAGGACCTCATAAGTGCCACCTTCAATATCGTTCTTATCCACGCCGAGGCAGGCCGTCGCGTTCGCCTGGGGGTCGATATCGACAATCAATACCCTTTGTCCGAAAAAGCCCAGATATGCACCAAGGTTGATCGCGGTCGTTGTTTTTCCGACTCCGCCTTTTTGGTTAACGATTGTGTAGATTTTACCCAAACCCATAAATCTGTCCTCTAAATTTCCAGGATTTCCGTTTTTGCCCGTTCAATCTCTGCTTCAGTTGGGATACTCTCCAGCCGGTGGCAAGTTACGGACCAGGATGCGATCAAAACGGCAAACCGTCCGGCTTCCCAGGGATCCTTGGTTATCCAATACCGATAAAAGAATGCAGTAGCAAAGATATCACCTGCGCCTGTATCATCTATCAATTTTACCTTAGGTGCTTTGAAATATCGGGCATCATTATGCCAATAGACCCGAGCGCCTTTGTAATTTTCAGTGACCACGAAAACCGGCACGGCTGCAGCCATCCGGGCAATCGTTTCCTCGTCATATTGTACATCTTCGAGGCTGATCACCGCTGCATCTGATCTGGATAAAGTGGTCTCTGCTTCTTCCCAGTTCTTAAGAATGACATGGTTCTGGTCGTTGATGCTGCGAAACCAACCTTGAGGGGTCAGGCATTTCAGGCTATCCGGAAATAATGAGAGGATATCCGGGCTGACTTCATCAGCAACAGGTCCGAGATGGAGAATAGCCGGTGGAGGAGTGAATGAAGGAATGTCGGCAGGGGTAAGTGGATCGGCTTTGTGATACAGGAATTGAGTCCGGTTAACCCCATCCGAGATATTCTTAAAGGTGGTCGTTTCCGGACTGATTATATTCCTGATCCATAAACCATTCAGAGCTGAGATGTCCGTATTTGGATTGAAAGCCGTGATGATCCCAGTCCGCAGGCCTAATGCCCGGGCAGTCAGGCCCGAGAATGTTACCGTTCCACCCAGCTTTGGGCCTTCATCGGTCAGGTCAGTTGTCAAGTGACCTATGACGAGGTAATCCAGTGGCGTGGTGAGTTTTTCAATTTTCAGCGTTGCTGGATCGGCCATGGAACCCTTTGCGTTTCAATGGTTTACTAGGAGACCGGTCAAATCTTGTCTGACCATTGAAAAATTATAGCATGATTGGATTCGCAAAGTAAAATTCAGAAAAGTTTGACCGGGCTTTCTCAGTCGCAACCGGGAAGCTGGTAGACCAGGAACCCATCATTTTGATAGATCAGTTCAAAGTCATATGGATGATCGATCTCAACAACCAGGTAATTTGCATCAAACCGGCAGCCAATTTGAGTAAAATCATCTGCCTGGTTGGTATAAAACGCTTCTTTTGTGATGGCGATCGTCTTCATATAATCCCCGTTGAATTGTTCAATCGCACCCGGCGCAACAGCCTCGAACCGTTCCTTGAAACTGGCTTCAAATGCCGGGTCAAAGGGGATTTCCATGATCTCCGGAATGGTCACAACGGATCCGCGCTCTGAAAATACGCGCCAGTCCGATGTGTAATGCCAGAACATATTTGGCGGTGAGATGAACATCGCATCCTCATCCGTATTTTGTTTTGCCCATTCCTGCACCTCTCGCCAGGCTGTCTGCGGACCGAATATCTGAAAACCCGGAGACCAGAGATTTGACTTGATCCCGATAACCACAATAGCGGCCTGAATTGCGACGACAACTGGTACCAGCCAGACGGGTTTAAAACGGGTCCGAGAGATTGTGCGAAGCAAATACCATAACAGGATTGAAGCCAAAGGGGAAATGATCAGAACGAAAGTGAGACCCAATAGAAGGAAACTTTGCCGGTGCAATTCACATTGAGTGAACTGTTCGCTGAGGAAATAGGCGAAGTAGATCATGCCAAAATAGAGCATGAACACCCCGATCCGGAGGATTTGCATTTGAAGGATAATGGTTACCGGCAGGAAGTAGGAGGTCAGGATGCCAACCAGGATCACGATCCCTAACGCGAAAACAAAGTTTTGCATTGTCTGATGTTTTTGGTCTCTGGGCGCTTTGCGGTAACCGAGGATGAAAGCCCAAACCGTGCCGATCCCCGCAACCAGGTTACCGATGACATAGGAAACATTCGAGATTGGGTAATAAACCGTGAAAAGAAGCCCTCTGGAAGCCAGGTTGAGCATTTCCGGCCGGAGGGTGAGATCAATCCCATTGCCAGTTTGCGTTCGCCAGATCAGGACGGGCAGCGCCGTGACCAAAAAGATCGAAAACCTGAGAAATGGCTTCCACCAGGATTGCCATTTGAACTGCACCAACTCATTGAACAGGAACATACATAATACAAAGGTGGCATAGATCACATGAAGATTGAACATCAATCCTAAAAGGAGGTATGCCCAGATTTTCTTTCCCCTGATGTAAAGCAAAATACTGCCTAAAAGAAACGGCAGTACGAAAGTCCGGTTCAATAAGGAGAACTCAATGATCTGGAATCCCGGGAAGCCCAAATGAGGGAAGATCAGGGCAAGCACGATTAATAAATCAGCCACCTCATTTTTAAAGAGGGTGTCAGTGAGCGCCCAAAACATCCAAATTGTCCCATAGACTGTCAGGAGATGAACGATAAACATGCTGATCTCCAGAATTCCCGCTTTATAGAGCGGCATGAATGGAAACCAGAAGAAGGAAAAGTGGTACCAGCGAAGATTAAGGAATGAGTCATTAGGGTATAGACTGGGGTTTACAAATTTCTTTAAGAATGGGATATGAAAAACCTGATCAAAGGTGCCGAAATGGTACCCATTTACTGCGACTGCCAGGATGGCAATGCCAAGAAAGAATAAATGACGTGCCAGGGTATGGCTGGTCAGATAATGTGAAATCTTACGGAACATTGTTTTGGTGAAGTCCTTTTTTCATTTCTTTTATATTAACCATCTCAAGAATTATACGATATCTCGGAAATCCCCTTGTGATATTTTGGGTTAATCAGTAAGATTTACAATGGAAAGAGATAAATAGATAAAACAGTCTCAGGAGTTAAGTTATGCCCGAAAGCGGAAACCTAGTTGAATTTCATCGCGCATTGGAGGATTTTCGAAAAGCGAGGTCCAAAGCCGGATTGCAGGCTCTCTGGGCGACAATTACAGGCCAATCATCAGAACTTTTACCCTATGACGAGATCACCCAAAAACTGCACGCCGTCGGATTATCCTCAAAAGGACTGCAGGAAATTCCGGTGGATGCGATTGTAGGGAGTGTTAACCGGTATCAGGATTTCAATCACAATTTCCTGCCGCTTCACAATGAAGATCGGCAGCGGTGGGCATCTGTTAAAGCGGCAATGACCTCACCGGGATCCGCGGGTCTACCGCCAATCCGGGTCTATAAACTGGGGGATGCATATTTTGTTCTGGATGGGAATCACCGTGTTTCGATCGCCAAGGAGATGGGCATTGACACGGTGGAAGCCTACGTGACCGAGATCAAGTCCAAAGTTGTTCTGTCTCCCGAAGATTCACCTGAAGATATCATCCTGAAAGAAGAATTTGCCGACTTCCTGGATGAAACGAAAATAGATAAAATCTTACCGGAAGCGGATCTGCAGCTTACGTTCCCCGGTCTTTACAATACTTTGATCGAACATATCAATGTCCACCGCCATTATATGGGGATCGAACAATCCCGGGAAATATCGTGGGAAGAGGCGGTCAGGGATTGGTATGAGAAAGTCTATTTTCCAATCATTCAGGTGATCCGCAAGCAGAACATTTTGTTTGAATTTCCAGAAAGGACTGAGACGGATTTATATATTTGGATCCTGGATCACCAGACCTATATGCAGGATGAATTGGGATGGTCCATCCGCCCGGAAAAAGCTGCTTCAGATCTGGTTGAAGAAAAGAACCCAAAAACGAAACGATTCTTCCGTGGTTTGCGTCAAAAGATCATCCAATCTTTTATCCCTGCTCAATTTCAGGAGAATAATTATATCGGTGATCCACTCAACCTTCGAGATAATCGGGGACCAGCATTGTTCTCCGATATTCTTGTGGCAATGAGTGGGAATGCGGAAAGCTGGATCGCGCTTGAACAGGCCATCGTTCTCGCAAGGTTGGAAAACGCGGATGTGCGTGGGTTGGTTGTTGTCCCTGAAGATAAACCCTTATCTTATAACCGGGATGATATCGCCAAAGTTTTTTCGGAAAAACTTCAACAGGGGAACATCACTGGAAACCTTGTCTATGCATCTGGTGCCATTGCTGAAACAATTGTCCAGCGTGCCCGATTTAATGATCTGGTGGTCATTCGATTGAGTTACCCCCCAATCGCAAAATTTATTCACCGGCTGGAATCCGGCATCCGCACGCTGGTTCGAAAGAGTTCCCAGCCAGTTTTGATGGTGAGGGATCAACTCAGCCATTTTGATAGGATGCTGTTAGCATACGACGGCAGCCCTAAAGGTAAAGAGGCATTATATATTTCAACATATCTGGCGAGCAAATATGGCAAGAAGGTTTCAGTGCTGGTGGTTGATAAAAATCGGGAACAGGGTCAATCCTTGCTTGAGGAGGCAAAGGATTATCTTGGCGAGCAATGCGATCAAGTGATCTTTCACCAACATGCCGGCCTGGTTAGTGAAGTGATTGTAAAGGCGGCCAGTGATGGGGGATCAGATTGTATCGTGATGGGGGGATATGGACTTTCACCGATCCTTGAGGCGTTATTCGGCAGCACTGTCGACGGCGTCCTCCGCAGGGCCTCGATCCCTGTCCTGGTCTGCCAGTGAGTTTTCACGACAAATTGCCAGAATGGTCGTGTCATCGCTGAGAGGGGCGTCCTGACGGAACTTGTCCAGGTCCGCTTCCAACAGCGCCAATACCTGGTGAGCTGATTTCCCGATTGCAGACTCAAGGATTTCTTTCAGCCTTTCATCGCTATACATCTGGTCAGTTGTATTGAAAGCTTCCGTGACGCCATCCGTATAGAGCACCAGACAATCAGAAGGGTTCAATTTCAAGCTGCGTTCTTCCAGGGTGATTTCCGGCATCGCTCCTAAAGCAATACCGCCTTTTTCCAATTCATCAACTTTGTTTTGGCTGCTGCGGATCACCATCGGCGGGTTATGTCCCGCTATGGTATAGGTCAACACACCATCGGACATGGATAATAATCCATAAAAAGCAGTCACGAATAGCCCATTTTGGGAATTCATCAGCATCAGATCGTTGACCCGTTCGAGTGTTTTTGAGGTCGATGTGTATTCCAAAGCGGCTGCCCGGATCAATGTGCGAGTGACCGTCATATAGAGTGAGGCCGCCAGACCTTTATTGGAAACATCCGCAATCACAATGGCTAAACGGCCATCGGGCAGGAGGAAATAATCATAGAAATCACCTCCGACCTGGCGGGCGGTATTCCAGCGGACATCCATTTCCCATCCGGGCATCGGTGGGATTTGAGAGGGAAGAAAAGTTTGCTGGATTTCTCTCGCAAGCTGGAATTCCCGTTCCAGGCGTTGGCGGTCCATCATTTCTTTGTTGAGCAGATCATTCTGGATTGCCATTGAAACCTGTTGGGCGATCCCCCAGAGAAGTTCGAATTGCCGTTCCCGGTTCGCTGAAAAATTTTCATCCTTGGCGAGCAGGACACCATAACGCTCATCCTTGACGGACAAGGGAAAGCCTAACAATAAGGGATATTGTGTCTGCAGAATTGGGGTGGGATCAATCTGACCTTCATCCGGGAGTGCCAGGTCCCAGTCCTCCAAAGGGAGGACATTGTCGACAAAAGGATGTACGATTGGGCGGTTATTAGTAAACACAGCATCCAGCATCGGGAAGTCGCCAGGACTGTATCTCGTTCCCAGCAGATCCTCCTGGTCTTCGATACTCTTTGCCGTTGCTTCTGAAAGGACGAAGGCTTTTTCATCCGCATTCCATAAATAGATAGCACTTGAGTCAATCCCAACCAGAATCGGCATCAGATGGACGATCGAATTGAGGGTATCCACCAGATCAGCGCTGCTGACCACCATTTGGGCAGCCTGCAGCAAAACGGTTGAAATATACGCTTCTTCCTGACGGGATTCCAATAAACGGATGTTTTCAACAGCTACTGCTGTTTGCTGGATGATACCCCGGATGATGCTTAATCGTTCTTCGCTGATCAATTCATCTTTATCCACCAGCACCGGTGTGCCCGGTTCATTTGCCAGCATAAAGGCACCCAGCACCTGATTTCGGGCAACAATCGGAAACAGGACCAAAGAATCCTCTTCGATAGTAAGAGCCAGGTCTTCAGGCAGATCCAAGTCCTCTTCAGGATCTGAGACCAGCAGCGCTTCCTGCGTCAGGGTCAACTCTGCCAACAGGGGCGCATTGGGCAGGGGCAGCGGTTGTTTAAGATTAAATTCTTCACTCACCTTCCCAATCCCATACATGGCATGAAGAGAGTATATTTCGCTGTCCGGATTCCTCAGGAACAAAGCACAACCCTTGATCCCCACTACCAACGGTGTGAGGCGGACGATGGTTTGGACCAATTCATCCAGGTTGGTCTGCGATTGGATAGCCTGGGCAACCTGTAACAGAATTGTTGAAACCCAGGCTTGTTCCTGTGAGGATTCGTATAGACGTGTATTCTCAATGGCAATGGCCGCATAGCTGGCAAAAGCGGAGGTGATCTTTTGCGATTTGGTGCCATAACGGCCGGGTTCATGGTTAATAAGAGTGACCATTCCCAGAATTTCATTCCCGGTGTGGAGGGGTGCTGCGATTGAGGAATAATCCTGGGGCATATTGTATTGCACCGCGATTGGACCGATGGTCTCATCCGGCCGGCGGATGGTCGGTTGTTCCTGGATTAATGCATTTTTTACCCAGGCATCCGGAATGAAGTTCAATTCTCCCAATTTTTCCGAGGAATAGTCATCACTCGCCAGATAAGCTGCGAGATGTAATCTGCGGTTTTCAATTGGGGTGTTTTCCGGTATGTCCGAATCGAAAAGCCAGATCCCGGCCACATCACATGGCAGGTTTTTTTTGAGTTGTTCGAGAATCGCGCGCAAGACATCATCGAGGGCGGAATTATCAGACAGCAGCCCGGCGACATCCCGCAGACTTTCAGCGACCTGTCTTCGCCATTGCTCAGAGCGGTAAAGTCGGGCGTTTCGTATGGCAATCGCCACATTATCCGCCAGCGTTTCCACCAGTTGCTGGTCTTCCTTTGAGAAAGCATTCTTCTCTTCACTTTGAATGTCAAGCACGCCAAGAACTTCCCCACCAAAAGAGAGGGGGACCGCCATTTCCGAACCGGAATGATCCTGCGCGAAAGGTGTTTCAAGATAAAGGGGCTCAGACTTAACATCGTTAATGCGCTTGGTTGCGCCAAGCTGCACGACCCAGGGTATCACACCCTGGCTGGCATGAAGGTCATAAGATATATTGGCTTCGGAGAAACGACTTGTCCGTTCGCCGCTGCCGGCTTTGAAATTGATCCGTGATTGGACGGGATCCACAGTATAAAGGTGAACGTAGGGGAATCCAAACCGGTCGTGAATCAGGGTGACGATCCGGTTGAGGAGTTCATCGGTATTGAGGATTTGGGTCAACGCTCGGCTGGCTTCCGCGACGGTGGCGATCTGGTCGGTGCGCCGTTGGGCATCCTGAAGCAGACGAGTACTCTCTACCGCAATGGAAATATTTGCAGCCAGCGCTCGCAGGACCAATAAATCGTTATCATCAAACGCATTGACCTGGTCGGATTGGATATCGAAGACACCAAATATATCACCCGTGATCGAGAGGGGGAGCACAACCTCAGACCTTGTATCATCCAATGAGTTAACTTCTTTATAGCGCGGTTGGAGAGTAACGTCGTTGGCAACCAGTTCCTTGCCGGTTTCGGCAACAAAACCAATCATGTGTTCGCCCAGTTCAAAACCGGGATGATCCGGGTTTTCAAAGTCTGGCCGTTGGCTTTCGTCCGATCCGGCACTGGCTTTAAATTTCAAACGCTTCGTATCTTCGTCGATCAGGAAAACGGCAACATAATAATAATCAAACGTTTCCTGGACCAGTTTTGTAATTGCAGATGTCAGTGAGTCAAGGTCAGAGAATTGTGAAATTTGAACGCTGACAGATTGAACCAACGTGAGCTGTTTCTGCTGCCATTGCTGTATGGCTGTTTGCAGGTTGGCGTAAATTGCCATCCCGGCAACGATTGCGATATCCCGGAGTTTACCCCGTTCGTATTTTGAGAAGGTCGTGTCCCTGTGAAGGATGATCCGGCCGAACTCCTCTTCATCCTGCATCAGAGGTGTGAGCAGCCAAAATGACGATTTGCCATCTGTGTACAGGCAGGGTGGTTTTAAGGTCGAGATATCTATTGGTAAATTGTCTGGTAGGAGTGAGACGCCAAACGATTTAGGAGGATTGTTGATCCATAAATAAGCCTCACAGTTAAATTGCTCCTGCAGATAGTCAATCAGAAGCGCTTTTTGCGCGTAAATCTCCGGGCTGTCGACCAGACATTCACCCAGGCCAATGATTTTTTTCGGAGACAACCCGGCTGAAGACCGGGTTGGGCTTTGACTGGCCAAGATTAATCCCCCTTATATTTTACGAGCGTGAGGGTGTTTCCTTTTTTCGAAGAAAATTCGAAAACCACCTTGTCCATCAATTTACGCATGAAGAAGATCCCCAAGCCCCGTTCTCTGCGGATTTCGAGGGGAGAGGTAATGTCCGGGTCAGGGACATCCATGGGATCAAAAGCTTCGCCTTCATCGTGAAGAACGATCTGCATCCCATTCTTAATAGGGCTAACATCAATTTTGATGTCACCAATATCTTCTCCCCCGTAGGCATGATCGATGATATTTGCGCAGGCCTCATCCACCGCGGTTTGGATCGCATAGACATCGTTTGGAGAAAATCCGGCGTTTTCTGCTTGTTTCACGATAAAATCGCTGATGGGAGCCAGGCTTTTAAAATTCGCAGGAAAGCTTTTGGTCACCATGGGCACAGCACCTAAAACCTTCCGATTGCTGTGACGATGTCATCATAGATCTCGAAAAGGCGATTGAACCCTGCCAGTTCAAGGCTGTTCATCACCCTTTCTGAAACATTGGCCAGAACAATCTTTCCCCGCTTGGCTTGTTTGCATTTTTTCATTGCATTGATGAAGGTTAACATCCCTGAACTGGATAGATAGGTCACATCTTCTAAATCGACAATGATGTTGCAGTGACCGTCCGCCAGGAGTGAGTTAAGCGCATCCTCAATTCTGGGAGATGTGTAACTGTCGACCCGGCCTGAAATTGCCAGCAAATCGCAATTTTTATATTCGGTGATAACGAATTCCATTTCGTTTTCTTTTCTATCAGCTTTAATTTGATGATATTATAACATGGCGAAATATTCACCTAATTTTACCTTTTCTCGGGTAAATTCATGTCAGGGAGGAAAACCACATGAGTCAGAACATAGATGCAAACAGGATCAAAGACTTTGAAGAATCACAGCGCCCACGCGAGCGCCTGGAAAGGCTCGGTGCGGAAGCCCTGACAGATGCAGAGCTGCTGGCGATCCTGCTGCGAGTGGGGAAGAAAGGTGTTAATGCGGTTCAGGTCGGCCAGAGAACATTAAATCAATATGGCGGGTTGGTGGGGTTACACCGCGCCTCATTCAAGGAACTTTGTCAGGTGGACGGGATCGGCCGGGCCAAAGCGGCGCAAATCAAGGGCGCAATCGAACTGGGTCGGAGGATCAGCAACCTGGCGCTGGAAAGCCGGGGTACGATCACTTCACCACAGGATGTTGCCGACCTGGTGCAATATGAGATGATGGCACTGGAACAGGAAGAACTGTGGGTCATCCTGCTGGATTCTCGTAACCGGTACCTGGAAACGGAGCATCTCTACCGGGGATCGTTGAATGCCTCTTCGGTCCGGCCGGTGGAGGTTTTCAAAATGGGCATCCGTCACAACGCTGCCGGATTGATCATCGTACACAATCACCCAAGCGGGGATCCTTCACCCAGCCCTGAGGACATCAATCTGACCCGGCTGTTGATTGAAGCCGGGCAGCTGCTTGAACTGCCTCTTTTAGATCATATCGTTGTTGGGCTTAATAGGGTGGTTTCGATCAAATCAATGCATTCGGATCTTTGGTAATCCGTATTATGGTATACGTTTCACGAAAATCATCCGGATAAGGTGCGGTGAAGGTCAACGCTTCACCCGAAAGTGGGTGTGGGAAGGTGATTTCCCGGGCATGAAGCATCATTCTCGACGCCGTGAAAGGGGGAGGCTCAAGGCCGGCGTTATAAAGGGTTTCACCAATCAGCATCAGGTTATTTTCCCGCAGATGAGCTCGAATCTGGTGTGTGATCCCGGTTTTGATGGTGATCTCCATCAATACTGCCTGGCTTCCTCTTGTCAGCACTTTGCAACCTGTCCAGGCAGGTTTACCTTCCAGTGTATTCAACCTGGTGCGGTGTTTCCGGTCGGCATTGGCTTTGAGGGGTAGTTCGATCTCCATTTCCTGCCATTGCGGGGGCGGCGTTACCAGGCCGTGATAGATCTTTCTGACGATGTGTTCCCGAAATGCTTGATTGAGGCTGCGGTGAACTTCTGCATTACGGGCCAGGACCATCACACCGCTGGTTTCTTTATCCAAGCGGTGAACCAGCCATAGGGGGCCGAATTTGGGTTCCAGAACGGCTTTCAAATAGGGGAGATTGGAATCATAACCATCCGGGATCGATAGTAAACCCGCCGGTTTGTTTATTATCAGCAAATCGGGATCTTGAAAAATAATGTCAGGCTGGAGAAGCTTTTCGGTCATTTATCGGTCCGGTTTTTTCGTGTATACTGATTTAGATTGATCAATTTGCTATGCATACAAGGAGTTCAAATGTTAGTCATCCATGTATTTGCTGAAGTGAAGCCGGGTCATGTTGAACTTTTCAAACAGGCGACTCTGGCAAACGCTCGTGCCAGCCTGCTTGAACCGGGTATCGTCCGATTTGACATTCTGCAGGAAACGGAGTGTCCGGAGAAATTCGTACTGGTTGAAGTTTACCGCACAAAAGATGACCCTGCCAGGCATAAGGAAACCCGGCATTACAAGATCTGGAAAGATATTGTGGAAGACCTGATGGCTGTCCCTAGAACCAAGAAGGTTTATGATAATATCTTCCCGTCCGATGAAGGGTGGGGCTGATCATGAGTTTTGAATTTGCCACGGCTGACCGGATCATTTTTGGAAACGGCACTATTGCGAGGATGGGTGAAATTGCCCATGGTTTCGGTTCAAAGGCTCTGATCGTAACGGGCAGTGGATCGGTGGGTCTGGATCCTGTAACAAGCCTATTGGACAGGGTAAATATCTCCTGGAAAATATTCCGAGTTGGACATGAACCGGATATCCTGACGATTCAATCCGGTGTTGCGTTAGCTCAAAACGAAAACTGCAAATTTCTGATTGGGTTTGGGGGCGGATCCGCATTGGATTCAGCCAAAGCCATTGCAGCCATGCTTGCCAATCCCGGAAAGCTGATGGATTACCTGGAAGTGATCGGGAAGGGGCAGAAGATCCCCAATCGGGCTGCACCAATGATCGCCATTCCCACCACGGCCGGGACTGGTACGGAAGTAACCAGGAATGCTGTGATCTCTTCTCCTGAGCATCATGTCAAGGTCAGTATGCGCAGCCCGTTAATGATCCCAACAGTAGCGATCGTTGATCCGGAATTGACTTATTCCATGCCGGCGTCGGTCACAGCCAGCACAGGGATGGACGCACTCACCCAGGTCATCGAAGCCTATGTTTCGGCGAAAGCAAACCCTTTAACCGACGCGATTGCAGAGGAAGGGATCAAGCGCGGCGCACGATCCTTACTTGCAGCATACATGGATGGGCAAAGCACCACAGCCCGGGAAGACATGGCGTTAACCAGCTTGTTTGGAGGTCTTTGTCTGGCGAATGCAGGGCTGGGCGCGGTTCATGGGTTCGCCGGTCCCATCGGTGGGATGTTCAATGCGCCACACGGCGCAATTTGTGCCAGCCTGCTGCCGTATGTCATGAAATACAATGTCCGGGTGTTGCAGTCTATGGTTGGCGAGGGTGCCTTTTTGGACCGTTTCGGCCAGGTCGCCATCTGGTTGACGGGAGATCCTGATGCCGGTGTCGGGGATGGCGTTGCCTGGATCGAAAACCTGGCACGAGAACTGAACATTCCCGGACTCCATGAGATCGGGATTGAAAAGTCCGATTTTCCGGAAATTATCGAGAAATCGAAGATGTCTTCCAGTATGCAAAAGAACCCGGTTAAACTGGATGAAACAATTTTGGAAGCGATTCTAACCGAAGCGTTTTAATCCATCAAAATCAACGAAACGAAGTTATTTTCTGACTATTCAAGAGACCCAGGTTTTGAAAATGAAAAATTATGATGTAGAGACGTAACATGCAATGTTTCTACATTATGAACAATAATTATTGGAAAATAGAACAAGATCATCCAGAGGTTTTCGGATGATCTTGTTGATTTTCTATTCAGCCTTGAAATAACTGACCGAGATGATTCCCGGACCGCCGTGGACGACGATTGCGGGTGGGACTTCATAGACCGGAATTTCTCCCAAACCTAATGCCTCAGCCAAATCTTCCGCGAAACTTTCGGCGCGTTCCTGCCCTCCGCATTGGCTGACCGTAATGTAAGACTCCGGGCTGTGGGGACAATCATCGAGAACCAATTCCTTCAGCCGGGCAAGGGCTTTGGAGGATGTGCGCTGTTTTTCAACGGCAGTCACCTTACCGTCTTCAACACCCAGGATGGGTTTCATTTGAAGGACGCTGCCGATCAGGTAGGATGCGTTTCCAATCCGACCGCCTTTATACAAGTATTCCAATGTATCAACCAGGAAATAAACCACCTCACGAGATTCAAGTGCTATGAGGTCTTCAATGATCTTTTCCGGTGCTTTGCCCTCATCCGCCCATTGTTTCGCTTTTTTGACTAATACACCCAGACCACCGGCAATGGTGCGGGTATCCAGGATATGGACGTCCGCTTGCGGGACATTTTCGTGAGCTACCTCAGCTGAGCGGAATGTACCGCTGAGCTCCGCTGATGGTGTCGGAATGACGATCGATTCCCCGGCATTCGCATATTTTTCATAGAGCGGCTCATAAAGTGCTGGTGGTGGTGCCGCTGTCTTGGGAAGTTCTTTGGCTTCTTTTAGCTTGGCGAGGAAGGTGGGCGTGTCGATTTCGGAGTCATCCTTATAGGGTTGGTCATCAAAGATGATGATCTGGGGGATAACGTCCACACCCAATGCTGCCAATTCATCAAGCGGCAAACCGCATGTGGTGTCGGCAATGATCTTGGTCATAATGATTTCTCCTAATTAAATAAATGAATGAATATTGTTATTATAATCGGAAACAAAATACGCATTGAATAAACCGACTTCCGATGTATAAATGTTGATAAATACATTTATAACTTCTTTACTTCAAGTTAATTTCGTTTGATGGAGGATGAAATGAATGACAAGTTCCAGGAATTGGACTTTTCAGGAGTACAGGAAACCGGACTGTTGACTTTGTACAACAAAGCGCTAGAAAGTCAAAGTGAAGATCCAATCCTGAAGGATGAGATAGCCGAATCACTGATTGGCCGCATCGACCCTATCCTTAAGTTCAAGGAAGGGAAAATGGCCAAACAGTTACGGGAACGTGCTACAGATCCTCGTCTGAACGTTCATATTGCCCTGAGGAGCAAGAAATACGATGATTATGCCCGTGAATTTCTCAACTCCCATCCGGATGGCATCATCGTTAACATCGGCTGCGGTCTGGATACGAGGTTCTTCAGGATTGATAACGGACACGTCCATTTCTTCGACCTGGATCTGCCTGAAGTGATCCGGTTCAAACGCCAGCTGCTCGCCGAGACCGATCGGTACCGGATGATCCCTCAATCCGTATTGGATATTTCCTGGATGGAACAGATCAAAACCGAAGGAAAATCCGTTCTGCTGCTGGCGGAGGGCGTGTTGATGTATCTGCAGGAATCAGAAGTTAAGCGTCTGGTTTTGGCTTTACAGGAGCACTTCCCGGAATCAGATCTGGTCTGTGAATTAACCAATCGGACATGGGTCGAAGGTTACTGGGCCAAACTGGCCCAAATGAAGATGCGGCGCCGGCTCAAGATGGGGAAGGACGCGATTTTTAGCTTCGGTGTTTCATCACCGGATGAATTGGAGAGCTGGGGACCGGGAATCGAATTCCGTGAAATGTGGTTTTATATGGATGATAACCACCCGAAAATTGGCTGGATGCGGGTGTTCAGACATTTCAAGATGATCCGGATGGCACAATTCACTGTCAGATATACCCTGCACAGGATCTGACATAATATCCAAGGATCGTTAAGGAAAAAAGAAGATTATTCGGATAGGGTCTTAAGACCTTCGCTGCGGATAAAATCTTTAAGAAAGGTTAACAGGTCCTGCGCTTCACTGGCCTGTTCACGGCCAACGGGTTGCCGTGAATAACGCGCCAGAATAAATTGCCCGGTGAATAAATCAAGTTGGTTGCTGATCCCAGGCCAACGCTTTTCAAGTGCTATGGCATATTCAATGGGGGTCTGTGATCCTTTTCTGGGGAGACCATGCTCTTTATTCCATCTTACCCAGTCCCAATACGTCAGGATAACGGCCTGGCGGGGTGGTAGCCGCTGGATAAGGTCCATTAATGATGGCAGTTTTCTTTCACGATTGGAGAAGAAATTCCTGACTTGCTGGTATCCTTTTTGGGCGGTCTCTGCAGTGAACTGGCTAATCTTCCGGAAGCCGCGCTTGGCCCAGCTCCAAATGTCCTTGACCCACCTACCAATCCGAATGGATTTGAAAAAGTCCTTAAGCCCTTTGCGGTTATTGATGTAGTAACGCACAGCCAGGATGATCACGCCGATGAACACCAGCCAGAACAATATGGATTTGACAATATCCCACCAGGGCAGGACACCGGTCGTGGTCTGGTCAGAAGGTGCGAATTCCGGCATGACCGGTTGTACTGGTTGGTTTGTCTGTTCGGTACCAAGCAGCGAATTGAAGATGGAGATAATGAATGCGACGGGGAAAAGGAGAATGAATTGGATGATGCCGAAGATATAGATGATTATTTTAAATATTGCCTCCAGGGCGGGGTAAAGACCTAAAGTGAAATTAGTGGGAAGGAAGATAATTAATATAAAGACCAGCGCAATGAAGATCAGTGTATAGAACAGCCAGCGTTTTGCCAGGTCGGGATGCACCGAAATGTCGTTGAAATACCAGCGTGCTCGCATAATGTTGTATTGGTTGAGGGCCATAAAGACGAACGCCAGACAAAAATAGGCGAGCAAAACGAATATAAAGACTTTGAAGGGCGTTTTGTCGAAGGGAACGAATTTGACATTTCCCTTCAACATCACAGTCAACCCAATCATGATGAACCCGAGAATAAATATCAACCCGATCAGGCTTCGTCTTGCATCCTGGCGGTCATTGAACGTGACTCCGAGCTTTTCCTGCTCCATCAGGTCATGGTCTTCTTCCAGTTGGATCATGGGTTGGCTGAAGATCCTCGCCAAGACCCATATGATCAGCACCAGGAAAAGTAACAAGCCGTATTGAATGTCGAAGAAACTCTCGAAGAATTGTTTCTGCCATGAAAGTATTTCCGGCACAAAATTTACCAATCCGGATTGAAACATTACAAAAAGTTTGGAAATCAACAGAAGCAGGACCCATTCAGCGGCAGTCGCCAGAAATGGATTCTCGATGAACTTCATATAGCGATAACGAGTGTAGTGAATGACCAGGGATTCCAGTGCAATGAAGAAAGCCAGAACCCACAGACCTCGCACAACCCAACCCGGATAAAGGAGCTCAACAAGTTTACCCATGATGAAGGCCAGACAAGCCAGCATTGCGCTTACAAGTCCAAAGTTCAGGAATGTGAAAACTCGCTGGGAATCAGAGGTTGCGGATGGAGGTTGTTGATCACTCATCACGACACCACTCCCAGGGATTGTAATTCGTCAGGATTTAAGGGGGAATAGAACGGGATATGATAACCAGATGCGATTTTCCGATCAAGAGAGAGGTCGGTTGTTTGTCCCGTGATCATGATCACCGGGTTCATACCGGTCTTCTTCGCCTGATACAACTGCCGGATAACCTCCGGCTGGACCTTGCCGGAAATATAAATCAGGGTCGTACCCCAACTCAATTGTCCCCGTACGTCTTGCAGCAACTGCTCTGGCGGTAATGTTTCACCGGGTTGGATTCGAGCCAATAATTCGAGGATATTGATGAAATGCCCGTTTCCTTTCTTGGGTACCAACGGGTGAACGACAGCGGATTCCGTCAATGGGTCAAACCCATTGGTGAACAACCCCACAGGCTGATTATGCTGCTGACCCCAGGCTGCCAGCGAGGCTGCTGCGGTCACTGCCAATTCGGTGGCGCCGAAAAAAGTTTGGATATCGTAGCTCTGGTGATCCAAATCCAGGATGATTGCGACCTCCAGGGCAATAGATGCTTCGTATAGCTTAACCTGAAGCTGACCAGTCGCCGCGGTTGTTTTCCAATCGATCCTTCGGACGGAATCACCGGATTGAAAACCACGCTTGCCCATCAGACGGGTTGGATCCTCAAAGACAGGATTGTGGTGCCTGATGGTCCCAAACGGGGAACGTGATGGCAGTCCAAGGGATTCCAGGCTGACGATTTTTGGGTAAATGGTCAGCGGGGAAGGCGGGAACTCCTCCTGAGATGGTTTAGTCAACCCCAAAGGGTCACCGGAACTGACAACGAGCGGACCGAGGGCGTAATATCCGCGCTTAAAGGCGTTGATCTTATATTCAATCACTTTTTTACTGCGGATGCCCAGGCTGAAAACTTCTTTGATATTCCGACCCGCTCGTAAATTGACGGGCAGGCTCTCATGGATCTCCAGCCATAGTATTGGTAAGATACTCTTATTTTCAATGGTCAATCGGACCGGAATGGTTTCACCCCAATACGCATGATCTTCAAATTCACGTGTGACCATGAGATGTTTAAGTGAGCGTTTTTGCCACCATAAACCCAACAGGAAAGTGCCAATGATCAGGTAAAAGACGGTCAGAGCCGGTCCGGCCTGCAGTAACAGCGCCAGGATCATCAGGAAAATGAGAAATGGCAGAAAGTCCGCCAAAGCTATTCTTCCTTATCCCGCAGTTTCAGAGGGGTCTCATCCAGAATACGTTCGATCAGACTCACGCTGGTCGCACCGCGTAATTCCGTTTCAGGCTTGAGCATCAGTCGATGGGACAGCACCGGGATTGCCAATGCTTTGATATCATCCGGCAGGACATGATCCCGGCCATTAATGGCAGCAAGCGCCTGGCTGGTTTTGTAGAGCGCCAATGATGCACGTGGGCTGCCACCAAGTAAGATACCTGGATGATGCCGGGTGGCTTCCACTAATCGGATTATATAATCCACAACAGTTTCGTCCACATTTACCTCCCAAACCTGTGGGATCAGAGCCTCCACTTCTGACGGTGTCGCGACGGATGAAAGCAATTCAATGGGATGCTGGCGCGCCAAGCGATGGATGATCTCTGCTTCCTCTTGGTGATCGGGGTAGCCCATGTCAATCTTCAGCATAAAACGGTCCAATTGTGCTTCCGGCAAAGGAAATGTACCTTCAAATTCAACCGGGTTTTGTGTGGCCAGCACCATAAAAGGTTTAGGCAGGGGATAGGTCGTCCCGTCCATGGTAACCTGGCGTTCCTGCATTGCTTCCAGCAGGGCGGATTGTGTGCGTGGGGTTGCCCGGTTGATCTCGTCAGCCAGCATGATATTCACAAACAGAGGACCGGGACGGAATTCAAAATCATTTTCAGCCTGGTTGAAAATCGAAACCCCGGTGATGTCATTCGGGAGCAGATCGGGTGTGCATTGCAGCCTTTTAAATAATCCACCCACGCTGATGGCTAATGCGCGGGCGAGCATGGTCTTTCCGACACCGGGTACGTCCTCGATCAACACATGCCCTTCACAAAGCATTACAACCATAAGCAGATCCACAGTCTTTGACTTGCCAACAATAACTTTATTGATATTGGTTTTAATCTTTTCCGTAAGTTGGGTTATTTCAGTCATCAATTTACCTCTTCCTTGTATATACCTATCATTATAATGAGAAAATATTCAGGTAGAATTGAAATTGGATTGTCATTTAACTAAGAAAGCTTGGAGAATTCATGCCAGAAATAGATATCACCAATGAACCTTGTATCGACGGTGTCGCAATCGTCATTTTTGGTGTTACAGGTGACCTTACACGGCGAAAGTTGATGCCTGCACTTTATGAAAACGCGAAAAAAGGTCGCCTTCCAATCCCCTTTTATATCCTGGGGTTCGCTCGCCGGCCCTGGAGCCATGAAAAGATGCGGGATGTCCTTCGCCAGGGAGTGATGGATAATGACGGCAATAAGCCAATTGATACCGATATTCTGGAAGCACTACTTGATAATGCTTATTACATCCAATCAACTTTTCAGGATCAGGATGGATATCTCAGATTGGATAAAGCATTGGATCAATTGGGCGTCAAGAATACCCTGTTCTATCTCTCAACGCCCCCTGAGTGGTATTCAACGATCGTTGAAAACCTTGGTAAATCCCAGCTTGAATTGTGTTTGGAAGGCTGGCGTCGGATTGTTGTGGAGAAGCCGTTTGGCCGTGACCTTGATTTAGCGCTTCTGTTGGATGCTGAATTGCACTCTGTCTTCAATGAAGACCAGATCTACCGCATGGACCATTACCTGGGAAAAGAAACGGTCCAAAACATCCTGGCATTCCGTTTTGGCAATGGCATTTTCGAACCGCTGTGGAACCGGAAATATATCGACCATATCCAGATCACAATGGCCGAAACTGAGGGCGTGGGCACACGCGCTGGATATTATGACCATGCCGGCGTGATCAGGGACGTTTTCCAGAACCATTTACTGCAACTGCTGTCTCTGACTGCTATGGAAGCGCCGGCGGTATTCAATGCCAAGGCTGTACGGGATGAGAAGGTTAAGGTCTTGAAATCGATCGTGGAAATCACTGGCGAAAGCGCAATCGAAAATACCGTGAGAGCACAGTATGTTTCCGGTACGATCGACGGTCAACGCGTACCCAGTTATCGCGACGAACCAGGAGTCTCACCGGATTCAACCACAGAAACATATCTTGCCGCCCGATTATTCATCAACAACTGGCGCTGGGCCGGGGTGCCTTTCTACTTGAGGTCGGGTAAACGCCTCCCACACCGGGTAACTGAAATTGCGATCCAATATACACAAGTCCCGCTTTCCCTTTTTGGCCAGCGCAATCTGGCTGGAGATGCGCCGAATGTATTGGTTTTACGCATCCAACCTGATGAAGGCATCACTTTAGCTTTTGGTGCAAAATCACCTGGAAGTGTCATGCAGATCGATCCGGTACAGATGCGTTTCTCCTATGAAGAAGCCTTCCACGGTGAACCACCGGAGGCCTATGAGCGCCTGCTTCTCGATAGCTTACTCGGCGATGCAACTTTATTTACCCGCAGCGATGAAGTCGTGGAAGCCTGGAAATTAACGGATGGGATCATTGATGCCTGGAAGAACCAGAACCTCAAGAATCTACCCGTCTATGAAGCTGGAACGCAAGGGCCGCAGTCTGCAGAAGAATTCATTCAGCGTGACGGCCGGCGCTGGCGGGAAATTTAAATCTGAATACTGCATTTTCGCCGGATATTAGCCTTCCAAAGCAAATGCTTTCGTGTCAGCTTCGCTGACGCCCTTCCACTCACCGAGAGGAAGGGCTGGGGATGAGGTTTCTAATTTAAAAATCAATGGAAATAAACTAATATCCATGAAATAAAATAACAAACCCGGTTGGGATTTCCAACCGGGTTTGTTTGTTATTACCTTTGGGGTAATTTTGCATGACAGTTTGGGCATTCACGTTCAAGGCTGCGGACAATAAAACCGCAATTCAGGCAGGTTTGCGGCTGGATATCACCCAGCGGTGCCCCACAAGCGATACAGCGGCTTTCTCCGGGCTTATTAGCCGTGTTGCAATATGGACATATGTATCGTTGCAATCTTTCCGAGAGGACCTTCCCAACGCCATGCTGCCTGGCAGAGTTTTCGATGACATCCCAGATATCTTCATCCAATTGGAGAGATTCGATATCCTGGGCCAGATCGTCAATCCTTCCCAGCAGAGACAGGGGATTGCGTAATACGCTGAGTGCAGTAAACCCCAGACTGGCAGCGACACCCATCCAGGCCTGTTTCCCAACCTGGACGGAAACACCATCTTCAACTTTGTGGAGGGTGATGGTCAATGCCGTTTGGCCGCCTGATTGGGCGAATTGGCGGGTAGCAATCTGGACTGCGATCTCAGGGTCACGGCCAATTTGCTGTACCTGGTAATTACCGCGATTGAATTGGGCGATGATGTCCCGGGCGATGTCGCTAGGATTGAAGTCTCCATGATAGATGCGTGTTTCAGGCATATCCAAACCTTCCATATTCGATGCTTTCCGATTCTTGCACCATGAATTATAATCCGATATGTGGTTTGATTAACTAGATAATATGGAGTTTATGATGAAATATCGGTGGCTAAGACCGATAATTTTCGTTTTCTTTCTAATAATTTTGGTTGGATTCAGCATCGCTGCTCCAGTCCAGGCCGGGCCGGCACCTCAATTACCGACAGGGGATATCCCCACAGTGACCAGCACCCCAAAAGGGCCTTATATCGTGGTCAATGCACTTACAGCCAATGATACGCAGATCAATGTCCGTTCAGGCCCCAGCGCGCTGACCGAGAAGGTCGGCGTCTTATTGGTTGGACAGGAAGTCCCTGCTATTGGGAAATACGGCGACTGGGTCCAGATTGAATACCCGGTGGCACCCAGTGGTACCGCCTGGGTTTATGGGAACCTGGTGACTTTATTTGGAGGTGATCTACCCGAGGTGGCGCCGCCCCCAACCTCCACACCTGACATAACACGTACGGTCGATCCGACTCTGGCTGCCCAATTCCTGACAACACCGGACGCAACCCGATTACCAACTTTTACTGAACCAGCACCGCTGGATATCCCCACCTATACCATGGAAGCCGGGAATACCGCCGCAGGCGGAGTCCCAATGGGGTTGATCATTATTGGGTTGGGTGCTTTGGGGATCTTCCTGGGTGTGATCGCTCTGATCAGCGGGCGTTAGCGAAAAAATTCACCCAAGCCACTGAAACAATTAGCGCCAAACTTGTGACCGGTGTCCGCTTCGCAGAAGCTCACCCTGGCGCCTTTTTCTTTTAAAAATTCAGCTGCCTGTTGTGCTTTTTCAAAGGGGACAGTCCCGTCCTGGGTCCCATGAGCGATGAAATAGGATTCATTTTTCAGTGAGATATTTTTTAGATCAGCCTGCCAGGATTGGGGAATGAACCCAGCCAGTGCTGCTACCTTATTGATCCGATCAGGAAAAAGAAAACTCAATCCATACGCCATTACGGCGCCCTGGCTGAACCCCATCACATCATACCTGTCGACGGCCAGATTGTTATCCGTCACCCACTGATCCACTCGGTCGAGTAAATCATTCGCGATCGGCCGGTAGGTTGCGTTCAACGCCGGCCATTGGGGTTCTATGGGATGCCAACTGTATTGGTCAGGGCCTAATTTAATCGGTGCTCTCGGTGCAAGCATGGTATAGGTCTTTGGGATGGATTTGGTCAGGACCCACATTACATTTTCGTTACCCAAATAGCCATGCAGAAGCAACAAAACTCTGGCAGGGTTTTCTGGCTGTTCGGCTGGCTTGACTCGAAAGGGCCAACCTTTAAGATCGATGAGATCGGGTTCTTTATTCCCTGTCATGTTTCGCAATTCTTTCAATCAAATATAGGACAAGCAGGATCAAGAGGATTGGGATCAGGATTCCGGCCAGGCAGATCAACCCTACCAGGGCTGCTCCTTTGCCATACAGGAAATAGAGCAGAATGATCCCGACGGTAAAAACCAGAACAAGCAGTCCGATCACCAGCCTGTTCTGGGTTTGCCGGGCAAACTTCCGCAAATCCCTCAAAAATCACTCCTCAATATTTTCCCACAGCTGCGGGATGGGTTGGGGCTTGAATTGATGGCGTACCTGGCGCTGGATCCGCTTCATCCAATTCGCTTCGGATTTTAGCTTTTCCATAGTTTCTTCGGTGGCATCAATACCAGCCTGAATCATCTCATCTGAATTGATGTTCTGCAGTAATCCTATATTCCCGACTTTGGGGGCTATCACCACTTCCGGTTTGTAGAGTTGTATTGCCAACTCAGTAAGTTGTTTACTGGAGATCTCGATCGAGCGGGTAAAGATTCGGAAAGCCTGCACGAGTCGGAGTTTAAGCAGGCGATCGACAATTGAACTGGGACCTGGGATTGAGATTGGGAGCATTGTTTCATCCTGGATGTAACCATCCGGACATTGATGAAGCATAACTGCAACCACAGGAAGGTCAGGGCGCATCCAGCGTGCCACCTGGACCGGTACCGGGTCCAGCACACCACCATCGACCAGAACCCTGCCGCCTATTTCCTGACTTGGGAACACTCCTGGAACTGCAATGGTTGCCAATACAGCTTCCAGGACATTCCCCTTCATCAAAATGATCTCCTTACCCGTTTTCAGGCTGACTGCAGTAGCTGCATAGGGAATTTTTAAATCAGCAAAAGAGCGATCGGCTAAAAGGTCTGATAGATTGCTTGTGATCCCCGCCAATCCCAGCAAGGAAGGCTGGTTTGAATCGCGCTGCATGAATGAACGGTTTTCATCCATTTTTTTAACGGTTTGTTCGATCTTATCAGTGGAAAACCCGGCAGCATAAACGGCACCGACCAAACCCCCTGCGCTTGTCCCGGCGATCGCTTTCACTGTAAATCCATGGTTTTCGAGGGCACGCAACACGCCAATATGAGCTACACCGCGGACGCCGCCGCCTCCCAATGCCAAACTGATATCCATTATTCATCTCCCTGTTTATTTTTTTAGTCTAACGATTTGATTATACCCACCAACGTTTCATTGTCCCTGGTCAAAAGAACAAATTCATCCAAGGAAGTTGGGGAGGTTCTCTCTATTGGATGATTTTATTTTAGTCTGTGTTAAAATTAGGCACTATGGAAGGTATAAAAATCATTGCACGCAACCGAAAAGCCAAGTTTGAATATGAACTGGGTAAATCCTTTGAAGCTGGCCTGGAACTACGCGGGACAGAAATAAAGTCCATCCGGGCGGGGCAGGTCTCGCTTTCAGAGGCTTATGTCCGCACAAACGGGCGTCAGGCCTGGCTGGTAGGTGCTAATATTGCGCCGTACGACCAGGCAAGCGTTTTTAATCACGATCCCGAAAGGGAGCGCAGGTTATTGCTGCATAAACGCGAAATCAAAACCCTCTGGGAAGGCGTCCGATTAAAAGGGATGACCATCGTTCCAATAAATTTATATTTACGAGAGGGACGCGCCAAGGTGGAGATTGCATTGGCGAAAGGTAAACACCAGTACGATAAACGTCAATCAATTAAATCACGTGATGTGGCTCGTGATATTGACCGGGCGATGGATGACCGTCGTTGATAAAGAAGTGATTCTTCACCAATAAAATGCGAGATAAAGATGTTCAAGAGTAATTTGCTTGCACTCGGTGTAACCCTGGTCATAGCTCTGGCCTGGCTGCGGATCAATGATTTTTTCGCGCATAAAGGTTGGATATCGAGCGCGCTCAGCCGCAAGATCATCCATATCGGCACCGGGCCGATCTTCGTCCTTTGCTGGCTTTTCTTCAATGAAGCGCCAATTGCACCTTTCCTGGCTGCCATTGTTCCGTTGGGAATAACTTTGCAGTTTGTCCTGGTTGGCACCGGAGTGATCAAAGACCCTTCAGCGGTGGAGGCCATGTCACGGACCGGTGACCGGCGAGAGATCTTGCACGGCCCGTTGTTTTACGGGATCGCGTTTATAACCCTGACGATCCTTTTCTGGCGAAATTCACCCATTGGGATCGTGGCATTGATGATCCTCTGCGGAGGAGATGGGTTGGCGGATATCATCGGTAAGAAAATCCCCAGCAGCCCCATCCCCTGGTCGCGGAAGAAATCCCTGGCAGGATCGTTGACGATGCTGTTCGGCGGATTCATTCTGGCCGTCATTATCTTATGGGTCTATGTGAGCAAAGGTTTTTTCCCAGGTCCAATCTCACATTATTTGATTCCTGTGGGTGTGATCGCGATCGCGACAACTTTGGTCGAATCACTTCCATTCGCTGATATTGATAACCTCACCGTGCCTTTAGTCTCAGTTTTGCTTGGGTTGCTGATCCTCTAAATAGGAGATTCCCATTGGAAACCATTACGATTGACGGCAATCACCTCACCATTGAAGAAATTGTTGCCGTTGCAAGACATTTCGCAGAAGTTCGGTTAGCGCCAGCCGCGAGAGAAGCCGTCGAGCGCGCCCGCGGCTGGGTTGAGAAGATTATTGAAAAAGGTGAGCCAGTCTATGGAATCAACACCGGGTTTGGGATCTTTGCCGAACACCGCATCCCGTCTGAAGACTCGGCCCGGCTCAGCCGCAACCTGATCCTTAGCCACGCTGTGGGTACCGGCCAACCGCTGGCGGAGGAGGTCGTTCGGGCTGCGATCCTTGTCCGTGCAAATACACTTGCCAAAGGCTTCTCGGGTGTCCGACCCCAAGTGGTGGAAACCCTGCTGGCATTATTGAATGAACGCATTACCCCTGTTGTTCCTTCACAAGGTTCGCTGGGTTCTTCCGGCGACCTCGGTCCGCTTTCCCACCTGGCATTGGTCTTTACAACCGATCCGGAAGATTTGGAGGAAGAATCCGGGGAAGCCATTTTCCAGGGTGAGCTTCTCTCCGGTAAGGAAGCCATGGGTAGGGCTGGGATCGACCGGCTGATCCTGGGTGCGAAAGAAGGGCTGGCGGTCAATAATGGCGCGACTTTCTCGGCAGCAATCGCTGCCCTGGCTGTCTATGATTCGGAGACACTGCTCCAGGCCGCAGATGTTTCCCTGGCGATGACCCTGGAAGCTGTGATGGGATGTTCGGCTGCCTTTGATGAACGACTGCAAGCTGCGCGAGGACACAAAGGGCAAATAAGAGTAGCAAGCGCCATCCGCAGCCTGACCGAAGGCAGCAGCCTGATTGATGCCTATGGACGAATTCAAGATGCCTATTCTTTACGATGCGCACCGCAGGTGCAGGGGATTGGCTGGGATACACTGGCGTTTGTGCGCAGCGTGATCGAAACCGAGATCAACGCAGCAACGGACAACCCGCTCTTGTTTGAACCGGGGATCGCCGTTTCAGGCGGTAATTTCCACGGCGAGCCGGTGGGCGTGGTCATGGATACCCTGGGGATTGCCCTGGCTGAAATCGCTTCCATCTCGGAACGGCGGACTTTCCGTCTGACGGATGGGCATTTAAATGCAGATTTGCCGCCGATGTTGGTGGACCGGCTTTCGGCAGCCGGCTTGAATTCTGGGTTGATGATGCCGCAATATACGGCCGCTTCACTTGTGCTGGAAAACCAGACCCTGGCGACTCCCGATTCGGTCCATTCCCTGCCGACATCCGCAGAGCAGGAGGATCATAACGCCAACGCGATGACAGCCGCCCGCCATGCCCGAGAGATCGTGGCCAATACGGCGCATGTCCTCGCCATAGAGATCTTCACGGCGACACGTGCATTGCATCTGCGCAAGCGCCAGGATCCGAAGGTGGTCTTTGGACGTGGGACGGCTAAGGCTTATGAGATCGTTAGGGAAAAGATTAAATACCAGGCTGGTGACGCCTGGTGGGCGCCGGAAATTGAGGAAGTTAAGACAATCATTCTAAATAAATTATTAGATAAAACATATATTTATTGACATTCATGATAAATTGGATTATCTTAATCAGGATATGAACCGAAAAGAGAAGCTTTCACGCCGTGAATTTTTGAAACTCTCCGCACTTGCCTTGGGTGGGGTTGCTTTGGGACGCGGCCAATCAGGCAAAACAATTTTAGCCCGGTTGGAGCGGCTGCAGGATGAACCTCCTAATTTTCCTGAAAACCAATGGCTGGGACGGATCTGTGCCGGACAGGAAGGCGCTCATTTCGATATTAAAAGCGAACCCTACTGGGATGCCCCCTCGGTAGGTTCAGCCTGGCGTGATGATGTTTTTCAATGGAAGCAGGAAGTCATTGCAAAGCAAATTGACCCAATCCGGATCAATCAGCGTTGGGTGGAGACTGAAAAGGGATACATCTATGCTGAATTTGTCCAGAAAGTTCAATTTAATCCCCAGTCGGTTTTGACTGAATTACCCGAGACAGAAAACAGTGAACGGGGGATGTGGGTTGAAATTGTGACTCCTTACACCGGGATGGATTTTGTCAACGCCCCGACACAATATTGGCTGCGGGAAGCGATCCGGCCGAGGTTATATTATTCACAGGTATTCTGGGCGTTCGATGTCCGGCAGAATCCGGACACCGGGAAGTCACAATACTGCCTGATGCAGCGTTACGGCGCATTGCCCGATCAATATTGGGTTGATGCCGATGTCTGCCGCCAGATCACACCTGAAGAAATTGCTCCAATCCACCCCGGTGAACCAAACAAACGCGTCCTGGTGGACCTGCGTTACCAGACCATGACCTGTCTGGAAGGGGATGATGAAGTCTTCTTCACGCAGGTGACCACGGGCGGAATTGGTGAAGAAGGGAAATGGCTGACCCCGATCGGTGTTCATACGATTTGGCGGAAGATGCTTTCAACACACATGAGCGCCGGCCCTGCGGTTGGCAATTATGATATTGCCGGGATCGCCTGGACGACCCTCTTTGATATCAACGGTGCGGCAATCCATTCCACCTTCTGGCATAATAATTTTGGTACCGCACGCTCGCATGGCTGCGTCAACACCCGGCCTGAAGACGCGAAGTGGGTTTGGCGCTGGACGGAACCAGCCGTTCCATATGCGACCGGTGAAGTAACCATTCAGGGTTTAAATAAATCCACAACTGTCGAAGTCGTTGCAGAATAATGGGTATCCATGGAATTTCTTAACGTCTCAATTGGGCTGGCCTTCGTGGCAGGATTGGTCTCATTCTTTTCTCCCTGTGTTTTCTCGCTGGTCCCGGCATATATCGGCTACCTGAGCGGGCGGTCAATTGCCCAGGTCCAAGAAGGCTCATCACAAGAAAAGTGGCATACCTTTTTCCACGGTGTGGCCTTTGTTTTAGGCTTTAGTTTTGTCTTCATCACGCTTGGGCTTGCTTTTTCCGCGCTCAGCCAATTTTTCTACCAAATACGGGATATCCTCGCTAAGATCGGCGGGGTCGTCATTATTCTCTTTGGCCTGCACATGACCGGTTTGATCCGGATCCCTTTCCTTGATTACGATTTGCGTCCGCAGTCCAAGGTGGATAAGGGACGCAGCCTTTTCTCTTCGTTCCTGATGGGGATCTTCTTCTCTGCAGGTTGGTCACCTTGTGTCGGTCCGACACTCGGCCTGATCCTTACGCTGGCGGTTGAACGGGCGAATATTGGTCAGGGCGTGGCTTTGTTGGGTATGTATTCAATGGGGATGGCGATCCCATTCCTGGTCGCAGCATTGGGCGTCGGCTGGGTGACCCAGATCCTGAGGAAATACAGCAAAGCGATGAAAATTGCCCAGATCGTGATGGGCGTGATCCTGATCCTGGTTGGCATCCTGTTATTTCTTGGGATTTACCAACGCCTGATCACCTTTGATTCCCTGATCGATTTCGGGATCTAGTTAATTAATCGTATCGGAGAAGTCGTGTCCAAAAGACGATGGTATTTAGATGCAGCTTTAGTTCTGATCGTTGTCCTGTTGGGTGTTCTGGTCATTTTCAGGTTGAATAAAATGTCTAAACCCGCAGATATTCCAGTTGAATCCATAACTGAAGCGGCAGTCACTGAAAGCCAATTTGAAGACACTGATGAAACACCGGTTGTCGTGGTTGAGGATAATCCGATTTCAGTGGATAATGATGAATTGGTTGCTGCAGCGGACTTCACACTCACCAGTTTATCAGGTGAAGAGGTTTCACTTTCAGATTATTTAGGTATTCCTGTGATGGTCAATTTCTGGGCGACCTGGTGTCCGCCTTGTCGGGCGGAAATGCCACTCATCCAGGAATATCAGGATAAGTTTGCAGGAGAATTCGTTGTTCTGGCTGTCAATGGCGGGGATAGTAAGGAAGCCGTTCAGAGCTTTGTCGATGCAAAAGGATTTACCATGGCATTCCTGCTTGATCCCGAAGTTTCGGTAGCCACTCTGTACCAGGTGAGAGGTTTCCCGACCTCACTGTTCATTGATGCCGATGGCAACCTTAAGGCAACACATATTGGCGAATTGAATAACACTTTATTCGATGCATACCTGGAGAAGATCGGGGTGGGTGAATGATCCAGGTAACGCTGTTTATTTCAGGATCGGATCCAAAACTTCTTCAAATAAAGAAATGGCTGGAAGAAGTCTCCACCGATCATCCCCATGATTTGCATATCATTGACATTGATAAAGCGCAGATTTTAAGAGAAGAATTCAGTGAAAAAGCGCCTGTATTGGATGTGGGGGTCTTTCGTTTGATCAAAACGTTTGATAAGGATGAGATCATCTTCGCGTTCAATAAGGCGGAAGAACGCCTAAGGGAAGCTATCGAAAAAGGCAATACCGTGATGGAACGCAGGATCACGGAACCACTCACGATGAGTAAGACGGATCGGTTCTCCCGCTGGTTTTCCAGTCATTACATGGTGTTACTTAACTTCTTTGCAGGGTTGTATGTATTCTTTGCATTCCTGGCTCCGATCTTTATGAAGGTCGGTTTGGATGCGCCAGCAAAAGTGATCTATAAAGTCTACAGCCCTCTCTGCCATCAGTTGGCATTCCGTTCGTTTTTCCTGTTCGGTGAACAGCCTTACTATCCGCGGGCACTGGCAGGCGTTGAGGGTGTCATCACTTATGGGCAGGCAACCGGTTTTGATGAAGAAGATATTGTCACCGCCCGGCAGTTCGTCGGCAATGACGCCATGGGATATAAGGTAGCTCTCTGTGAGCGGGACATTGCCATTTACAGCGCGCTGTTCTTGTTCGGTCTGATTTTCGCTGTGACCGGGAAAAAGATCAAACCGCTGCCCTGGTACCTATGGATCCTGATCGGGTTGGGGCCAATCGGGCTGGATGGCTTTTCACAATTGCTCAGCCAGACTGGGCTTTCAATCTTCAACTGGTTGCCTCTCCGTGAAAGCACGCCGCTTTTACGGACCCTGACCGGTGCGCTTTTTGGGCTGGCGACCGCCTGGTTCGGTTATCCTTATCTTGAGGAATTGGTCCAGGAAAACCGGCGCGATATGGAACTCAAGAAAGCCATCTTCGAGCAATATTACGGAAACGAGTAACTGTAACCAAACCCATGGGATTCATCGAAAAAGAAGGCCTTCGTTATTTTCAGTTTGATCTATTCAACAACCAGCCGCTGTTCCATGCCATTCTGACCCGGAAGGGCGGATTCAGCAAAGTCCCTTATGACAGTTTGAATACTGGCGGCACGGTGGGGGACGACCCGGATGCGGTATTAGCCAACCACAAAAAGCTTTTCGATATCCTGGAACATAATTTCGAATCCCGGTTTGATGTCTGGCAGGTGCACGGTACAGAAGTGCTTTGCACGAGTTCACCGCGTGATCTCACAACTCCTCATCAGAAAGCGGATGGGATCCTGACCGACAACCCGGATGTGACGTTATTTATGCGGTTTGCGGATTGTGTCCCGATCCTGCTCTACGATCCTGTTAATGGCGCGATCGGGATTGTCCATGCAGGCTGGCAAGGTACTTATAAACAAATTGCCAGGATCGCAGTTGAACGGATGACGGCCTGTTACGGCAGCCGTCCCGGGGACCTATTGGCGGGAATTGGGCCATCCATCTGTCAGCACTGTTATGAGGTTGGCAATGAAGTTTTGAATGCATTCAACGTTTCCTTTGGCAGAGAAACTGCAAAACGCTATTTTTCGGAGCAGGAAGGGGCTTATTATCTGGACCTCTGGAAAGCCAACCGGGAGATTCTTCAAAATGCTGGTGTCGGACAGGTTGAGGTTTCCGGACTTTGTACTGCAGAGCACCTCGACGATTGGTATTCCCACCGGGGTGAACACGGGAAAACCGGGCGGTTTGCGGTTTTAATGTCAATTGAGGATAATTAAAACCGGGAGGTATAACGGTTGACTCAGGAAATGTTTTCAAAGCTTGTAGAAAGAATAAGTTCCAATCTGGAAATCATACAGGGGAAGATTGAACGCGCTGCCGAAAGATCAGGCCGGTCGGTGGATGATGTTACCTTGGTAGCTGTGACCAAGCTGCTTCCGCTTGAGACCGTTCAGGCAGGAGTCCGGGCTGGTCTGCACATTTTTGGGGAAAACTATCCTGAACAGGCAATCGAGAAGATTGAGGCTTTTAAAAATGAAAGCTCGATCAAGTGGCATATGATCGGGCATATCCAAAGTCGTAAGTCAGAAATTGTCTGCCGTTATTTTGATATGGTGCATTCCCTTGACAGGCTGAAAATCGCCCGTTATCTGGACCGTTATTGTGGTGAACTCGAAAGACAGATGCCGGTGCTGCTGGAGGTGAATCTCTCCGGAGAGGAAAGTAAATCAGGCTGGCCTGCCTGGGATGAGTCACTTTGGCCGGAACTGGTTGAACCGTTCCGACAGATTGCATCGTTTCCCAACCTGATAGTTAGCGGCCTGATGAGTATGCCTCCACTGTTTGAGGACCCGGAATCAACCCGGCCTCTATACAAGCGGCTACGCCGGTTGCAAGAATTCTTAAGAAACGAACTACCGGAAATGAATTGGCACGATCTTTCGATTGGCACCAGTTTTGATTATGAAGTTGCCATTGAAGAAGGCGCAACCATGGTTCGGATTGGAACGGAATTATTTGGTTCCCGACCGGTACAGGAATGACTTTTTGGAGAAAAAATGCAAATTGTAATTTCAATCATTAATGCAACGGTTACTATTTTTACGGTATTTATTTTCATCTACTCTTTATTGAGTTTTATTTTAGGACCTTTCAATCCGATCAGGCAGACGATGTCCCAGGTCATTGAACCCCTGCTGACTCCAATTCGAAAGATCATTCCCTCAATGGGCGGTCTGGATTTCAGCCCTTTGATCCTGATGGTATTGGTTCAGGTCCTGGGCGCTGTTTTAGTGGCAATTCTACGCAGGATCGGTTGAGATTTAGTTTTAATTACTGAAAAGGATCCGACCACAGGAGGGACAAAACATCAGTGAGTTGGATGATCGAGCGGATTGGAGATCAGCCGGCGTAAACGCCTGACCGCAAATACTGCAGCCACCATCCGTAATCGAAGCCACTGCGGTTCCCCGTTTGGATTTACGTAATTGCTCATAGAGCGCCAAATGAACTTGGGGGATAGCACCCAGGACGGCTTCTTTCTCCCTTAAAAACCGTTCCAAATCCTCTTCCAGTTTTGTTTTTTCTCCCAGCATGGACGCATTTTCTTCAGCGGCGGTTCCCACCGCCTGTTTAAGCCCTTTTCTGGCCTGTTCCAGCGCCAGATCAGCAGCTTCACTGGCGATCATCGTTTCGAGTTGTTTGTCTTCCAATTGGATAATATATCGTTTGAGGGCTTCAGAGTCCATTTGCAGGTCCTGGAGGTCCTTCGGATTCTTGATCTTGCCGCTGAACAGGGAGGCCTGGGTGGTCTTCCGTTTGAGACGTTGATCCTCAACCTGATCTTCGATTTGATGCAGAGAGGTGGTGATCTTTTGAGCGTCTTCTTCAGCCTTTTCCAATATTTTCCTGGCTTTCCTTACACGCCGGTCATCACTGAGCGCTTTTTCAATCTCTTGCAAACGCGCATTGATTTGATCCAGGTGGATGTCCAACTCTTGTAAACGGTAAAGGTTGAGGGCTTCACTCATTTATCAGCCTTTCTCGGCAAAATCAGTCTGGGATATTTTTTATGTTTTAATATTTTATCATTATTACACACGGCAATGAACTTCTCAAAAAATGTGAAAGGTTCAATCCCTGAGTATCCAGCGAAAATAGTAGGAATGAGATAGAATAACGAATATAAAGCAAAACGAAAATGTAACATCAATTCGACCTGGCAGGAGTAACGTAATGGCTGTGGATATCGCGAATGTTGAGCAATTAAGCGATCAAATCAAAGATAATCTCAGTAAAGTCATTATTGGCAAGGATGAGACTCTGACGATGGTGATCATTGCTTTTCTCTGCCAGGGACATATCCTGATCGAAGATGTGCCCGGTGTTGGCAAGACTATGTTGGCCAGGGGACTTGCCCGATCACTGGGATTGTTGTTCAAACGAATCCAATTCACACCGGATATGCTTCCCAGTGATATCACCGGTGTCTCCATCTATAACCAGAACACGCGGGAATTCGAGTTCCGGCCTGGTCCTATCATGGCGCAAATTGTTCTGGCTGACGAGATCAACCGTGCTACCCCCAAAACCCAATCTGCATTATTGGAAGCCATGGAAGAACGCCAGATCACGGTTGATGGCACTACGTACACGCTGCCTGTGCCGTTCATGGTCATGGCAACCCAGAACCCGATTGAATATGAAGGTACTTTCCCTTTACCGGAAGCGCAGTTGGACCGGTTCCTGATGAGGATCGATCTTGGATATACCTCATTGAATAACGAGATCCGTATCCTTGAATTACAGAAATTGATCCATCCCATTCAGGAACTGGAACCGGTGGTTGCGTTGGATGCTGTTCTCGCAGCCCAGGAAACGATCAAGCATGTTCACGTTTCTGAACCGGTCAAACGGTATATCGTCGAGCTGGTCCGGGCGACGAGGGAACACTCCGAGGTTTATCTGGGAGCCAGCCCACGCGGCAGCCTGGGACTTTTCCGGGCAGGCCAGGCACGTGCAGCGCTCCTGGGTAGGGATTTTGTCCTGCCGGATGATGTTAAAGCACTCGCGCCATTTATCCTCGCACACCGCATTGTTGTCAGTCCCGCTGCTCGTTTGACTGACGTCAATGCGACCAGGATCGTGCGTGACATTCTTGATACCTTACCCGTGCCCGGGGGAGACCTGGGAGGTGGTGAGAAGTGATCAAACTGGGCAGGTCATTTTGGTGGATCCTGCTCCTGATCGCACTCAGTTTCACGCTCACGCGTTTACCCGAGATCGGGAATAATCCAATTTATTTACGTCTGACAATCACCCTGGTGGTTATCCTTTTACTGAGCGGTATTTGGAGTTGGTTATCCATTACCGGGTTGACCCTGGAACGAACGACACGCAATTTTCGCAAACAGGTCGGGGAAGTTTTTACAGAGAATTTTGATGTCGTCAACCGGTCAATCATCCCGAAGGTTTGGCTCAAAATAACCGATCAATCCGATCTTCCCGGTGCGGCAGGTTCCAGGGTCATAACCTGGATGGGGGGGCGTCAGGCCAGGAATTACGTTACCTATACCTTGCTTCAAAAAAGAGGTTGGTTCCAGCTTGGGCCGACCTTAATTGAAACAGGAGATATATTCGGAATTTTCCTGATTGGAAAACCATTCAAGTCAAATTCTCATTTATTAGTGATTCCCTATACCGTACCAATTCAGCAGTTCCCCGCGCCATTCGGGAGCTTACCCGGCGGTCGGGCGTTGCGCCAGAAGACACTTGAGGTGACGCCGTATGCCGCGGGCGTCCGAGAATATGTGCCGGGCGACCCGCTGAAACGGATCCATTGGCCGACTTCCGCCCGGAAGCAAAAATTAATTGTCAAGGAATTTGAGAAGGACCCTTTGGCTGAGGTTTGGATCTTTCTGGACGCAAGACAATCGGTTCAGTCACGGATGGAGGTCGCCGAGGAGAAACATCATAGTGAATTCTGGCGAGTTGGGGAAAGGCACGAATTTCATCTGCCTCCAGACACTGAAGAATATGCCATCTCCATTGCGGCTTCGATCGGGAAATATTATATTAATCAGAAAAGGGAGGTAGGGTTGGCTGCGGCCGGGCAAACCTATACAATCCTGCCGGCCGAACGCGGGGAACGTCAATTAGGAAAGATATTGGAGACCCTGGCTGTTTTAAAAATGGAAGGCGATCTACCCCTCTGGGGATTACTCAGCGCTCAAATCGGTCACCTGGCAAGAGGAAGCACTGTCATTTTGATCACGCCTTCTGCTGATGAGAAAATCATCACAGTCGTAATGGATTTGGTTCAAAGAGGATTAATGCCCGTGGTCATTCTCCTGGATCGAACCAGTTTTGGTGGGAAGGATGAAGGCAGTTCAGTAGATGCAGAATTGACCAACCACGGGATCCTGACTCTGGTTGTGCGGAACGGCGATGACCTTAAGGCTGCTCTCGAAACCTGGAAATTGGTAGACGAGCGGATGACCTTCAGGCGTAATTAGTCGTCATTCCGATCCAAAAATTCCGCATCGCAATCCACATGCACCATGACAGGCCCCAGGTCACTATTCAATTCATTATGAGTGCCATCGCATAGCGGGAATTTACCGGATTTCCAGCATCGGCATAGGGAAATGACCTCGCCTTTTCGCATTGTGACTCGTGTTCGAATATGACCATTTTGTTCGTAAGTTTCTGTTTGGTGGTTTGGCATCAGGTCTTCTTTCCTTCGGGAGGTTGAATTAATCTCGGCAACAAGTGTACCAAATGATTTTCTGTACAGCAATGAGAATGTGTCTGGAAATCACGATGTTTGACTTCAAAAGTGATCAAAGGTAAGATTGGTGCTGGTTTTTAGAAAAATCCTGCAAGAATTACTATGGTATAATTGCGACGATTAATTGGTAATGGTCTCATTACCAATCTTGTTAATAAGGAGTTCCGGAGTGGCTTTTAACCCCCTCAATTGGCTTTGGGGTTTATTTTCCCTCGATATTGGCATTGATCTGGGAACCGCGAACACACTGATCAACGTTCGTGGTAAGGGGATTGTGATTAATGAGCCTTCCTGGGTCGCCATTGATAAAAGGACCAAGGAACCGATAGCGATTGGGGCGCAGGCAAAGGCTATGGTTGGACGAACACCAGCCAATGTTGTTGCATTAAGGCCTCTGCGAGACGGTGTAATCTCCGATTACGATATCACCCAGGCCATGTTGGAATATTTCATCGGGAAAGCTCATCAGCAGAGCATCGTTCCCCTGCCAAAACCCAGGGTAGTGGTTGGGATTCCCTCCGGCGCGACGGAAGTTGAGAAAAGAGCCGTATTTGATGCCGCCAAAGCTGCCGGGGCTCGCGAAGTCTACTTGATCCATGAGCCGAGTGCAGCCGCGATCGGCGCCGGTCTGCCGGTCAATGAAGTCCAGGGGAATATGGTAGTTGACATTGGCGGTGGTACGACTGAGGTCGCAATCATTGCCATGGGAGGGATCGTTGTCAGTCGCTCCTTGCGAGTCGCCGGTGACGAACTCGATCAGGATATTATCAATTATGTTCGTAATAAATACAATTTATTTATTGGGGAGCGGATGGCTGAGAAGGTCAAGATCGCCATTGGCTCTGCTTATCCATTAAAGGAAGAGTTGACTGTCGACGTTCGTGGTCGAAATCTTGTGACCGGTTTACCGGAAGCGATCGAGGTCTCTTCCGTTGAGATCCGGGATGCCATCTCCAGTTCGATCGCGGTGATCGTCAAAACCATCCGGGACGCGTTGGACGAGGCACCGCCTGAGATCCTGGCAGATCTGTTGGACAGCGGGGTTTGTCTGGCCGGAGGCAGTTCACAATTGAAGAACCTGGCAGATCGACTTTCGAATGATTTACGGGTACGAGTTTGGGTCGCGGAAGATCCCATGACCTGTGTGGCACGGGGGTGCGGTATTATTTTAGAGACAAAAGACGAATTTTCAAGTTTTCTGGTTGGTGTTGAAAGAGAACCTGCGAAACGGACTTTAGCCTAATCCTTGACTTCTGGTTGATACTAGCCGATATTATAAACTTCGATCCGGCATGATCGGAGGATCTGTCTACTATGAAATTCCTTAATTCCAAAAATATCCAAACAATCGTGATCGTCGCAGTGGTTGCCGGTTTATTGTTTCTTGCACTTAGTGGTTATCTAACCCCGGTTTTTAACCTGACCCTTAATCCTCTGATCTCATTCCAGAGCTGGCTATCGGTGCGTTATCTGTCCGCCAGGGACTTCCTGACAGCACCGCGTGATGTAACCCAGTTGCGGGAACAAAACGCAATCCTTGAATCCCAGGTCACCCAATTGCAAACACAATTGATCCAGATGGAAGAGCGATTGGGTGAGGCCCAGGTTTGTTTCGCCCTGCTCGATTTTGGACGGACCAATCCTCAATACGAATATATCGCTGCAACGGTGATCGGCCGTGAGATCAGTCCTTTCCTCCAATATGTCATTATTGATAAAGGAACGGAGGACGGCGTGCTGTATGGTATGCCGGTCGTCACTCAGCAGGGTCTGGTGGGGCGGGTGGATGCCGTGATTGCCTCCGCAGCCCGTGTCAAACTTATCACCGATTCAACTTCAGTGGTAAATGTCCGCCTGAAGTCAGCAGAAATTGAAGCTCAGCTTTACGGGTCCCTAACTGGCGATATCTCGTTGGACATGATTCCATTGGAGGCAATTGTAGAACCAGGGGATGTGGTTCTGACCTCTGGATTGGGCGGGAATTACCCCCCGAATTTCTTCATTGGGCAGGTATTATCAGTCCAAAAACGTGAAAATGCTCTTTTCCAAACAGCTTCCGTCCAACCGATTGTCGATTTCAACAGCATCACTGCTGTTCTGGTTGTGACCAACTTTGAGGCTGTTGATATTTCCCCCCTGATCCCGGAGCAATAAACTTGATCGCCCACCTTGTGTGTGCACTCTCACTTGTGGTATTTTATATCCTTCAAACCACAATCTTTTCGCAGACCACTTTGGTCAACGGCACAGCGGATTTGATCCTGCTGTTCCTGGCCGCCTGGTCGCTGCAGGACCGGTCAAAGAATTCCTGGTTGTGGGCTGCGGTTGGTGGATTTTTGATCAGCCTTGTCTCCGCAATGCCTTTCTATGCACCGTTGATTGGATATTTAGGCGTTGTTGGGATTGCATATTTACTTAAGCGAAGGGTCTGGCAGGCTCCAATCCTGGCGATGTTCATCGTGACAATATCGGGAACTTTCTTCCAGCAGGCTGTCTATGTGATCGCATTACAGGTCAGCGGCGCACCTATTTCATGGGCGCAGAGTTTGGATATGGTCATCCTGCCAAGTGCATTAATGAATTTGATATTCGCCCTGCCGATGTTTGCTCTGGTAAGTGATATCGTTGGGCGGATTTATCCATTGGAGGTGGAAACATGAGTGTGTTACCACAAGGAAACAAGAAATTTGAACATTGGCGCTATCTGGTGCTTTATATTCTGGTTGGGACGATTTTTGGTTACTATTTGCTGCGACTTTTTGATGTTCAGATCCTGCAAGGCCCTGATTTTATAGCTCAGGCGGATGATAACCGAACGCAAGTTATCAGTGATGCAGCCATTCGCGGTACGATCTATGATCGTAATGGATATGTCCTGGCACAAAACGTTCCATCCTATAATATTGTGGTGGTTCCGGGTTATTTGCCGGAAGATGATGCCGATACGCAAAACATTTTTCGTGAGTTATCGGACCTGATCGATATGCCGGTTACTCTGGGTGTTACCGATGAGGAAACCGTCCGTAACTTCACCCCGTGTTACAGTGAATTAGGTATCTCGGAAGTGGTCTATATTGCGACAACCAATTGGCCATTCCAGGCCACACCGCTGAAATGCAATGTATCCCAGGATGTAGCTATGGTAGTGATGGAAAACAGCGAGGATTGGCCTGGAATCGATGTTGAGATTTCACCGGTTCGCCAGTACCCAACCGGAAACCTGACATCTGAGATCATCGGTTTTCTCGGTCCGGTTCCCGCTGCTCTGGAAGATTATTATGTTGAATTAGGGCTCGTTCCTAACCGGGATAAGGTTGGGTATGCCGGCGTGGAACAATCACTGAATGAAATTCTTTCAGGAACCAACGGTACCCGGACGGTGGAGGTTAATGTTTCAGGTGAGATCATCCGCAACCTGACCGAACCGGTGGACCCAATTGCGGGTAATGATGTCTATCTGACAATTGATAGCAGACTGCAATCCATTGCACGGGAAGCACTGATCAGTGAAATCGAACATTGGAACCAGTATTCCGGCAAGACGATAGCAAACAGCGGGGTGGTGATCGCGATAAATCCCCAGACCGGTGAAGTCCTGGCGCTTGTTTCATATCCCAATTACGAAAATAACCGGATGGAGCGAATCATCCCTGGCTATTATTATCAACAACTCAGCCAGGACCCTCAAAGACCGTTGTTTAACAACGCAATTTCGGCTGAACTTCCGCCTGGCTCGGTCTTTAAAATGCCTTCAGCGCTTGGGATCCTGAATGAAGGTGTTGTGACTCCAGAGTATCAGATCAACGACCCCGGATCGATCACAATTATGCAGAAATATTATGAAAATGATCCCGGTACACCGAGAGAGTATGTTTGTTGGGATCGAAACGGACATGGAATGGTCAACTTCATGTGGGGCGTAGCTTATTCCTGTGATGTCTACTGGTATAAGGTCGGCGGCGGCTACCAGGATGAAGTCCCGGGTAACGGATTGGGAATCTGGCGGATCGGTGAATATGCCCACGCACTCGGATATGGCACCCTTAGCGGTATTGAACTGCCCGGTGAGGCTGAAGGTTTGATCCCGGATCCCACCTGGAAACGTGTGACATTGGGTGAAAACTGGGCGACAGGAGATACCTATATTACGACGATGGGACAGGGCTTCGTCCTGGCAACTCCACTCCAGGTTTTGAACTCAATCTCGACGATTGCCAACGGCGGCCGTCTGATGGGTATAACCATTGTCAATAAGGTAACCGAACCGGATGGTACGATTGTTCAGGAACTGGAACCCACTGTCCGTTGGGACATCACCGAGGACCCGGTTATTAATATTTATGAAGACAACGTCACAACCGGTGAAAAGAAAACCGTCCAGCCCTGGGTGGTCCAACTGACAAATGAAGCTATGCGGCTGGTTGTGACCGATGGGACAGCGGATGATCAATTTGCCGGTGATCCTTATAATTCAGCGGGCAAGACGGGAACAGCCGAGTATTGTGACAACGTCGCCCAGGAACAGGGTCTCTGCCAATTCGGTGCCTGGCCGGCCCATGCCTGGTATGTAGGTTATGCACCATGGGATAACCCCGAGATCGCTGTAGTCGCATTTGTCTATAACGGTACTGAGGGATCAACCTTTTCCGCCCCAATCGTGCGTAAGGTCCTCGATGCTTATTTCGAAATGAAGGCATCCGACACGGCAATCACCCCTTGATCTCATCCGGCTGGCTAGAGGTTATTGTATAATTCAGGGCATGCTGCATATCTATCCTGATCGTTTTAGCACTATTGAGCCGATAAAAAATGGAGATTAAAGGCACCAAGGAAGGTATTCTGGTCAATCTGGAGGGACAGGATTGGCTGGACGCCAAGGACGAATTGGTCGCCCAAATCGCCGCCCGGCAGGATTTCTTCACAGGCGCTCATTTAGTGCTTGATGTCGGCAATAACGTTCTGCGCGCCAAGGACCTGGGTGAATTAAGGGATATGCTTTCAAAGCACGGAGTGATCCTTTCAGGCATTCTCAGCCTGTCGATCGTCACCCTGGAAACGGCTCAGTTATTGGGGATGAAGACTCATCCAACCAGGGAAAAAGAAAAGTCCGGCCGAAAGATCAAACCTCTGGATACCGTCCTGGCAGGGGAGGCGGCAGTGATGGTTCATCGGACGATGCGCTCCGGTTTCAAGGTGGCATACCAGGGACATGTGGTTGTGCTGGGTGATGTCAATCCCGGAGCGGAGATCGTCGCCTCAGGCTGCGTGGTTGTGTGGGGACGGCTGCGCGGCACGGTGCATGCCGGCGCGGAAGGTGACGAGACTGCAGTGGTCTGTGCACTCGATCTCTCACCTATGCAATTGAGGATCGCATCGAAAGCAGCCACAACACCTCAGAGTTCCGCTGAACCACAGCCGGAGATTGCCAGCATCAAAGACAATCAAATCATTGCAGAACCATGGCAATACTAACAACAAGGAGAATAATGAGCGGAAGAGTAGTGACTGTCACGTCCGGAAAAGGCGGTGTAGGGAAGACGACAACAACGGCTAACCTGGGGATTGCCCTGGCATCCATGGGAAATAAAGTTGTTTGTATCGACTCCGACATCGGCCTACGCAATCTGGATGTCGTAATGGGCCTTGAGAATCGGATCGTCTACGATCTGGTGGACGCTAGTGGAAGGTCAATGCAGGACATCGCAGGCGATGATCCGTGACAAACGGTTTGAAACATTGTACCTGATCCCGGCCGCCCAAACCCGAGATAAGAACGCTGTTTCCCCCAGCGATATGATCAAGTTGTGTGATTCACTACGGGAAGAAATGGATTGGATCATTATTGACTTGCCTGCCGGTATCGAACGGGGCTTCCGTAATGCCCTGGCTCCGGCTGATGAAGTTTTGGTGATTACCAACCCGGAAGTATCCGCTGTGCGTGACGCAGACCGGATCATTGGTTTGGTCGAAGCTGAGGAAAAAGGGCCGGTCAAGCTGATCATCAACCGTCTTAATCCATCGATGGTGAAACGTGGTGATATGCTATCTGTTGAGGATGTGGTAGAACTTCTTGCGGTCCCTTTGATCGGGATTGTTCCCGAAGATGAATCGGTTCTGGTGAGTACGAACCACGGCCAGCCTGTTGTGATGAATGAAAAGAGCCGGGCCGGGCGTTCTTTTTTAGATATTGCCAAACGCCTGAAAGGGGAGGAAGTTCCCTGGATGGATTTGGATGAGAAAGAAGGTTTTTTCAATCGTCTTGGGAAACTGATCTCCGGAGGAAGTTGATATGGCTTCATTGATTGATCGCATCACCGGAAAAAAGAGCTCCAGCGTGAACCGGGCGAAAGAACGGCTGCACCTGGTCCTGATCCATGACCGAACAGACCTGAGTCCAAATGACCTGCAGTCCATGAAGGACCGGCTGATCGAAGTGATCTCGGATTACGTCAAGATCGATGCCGGTCATACGGAGATCCAGATCAAGACCGACGGTCGGGAACAGACTTTGATAGCCAATATCCCCTTAAGGAGTCCTCGGTCCCGGAGTTGATTGACTGACGAATTAGGTTATGAAGAATAATAGATCCATCTGGCAAAATTTCGATTTCTGGCTGTTCGGCGCTGCATTGATCCTTTCGATCATTGGGATCGCACTGATCCGCAGTTCCATTGCAGGAAATATCGAATTGGAAGGACATCCCCGAAGGCAGACAATCTTCCTGTTGATCAGCCTAGTGGTGTTGTTTGTTGTGGCTGCGCTGGATTATAAATATTGGATCACGCTGATTCCTGCCATGTACATCATCGTCATCGCCTTTTTATTGTTTGTATTCACGGCAGAGGCAAGGTTTGGATCCGTACGCTGGCTGGAGGTAGGCACTATTCTGATCCAGCCGGCAGAGCTTGCAAAGATTGTAATGATCCTGACGTTGGCAAACTTCTTTGCCAACCATTACCAGACAGCGCAGAAAGCAGGGACACTGCTTCGGAGCGCTTTGCTGGTCGGCGGGTTAGCGCTCTGGATCTTCCTGCAGCCAAACCTGAGCACGACCATCGTCATCCTCGTTATTTGGATCGCTTTTCTTTGGATCACGGGTATCCGGATCAAATTCCTGTTGATTGCTGTCGGGATCATTATATTGGTTATCCTGATCGGCCTATTGACGGGCTTTTCATTCCTTGAGGATTATCAAAAGAATCGGATCACAAATTTCCTGTTTCCTGACCCGGAAGCCAGCTATGGAGAGACTTATAATGTGGACCAGGCGCTGATAACGATCGGCACTGGCGGTTGGTTTGGCCAGGGTTATACCCAATCTACCCAGGTCCAGTTGAGGTTCTTAAAAGTGAGGCATACCGACTTTATTTTCTCGGTCCTCGCGGCTGATTTTGGATTTGTGGGGACTACCGTTGTGATCCTGTTGCTGGTGTTGGTAATATACCGCTGTATCCGGATTGCGCAGAAAGCACCGGACATCTTTGGATCGCTGATCGCGTATGGCTTTGGGATTTTGATCTTTTTCCAGACCATCGTGAATGTCGGCGTGAATTTGAACGTTATCCCGGTTACCGGCTTGACATTGCCCTTCGTCAGTTATGGCGGTAGTTCGCTCCTATCCCTTATGCTGGGAATCGGGATGGTGGAGAGTGTTGCTTTGAGGACACCAAATGCCTCTTGATAATGAATTTGGATCCATTTATTAAAAATCCTGAATGTGACATTTGACCCTTAAATCATGGTAAACCATAGAATACCCTTGATACTTTAGGGGGTATTTGGTAAAATATAGCCCACATTAAAAGTAGTGGGGGTTCGTCTAACGGCAGGACAGCAGACTCTGAATCTGTATATGGAGGTTCGAATCCTTCACCCCCAGCCTTAAAAAGCCCGGTTCAACACCGGGTTTTTTGATTCCTCCCCACAACCCAAAATGAAATAGAAAGATGGTTGTTTCCGTTATAATGATTGCATCTTAAGTGCTTGTTCCTTTGGAGGACAGGATTGAAGAAAACTTATCTTTATATCACAGTCTTCTTTTCAGGTATGACGGCTCTGGCGGTTGAACTATCCGCATCACGCCTGTTGGGAAATGTTTATGGCAGCAGCAACTTGGTTTGGGCCTGTATCATCGGACTGATCCTGATCTACCTGACCCTTGGTTACTGGCTCGGGGGAAGACTTGCCGATAAGCACCCGGAGCCCCGGGTGTTCTATCGGTTATTAATGTGGGCAAGCCTGACCGTCGCTCTGGTGCCGATGATCTCACGGCCTGTGCTGCGACTTTCCGCGAATGCTTTTGACCAGTTGCAACTACCGATGTTGGCAGGAGCATTCATCTCTGTGCTGATATTGTTCATTGTACCGGTCACGCTTTTGGGGATGGCCTCGCCGTTTGCTCTCAGACTGGTTTTGCAGGATACTCAAAACGCAGGCAGGGAATCCGGCAAGCTTTCCGCGATCTCAACCCTGGGGTCTTTCATTGGTACATTCCTGCCAGTGATGGTCCTGGTGCCTTTGATCGGCACTTATCGAACTTTCCTGTTCTTCAGCAGCATCCTGATGCTGGTTACAACGATCGGATTCCTGATCTATGTGGATTACAAAGCCTGGCTCAGGCATATCTGGATGCCAGTGGTTTTGATCCTGTTATGGTTGTTTGGCGCAAAGGGCACCGATAAAGCGACCGCGAACATGATCTATGAGACAGAATCCGCTTACAATTACATCCAGGTGTTGGACGTGGATGGTTTTCGATATCTGCGGTTGAATGAGGGACAGGGCATGCATTCCGTTTATCATCCCACCCGGTTGAATTACAGCGGTCCCTGGTCCCAGGTGCTTGTGGCGCCTTTCTTTAATGCCGCTCCTGTAACAGTGGATGAAGTTCACAGCCTTGCAATCGTTGGGCTGGCAGCAGGGACGACAGCCCGCCAGGCGACGGCGGTCTTTGGCGAAGACCTGGCGATTGATGGGTTTGAGATCGATCCGAAGATCGTAGATGTTGGTCGTAAGTACTTTGCGATGACCGAGCCCAACCTGAATGTGATCGTCCAGGATGGCCGTTGGGGGCTGGAGCATTCGGAGAAGACCTACGATATCATTAGTGTTGACGCTTACCGGCCACCTTATATCCCCTGGCAAATGACCACGGTGGAATTCTTTCAGATCGTCTATGATCGTCTCACCGATGAGGGCGTGATGGTCATCAATATTGGCAGGAGTCCACTGGACCGGGCACTGGTCAATGACCTGGCAACAACGATCCGCCAGATCTTTCCGACAATTTTCACAATGGATATCCCTGGATCATTCAACACGATCCTGTTTGCCTCCCGCCAACCGGGAAGCTGGGATAATCTGTGGGCCAACTATAATGCGCTATGGGACTCGGACGCCCCCACACTTTTATTGGAGGCGATGACGATGACCCTCACTGGGCAGCAACCGGAACCGGAGATGACGCGGGTCTATACTGATGACCGTGCGCCGATCGAATGGGTGACAAATAAGATCGTGCTGGATTTCATCCTGGGCGGTGGAACGGAAGAGTTGCAATGAATCAAAAAACTGTAATACGGAAAATCCTGGGTTGGGTCGTGTCAGTTCTGACACCTTTGGTGATCCTGATGTTGTCCATTCGGATTATGATCTCGCCGCTATTTCCCCAGGTTGAATACCGGATGCCAGGTTTCCCGGATGATCCTTTTGGATTTACCCTTGAAGATCGCCTGGCCTGGTCAGCGCCTTCCATTAATTATCTTGTAAATAATGAAGGCATTGACTATCTGGCGAATTTAACTTTTGAAGATGGCTCGCAAATCTACAACGATAACGAGTTAAGTCACATGGAAGACGTTAAGGGTGTTGTGACCGGGATGCGAATTGCCCTGGCGGCATCCATGCTGATCTTGCTGGCAATTGTGATCATCGGCGTCAGGCAGGGATGGCGGGGGGAACTCCTCTTTGCTTTCCGCAGGGGCGGGTGGGGCGTGATCGGTCTGATCGCTGCGATTTTATTATTTGTCGCCCTTTCCTTTGATCAGCTTTTCACCTGGTTCCATGAACTATTCTTCCAGCAGGGCAACTGGCAATTTTATACCTCGGACACCCTGATCCGGTTGTTCCCGATGCGGTTCTGGCAGGATGCCTTCATCTTTGTTGGTGTTCTCAGCCTGATCTTAGGTGGTTTACTGATCGTTTTCAGTCGGTCGAGAAAAGCAGAATGATCATTTAAGGTTACCAATAAAAAAGCGGTTCCGAGAATTGGAACCGCTTTTATCTATCCAAATATTTATACTTTAGCGAACGGCAATCGGGTTATCCGGATTGGCTTTGGGATCGAAGATATGGAAGTTCGCCATATTGAAAACCACGTGGATATCTTCACCCATGGTCACACGCGTGCGGGGGTCCACCCGGGCAGCAAAGTTGTGCTTGCCATTTATCAGGTAAAGGAAGATCTCATTACCCATCAACTCGGTCACATCCACCTTTGCATCGACATCTTCAGCAATGATGGAAGGTGGGGCATATTGAGGAGTATGAATATCTTCCGGACGAATACCGAAGATGACATTCTGCCCAACCAGGCTTTCAAAGACATCCTGACGCTCTTTGGGGATCTTTTAACTTGAAGCTTTCCAGGTTGACATACATGCCGTTGCCTTCTTTTTCAAGTACACCATCAAAGAAGTTCATTGAAGGCGAGCCGATAAAGCCGGCTACAAACAGGTTCGCAGGAAAGTCATAAAGCTGTTGTGGAGTATCCAACTGCTGCAGTACACCTTTATTAAGGACCGCGATCCGGGTTGCCATGGTCATGGCTTCCGTCTGGTCGTGGGTTACGTAGATAAAGGTGGTTTGGAGCCGCTGATGTAGTTTACTGATCTGCGCACGGGTTTGGACACGCAGTTTGGCATCCAGGTTGGAAAGCGGCTCATCAAAGAGGAACACTTTAGGCTCGCGAACGATGGCACGACCGACAGCCACACGCTGTTTCTGACCACCGGAGAGTTCCCGCGGTTTGCGCTTTAAGAGTTGCTCGATCCCCAGGATTTCTGCTGCTTCTTCAACCCTGCGTTTGATGTCCTCTTTGGGGACTTTCCGCAGTTTGAGGCCGAAAGCCATATTGTCAAATACTGACATATGAGGATAAAGGGCGTAGCTCTGGAAAACCATTGCAATATCTCGGTCTTTGGGGGCTACGTCGTTGACGACCTGGTTGCCGATCAGGACTTTACCGTCAGTGACTTCTTCAAGGCCTGCCAGGCATCGGAGTGCGGTGGTCTTGCCACAACCAGATGGGCCGACCAGGACAAGGAATTCCTTGTCTTCGACTACGATGGTCAAGTCTTGAAGCGCGGTGACATCACCGAACTTCTTCCATACATGTTCGTACGTTACACTTGCCATGATAAAATGTTCCTCCAATCTGAAAAGTTTAGTGATGAAATTATACCACGCCGCAATTAAAATCTGACCGACCAAACCCACATTATTTTAGTTCGACCAACAAAAAAAGCCACCTGATTTTCTGGTGGCTTCTCGTGGCTGAAAAGATAATTTACTGATGCTTTTTTTCTAAAATTGTCTTGCGTAAACTTTTTAGACGTTTCATTGCATCATTATGACCGTAACCAAAATAATCATGAAGCAATGTGAATTCCGAATAAAGACGGTTGTAGGTTTTTTTATCGTTATTATTCGGGATAAAACTTTCTTTTTTCAAGTGTGCCATATTTTTACTGGCATCTTGAATGGTGTCGTATCCTCCTCGTTTGGAACCTGCAGCCACAGCCGCGAACATAGCTGCGCCCATTGCTGAAGAGTAGGGACAATCAGCGATTTTGATTTCCATCCTTGTGACGGATGCCAGGATGTTCAGCAGTAATTTGTTCTGCATTGGTGCGCCGCCCGTCACGATGATCTCATTGATTGGGACACCGCTGGCGATGAAGGTTTCAATGATCTTGCGAGTCCCAAAAGTGGTTGCTTCCAGCAGTGCCCGATAGATCTCTTCCGGTTTGGTCGCCAGGGAATACCCCAGAACCAGACCGCTCAGGTCGCTGTCCACCAGGATGCTGCGGTTACCGTTCCACCAATCCAGAGCGATCAGACCCGATTCCGCTGGTTCCAATCTGGCAGCTTTCTCTTCCATTAAATGGAAGAGGCTCATCTTGCGTTTTCGGGCTTCCCGTTCATACGCTGCCGGAACCGCGTTTTGCATAAACCAGGAGAAGTGGTCTCCGCCGCTGGCCTGTCCGGCTTCATATCCAATATGACCCGGAATGATACCATCCTTAACCATGCCGCACATCCCGGGTACTCTGTATTCCTTATCCGAGAGGATCATATGTACAAAACTGGTACCGAGGATGATGACCATATCGCCCGGTTCCGTTACAGCGGCAGCCGGAACGGCTGCGTGGCCATCCAGCATGCCGGTCGCGACAGGGATCCCCGGTTTAAGATTCATCCAGCGGGCTGCTTCATCGGTTAGCACGCCGACCTGTTGACCAAGCGGTGTGATCTCCCGTTTCATTTTCTTATCAACAACATTCGCCAATCCGGGGTCCATGGCTGCGAAGAAGGTTTCCAGTGGAAAACCTTCACTTTCTGACCAGAGTGCTTTATATCCGGCTGCTGTAAGGTTCCGGGTTTCTACTCCTGTTAATTGCCAGGTGATCCAATCGCTTCCTTCAATGATCCGGTCGGCTGCATTGTAAACAGAGGAGGATTTGTCAAACATCTCCCAGACTTTGGGGAAGAACCATTCCGAATTGACCTTGCCGCCGTAACGATCTAAAAAAGTTTCAAACCGGTCGGAAGCCAGTTGGGTCAGCATTTCAGCTTTGTCCTGGGCGGCGTGATGTTTCCACAATTTAGGCCAGGCGTGGGGTTCATTCTTATATTCTTCAATTAATGCCAGGGGTGTCCCGTCCGCAGTCGTTGGGAGGACGGTTGAGCCGGTGAAATCAACGCCAATCCCGATCACCTGATCCGGATTGATCTTGCTTATTCTTATTAATTCAGGGACTGTCCTTTTTAAGGCTGTGATGTAATCCCGGGGGTGCTGCAATACCCAATCAGGGTCCAGCTCCACATCGGAATCGGGTAATTTATTGGTGATGACGCCATGGGTATAGTTATAAACTGAAGACGCTGCACATTTACCAGTGTTGACATCCACCAGGATTGCTCGGACTGATTCAGTACCATAATCAATGCCGATGGTGAATTTCTTCTTTCCGCTCAAAATACTTCTCCTTTACGTTACCCCTATTGCGCAATAATAAAAGAATCTATTTATTATCTATTAAACCGGCTCCGACTGCAAGTTCCTGCGTCTCCTGTGTGATTTGACGTTTCCTTTCGTTGTTGACCTCTCGGTTCAATTCTTCAATGATCTCCTGTGCATTTTGTTTGGCTTCTTCCATCATCAGGTAACGTGAGGAGTTTTCAGCGATTGCTGAGCGTAGCAGGATCTTATAGAATGTCGAAGCGATATAGTGTTGAATGATCTGGTTATAGATCCCTTTGGGATCTGTCTCGATGATCGATGGTGGCCACAGAGAAGGTTCTTCCCGGATCTCCGGTTCTGGAAGATGAGTTTCATACGGCAATAATTTAACTACAGAGAATTCAAATTGGTTTTCACCAGAAAGCTCATTAAAAAGCACGATCAGATTATTGAAATGATAGGTTTCGAATTCGTTGATCCATTCCCTGGTCTGGGAATAGGCTTTGCGATAGGATGCCAAATCCCCGGTGGACAGTGGCCTCTGCCAGGACAGGGTGGTCCCCAATTTGGTGAGGGTTTGAACCATTCGGGAGCCTATTGCGCCTATCCGGATGGATTGAAAATCTTGCTCTGAGATCCAGTGCATTGCATTTATAGACAGATTTTCATTGAATTTTCCGCATAACCCACGTTCAGAACCGACGATCAGCACGAATGCATCAGTTGGCGTATTTCCTCCCGTGCGAACAACCCTTTTTCGCGATACTTTGGGATTAATAGCAGGCAAGATTTGAACGATTAGCTGGTTGAAATGCCCATCAAACTGATTCATCAGGCCGAGTTTATTCTGGGCCATCTGCCAGGTGCCCATAGAGATCGTTCTTAGCGCGCCTAACAATGGCTCAATAGCTTTGAGGTTGTTAAGGCGTGATACAACTTTTTCGTAAGTTTAACTCATTGCGATCAGTTAGAAGGTTTCAATCCGTTCGATATCCCAAATAAACGCGACCGCACCACCCAGATCCGCAGTCACCTGGGTGCTGCCAATGGGAGCAAGGTCCTGTTTTGGATAGGTATTCATTTCGACTCGAGTACGGCAATTCTCCTTAATGATTTCCAGGATTTCTTCCAACTGCTCCTTTTTTACAGCAATGAATAATGAATTCTGACTTTGCCGCAGCATACCACCGTGTGTTTCAGCATACGTTGCGGTATGACCGGCATTGATCAAAGCGTTCAGAACCTGCTCTGCATTATTGGATGGTAAAACAACCATGACCATTTTCATAAGGTCTCACCTTTCCTCTCAAACCAGATCTGGTTGAAGTTCTGCAGTACCCGGTCCATTTGCTCCCGAATTTCATTTGTCAAACGGGCTTCCTTTTCGATTTCATTGATCAATTTGGTTTCCCGTTCCGAAACGAACTTGATCAGACTAGCCTTATATAAAGGGATCCTGCGAAGCGCAACTTCGCTCATGAAGCCTTTATTGAGAGCGTACAAAATGATTGCTATCATCGCAAAGGATTTCGGTTCATGAGGTTTTTGTTTCAGAACGGCAAGGATCCGCTTCCCTTTTTCAATTTGTCTTCGTGTAGCATCATCCACTTCCGTACCGAATTGTGAGAAATGTGCAACTTCCTGATATTGGGATAATTCCAGTTTCAGATTGCCCACCAGTTCCCGGATGATCGGTTTTTGGGCTGCTCCACCAACCCGTGAGACGGACCGGCCGATATCAACAGCCGGTTTTTGACCCTGATTAAACAGATCAGTATCCAGCATGATCTGTCCATCAGTGATCGAGATCAGGTTGGTGGGGATATAAGCGGAGATGTTACCACTTTGGGTTGTTGCGATTGGCAGCGCGGTGATCGAGCCGCCGCCTTCTTCCGGGCTTAGCTTACAGGCGCGCTCCAGCAGCCGTGAATGAAGGTAGAAAATGTCACCTGGATAGGCTTCCCGTCCGGGGGGTCGGCGAAGGAGGAGACTTAATTCTCGGTAGGCATCGGCATGTTTGCTGAGGTCATCAAAGACCACCAGAACATCCAATCCCTGATCGAGGAAATATTCCGCCATGGTCATTCCGGTATATGGGGCCAGATAACGTAATGCAGGTTGGTCGTCCGGGCTGCTGATCACAATGGCAGTCTGATCCAGCATACCGTTTTTACGGATTGTGTTGATCACGGATAACGTGGAGGATTTCTTCAGTCCGATGGCGACATAAATACAACGGACATCGGTATTTTTCTGGCTCAAAATTGCGTCAATGGCGAGGGTTGTCTTTCCGGTCTGGCGGTCCCCCAATATCAACTCACGCTGGCCGCGGCCAACCGGAAAGAGCGCATCCACAACCATCGTTCCTGTGACCATCGGTTCGTTGACCGGTGAACGGCGGATGACACCGGGAGCCACTTTCGAAAGATAACGCAATTCGCTAGCCTCAATACGCTCGTCCCTGCCAAGGGGATTCCCGAGTGGATCAACGATCCGGCCTAAAAGTGCGGTACCAACCGGGATGCTCAACCGTTTGCCTGTTGCCTGGACGAGGTCTCCGCCCCGGATGTCCTTTTCACTTCCCAACATGATCAGGTCAACCCTTTTTTGTTCCAGATTGAGCGCCATCCCTTCCACACCGGTGGGGAAGGTGACGATCTCATCAATGCTGACATTGGGTAAGCCGGAAACTGTAGCGACCCCGTTACCAATTTGCTGGACGGTGCCTACGTCCTGAAAGTGAACCCGGCTTGGCAGTTGAGAAGATTTTTCCGCAAGCGCGGTCATCAAGCCTTTGATCTTCCGGCTGCCTTGTTTCTTTTGAACTCCGGGCAACGTTCTCTTTGACTTCCTTCAGGAAATCATCTGTGGAAGTCGATGACTCGAGCTGCTTATTGAGTTCCTCAGAAAGAGAATCAATGTGTCGATCCAGGTTTTGAGAACCTTGAGGATCAGGATTTGCCATCAAGGTTCTCCTCAAGGGAAGTGATGACTTCAGACTTTAATTCAGATAATTCCATGGCAAGCGTATTTTCAACAACCAGATCACCCATCCGTACCCTGATCCCTGTGATCAAGGTAGGGTCAATTTCGATTTCCATGTTCACGTTGCTGTCAGCCAACGCACTGAAAGTACGGATCAGGTTGCGCTGCTGGTCGGGTGTCAATTCCCTGGCTGAGGTTACGAACACGGTCGGAGTCCGGTCTGCCAGAGAATCGCGAATGGCACGGACCTGCCGCATGTCAGTCTTTCCCAATTCCCAGATCTCATGGGTCAACTCATCGATAAAATTATCGTGAATGATATCCGGTGCGGCCCTGGAGAGAACCTGGCCGGAGATATCCAGGATCGAATCGACCAACTCTTCCTGTAACTGTTCGATTTCGCGTTGCTGCCGTTTGGCAGCTTCCTGTTCTGCTTCCCCAAGAATTCGTTCTGCTTCCCGGTGGGTTGCTTCCAGGAGGGCTTCACTGTTCGTCTGAGCCTGTTTATAGGCCTCCTGCAGGCGAACTTCGATCTCGGCGTCGATATTCTGCATCCGAAGATCAATCTCGGCGAGTATGGCTGACGCCTCCACTTCCTTGATTCTGGCTTCTTCCAGCAAGGCTTCCCTTTCCTGGGCGCGGGCGTTCATCCTTTTGACGATTGGTTTAAACATCAGGAAATACAATGCCACCGCCAAAACCAGGAAATTAATGACCTGGGCGAGGATTGTAACCAAATCAATTTCAAGCATGCATGCTCTCCTTGTTGAATCTTAGGCGAAGAAGCGATCGAGCAGCGGGTTGGCAAACAATAAAATAAGGATGACCAGCAAGGAATAAATTGCTGTGGATTCCAGGAGGGCCATTGAAATCAGCAAAGTTGTGCGCAGATCATTGGCTGCATCCGGCTGGCGGGTGATACCTTCCAAGGCTTTCTGTACCGCTTTTCCCTCCATTAACGCCGGAATGATGCAGCCCAAAACGATGCCGACTGTTGCTGCAATGATGGTCATGACAGTAATGATTGTTCCAGAATCAAGTTGCCACATAAAGGTTTTTCCTTTCTATTGATTAAGATAATTCCCGAACTTCTTTTCGTAATTCGCGTCGTTCTTCTTCAACATTTGCGATTTCAATTGCGGAAGCGATATACAGTGAGGCCAGCACGGTAAAAATATAGGCCTGGAGGACACCGGTCAACATCCCTAAAGCTGCCAGAGGGAGGGGAACAATGAAGGGGATCAGTGAAAATACGATTGCGACCACCATATCCGTGCTGAGGATATTACCAAATAGACGAATGGTCAGCGATAGGGTGCGTGAGAGCTGGCTGACGATTTCCAGGGGGAAGACATAGACCGGTGAAACGATGTCTTTGATATACCCCCAAAGACCCTTTTCACGGACGCCATAGATATGGACCGCAAAAAAGACGAGTGCAGATAAGGCAAAGGTGGTATTGATGTTGGCTGTGGGCGAAACCATCAACGGGAAGATGCTGAAGATGTTTCCCAGGAGGACAAAGAGCGCGATAGTGCCCAGAAAAGGCAGGAACTGAAGCACATGGGTTTCTTCGGGCATGACCGAACTCACAATGCTGTTGATCGCTTCAATGATGAACTCGGCCGCACTGGGTGCATACTTCCTGAGGATGATCGCGAGGACGATCAACATCACCATCATGACCCAGGTGGACACCACTGTATCCGTAATGGGCAGTCCGAAGAGATAAAAAACGACTTGGGGGGCAATTGCCTCCATAATCCTTAATCCTTAATGCCTTTTACGCGGGCGAATTCAGGCATGATTTGTGTTTTCAGAAAGAATAATAATATAAGACGAACGATCATAAAAGTACCAAATAAAACTAAGGCAGCCAGGATGGATTGTTGAAGCGCTAAAGCAAGCAGTAGAAAGATTAAAATCCAGCGAAGAACTGCGCCGCCGATGACCAGACTGGAGCTCATTGCAGGTTTTTCAGGCGAGATCAATCGAACCGACCAGCTTTGCATTTTCAGGAATGCGTAAGCAGTTGCGGCGCCGACCAGGATCCAGAGCATCCACTGCAGAAAAGTCATTAAGACGCATCCTCATGATCCCGCTTTTTCTGGACTTTCAAGCGCAGCATTTCCAATTCGATGTGCCTGATCAGGCTATAATACCCGATAGCTATGCCAAGCAACGTGAAGATCAGCGTATATGCAATGGCTGAGCTGGACAGACGGTCTATTTGATACCCAATGAAAGCGCCACCGAAGATCGGCAAAGCAAGTTCCCAGCCAAGCGACGTCTTGACGAAATCCCCAATCAACCGTTTCTTGTCAGTTTTGGAAGTTTTATTCATTGGACTGAACCTTCCTCAGAAACCTGATCCATTGATAGGTCGTTTACCAGGGTTTCAATCAGACGGTCGTATACCGTTTCAGGCGATTGAGAAAATTCGGCGTCTGACTCCTCGATGCTCCCGGCAGTCAGAATAGTAACAATATTGTCGCGAACTTCGAGAACACCTGCCAATGTATCCAGAACTTCTTCTCCTGCTTGCGATTGATACCGCACTGAGCCGGTAACTGTTTCGGCGATCAGAGGGGCATGTTTCGGACGGATACCAATCGAACCACCATCCACGAGGGGAATAACCACATTGAAGAGCTGGTTTGCTTCAAAAATCACTCCCTCCGGGGAAATGACCCTGAGCGTCAGATCTGAAGCGGCAGTCATAAAGCTTCACCTTCTGAAATCAGGCGAGCTTTTTCCAGTACATCGTCAATCGTTCCCACCATATAAAAAGCCTGTTCGGGGATGTCATCATAACGACCTTCCAGGATCTCCTTAAACCCACGCAATGTTTCCTTTATCGGTACGAATTGGCCGGGGTTGCCGGTATATTCCTCGGCGGCGTACATCGGTTGGGAAAGAAAACGCTGGATCCTTCGAGCGCGGATCACAGTCCGCTGGTCTGTTTCGCTGAGTTCTTCCATTCCGAGGATGGCGATGACATCCTGCAGGTCTTCATAACGAGCTAGCATGGCTTTGACCTGCATGGCGATATCATAATGTTCCTGTCCAACAATATGCGGTGCAAGCAAGGTCGAAGTTGATTTCAGTGGGTCAATTGCCGGGTAGATCCCCAAATCAACCAGCCGTCGGGTCAGGACGGTGGAAGCATCCAGGTGGTTGAAGGTGGCTGCTACCGCCGGGTCGGTCATGTCGTCTGCAGGCACGTAAACCGCCTGGATAGAGGTCACACTCCCCGAACTGGTGGTGGTGATCCGCTCCTGTAAGGCGCCCATCTCTGATTCAAGGGTGGGCTGGTAACCGACCTCACTGGGCAGACGTCCCAACAATGCGGAGACCTCAGCGCCAGCCTGAATGTAGCGAAAAATGTTATCGATGAAAACCAAAACCGGACGGTGTTCCTTATCACGGAAGTATTCCGCCATGGTCAGCGCGGTCAGCGGTGTACGCAAGCGAGCACCCGGCGGTTCGTTCATTTGACCGAAGACCAGGACGGTAGAGTTAATCACTTCCCGCCGAGCCAGTTCCAGATAGAGGTCGTTGCCTTCTCGGCTGCGTTCCCCCACACCTGCGAACAGCACGATCCCACCGTACTCCGTACTGGTATTACGCATGAGTTCGATGATCAGAATGGTCTTGCCGACCCCGGCACCGCCAAAAAGGCCGATTTTCCCGCCTTCAGGATAGGGCAGAAGCAGGTCAATTGCCTTGATCCCCGTGATGAAAGGGGTTGTGACCATACGCTGGTCTCTCAATGCCGGGGATTTGGCATGGATTTGCTTGGTGGGTTGGTCTCCTGAAAGCGGCGGTTTACCGTCAATGGGTTCACCCAGGACATTGAACATCCGGCCCAATGTCTCACGTCCAACGGGCACCCGGATCGGTTCACCTGTATCGACGACGGTGAGGCCACGTTGAAGTCCGGCAGTGTCACTCATGGCAATCGTCCGGACAGTATTCGCATTGACATGCTCCTGAACTTCCAGGATCAATGGACTATCCTGGTTCCAATGGACACTGAGGGCATTATGAATACTGGGCAGGTCGCCGGTGGGGAATTCAACATCAACAATAACGCCAACGGCGCGCACGATAATTCCTTTATTGTTGGATTCCAGGAACGTCTTTTTCAAAAATTACCTCAGATCCAAGGGGTTCTATTATTGACCGCGTTCGATTTTTTCCATCAAATGATAAAAATTTAACATAATTATCCATAACTCACGAACCTTTGTCAAATAAGTAGCTGATGACAAATGAAATATTCGGGAGAGCCATTCGATCTGAATAATTAAAAATAGGTGTCGAAATGACTTCGGACACCTATTTCATTGATATATGAAATTGAGGTTATTCGACCTTGAGTTCTTTACTTGATTCCCAGAGGCCGTGAATGTTGCAAAGAGACATTGCCATAAAGGTACCGGATTCCTTGACCTTTACGGCAACCTTGACTTTAGGTTCGGTGTAGAGCGGCCCTTCATTTGCGCCTTTGACGGACGCGCCGTGACCACCAAAGGAGAATTTTCCTACCATTTGAGGAAATTTATCCGAGTTTGCTTTGAAGTAAAGTTCAATCCACTCGATATGATGTTCGGTGGTGTTTGGGTGAGGGATTTCTTTACCGATCTCCACGGAGACCATGAATTCTTCACCGGCTTTCACAACATCGGCGCATTCAATCACGGGTTCGTGCTTTTCGGTTTTCCAATCTGCAGTCTGCAAATAATCACCAATTGACATTTGAATCATCCTTTCGTAAATTATGGTTTCCAGATTTAATGATACCCATGCAGGGTCAATAAACACAACACTTAAGATTTTTTGTTAATCGATCTTTTCAAATTCGTCTTTACCCAAACCACAATCCGGGCAGACCCAATCATCGGGCAGGTCCTCAAAAGGCGTTCCGGGTGCAATCCCACCCATGGGATCGCCCTCAGCAGGATCATAGATATAACCACAAGCGATACATTCATAAGAAGACATAGTAACCTCCAAAAAAGTAATTAGTTGTCAGGAGTTGCAGTTGGTGTAAATGTTACCGTTGGATATTGTAAATAAAGCTGGGGGAACCAGCCAATATTTCCCTGTTCATCTTCGACATTGACCCATACCAATCCATTATATGTTTCGGTCTGGTTTAAGTCATACAGGATTGAATTTGTTGTCAGATAGGCGATAACCTTCCCGCCCGGCTCATCAAAAAGATTGGTGTAGGGTGGGACGGCCGAACGACTCACATAAACCATCTGCGGAAGCGGTGTTGATGTAACAGTCGTTGTTGGGGTAAATTCAGGCGTTGGTGTCGCCGTTTGAGTTGGCGTCGAGGTTAATGTGACAGTTGGCGTCAGGCTCGGGCCGGGTGTTGGCGTAGGCGTTACAGTTGGCAGGATGAGCGGGTCCAGTCTTTCTGAACGCAGATAATTCACGATTAATGATACCGGTTGTTCCAAGCGGGTGACCAGGGCTTCCTGCAAGGCGACAATCTCGGAATAACTTGGTTGGACATTTGAACTGATGGTGATGTTCAAATCAAATTCCTTATCCACCCGGGTTATATTAAGCTCAACCAGTTCGGCATTATTCATGGCCGCGACCTCTGTTTGAACAATATTATTGATCAGCCGGTTCTCCTGGGCTTGTGCCACGAACCGGGCGCCGAGGATGGTCAAGGGAATCAAGAGTATGGTGGTTAGCAGGGCTGCAATCAGCAAAGAACGCGGCAAATTTCCTTTTTCGCGGATGATGCGCGGTGAAAATCCTTCAAGGAAAAAGACCAATGTCGCAGCAAAAGCAATGGTGACGGCATTCGTAACGAAGAGCAACGTTGCACCGCCGGCGATGTCCCAACGGCCGAGGCCGATGCCAATCCCGATCACCGATAAAGGCGGCATTAGGGCAGTAGCAATTGCGACGCCCGGCAGTGCAGCCGAAAGCTGCGGCTGCGAGATGGCATATGCTGCTGCCAGGCCACCGGCTAACGCAATGATCAGATCATTGGGAGTGGGCTGGGTGCGCGTAAGTATCTCATTTGGAATTTCTGTCAGAGAAGGGACAAACGGCAAATAGAGGTTGCTGAGGGTGAGCAGTGCTGCCAGCAGGATTGAGATCAATGCGCCGCGGATCAACGCTGAAGCAGCATTACGGGCAAGATTGGTGTCAGCAGTGATGGACCCGAGACCAACGCCCAGAATGGGTGACATCAAGGGTGCAATCACCATCGCACCGATGATCACTGCCGCTGAATCATTGATCAATCCCAGGGTTGCGATGGCACCTGACAATATCACTAGGAAGAAATAGTCAAACCCGGGCGATGACGCCGTCCGGATATAGTCAATGGCATCATTTCGATGTTTGCGGTCCAGTGGTTTGATGTATTGGGAAAGCCAGACTTGAAATCTGTTTTCAGGTTCCATAGGGTCAATTTTACTGTAAATTCTTTTTTTGTTTGAAGCAATGACGTTGGTTAGCTTGAATTTACCGGATTTCGAGCCATAAATATTCCCAACTGCCGAGTTCCAGTCGATATGGATTTTTTAAGATATGTGGGTAACTTCTTCCGGTTAACAGCTCTGTTACGTCCAATCCTTCCCATTCTGAAAGATCGAGGGATATGGATTGAGATTGATCGGTCAGGTTGAGTGTACAAATCAGATGCTGGTCACCAAGCCAGCGATGAACCGTCAGGATTTGTTTTTGATCCAAGTTGAGGAAATCATATTTCCCAATTGCCAGGACAGGATACTTTTTCCGCGTCGCAATCAAGTGCTTCATTTTATTTAGAAGCGAATTAGGATCCCGACTTTCAGCGGCGACATTGACGACCTTGTAGGAATATTCGCCTTCATCAATCACTGGTTCAAAAAGATCTTCCGGTGGGGCATCGGAGAACCCGGCGTTCAAACTGTCATCCCACTGCATCGGTGTACGAACACCGTTCCTATCCTCCAGCCAGATATTATCTCCCATCCCGATTTCATCTCCATAATAGACAATAGGCGCACCGGGCAGGGAATAAAGCAGGGCGTTTGCCAGCATGATCTTGCGATGGTCATTATCCAACAAGGGCGCCAGTCTGCGGCGGATACCCAGATTGAGACGCATCCGTGGCAGCGGCGCGTATTCCTGCCACATCCACTGGCGTTCATCCTCGGTCACCATTTCCAGGGTCAGCTCATCGTGATTGCGGAGGAAGGTGCACCATTGGGTCCCTTCGGGTATCTCCGGCATCTGGGACATGATCCATTGGATCGGGGTTGAATTGCCTTCGCGGATGGCCATGAAGATCCGGGGCATGACCGGGAAGTTGAAGCCCATATTAAACTCATCGCCGTTCCCGAAATAAGGGCGGACGTCCTTAGGCCATTGGTTGGCTTCTGCCAGAAGAATCTTGTCCTGGTAGTTTGCATCCAGGTAAGCCCGGATGGATTTCAGGATCTCATGGGTTTGCGGCAGGTTCTCACAATTCGTGCCTTCGCGTTCGATCAGGTAAGGCACGGCATCCGCCCGAAACCCATCAATGCCCATGTCCAGCCAGAATTTCATCACTTTGAGCATTTCTTCCCGGACGGCTGGATTGTCGTAATTGAGATCGGGTTGGGAGGAATAGAACCTGTGCCAAAAATACTTTCCGGCTTTTTCATCGTAGGTCCAGTTGGATTGTTCGGTGTCGAGGAAAATGATCCGCGCGTCGGTGTATTTATCTTTGGTGTCCGACCAGACGTAATAATCCCGGTATTTTGAAGCAGGATCCGATCGGGAAGCCTGGAACCAGGGATGTTGATCGGAGGTATGGTTCAGGACCAGGTCGGCAATGATCCGCAGCCCGCGCTGATGCGCTTCCTGGACCAAACGCTTGAAATCTGTCAGAGTACCATAATCAGGGTGGACATCATAATAGTCGGCGATATCATAACCATCGTCCTTCAGTGGGGAGGGATAGATCGGCAGGATCCAGATGCATCCGACGCCCAAGGTTTTAAGGTAGTCCAGTTTACTGATCAGGCCGGGGATGTCCCCTTTGCCGTCGGCATTAAAATCACGGTAGGCTCGAATATGCACTTCGTAGAATATGGTATTCATATACCAGGGTTGTTTTTCTTCTGCCATTGATCCTCCGGGTTTCGACTTATTTGGGATATATTAAAGTATAGCGGTTCCATAGGGGCGGGGCAAGGAAAACAATTCTCTGGGATTAAATCCTGATCAATGTTAACTTTTCAGCCACCATCCGGACCGTTTGCCGTTCGGCGTCGTTTTCTATAACACCCTCGACCAGGAATGGGCCCGGCTCATGAATCGTTTCATGAGTGGTCCGGTAGAGTTTTGGGGGGACCAGCACCTGCAGGGAACCTTCCGGGTCCTCCAGGTTAAGATAACACATCATCTGGTTAGTCGTACGGCTGCGCACTCTTCGCCAAGTCTGGCGCATCCCGGCTACCGTGACCTTTTCCCCGATATGGTTTTCGGCTTCAAGGGTAGAAAGAGCCCCGGCAGATTGGATCTCATCTGCGATCTGCTCGAGAGGTGTCATACCCAGACTTGACTCCAAGGATCTCCCGCTGGGCTTCCAATTTCTGGTCCTCGTTCCAATCATCACTAAACCCTGATTCACCGAAAAGCTGCATCTGACCCGGTGGTCGTTTATGTTCGATCCGCGCCAATCCCTGAGGAATGGAGGTAATGCCATCCAAAGCGCCCACCATCACCAGGTGCTGAGCTTCCTTGCGCTGTGGGTCAACCCGGATCAGGAAGTCTTCCAGCGAAGTGAACGGCCGCTTTTTGATGATGGTTTGAATGGTGCGCTGGGTAAGGTCCCGCACTTGATTTAATCCCATATAAAGCTGGGGGAACCCATTTGGGTAGGTCACCCGGAAATGGTGGTTGGAATGGTTGATGTGAGGCGGGTTGACGGTCAATCCCAGGCGTCTGGCTTCCATCAGGTAGACTCGTTGGGAGTAATACCCGCCGCCAAAACCGAGGACCGCTGCCATGAACTCTGCCGGGAAATGGGTTTTGCACCAGGCGGAATTCCAGGCGAGTTGGGCGTAGGACGCTGCATGGGCTTTAGGGAACCCGTAGCCAGCAAAGGCAGCCATCATATCCCAAATTCGCTCAGCGGTCTCTGGAGGCACGCTGCGTCGTTCTCTGGCACCCTGGATGAAGTTCCTGCGCAGGGTTTCCATCACACCACCGGGATCAAAATGGCTCATGGCTCGCCGAAGGATGTCCGCCTGGGCGATGGACAAGCCTCCCAACTCATGGGCGATTCGCAGGACCTGTTCCTGATAAAGGATCACACCCAGGGTGTCTTTCAGCAGGTCTGTAAGAGATTCGTGAATGTGGGTGACCTGCTCCTCGCCGCGGAAGCGCCTCACGAAGGCATCCCGCAATCCACCCCGCAGCGGTCCGGGCCGGTAAAGCGCCAGTGCTGCCATGATATCTTCCATTGTCCTGGCCTGGATCTCCCGCAGAGTGGCACGCATACCCGGACTCTCGATCTGGAAGCAGCCGATCGTACGGGCTTCGATCACGGTCTGTGATGTCTCTTTATCCTCGAGAGGGATTTGCGCGAGGACGTCCAATCCATTTTTAAATTCGCTCAATCGCCAGGATTGTATCCGGTTAGCCACTTCACCCAGCACGGTCAGCCCGCGGATTCCCAGCATATCGATCTTGACCATACCCAGCTTCTCGATTCCCTCCAGGTCGAACTGGGCGTGATTGATGCCCAGTGTTGAAGAATGGACCAGTGGTATGAGATCGGTGATCGTGAAGGGCGCGATGATGATCCCGCCGGGATGGACGGAAAGATGACGCGGGATATCCAATAAAGCGCGGGCATCTGACACGATATCCTTGATGAGCGGATTGGTGCTTTCCCGGAGAAGCGGGGAAAATGGATCTTCACCTTCCTCTCCCCGCCGGAAACGGAAGGAGGAAGGCAATTTCTTCGAAAGCTGACGGATGGTCTCCGGAGATAGTCCATAAGCCTTGGCGACATCACCCAGCGCCGATTTTGGGCGGTAACGGTTAATGGTACCTACCATGGCGACCCGGTCCGCACCGTAGGCGTCGAAAACATATTGGATCACTTCATCTCTGCGATGGGAGGCGATATCCGTGTCAATGTCAGGTGGTTTTTTACGGGCTGGATTAAGGAAACGCTCAAAATAGAGGTTCAACGCGAGCGGGTCCGGAGAGGTGATGTTCAGGCAATGTGCGACTAAAGAAGACGCAGCGGAGCCGCGCGAAGAAGTTGGGATTCCAAGTTCACGGGCATGATTAAGCACATCTTCGACGATCAGGAAGATCGGTTCATATCCCATCCCGGTAATCACCTCAAGCTCGTAGTCCAATCGGTCAGTGATTTCAGGGGTCAGGTTTTTATAGATTCTTTTCGCACCTGCATAGGCTTTCCTGCGAAGGAAATCTCCCTGAGCCTCACCCTCCGGTGTCGGGAAGTGGGATAATGGGTCTCGCCAATCGGCAAGTCGAGAGTGCAGCGTTCTTCAATGATCTTGAGATTGTCCAGTGACTGGGGAAGGTCCTGGTAGCGGTATTGGAAATCCTGTAACGAGGGGAAGTGGGCATTTCCGGGTGGGAGCTGGTTCGTGGTGAGCCCCTGGATGGTGGAAATGCGGCGGATCGCAGTCAGGGTGCGGTAACGCGCTTCCTCAGCCGGGTAGCGGTAGAAAATATTCTGGCTTGCGATTATCGGAACCTTAGAAACATCTGCCAGTTCTTTGAGCAGGAATTCATTCTTCAAGGGTCCATTGATATATCGCTGGATCTCTATGAAGAGGTCGTTATGAAATATCGCTTTCAAATCTCCCATTAATCGGGTAGGTTTGTGTTCCGCTTCGGGACTGGAGAGGATCAATTCCCGTAATATTCCGCGGTAATCACCGCCAATGGCGATCAGCCCCTGATGATTCGTTTCCAGATCCATTATTTGAAGGGGGCGGTCTTTGACCAGTTGAATGCTGCTCAATCGGGACAGGTTCGCCCAGCCTTCAATGTCCTTTGCCAGCAGAGTCAATTGGCCGGAATATCCTTCATAGGACAGGTCAATTTCCAATCCCAGGATCGGTTTGATCCCTGCATTTTGACAGGTTTCATAGAACTCGACAGCGCCTGTCAGGAAACGGTGATCGGTCAACCCCAGGCACATAATACCCTGCTCCAGGGCGGCATCTACCAGTTCCTGAGGAGAGAGCAGGGATTCGAGGAAACCATAGGAGGAATGTACCCGCAGGTAGGGCAGGGATTGGGTGGCCATTTTCTCAATTCCGAATATCGAACACTTATTCTAATTAAATTATATGTAGGAATGCAAATGAAAGCAAGGTCTTGGTTTGCAGAACTGTCACAATTTCAAAGAATGTACCAACGATATGGGCTTCGTATAGTCAATTAACGTAGACGTTTTATGCATGAAGCTTATTTTTGCAGAAAAGAAATCATCCCGCGTTTGCCATTGATCAACCAGTCTATTTCTGCTTCATTATTCAGATGTTCAATTTGATCCTGGGTCAAACCGAGTACCAGTTCCGATTTCATGGTCCGCAGACTTACGACCGAAGTGGGGAAATATCCAGCGGCCTGTCCCAGGGGAGTAGTATGCAGCCAATGACGGTCACCAACCAGACGGCGGAAGTTCACATCACCTTTGAGAATCGCCAGGGTATGAGTCCCGATCTGAGATTTCAGAACATCGGGAAGCTGGCGATACATCCGGCCGGTGGTGAAGAAGGGCGGTGTCTCGATTTGGATTTTTCCCAGCTTGATCGCCCTGGTGATCCGGCGGGCAAGTGACTGATTCTTTTCTGAATCAGAGGATTCCAGGTGATCCAGCACCCTGAAAACATCCTCCGGCATGGCATCCGAAACGAAAAAGGGTTGGTTCTTCAGGTAACAGGTTACCGTGTTCGCCAATCCGCTGCTGAGGAGATGATCGATCAACGCCAGGTCGAAATAGAGTTCCTTGCCGACGTTATCAAAGATATAGGCAACTTTTCCCGGCTGCTTGCGAAGAAGATGATAAACCTCTTCTGAGTCATCCCGGAGGATATGTTCCGATTGGGTACTCATGTCAGGGTCAAAGGAATGCAGGTTGCTGAGGTCTGCCCGGTTGCCCCAAAGCGCTTTGTAGAGCATGTCGGAGAAACTTGGGAAATCGTTGCTTACTGACGCCAGTTCATAATCCGCCGTGAATATCGGTAGAGAATCAGAGATTTCCTTCGTCTTCAAACGTCCATATGGATTTTGTCCCATCCATGGACCAGGTTGGAAATACTCGACGGCTTCCAGGACACGCCGGTAGAAATAGGTCTCGGCCAGGAACCAGGGAATCTCCAGCCAGGATTTACCAACCCAGGGCTGCAGGTCGTGGTCCCATATGACCCTGTCACTGGTTGATTCCTGTAACAGCCGAACCTGACCGGAAGCCATCTCTTTTTTAAGATCCAGTAAAGCAGACCGGATCGAGCGGTTATAGTCGAAATCAGTCAGGATCCGATCGACGATCAGCGGCTTGCGCGCCTCGATCGTGTGCCTTGCAAAGGAACCTGCTTCGGAAGTCATGATGAAAGGGGGCAAGGCGGGAGAGGTCATTGGCTTTCTCCTGGTTGGATAGGGGATCAACTATCAATATTGAGCTGCTGTGCAAGGGATAAAATATCAGAGGACATGACTTAGTTATCGAAGTTGATGAAGACTTTGATCCCTTCCCGGCGAGCCGCAGTCTGGTAAGCCAGGTTGAATTCTTCAACTGGAAATTCGTGGGTGATCAGCGATTTCAGGTCCACTGCGCCTTGCGCCACCAACCGGATGGCAGCAGGGTAGGTATGCTTCATACGTCGGACGAGCTTGATTGTCAATCCCCGGCGACGGGCAACAGACGCTGAAAATTGAGTCCGATCCTCGGAAGGGATGCCAATCAGAACGGCTGTCGCACCTCGTTTTGAGGATTCAAAGGCGGTTTCCACAGCAGCACCATCATCACCGGCAGCTTCAAAGACAACATCAAGCCCGCGACCGCTGGTCGCTTCCAGGATTTGCCCCGCTTCGGTGCCATCAGCAAGAAAGACATCCGTTGCGCCGCATTCCCGGGCGTATTCCAGTCTGCTGCTGAGACGATCGGTGGCGAAGATACGGCTGGCGCCAGCCAAACGCGCCATCTGGATGGTCAGCAGACCAATAGAGCCGGTACCAAATACGCCGACATCCATCCCGGGAAAGACCTTGCCGAGGCGGAGCGAATGGATGGCCACACCCAATGGCTCCAGCATTGCACCTTCCTGCGGTGTGAAGCCTGCTGGCAGTGGATAAAGTGCCGCTTCAGGCCAGGTAAGATATTCTCTCATTGCGCCGTCGGTATCTTCAGATCCTGCAAAGGCCAGGTTTTCGCAAAAATTCGGGTTGCCTTCCAAACAAAACTCACAATGGCCGCAGGGGAGCGCCGGGTCGACAGCCACCAGTTGTCCCTCCTGAGGGCCTTCTGCGATCCAAGCCGAAAACTCATGTCCCAGGATAAGTGGATTATTGACCTGCAGGCTGCCCGTACTGCCTTCCTGATAGTAATGTACATCCGACCCGCAGATCCCCACGCTGGCGATTTTCAGCAGTACTTTTCCAGGTTCGGATTCAGGCTTTGGAAGTTCTTCAAGGCGAAGATCGTGAATATCATAGAAACGGATGGCTTTCATTTGGTATCCTCTTTGCTCAGTTCGTTGGTCTTTATTGATTATATTGCATTCCATTCATGAAATTAGTAATGCAAAGGAATGATATCTCTCCTTGACTGGACTGTCCGCGAACGTTAGAATAAATGAATATATTGTTATCTGAGGCTAAATGAAATTATTAGATATACCTAAAGGTAAATCCGTCCGTATCGTTGGATATCATGGGGGAAAGAACATTAATTTTAAGCTGCGTCAACTTGGTCTCAGCCCGGGTCGAGTAGTGAAGGTTCTTCGATATGCCCCGCTCGGCGGCCCGGTGATGCTGGATGTGGAAGGGCGCTCGATCGCCATAGGTCGAGGTATTGCTGCCCGTGTGGAAGTTGAGGCGTAATAAATGCGAATTGCACTGATCGGACAGCCCAACTGCGGTAAATCAACTTTATTTAATCAGGTCGCCGGTTATAAAGCAGAGACCGGCAATTTTTCCGGTACGACTGTGACCTTCACCGAAAGCAAAGTGCGCGTGATGGGTGATGTGGTGGATGTGGTCGACCTGCCCGGCACTTACACTCTGGCCGGTACGAACCCGGCAGAACGGGAGGTCATCAAGTATCTGACGTCAAACGCCGTTGATGTTGTGGTGAATGTGATTGACGCTTCTCACCTCTCTTACGGTTTGGCCATGACGGTTGAACTATTGGAGTTGGATGTCCCAATGGTAATAGCCTTGAACATGATGGATGAAGCAGACCGGATCGGGATCAGGATTGACGTCAATCTGTTGCAGAACCTCCTCGGCGCACCGGTCATCCCCATGATCGCCTCCAAAGGACGTGGTATTCAACCGCTGTTCGTTAAAGCCTATCAAATTGGACATGAAAAAACTTTACCCAAGCAGCCCCGTTACAGCAACGATCTCGAGCGCGATCTTGTAACATTGGAATATGATCTAAAGGATGTTGAAAGCCAGCTAAACCCCCGAGCACTTGCAATCAAGTTGTTGGAGGGTGATAAAGAGGTGTTGGAAGATGTCTTCAAGCAGAAACCGTCCATTAAAGAGGACTTGGATAAGATCCACAAATCTCTCCGACAGGATCGAGGGCAGTCCCCGGAATGGGTGATCAACGGCGAACGCAGTGGACTTGCGGATAACTTTGCTAAACAAGTTATTAAACAGGGAAAAAGAAAGATCTCTTTCCGTGACAGGCTGGATGATGTCCTGCTTCATCCGGTGTTTGGGTACTTTTTCCTGATCCTGATCTTATATGTTTTCTTTCAACTTGTCTATTCCATAGGCGGTTTGATTGAACCGCCCCTTATGAACCTGTTCAATCAGCTTGAAACCTGGCTGCTTTCCTTGTTCAATGGGTCGCAAGGGTTCTTCCCACAAATCACAATTGCATTGATCCAGGGTATTTCGGGAGGGGTGGCAATCGTCCTGCCATACCTGATGCCATTCCTGTTTGGGCTGGGAATTCTGGAGGATATTGGTTATCTGCCGAGGGTGGCTTTTCTGATGGATGCATTAATGCACAAGTTGGGACTGCATGGAAATTCCATTGTCCCATTCATCCTTGGTTTTGGCTGCAACGTCCCCGCAATTATGTCCACCAGGATCCTGGAAGACAAACGTGAACGTTTTATCTCGGCTGCGCTTTCAACCATGGTGCCATGCGCTGCCCGGCTGGCTGTCGTGTTTGGATTGGTCGCTTTCTATTTGGGCCCGATATTGGCATTGGCGATCTATATTTTCGACTTGTTCGTGATCGCTGTAACGGCGAAGGTTCTTTCAAAACTGGTGCCTGATGAATCACCTGGCCTTATCCTGGAGATGCCGGTCTACCGCATCCCCACCTTGCGCACTGTGACCAGTAAGGCCTGGTGGCGGATCCGTGAATTCATCGTTGAAGCCTGGCCGCTGCTGATCGTAGGCAGTGTGATTTTATCGATCTTCAACTATTTCAATGTTGCCATTTATTTGAATACATTGGTGCGACCGGTTTCCTGGCTTTTGGGACTGCCCAGCCAGGTCGGTGTCCCTTTGATCTTTGGCATCCTGCGCAAGGAATTGTCGCTGGTGATGCTGGGCCAGGCGCTTGGTTCTATGGACTTTTCAGTGGTGCTCACTCCGGTGCAGATGATCACTTATGCGGTATTTGTCGTTTTTTACATCCCCTGCCTTGCGACCATGATCGTGATTTGGAAAGAGTTGGGGGGAAAGATGATGTGGCGGATTGCAGGATTGACGACATTGATCGCTGCCCTGGCCGCATTGGTTGCCCGCGGTGTTGCCTTGATTTTCTATTAGAATTAGTCCATGTCAAAATTCGATCATTTTAATTTTATCGGACCGGTCTATGACCGGATCTTCGGACGGCATGAAGATGTTGAAATTCTGGAAATTGCCAATCCCAACCCATCGGATCGGGTATTGGATGTCGGCGGGGGTACCGGCCGCGTTTCAATTCTTTTTAAACCCAAAGTCAGGGAAGTTCAGATAGCGGATGCCGCACTCGGGATGGCCCGCAAGGCGCAGATAAGAGGTATATCCGTTGTCGTTTCCCAGTCCGAAATGCTTCCCTATCCGTCAGGTTACTTTGACAAGGTGATCATGGTGGATGCGTTTCACCACGTTGCCGATCAGCAAGCTTCCTTGAACGAGATGTGGCGGATGTTGGCGCCCAGCGGGCAAATCATTATCGAAGAGCCGGATATTCAAAACTTTTCAGTCAAGCTCATTGCACTGGGAGAGAAGTTGCTGCTTATGCGCAGTCATTTCGTCAGACCTGACAAAATTGCCCGGATGGCACGCGATAATGTTGGAGCACAAACTGAAATTATACGGAAACAGGGAATAGCTTGGGTTATAATAACGAGGCAATCGGAACAAACGAGAGGAGTCAACAATGGCTGATGTGAACGTTCAAGAGATCATGAAGGATATTCCCAATCATTTCAACCAGGAAAAAGCCAAGGGCGTTTCCGGCGTCGTGCAGTGTATATTCTCGGGGGACCAGGCATCTGATTGGGTGATTCGCATTCAGAACCAATCCTGTGAGGTAGAAGAGGGAAAAGCGGATGATGCGAACCTGACCATCAAAGCGAATGCTCAGGATGGAGTCAATGTCCTCACCGGGAAGTTGGACGCCATGCGGGCTTATATGCTCGGGAAGATCAAAGTCTTTGGTGATCTTTCACTAGGTATGAAATTAACCAATTTATTCGATAAATGATCATCAAACTTATTTTAAAATAAAAAGGGCATTGGGATATCCCAATGCCCTTTATGATTTATCGATTTCTATGCTTGTTCAGAAAAGTCCCCAATCGTCTGCCAGACCCTCTTCCATCATGGTCGGATCCCAGGTCTCATGGCCATAGTTGATCTTTGTGGGCATTTCCAGGATCTTTTCCGCTTTTTTACGAGTGGTCTCCATCATCGAAGGGCCATAAGGACAGAAAGGTGTGGTCAGGATCATGGTGATCACAGCATGATCCTCTTTAATTTCGATATTGCGGACCAGCCCAAGCTGAATGATACTCAGCCCCAACTCAGGGTCAACGATCTCGCTCATCCCTTCTTCCAGGGCAGGGACCAGATCGGGATTTGTGTTTTCGATATCCCAGACAGGGATATTGAGCGGTTTCTCATCGGTCATCTCAGACTTCCTTTTCATTCGCCGGGATGTGATAGGTGCATCGGTCGGAGTCTTCAAATATGCAGGATTTGATCTCAACAGGGGTTGTGAAGAAGGCATCGATCAGAGTGTGGTCGAGGGCACAAATCTCAGGATGATCGAGACCGACCTTGAGGTAGGGGCAAGACAAAGAAACCAGTGTATAGGAATTTTCATTTTTCTGCCATTCAACGATAAATCCCTCTTTGGTTAATAGGGATTTTAAAGTATTAAGTCGTTCCTCTGTCGATTTATCCACCAATGTATCAGTGTATTTTGATGCGATCTGAGCACCTATGTCAGCAAAGATCTTATCGAGTTCATCAACGCTCATTTTGTTTTCCAGGGCATCAAGGAGGCGTTGGGTCAGGCGGAGATAGCTGCTGGGGAATTCTTCGATACCTTTTTCCGTCAGGGAATAAACCAGTCGGGGGCGCCCTACGCCATGTCGCTCTTCTGAAGAACTCACCAGGTCCTCGGCATCCAATGCGGTCAGGTGATGGCGGATGGAAATCCCATTGATCCCGACAGCTTCGGCGAGGTCATTGATGGTTGAGCCGGGAAAGGCGAGTAAAGTTCTCAGGATCTTTTCACGCGTGCTTTTCATAAGTTAACCCTCATTAATAAAGACTGAATCACTCCAATTAGTGTTTGTGATTTTAGTCGCAGGGTTTGATTTTGTCAATATATATGATTTTTATAGTAAAAATGGAACAGCTGATTATGGTTAAGGGATTAAAAAGCAAGACACCCATATGAGTGTCTTGCAATGGGGATCTTGAAAATTATTTGTTTTTCAGTGATTGAGCAAACTGCATAATCGTCGAAGCAACAATTGAACCGGATTCTGTCCGGTGGGCTGATTGGCCCATTGGGCTGGCTGCCATCAAAGCACCCATGATTGCTTCACCGTTACTCTGACCACCTTGCTTGGATTGGTAGAACGACATCCCGGCTCGGAGGATATCATCCAGACCCAGACTGTTGTCCGATTTGGCATTATCCTGGTTGCCTGTCAGACCTGAAAGCAGGGACCCAAGCACATTGCCGTTATCCTGCGAGGTTCCCTGTGGGGGCTGGCTTACCCCCATCAGGCTTTGCACCAGCGTCCCAATATTATCGACATTCAGGTTCGTGTCTTTGAAATTTGATGCTGCTTTCGCCAGACCCTCGGCATAAAGTTTACCGGAACCGCTGGTCGCTTCTTTTTCAACAACCTTGCTGGCGTAAGCAAGCTGGTCTGCAACAGGTTTATCGGATTTCTTGGCAACTGCGGATTGGATCAGATCGAAGATCTGGACCATATGGTCGCCGTGGTCATGGTTATATCCATCTGATTCATTCAGATTACTCTGCTGTGAAGATAGAGCAGAAGTCACCGTTTGAAAGATTTGTCCTAAATCAATATTACCTGCCATCTCAGTCTTTCAGCTCATCAGGTAACTCCGGGATCTCAAGCTTCATTCCCATGCGAATGTTCTTTTCGCTGCCGCCCAGGACCTCTTTATTGTGCTCTAGTAGATATTGCCAATAGGGGGGAGTGGCGTGTTTGTAATATTTCAGGGCGACATGACTTAGGGTCTGATTATTGGATTTAACGGTATGGACCGTGATGATCGCCGGTTTCTTGGCTGCCAATTTCTTTTCAAGATCATCAATCTTGCTGTTACCACGTTTAGGATCATTGTCCATTTTCATTTTTTTAGTCTCCAATTTCTATTGATTTCTTTTCAGCCGGAATAAATATTGGCTAAAGAATTAAAATTACCATTTTGTTACTTTACCGGTTGACTTGATTAGAGTGGAAAGGTCTTTTTATTTATTCAGCATTTTTCTGGATTTTTCCAATTCAGCTTCCAAATTAGCAACCGTTTCTTCTTCATCTCTTGACGAGAATGCATCAATCGTTTTCTTGAATATATCCTCTTTCTTTTCTTGATCTGTCAGTGATTATCTCCTTTCGACTTAACTGGATTTATTAGGTCTAATATCACTATTATTCTAACATTTAATCGGTAAGGATTATCTGAGTAAATCCAATAAATTAATATTTTAAGGTAGATTATTGAGAATATACTCTATTATAATAATATAAGATCAGTAATGATCTAATTGGTAAACTTCGATTGTCATTCAATTAATCTTTTTAGTTATAAGGAGATAATCATGAAATTAAGTGCACCAAAGAAATGGGTATGGTATGTTTCACTGCTCCTGGGCTTGATTGCCCTCTTATTCCAGGTTGTTCATGTGCCTTTAATTAGTGAACGTTCATTCTGGATCATTGCTATTGGTTGGCTGTTGCTCATTCTGGCAACTTTACTTAAGGGCTTCTAAGTCCTTTTCATCGGAAAAATGAGACCCCATACCTCAACCGGGCATGGGGTTCTTAATTTAATCAAAAACTCCAGAGTAGTCATTAAAAGCCATTGGGTAACTTATAAACCTGAACAAATTGAAAGCAGATTTTATTCATCAATAATTTATTAGATTTTTATGCTAAATATTGACACTCAAAAATGCGCATGCTATAATTCGGTGGATTAATAAAATTGCGATAAATATGATAATATTGGACTTAATAGTCCAATCATTCTGAGGAGTACGAATGTCTGAATTGGCGATCAGGAACCTGCACGTGTCTATCGAAGACAATCAGATCATTAAGGGTCTTAACCTCACCGTAAAACAAGGGGAGGTGCATGCGATCATGGGACCCAACGGGACCGGAAAATCCACCCTGGCTTACACGGTGATGGGGCACCCCAATTATGAGGTCACACAAGGGGACATTTTGCTCGATGGTAAGAGCGTTCTGGAAATGGCTGCAGACGAGCGTTCCCGAGCCGGCATCTTCCTCGCATTTCAATACCCTGTTTCGATCCCTGGTGTTACGGTGGCCAACTTCCTGAGGACTGCAATCAACGCACGTCGACGACATGCAGATCCACCAAAGGATGATATTTCAGTTCTGGAGTTCCGCAAATTGCTGAAATCCAAAATGGATTTATTGGAAATGGACTACGCCTTTGGTGGCCGTTACCTCAATGAAGGTTTTTCGGGTGGAGAGAAGAAGCGTACCGAAGTTTTACAACTCGCAGTCCTCGAACCGGCCTTTGCCATTCTGGATGAGACGGATTTAGGCCTTGATATTGATGCCATCCGGATCGTTTCTGAAGGCGTCAATGCTATCAAAGGCCCTGAAATGGGCGTTGTGGTGATCACCCATTACCAGCGGATCTTAAATTACATCAAGCCTGATTTTGTACATGTGATGTTCAACGGCAGGATCGTTGAATTTGGCGGACGCGAGTTGGCTTTACTTTTGGAGGAAAGCGGTTACGACTGGGTGCGTGAAAAATACGGCGAACCGGAAGCAGCTTAATTTATAGGATAAGACGGAGATCTTCCATGGGTAAAAGCCAGGAGACGGATTTATTAAAAGATATTGGTGAATATCAATTCGGATTCAGCGATCCGGAAACCTTTGTGTTTAAAAGCCGCAAGGGTCTGGATGAAAATGTAGTCCGGCAAATTTCAGCGATGAAAGGCGAGCCGGAATGGATGCTGGAATTCCGCTTGAAGGCGCTAAAACATTTCCAATCCCGTCCGATCCCAACCTGGGGTGCGGATTTGAGCGACCTGAACCTGGATGAAATTTATTATTATGTCAAACCTACCGAGGCGGAAGGCAGCAGTTGGGATGATGTCCCCGAAACCATCAAGAGCACATTCGATAAATTAGGGATCCCCCAGGCTGAACAAAAATATTTGGCCGGTGTAGGTGCCCAATATGATTTGGAGATGATCTATCATAACGTCCAGGAAGGGCTGAAAGAACAGGGCGTGATCTTTATGTCGATTGAAGACGGCCTGAGAAATCACCCCGATTTATTTCGGGAATACTTCTCAACCGTGATACCGATCGAAGATAATAAATTCGCTGCATTAAACAGTGCTGTCTGGTCGGGTGGATCCTTCGTCTATGTACCCAAAGGCGTAAAGGTGGAACTGCCCCTTCAGGCATACTTCAGGTTGAATGTGGCAAGCATCGGGCAATTCGAACGGTCGCTGATCATCGCGGATGAAGGCGCTCAGGTGCATTATGTCGAGGGTTGTACCGCACCGTTATATTCGACCAACTCTTTCCATTCCGGTGTGATCGAGATTGTGGTCAAGAAGAATGCCCGCGTACGTTACACGACGATCCAGAACTGGTCGAACAATGTCTACAACCTGGTCACCCAGCGGGCGATGGTATATGAGAATGGCACGATGGAATGGGTGGATGCCAACCTCGGTTCGAAAACCACCATGAAATATCCCTCCTGTTACTTGATGGAACCCGGTGCACATGGCGAGATCCTGTCTGTGGCTTTTGCCGGACCCGGCCAACACCAGGATGCGGGTGGTAAAGCACTGCATTTCGCTCCCAACACCTCCAGCAAGATCACCTCAAAATCGATCAGCCGGGGCAACGGACGCAGTTCCTACCGCGGCCTCCTGAAGATCTTCCCCGAAGCGGAAGGGTCCAAATCAAATGTGGTGTGTGATGCGCTGCTCTTGAACAGCGATTCCAGAACAGATACCTATCCTTATATTGAAGTGGATGCGGAGGATGTGACCCTCGGCCATGAAGCCACGGTTTCAAAAGTCGGTGAGGAACAGCTTTTTTACCTGATGAGCCGTGGGATGACCCAGGAAGAAGCAACCACAATGGTCGTTTCCGGTTTCATTGAGCCGCTCGTGAAGGAACTGCCGATGGAATATGCGGTTGAGATGAACCGCTTGATCCAACTGCAAATGCTCGGTTCTGTTGGCTAAGGGAAGAATACGAAAGAAAAATAAAAAATGTCCAAAGCACCCAAAATTGTAACGCACCGAAAAAACAGCCAGACACAGTCTGAGCCTGGCGGACTTTCGGTTCTCTTCTGAATCATTACCAAAACCGGTTGACGAGCGCCTGCAGAATTACCATCAGGGTGCCTGGGAGGCTTATCTCTCCCTGCCGTTTCCGACAGTCAGAGATGAACCCTGGCGCCGGACCGATATCCGGGGTCTTAAGACGGAGCATTTCCATCTGCCAGACAATTTCAATGAGCTGCCGCAGCCGCCAGCAAGATTGCTTGACCCAATCACTACCGGGTCTGAACGAGCTGGACAGGTGGTTTCCGGGATGACCGAACCCCAGCGCTGGCTGAATGAAGCATTGGAGGCCAAAGGTGTCGTGTTCATGGATTTCCGATCCGCGGAAGAACAACATCCTGACTTGATGAACCGTTTATTAGGGCAGATTGTGTCTCCAAGTGAGGATAAATTCACTGCCCTGGCTGCCGCCCTGGCAGAAGATGGTGTTGTGCTGTACGTCCCCGAAAATGTGGTGATCGACCAGCCGCTGCACAGCCTTTACTGGGGCGCAGGACGGGACCTGGCTTTCTTCAACCACCTGATCGTCTGGCTGGAAGAAGGCGCTGAGGTGACATTTGTTCATGAATCCGCATCTCCAAATGGTGAAAAAGACGCCCAGGTGCTGCATGACGGGATCGTCGAGATCCATGTCGGTCGGAATGCCCGATTGAATTTTGTGGAGCTGCAGTCGTGGGGAGATAACGTCTGGTCTTTCACCCGTGAAAGAGCGCAGGTACTGGCTGAAGGCAGCCTGGAATGGATCTTCGGCGCCATGGGGACCCACTTGACCAAGAACTTCTCTGATATCGACCTGATTGAGTCAGGTGCCTTCGGCAGGATGTCCGGTTTTTATTTCACCAGCGGAGACCAGCATTTGGACCATGACACCCAGCAGAACCACCTGGCAACAAATACAACCAGCGATTTGTTGTATAAAGGTGCTTTGATGGATCACAGCCGCTCTGTCTGGCAGGGGATGATCTATGTTGCTCCCGGTGCCATTGGGACTGATGGTTACCAGGCGAACCGTAACCTGATCCTTTCCAAAGGCGCGCGGGCTGATTCGATCCCTGGGCTAGAGATCCTGGCGGATGATGTCCGCTGTACGCATGGTGCAACAGTCGGGAAAATTGACGAAAGCTTGTTGTTCTATCTGGAAAGCCGCGGGATTCCGAAGAAGGACGCTGAAGAACTGATCGTTCTGGGTTTCTTCGCCCCGATCATGGAACGGATCCCATTTGAAGGCGTACGCGACCGGTTCACGGATGCCATCCAGGAGAAAATGGGCAGCCGATAAGACCCAAAATCTACCTATTAATAGAAAATTTACTTCATATCTGCTACAATAGATAAATTGGGCATTTTGATTTAACTAATGTGGAATTTTTAAGATTCAGGAGGATGAATGGCAAGATCACCATTTATGAGGCCGCCCGAAGAGGACAGCAGCTATCAGGTTGGAGACCCGGTGGAAGTGTTTTGCGATCACGAGAAGAATGGTGAACGCATTCGGGATTGGGTTAAGGGTATTGTTGTCCAGGTGGATGAAAAAATGGTTGCGGTGCAATTCCGTACAAATGTTTACCTGACCGATGGTTGGATGGTACCGGACCATATTTTATGGTTCCCATTCGATTCGCATATGATCCGTCATGCCAAGAAGGATTCCACCCGGCCAACAGGATATCAATCCAATTAATCAAGAAAGATTTTTACTAAGTAAAAAGTGGCGGTCAAATCAAACTGACCGCCACTTTTATCATCGGAGAGATTATGGCTGAATTGACCTATTACCCAATTTGTGCGGTAGAAGACCTTCCACCCGGTGAGCGGTTGTTCATTGAACTGGACGATGAACCGGTGGTGATTTTCAATATCGCCGGGGATTATTATGCCATTGCAGATGTTTGCACACATGATATGGGTCCGCTTGGCGAGGGAGAAGTGGAAGACCACCAGGTCATCTGCCCGCGGCACGGCGCTCGGTTTGATATCAGGACCGGTGAGGTGTTAACTCTGCCGGCGGTGCAGGGCGTGGCGTCCTATCGGGTCCGTGTTGTAGATGGCACGGTTGAAATCGGAGTGGAGGAGTGAGGAAAAAATTATTTATTCAATAAGGAAGAATGGTCAATATAGAGGCGGCCCTCTGTGGCCGCCCGGCTTCTGCAGAAATTCCAAACTAAAAAATAAGAATCAATTCTGATTCCCAAATTCGCCGACGATCCTCAGGATGTCAAATCCTTCGGCGAACGGCCTTTCGGCCAGGGCGCCATGCCGGATTGCCGTGGCATAGAGGATATTATTATCGAAATAATACTTGTCATCGTAGGTCTTATAGGCGTTCAACGCTTCAATTTTGGTGTTGACGCTCTCTTCGGAGACCTCGACCAGGAAGTGGGGGAAGAAACCATAGCTGGAACGCAGCACATCGAACCCAAGAAGAGTTGTGCCACGAAAAGCGCGTAAGGCTTCTTCGGTGACTGTCTTGTGGTCCTGGTGGATATCCTGCGCGGTATGGACGAACACCACCTCAGGGTGATATTCCTTTTTTAGTCCAATGATCACTTCAAGGATTTCCTGGCGTGCGGATTGGAAACGTCGGGTTGTGAACTGATGGAGGATATCGTTCTCGGGTTTGATGCCCAGGATCGCCATGCTCTCCTTGTGCTCATCCACAAGGTTCGGCAAGTCAGGGTTTTCTTTGTTATCCGAAAGCGTGACACAGACCACGTTGGTCCGTTCGGAGATTTCCGCGATCAATGCGCCGCACCCCAGCTCAATATCGTCGGGATGAGCCCCAATGCAGAGTACGGTTTCTCCGAAAAAAATCATATTATGGTTCATAGCCACCTACTTTGTTGCCAGGATTCCGCCCACCACTTTGGTCATCACCAGTTTGCCGTCCCGGTCAAACCATTTCTGTGCAACCTTGGCGATCTTATCCATGATCTTCTCAAAGTCTTCTTTGGTCTGGAAAAAAGTATTCCAGAGTTTACGGTCTTCGGAAAGTGAGGCTCGGGTGTATGCCAGAAACGGTTCAACCGAAGGAAAGGTCAGGGGGTTTTCGAAGATCAGGACCTCGGTTTCAGAGAAAATTGCCTTCACGGAGTCCAGAATGTCGGAGGCATAGCGGGAGCTGCCCGGCATTGGGGGAATATCTTTGCCGGTCGCTTCTTTGATGATGTCATAGAACATCTGCTTGTTTTCAGGCATCGGACCGGTGGTGAAGAGCTTGCCGCCCGGTTTCAACACCCGGTGCATTTCATTGATTGTGAAAGGAATATCCTCGGCATAATAGATCGCAAACGAGCATGAAACCAAATCGAAAGTGTTGTCCTCAAATGGGAAGGGCTCATTGAAATTCAGGGTCCGGAAAGTGACCCGGTTACCCAGCTTCAGGTTCTCTTCCCGGGCTTTAGTGAGCAGTTCTTCCGAAACATCTCCACCGGTGATCTCTGCTTTCCCGCTCAGATGTGCCAGGTAGGAGAAGCACTGTTTTCCTGCACCGCAGCCGACGTCAAGGATGGTCATGCCCTTTTTGAGTGGGAGAACTTCCAGCATCCACTTATCGATGTCTCGGGCGCCGTAAGCGTCGTGAATGTTGATCCGGGTGAGTAAATCGTCTGAAGTTTCCTGGTAATTAATTTTCATTTGGGACCTTTTATTGTATAGAAAAAATTATCGCTGATAAGTATAGTTGGAAACGGTTGGAACGGTCAAGCGTTAACAAATCCTGGGGAGGATCTCTCCGGCCAGCATGTCGAGAATACGGGTGGTTCCAAAGGGTGTTTTCAACAGCACCTGTTCAGGATTGTCTGAAAATACGGAGCCGATGCGCGTAGCCATAGACCCATAAGGAAAGGTGCGCAGGATTTCAAGGGCTTCAGAAGCACTTTCATCAGGCAGGATCACGATTACCTTGCCTTCATTCGCGAGATAAAGCGGGTCAAACCCCAACATCTCACAGGCAATCTGGACATCCGGTTTGACAGGGATGGCTTCTTCTTCCAAACGGATACTGACCTGGCTCTGGCAGGCAATCTCTTTGAGGGTCGTTGCCAGGCCGCCGCGGGTGGGGTCTCTCAAGACGTGGACTTCGGGGATCGCTTCCAGCAAGGCTTCAATCATGTGGTTGAGCGGTGCTACATCGGACTGAATATTCGATTCAAAACCCAGATCGCCTCGAGCCTGCAAGACAGCAATTCCATGGTCACCCAGGCTGCCGGAGATCAATACTGCATCGCCAGGCTGGGCGAGTTGCCCGCCCAGGTTACGCTCTTCGGGAATCATCCCAAAACCGGCCGTATTGATAAAAATGCCATCAGCTTTACCTTTTTCAACTACCTTGGTGTCACCGGCCACGATCTGGACGCCGGCTTCTTCACAAGCTGCCGCCATCGAATCGATGATCCGGGTCAGGGTCTCCATCGGCAGGCCTTCTTCCAGGATGAAACCGGCCGTCAGGTAGGCGGGCTGAGCACCCGCCATGGCAACATCGTTCACTGTCCCACAGACTGCCAGACGGCCGATATCGCCACCCGGGAAGAATAAGGGGGAGACGACGTGTGAATCGGTTGAAACGGCGATTTGGCCTTTGTTTCCATTTACTGAGATCCGGGAAGCATCATTCCCCTGTTCCAGAAAAACATTACCCAAACGGGATTGGAAGATGTTCCGGATCAGGTCATGAGTCATAGCGCCACCGCTGCCGTGACCGATCACGACCGTATCAGTGTGATGATGCGGCACGGGGCAAACAGGTCCCTGCATATTGATAGGTGAGAATGTATCCTGACTCATATTTATTTCCTGCCGTAGCGGAAGTAAGCTGCACAGGCCCCTTCAGAGGACACCATTGGGGCACCTAATGGGGTCTGCGGCGTACAAAGTGTGCCGAAGGCCGGACATTCTGAGGGCTTCTTGATGCCCTGCAGAACCTGACCGGCGATGCAAATTTTGGATTCTTCGGTTTGAATATCGCCAACGTCAAAGCGTTGGGAAGCGTCAAACGGTTCATATTCCTTCCTCAGACCATAACCGCTTAGAGGGATGGTACCGATTCCGCGCCAGTTGCGGTCAACGGGTTCAAACACCTTTTGGATCATCTTCTGCGCGATCTGGTTACCTTCATAGGTTACCACCCGCGGATAAGCATTTTCAACAGAGACCCGGCCTTCTTCGAGCATTTGAACAGTCTCTAAAATGCCGTTCAACAGGTCCAGCGGTTCGAAGCCGGTCACGACGATCGGTGTCCTGTATTTTTCTGCAATTGGGGGATATTCCCAATAGCCCATCACGGCACAGACATGCCCGGCAGCCAGGAATCCCTGGATGCGGTTTTTGGGGCTGGAAAGGATGGCGTGCATCGCCGGCGGCACCAGCACGTTGGCAGGCAGGATCGAGAAGTTGGTCAAACCCATTTTCTCTGCCTGCAGCACAGCCATCGCGTTGGCCGGGGCGGTTGTTTCAAAACCGATTGCAAAGAACACTACTTCCTTGTCGGGATTATCGGCTGCAATCTTGACCGCATCCATCGGGGAATAGACCACACTTACCCGACCCCCAGCGGCTCGAACTGAGAAGAGATCGCCTTTCGATCCGGGCACCCGCAGCATGTCACCAAAGGACGTGAAGATCACCTCGGGCTGCTGCGCAATCCATAATGCCTGGTCGATCAATTCCAGCGAAGTGACGCAAACCGGACAGCCTGGACCGTGAACCAGTTCAATTTCAGACGGCAAGACCTGGTCCAGGCCATATTGCATGATGGCGTGAGTCTGTCCACCGCAGATTTCCATCAGTGCCCAGGGTTGGGTGACGGTCTGCCGGATCTCCTTCAAAATCCCTTTAACCAGGTGGGCGTTGCGGAAACCTGCCAGGAATTCCGGGAGCTGCGTATCAGTCACCCTCAGCCTGTTCTTCGAGATCGTTCAGGTCGGAAATTTCCTGAAGGATATCCAACGTCTCCTGAGCTTCTTCCTCGCTCAGCAGGTTCAGCGCGAATCCGGCATGGACGATAGTCCAGTCGCCCGGTTTTGCTTCCGGGATGACCTCAATACATGCTTCACGGCTGACGCCACCAAAGTCGATCTTGGCCATCCTGGTGCCGTGATTGTCATAAATAGATATTATTTTTCCGGGAATTCCCAGGCACATATCTTACTCCTTTTGATTTGTGTACCGGTAAGCAGCGATCATCGCCTGACCGAAGGCCACACAACCATCATTGGGCGGTGTTTGCCGGTGGATCAGGGGGGTGATGTTATTCGTTTCAAATAAGTTGACCGTCGTTTCCAGCAGGCGAAGGTTCTGCCAGACGCCGCCGGATAAAGCCACTTGACTGATATTGTAATGTTCATGGACCCGCAATGCCAAATCCAGCGAGAGCCGGGCGATGGTGTTATGGAATCGGGCGGAAATGATGGGGATTGATAATCCTCCCGCCAGATCTTCAATAATGGATTTCAATGTTGGTCCGAGATCAATTTGCTGCTCTTCAACCTGCCACGAATAGTACCCCAATTCGTCCGGATCGGCCAATGCTTCCAGTTCGATGGCTGCCTGGGCTTCGTAGGAGACTTCCCCGCAAACACCGATCAACGCAGAGACGGCATCGAAAAGGCGGCCCATCGAGGAGGTCATTGGGGTATTGATCCCTTTTTCCAACTGATGCCGCAGCGTGTGCAATTCCAGGGATGAGATCACCTGCATTGGGGGCAGGGATTCTGTCCACGGTATGTCATTTTGCCAAAGCACACCTAGCGCCATCCTGGCAGGTTTTCGAATGGAAACCTCTCCTCCGGGCAGCGGCATGGGTTTGAGGTGATAGGCACGGGTGAAGTCTTCACAATTTCCAACCAGCACTTCGCCCCCCCAGATCGTCCCATCAAGTCCGTATCCGGTCCCATCGAAGATCAACCCCGCAGTGACCTGTTCCGGTGGAAGGTGGTTCTCGATCATGGCTGCGGCCAGGTGGGCATGATGATGCTGGACGGGGATTGCCGGGATGTTTTCTGCTGCAGCCCTCTCCAGGGCATACTGCGTCGTCAGGTAATCGGGATGGCGGTCGTATGCAATCACTTCAGGGACGATACGGAACAATTTTTCATAATGCTGAATGGCCGCCTTGAAATCCTGGAAGGTCTCCCAGTTTTCCATCTCACCGATATAGTGGCTGAGAAAGGCATATTCTTCCCGGGTCAGGCAGAAAGTGTTCTTCATTTGGGGACCGACCGCCAATACTTGCGGAACGGGTTCGTCCAAACGGATCGGGTTAGGTGCATAACCGCGCGCCCGCCGGAGGGGATAAGGTCTTCCATCGAAAGTGGAAAAAACCGAATCGTCTATCCGCATGTGGATGGGGCGGTCGTGGAGTAAAAAAGCGTCGGCAATACCGGCAAGCCGGTCTCTGGCAACCTGGTTATCACGGATGATCGGTTCTTCAGAGAGGTTCCCGCTGGTCATTACCAGGACTTCCGGATAACCTTCTTCCAATTCCAGGAGGAGCAGGTGAAGCGGTGTGTAAGGAAGCATGAAGCCCAGCCGGGATTGGCCCGGAGCGATGTTTTCAGGTAATACGGTATTCGGTAATTTCGGCATCAGCACGATAGGCGCTTGCGGACTTTGCAGTAATTCAGATGCAGCCTGATCGATCTGCACGTATTTAGCGATTGTTTCCAAATCAAAGGCCATCAATGCAAAAGGCTTATCCGGACGATTTTTCCGCTCGCGCAGCTGCGACACGGCCTGAAGGCTGGTTGCATCACAAGCCAGATGGAAACCGCCTAACCCTTTGACAGCGAGGATTTTTCCGCTGGCGAGGAGCGCACGGGACTCCCGGATGGCATCTTCTTTATCACCCAATCGGTTTCCATGTACATCCTCCAGCCAAACTTGCGGTCCGCAGACGGGGCAGGCAACCGGTTGGGCGTGGAACCGGCGGTTGCGCGGGTTCTCATACTCATCCCGGCAATCCGGGCACATCTCGAATTGCGCCATAGTCGTCTTCGGACGGTCGTAGGGGATTTCTTTGATGATCGTAAAGCGGGGGCCGCAGTTGGTGCAGTTGATGAAGGGGTAGCGGTAACGCCGATCAGCAGAGTTGAAAAGTTCCGCCTTGCATTGACCGCAGATGGCGATATCCGGTGAGACGGGGATAAAATCGGTTTCTTTATCCTGACTGGGAATGATGGAGAAGTCAGGAAAATCCTGAAATTCGATTTCTTTGCTCTCAATTGAATCGATTTGTGCCAGAGGTGGTGCATTGGCCGGAATGGCGTCAATGAACGCAGAAATAGCAGTCTTACTCCCGCTGATCTCAATATCCACACCGCTGGCGGAATTACAAACCCAACCTCTCAGGTTGTTTTCAAGCGCCAGATTGTAAATGAACGGACGGAATCCAACACCCTGAACGATACCTTTGATGTGAATGTGGCGAGTGTTGGTGGACATCTATGGAATTTATTTTTGTGAAATGCGATTCTTCAACCAGTTCAGCCAGGCATCCAGCCCCTCGCCGGTCTTACAGGAAACTGCGAATGTTTGCAGGCCGGGATTGAGCATTTCAACTCCCTGTTTGAAGTAATCCATGTTGAAATCAATATAAGGCAGCAGGTCAATCTTGTTGATGATCAGGACGTCCAGACCACGATAAATATTCGGATATTTGTAGGGTTTATCATCCCCTTCGGGGATGCTGGCGATCAGCACATTGCTGTGCGTTCCCAGCTTGAAGGCAGCGGGGCAGATCAGGTTACCGACATTCTCCACGATCACCAGGTCCAGAGCGTTCAAATCCAGTTGGTCGAGTGCATTTTCGACCATCACTGCGTCCAGGTGGCAATCACCGCCGGTGTTGATCTGGACGGCCGGCATCCCGGCAGCATTGATCTTGTCTGCATCAATGGTGACAGGAGCTGTATCGCCTTCGATCACACCCATCTGGACGCCATCGGCTATCAGTCCTTCAATCGTTTTCAGGATGAAGCTGGTCTTACCCGCGCCAGGAGATGCCATCAGGTTTATGGCGTATACACTGGCTTCATCAAATCTGTTTAGATTTTGGTTGGCCAACCGGTCATTGGCATTCAGGATCTTTTCAACAATTGTGATTTTTTGTTGGGCCATTTCTATCTCTGGATCTCTATGCTTTCGAGGTTGAATTCATCTCCGGATACCACCCGGACTCTTGCACTCTGGCAGTTTGGGCAGGGGATCAGGTCGTCTTCAAGGGTATAGCGGGTATTACAATCCAGACACACCAGGACCGCCGGAAGCCGTTTGAAGTGCAGGGTGGCGTCCTCACAGAGTGTATCTTTGCTGATCACATTCCAATAGAACTGGATCGAGTCATCAACAATGCTGGAAAGTTTCCCGATCACCAGATGGATATCGGTGACCTTCTTTGCCTGTGCTTTTTCAGCATGCTTGCAGGCTATATCAAGCACGCTTTCTGTGACTGAGAGTTCGTGCATCGTTTAATTATAGTACTTTTATGATAAAAATTGTAGTTTTAGGGGTTATTCACCTGGCAGGAGAGTAATTCGAGCAGATGGAGCCGGTGGGTCAGGAACCGGGAGGCGACGATATTTGCCAGACGCCGCATGATCACAAACCCCAGCTCACAATCCGCCTCGCATTGTTCCATTAGGGTATCGGCTTCAAAAGCCAACATGATCGTTGGTTCAAGCGCTCGGGCTGTACTTGTTTTCTGGCGGACGACCGGCGTCATGCTTGACCAGCCAATCACATCCAAAGATTCCGCAGTAAAAATGGGGAGTGTCCCATGACCTGGGATAAAACTCTCAAGACGTACTTTCCCTTCCAAAACGATATACAGAAAGGGATGCTGTTCACCTTCACTGAAGATCACCTCGCCGGTTTCAAAGGAGCGGACATCTGATACGGTTGTTAGCCGCTGGATACTGGTGGGATTTAACTCCAAAAACCAGGGGATTGATTTTATTGTGGTTGTGATATCTACCTGATTGAGCATCTAAACCCTTATTGATTGGTAATTACTTGCCAATTCCTACAGATTAAAAATACTTCTGAAAGTGAAAAATTGACATTGTATTATGTCATCATGCCTGAGTGACAACAGTCACGCAAGAAATTAGCGGTTAATCCAGTCCCAAATGAGGTCGGTTGCCTGATCGGCCAGGGCAGCCGTCTGGGACTTAATTCACGTTCAAACTGGAAATGATAGCCTCGCACTGAGACGAGAACGGCTTCGGGCTGGTGTTCGTAAATGGTTGCGGCAATGGATAGTACCGTCCTTGGAGACATATGATGTGTCAGCGGGGATTTTTCATATTCGGGTTCTAAAACAGTCCATGAAATCAAATCCGGGATATCAGAAGTATGGGCATCCACAAAGCAAACTCGGTCGTAATGGGATACAGTCTCTGCCAGTTCGGGGTAGATTTGCAGGATGAACATCAGGTCAGCTTTTTCGGAGAAAACCTCAAACATTTCACCTGGATCATCCGGGACTTCACTGACCAAGTTTCAACGCAAATTGCGCAGGATATGCCAGCCAACGCCGTCGTCCTGACGGTCGGCATTGCCATATCCGATGATGAGTGTTTTTGATTGCAAGAATTTATCCTTAAAAAAGTGATTTGGTTTGAGGGTAACCCTTTACCAGGTAAACCCCTTTCCTGTCTGCTTCGCAGACATCCTTCCCCCGTAAGCAGAGGAAGGAAAAAATACTACAGGTTCCCCTCCCTGCTTGCGGGGAGGGGAAAAAGGGGTAGGGCTTTGATTATATTTTATTATATGCTCAGAAACCCAAGACAGATTGTCAATGATATTTTTCAATCAATCGCGTTTAAGTGTCTGGGTGATCTCACCCTTGGCATCGTAGACGTCAATTTTGATCGGCATCTGGCCAATGGCATGAGTTGAGCAGGACAGGCAGGGGTCATAAGCACGTATCGCAGCTTCCACCCGGTTCAGCATCCCTTCTTTGACATCAGGGCCTTTCACATAGGTCTTTGCCACCGAATCAACCGCTTCACTCATTGCCCAGTTGTTGTGACCGGTCGAGACGATCAGGTTGACGCGTTCCAACTGCCCGTTAGGTTTGATCCAGTAATGGTGCAAGAGGGTACCGCGCGGTGCTTCAATCACGCCCACGCCTTCGCCTTTGAAATCATGCTTGGTGTTGAGAATATCATTGCTCAGCAGATCGGGATCTTCCAGCAACTCACGAGCACGTTCAATGGCAAAGACGGTTTCGATCAGCCGTGCATAGTGATAATAAAGGGTCTGTGGGACAGGTTTACCGTCATTGATCTGTTTGTAAATTTCAAATTCAGCCTGCGCCAGAGGGGTATCAATATGATCGACAGTATTCAGGCGGCCCAGCGGGCCAACACGGTAAACGCCATCCGGCCATCCCATCTTTTTATAATAGGGGAATTTAAGATAGGACCAGTTCTCAACATGTTCGGCGATGATGTCCAGGTAGTTCTGAGCGCTGAAGCATTCCAATTCTTCACCGTCTTTATCCACCAGGCGAATATTGCCATCGTAGAGTTCCAAACCGTTCTTGGGGGTTACCAGGCCGAAATAACCGGTGTCGAAGACAGCAAACTTCTCGATGTCTTCGATGTTTGCATCAGCCCAGTCCTTGATTAATTGAATACCGATCTGGGTCGTTTCCAATGCCTGGTCGATGCCGGCCAGCATATGATCGCGTTTTTCTTCGGTCAACGCATTGTTGACACCGCCTGGAACTGCAAAGTTGGGGTGGATCCGGCGACCGCCGACCTGGTAAATAATGTCCTGGCCGAATTTTCGAAGTTCAACCGCACGGACAGTCAATTCCGGGTCAGCATCGATCAGTCCAACCACATTTCGGATGGCAGGGTCGGCATCAAAACCGAGGATCAGGTCCGGTCCGGCCAGTTCAAAGAAGTGCATACCATGGCTTTGAATGATTTGGCCCATGTGCATCAGTTCACGTAAAAGTGTAGCCGGTCGGGGTGGTTTAGCGCCCATCAGAATGTCGCCGGCTTTTGCTGACGCGAGGTGATGGCTCACCGGGCAAATCCCGCAAATGCGGGGGGTGATTTGCGGCATTTCGAAGAACATGCGACCTTCGCAGAACTTCTCAAAACCACGGAATTCGTTCACATGGAAATAAGCATGATCGACCGTACCATCATCATTCATTTGAATGGTCACTTTGGCGTGACCTTCGATCCGGGTTACGGGTTCAATTGTGATCTTTTCTGCAACCATTATTCACTTCTCCTAGTGCCAGTTTAATTTCTCATTTTTAATGTCCGGGATCCGGCCTTGAGCCAGTTCCGCAAGGGCATAAAAAATGGTATCTGCGTCCGGCGGGCAACCGGGGATATAGACATCAACAGGGACGACCTCATTGACGGCCCGCACCCGAGTCATTTGGGCGAGTTCGGGATCGGAAGGGATCATGGCTTCCGAATCATTGCTCTCAGCGTCGACATAAGCCCGTTGGAGGGCCGCTTCGGCACCACAGAAGTTACGCATCGCCGGGACGCCGCCAAAGACGGCGCAGTCACCGATGGCGACCAGGATCTTGCAGCGTGCCCGCATCTGCTTAGCAACTTCCTCATTATAAGTATTATTGACTCCGCCTTCAAGGATGCCGACAGTCACGCCGTCTTTATCCGGTACTTTCAGGTCGGTGATCGGGCTGGATCGTAAGTCCACCAATTCAACCACCTGGAGGATTCGCTCATCAATATCGAGGATCGACATGTGGCATCCTGCACATCCACACATCCAATCCGTGGCGACTTTAGGTTTAGGCATAACGTTTGTCCTTTCGATTTCTCAACCGATATTGGATCACAGGAATTAGCTTTCCTGGATCATGACAGTGGGCACGCGGGCCATCAAGCTGGCTTTCCAATCCGGATTGGGCTTGACTGATAAGGCTTCAGCAACTTTGAGGAGTGCTTCACCGGTGGTCATGACACCGTCCGGGGCGTCCAGTGCCTTCATTGCTTTTTGTAAACGGCCATCCGCACTCAGGAATGAACCTGATTGCTCTGCCCACATTGTAACAGGCAGTACAACGTCCGCATTTCCCGTCAATTGGGAACCATAGGCTGCCAACGCCACCACAAAGGGAACCTCTTCGAGTTCCTTCACTAGTTTCTGGGTGGGGTTTTCATCGGCCAGTGCAACGAATGCGGATTTGATATTCTCAGCACTGAAAACCGATTCAAGACCCAGTTGGGAGGCGGCCATGCTGTTGACCTGGCCCTTGACGCCAACCAGGGCAGCGCCTAAAATCTCGGCCAGTTTCAATAACGTTTCCAGCGCAACATCATCAGCATTTTCAGCGAAAGTTTTTCCATAAACGATCACGGGATGTTCTGCAGCCTTGAGAGCTTCAGCAGCTGCCTTAAGGGCATCATCATCACCTTCGCCGTCCTCAACTGCTTTCAACAGGGATGCAAGGAAGCCCGCTTCCTCTCCGGGTTTAAGGGATAATACTGCTTTGGCATTCTCGCCAAATTTGTTACCCTTACCACCAGCGACGAACAACTTCGTCCCGCCCTGGAGCTGGCGTTTCACAAAGAAACCGGCAACCTGGTGTTCATCGACCAGATCGAGTTCCAGGGATAATACTGCATCAGTATCTTTAAGGACTTCCATGGTGGATTCGAAAGGTTCACCGAGTTTGTCTGCCAGGGCAGCGAGAGAGGCTGTCGCAGCACCTTCTTCAAGGCTGGTCACAACTTCAGCATCCAGATCCTCAAAGAGTGAGGTGAATAAAGCAAGATCCTCTGCGGGTAAGCGGGTGGAAGCAAGAGCGGCCAGACCTTTACCTTTGCCAAGACCATCAGCAATGGCTTTGAGTGCTTCGTCCCATGTTGCGGCTTTCAAGCTGCCATCTTTGCGGACTAATGGTGTCAACACACGGGGACGATCTTCCTCCAGGGGATGGAAGCGACCGAATTCGCACAGCAAACCATGATTGAAATCCGCGTCCCATTCGCCTTCGATCCTGACCAGGCGGTTATCACGGGTGAGGACATCACGGGTGCAGCCGACCGAGCATTCGGTGCAGACACCGACATGATGATCGACATCGGTTTCCTTACCCTGATAAGCGCTTTGGCGGTCGATCAGTGCGCCGGTGGGGCAGATCTGAACACAGGTGCCGCAGGAAATACAGGTACTCTCGCCGAGAGGAACGTCGTAATCCGCCACAAGCAAGCTGTTGGCACCGCGTTCCTCGAAACCGAGGGTGTAATTACCAACCAGTTCACCACAAGCCCGGACGCAGCGCCGGCAGAGGATGCAGCGGTTGTTGTCAAGAACTATAAAAGGATGGGAAGCATCCACATCGAAAGGTGTCCAGTTGGGCTGTAAATCCCAGTGGGTCATATCTTCATCGTAAGCACGGTTCTGGAGTTCGCAATCGCCGCCGCTGACCTGGCAGTACATGCAGAAATGGTTGCGTTCGCTGAAGATCAGGGTCAGGACGAACTTGCGGGCATCCAGCACCTTCTGGGAACTGGTATTGATGACCATCCCATCGCTGGCAGGCAGGGTGCAGGAGGGCTGTAAAGTCCGGGCACCTTCGACCTCGACCATGCAAAGCCGGCAGCCGCCATAAGGGGTTAATTGGGGGTGGTTGCAAAGCGTAGGGACGTATACGCCGGCCTGTTCGGTAGCTTCCAGAACAGTCGTCCCTTCCTGTACTTCAATGTTTTTACCGTCAATTGTGAGTTTGATCATGATAATGACACTCCATTACTTCTTTTCAGTCGGTCTGAAAGGTCCGGTGGCCGCTCATGGGGCACACACCTGCAGGACAGACTTTGAGCTTGATATGGGCTTCAACCTCAGCCCGGAAATGTGAAAGGATATCGCGCAAGGGGGAACCGGCCGTCTGACCGAGACCGCAGTTGGAGAGCTGGTAAAGCTGGTCGCTCATCATTTGCAGGTCTTTGAGGTCTTGCATGGTGCCAACTCCTTCGGCGATATTGGCGAGGATCTCGTAAGACCGCCTGTTACCGATCCGGCAGGGATTGCACTTCCCGCAGCTTTCAAAACGGAAGAAGTTCAACAATACTTTCGCCAAGTCGACAACGCAGACATCTTCGTTGCAGATCAATAATGCACCGGAACCCAGCGCAACCCCTGCTTTGCTGAATGAGTCAAAGTCCATTGGGGTATCCTGCAGGCTGGCAGGGATGATCGAACCGCTCGAGCCGCCAGTTTGGGCAAGCTTGAATGTGGAACCATCTTTCATGCCTTTGGCATAGATCGAAATGACCTCCCGAAGGGTGATTCCCATTGGGACTTCAATCAGGCCGGTCACATTGACATTGCCCAGGACGGTGTAAACCTTCGTGCCAGGGCTGGAGGGTGTACCGATTGACTTGTACCAGGCAGCCCCATTCCGGATAATGGCGGGGATGTTGGCCAGAGTTTCAACATTGTTGACGAGGGTGGGTTTCTGCCAGAGGCCGGCCGTGGTCGGATAAGGCGGCCTTGGTCGGGGTTCACCGCGATTGCCTTCGATCGATTCGATCAACGCGGTTTCTTCACCGCAGATATAAGCGCCTGCGCCGGCGTGAATGTGCAGATCGAAGGAGAAATCCGTACCGAAGATGTTCTCACCGATCAGGCCGTAGGCTTTCGCCTGTTCGATCGCTTTCTTCATCCGGCTGATAGCCAGGCCATATTCACCACGAATGTATACAAAACCTTCATCAGCGCCGACACAATAAGCTGCGATCATCATCGCTTCGATGATGGCGTGCGGATCGCCTTCCAGGACGAGGCGGTCCTTGAAGGTGCCGGGCTCACTCTCATCCGCATTGCAGATGACGTATTTCTTGTCGCCTTTGGCACCGGCAACGAACTGCCATTTGAGCCCGGTGGGGAAGCCGGCGCCGCCCCGGCCGCGCAGGCCGGAGGCTTTGATCTCGGCAATGGTTTCCTGGGGGGTCAATTCCTTGAGGACTTTGCCGAGGGCTTCATACCCTTCGTTGATGATATAGTCATCGATGTTTTCCGGGTCGATCAGGCCGACGTTTTTAAGGACGATTCTGTTTTCGGCGGGCAGAGTGCCCTTGCGGGCGGAAAGCCAGGCGATCCGGCCGGTCAGGTCATAGGGAGAGATCTGCTTCTCTTCAACGACCCGGCCTTTGAAGAGATGTTCTTCCACAATGTGGGGGACATCTTCGGGTTTGACCGGACCGTAGATCACAGCATCAGGATAGACCAGCACCATCGGGTCCATGCCCGGTTTGTGAACGTCATTGACCATTGAGAGAGAGATCTCTTCATCAAGACCGAATTTGATCAACTGCTGCTGAAGCGTATTGAAAACGTCAAGAGCGCCTCGATCCATGCTTTCAGGATCGCTTGATACCAATACCATTGAACGAATTGCTTTCATGAGGCGTCTCCTATTCGTAATTGTTCAATATCTCTGGCACCTGGTCAGGAGTCACATTGCCATAGATATCACTATCGATAATCAACACCGGGCCAACGCCGCAGACGCCGAGACAACTGGTGGTCAGCAGGGTCCACTTGTCGTCAACACTTGTCTCGCCGTTCTCCAAACCGAGTTCTGCCTGGAGTTTCTCCCAGACCTGGCGGCCGCCAGCGACATGACAGGGAGCGCTTTCACAGAATTGAATTGTATGGCGTCCCCTTGGTTCGGTGGACAACATCCGGTAAAAAGTTGCGACGGAGAAGATGTGGCTGGTGGGGATATGCATCTCTTCACTCAGCTCTTTGATGGCTTCATCTGAAATGTAGCCCAATTCACCGTTAATTTCGTGGAGGATCGGGATGAGCTCCGCCTTCTCACTTCCCTGCTCCTTGACAAGCGTTCGAACGAGCTTGCGAACGTCCTGTCCCTGTTTGACTTCAACTGACATTACCTTCCTCCTCTGTAGTGGTCGTTAATGAGGCTATTTGATCTCGATGGCATCATAGGGACAAAGTTGTTCACAGATGCCGCACTTAATGCAGATATCGGGGTCAATCACATGGGTCTGACGGCGCTCACCGGAGATGGCATTGACGGGGCAGTTACGGGCACAGAGCGTACAGCCTGTGCAGACACCGTCGATGATCTCAAACCGGATCAACGCTTTGCAAACTTTGGCCGGGCAGCGTTTTTCGTAAATATGCGCTTCATATTCATCCAGGAAATGTTCCAATGTGCTTTTCACCGGGTTGGGTGCGCCTTTGCCCAGACCGCAGAGACTGTTTTCGTTGATCTCATCACATAGATAACGCAACGTTTCGATGTCGTCCGGTCGGCCTTTGCCATCGCAAATCCGGGTGAGGATTTCCAGGATGCGGCGGGTGCCCACCCGGCAGGGGGTACACTTACCGCACGATTCATCCTGGGTGAAATCCATGAAGAACCGGGCGATGTCAACCATGCAGGTATCTTCATCCATTACCACCAAACCACCCGAACCAAGGATCGAACCGGCTTTCGCCAGTGCTTCGTAATCCATTGGCAGATCGAGATTGGATTCCGGCAGGCACCCGCCCATCGGGCCGCCGGTCTGGACAGCTTTGAATTTCTTGTCCTCTTTGATCCCACCGCCGACATCAAAGATGATCTCACGCAGGGTGATCCCAAAGGGGACTTCGATCAGACCGGTATTCTTGACATCACCGGCCATGGAAAAGGTCTTGGTACCTTTGCTTTTCTCATAACCCAGGCTGGCAAACCATTCCGCGCCGTTCAGCACGATCTGGGGCACATTGGCATAGGTCTCAACATTATTGATGTTCGACGGTTTTTGCCAGAGACCTTTTTGTGCCGGGAAGGGTGGACGAGGGCGGGGTTCGCCGCGTTTGCCTTCGATGGAAGCCATCAACGCGGTTTCCTCACCGCAGACGAACGCACCTGCACCCATCCGGACTTCCAGGTCAAAGGAAAAATCCGTACCGAGGATGTTTTCACCCAGCAACCCGAGATTACGGGCCTGCTCGATGGCAGTCCGCATCGTCCGGACGGCGATCGGGTACTCCGCCCTGCAATAAACATAACCCTGGGACGAACCAGCGGCATACGCGCCGATGATCATACCTTCGATCACGGAATGTGGGTCGCCTTCCAACACACGCCGGTTGGCAAATGCACCTGGGTCGCCTTCATCTGCATTACAGATCATGTACTTCGGTTCACCCTCAGCCTGTCGGATGAAACGCCATTTCAGACCGGTGGGGAATCCGGCGCCGCCGCGTCCCCTCAAGCCTGAATCGAGTACCAGTTGGATGGTTTCCTCGGGGGTCATCTCAGTGAGGACTTTGCCGAGGGCCATATACCCATCACGGGCGATATATTCTTCAATATTAAGTGGGTCAATCTCGCCGATGTTTTTCAGTACGATCCGCACTTCTTTGGCTTTCGGTGCGGAGAATTCTTCGTCCTTGTTGGCTGAAGCTTCCTGTACGAATTGCTCGGCGACTCGTCCTTTAAGGAATTGCTCTTCTACCAGGAATGGGATATCGTCAACCGTCAAATTGCTGTAATGTACCGCTTCAGGATAGACCATCAGGTCCGGTCCCTCGATCTCAGGGTCGCCAATCCGGGATGTTTCCAGGACTTCCACCTCATCAACCAGGCCTTGTTTGACCAGTTCGTCCTGAAGCGCGCGGATCAGGTCGTATGCGCCTTTCTGGACGCAGACCGGATCAACGGAGACAAGGACATGTGAACGGAAATATGCCATGAATTTATTACCTTCCAGGATCGTTTGGATCCTGTTTTAGCCTTCTATCTGATATTCTTTGACGATCTCGCCGCCGACGACATGTTCTTCCATGATGCGACGGGCCATTTCGGGTGAAACCTTACCGTAGGTAACTTTTTCTTTTCCGGGCAGAACGACCTGGACGATCGGTTCGAAAGAGTCAAGGCCGATGTTACCAGTCTGGCGGACGACGATATCACTCAGATTATCCTCTTCAATGGTGTCAAGGATGGCTTTGAGGGTCTCTCGCGCCCCGGCAGCGATCCCAACGGTGCCCATGCCAACGATCACTTCGGTTTTACCGGTGGTCTCTTTTAACTGCTGTTTTTTGAGTGCTTCGTCCCGAATTTTCTTGAGATCATCTAACGATTTTACTGTAGGCATATTTTGCTCCTGTAAGATTATTTTCGATGGTTTACGGCTGTCATTGCCTTCTGGCGGCATTCCTCAATACCCGAACGAAGTGTTTCACGGATGAATTTCATCACGGCCGGTTCGGACAATGGGACACCATCCAGGGTTTCTTTGATGGGTTCATCGTCAAAAACAAATGTTTCCTCATTGACACGATATTCGAAGATCCAATGGACTTCAGGTGTGCCAATGATCAAGGTTTGTAAGGTTCCGGCAAGGTCTCCCAGCGGCATCCGGTCAATATGGCTATATCTGAACGTCACGACCATCGTTGTGCCCTGACCCGGTTGAGACTGTATGTTAAGGCTGCCCTCACAAGCTTCAGCTGCCGCTTTGAAAAAAGGGATCCCGAGACCGACCTTGCGTGTTGTCCGGGACGTCACAAAGGGATCTGTGACCTTTGCCAGTGTTTCAGCATCCATTCCCTTGCCGTTATCCTCAATCACGATCCTGAGGATGTCGTCCTTGAGGTTTTCCTCGACAGCGATCCTGATCCGGGTGGCCCCGGCGGAAATGCTGTTTTCAGCGATATCGAGGATATGCAGCGCCAGTTCCCGCATTTACTCTTCCTGGGACTTGATGTCCTGGATGGTCTTGGGGAATTTATTAGGTTTCACCCGTCCCTGGACCTCTTCGTCTACGACGACCACAGGTGCCTGGCTGCAGGCGCCAACGCAGCGGCACAATTCCAATGTGATCAGGCCGTCTTCAGTTGTTTCACCGGGTTCAATCCCCAGGATCTGTTTGGCTTTTTCAATGATCTGGGTAATACCGCCAACATAGCAGGCAGTCCCAACACAGAATTTGATGGTATGTTTGCCACGAGGGGTGGTGGTGAAGAATGAATAGAATGAAACCACACCGTGGATACGGCTGACGGGTTCTTCCAGTTGCTCAGCCACATAAACCTGCATGGCAGGGGAGATAAAACCGATTGCCTCCTGAAGACTATTGAGCACCACCATGGTTGCCCCGGCGAGGTCTTTATTTTCCTTGAGGATCTGGTCGATGATTTTGCGTTGTTCCGGAATATTCAGGGGATCTTCGGCAGGGATTTTCTCGAATGTTTTAAGCATTAATTAATTGCTCCAATAAAATTTTTCCATGGTTAATAGGCGCGCTTCAAGTTCATTTGTGAAATTAACCACAAATGAGTTTAATCGCTGATGCCAACTTGGTCAATATCTAAATGTCATGTTTAAGCTGGAGAATCGTCAAAAGCCGGTTTTAAACGGAATTTACGGTCATTTACGCCTAAAAGCGCCATTTTTATCTCTGCAATGGATGGCTTCTCCAGTTTAAATTGATTGATTCCCAGGAAATCCGAAAGAAAATGGACATCGCCGCTCTGGATCAAAGTGTGTCCTGCCAGCGAAGGAAAGTTCTTAATGGCATCTTCCGGTGAAATATGCCGTGAAATTTCAAGTGCAGCAAGGTCGAGGTCAGGAGGGACGAAACCCAGATGGTAGATCAATCCGAATGCCTGCCGGTTCACATGCGCCGGGATGAATAGGCCGCCCAGCTTTGTCACTGCCTGACTTGCTTCTTCAATACTCAGACTGGTGGAGGTGATCAGCAGCCGGTCTTTCCGACGGATGAAGTCTCCGGTCTCGTCCACCACGAATTGTTCGCCGAAGAATTCGACATTGTTCTCAATATTGGGGAGTTTCTCCTCGACCAGTTCCTGCAGGGCTGAGAGTTGTTCCAGGGTGTCAAACAAACAGAGGGAATGGACTTCTTCTTCAGTCTGGATTTCCATCCCCGGCAGGACGGTCAGGTCTTCACCCTTGGCTGCCTTCAACACGGCTTCGACATTCTCCCCGGCATTGTGGTCGGTGATCGCGATCAGGTTCAGGCCGTTATCCAGCGCTGTCCGAACGATGAGCGGTGGGATCATTTCCACGCCCGCGCAAGGCGAGAGGACGGTGTGAACGTGCAGTTCAGCCTGAAAGGTTTTCAAGAGGATCTTTCTATACGGTCAGGATTGTTTCGCCCGCAAGCCCATTTCCCAAAGTTTTCCAACAACGTGGAAGCTGTCCTTTGGGCAGGAAAGCAGGATGACGCCTTTTTCCCTGGCTTGGTCGATCGTTTCCTTTTCGGGTTGGGCGTCTTCAGTGATGATCACAGCAGCCAGGTCCAACAATGCAGCAACCGCTACGATATTCCCGTGTGCCATTAAGGTGATCCATAGCCCCCCGGCTTCCGCACCGGTCATCACGCAGCTCAGCAGGTCGGAGCAATAGCCGCTGTGAACTTCTAACGATTCCAAATCGTCATGCGAAGTGAGAACTTTCAGGTTTAGATCGTCGATGATCTTCTTAAGTTTCATGCTGACTCGCTTTTCAAGGAGGTGAGTTGATTAACACTAATCCGGATCATGGTTCGTGTCATCAAGATAAATGATCATATATAAATTCGTGCCGCGTTCCAGGGAGGAGATCAACTTCATCTCATCCACACAGCGTTTGATGTTGACCAATCCCATTCCTGCGCCAAAACCCATTTCCCGCACTTCATTTGTTGCAGTGGAATAGCCGGGGCGCATCGCCAGTTCGACATCTTCAATACCCGGACCATCATCGTAGGCTTCCATCGTGATCTTGTGAGGTTCAATCTCAGCCCGGATCGTACCGCCGTGGTTGGTGTGGATGATCAGGTTCATCTCCGCTTCATAGATCGCAATCCCGCATTTTCGGGCGATCTGGGGCGATGCCCCTAACCGCAGCAGAGCGCGTTTGATGTTACTGGAGGCGTTCCCGCCATGGATGAAATCACCCTTTTTAATATCATAGCGAAGGATCAGGCTCGAGCGGTCGGAGACGATATCTTCAAACAGGTGGCTGGCACGGTAACGGATCAGCTCTTCAGCGTGGTAATCCCGCTGGAGGGCGGAAAGCAGCCCGTTGCTGATATCCCCTTTGGTGATGATACCGACCACATGATCTTTTTCGTCCAGGACGGGCAGCCGGCCAAATTTTGTCCGGGCAAAGGTTTTCAGCGCTTCCACGACCGGGTCAAATTCATGGACCGATATGACTTCACTGGTCATGAAATCGCTGACCTTTTCGTCCAGAGTATTTCCCCGCAGCGCACGGATCAGGTCTTCCATGCTGAGGATCCCAATCAGGGCATTATCCCTGGTGACCGGCGCACCGGATATGCGTTCTTTCTGGAAGATATTGAGCGCTTCTTCCATGTTCAATTCGGGCGATAGACAGAGTACTTCCTCCGTCATGACCTCCCGGATACGCAGTTCGTAAGCGAGTTCTTCAACCCGGGTGATATTCTCCGCGTATTCGTCTGAAATGATTGGGTGTCGGGTAGCCATGGACTAAGCCTTATCCCTTCGAGCAATCATCATTGGCCGGCGATTCGAAACAGGGAAGGCCGGCTCTGTAAAGGATCCCGCAGGCTTCAAACAAACCCAGCTCGGTCGTGATCAGGGGGATTTTCTCATCGTTTGCAAGGTTGATCGTTTCCTGGGCAGGCTGCTTCCCTCGCACAAAAACAATAGCCCGGGTATCGGCGATCTGCGCAGTACGAACCACCTGAGGGTTGCATAATCCCGTCAGCAGTGCAGCTTCGGGTTGGATGGATGCAAGCACATCACTCATCAGATCTGCGCCCATCGCACCGGCAACTTCATTATCTTCATTGGTTAGGTCGGTCAGGACCTTTCCATCAAGCAGTTGGACGATTTTGGAAAGTTTCATATTACCCTTTGCTTTATTGTCTGTACCACTGTTAATATTTTATCGTAAATTCAATAAGAATCTCAGGTTTTAAAAAGGGGATTTTCTGAAACAGGTAGAATGTAGGTGTTATACTATGACAAATTGATAAGAATGAGGAAGTTATGGCAGAGATTGTACGCAGTGTAAAAGGTACCCGGGATTTTTACCCTGACCTGATGGCCGTCCGGCGATGGATGTTCGATATCATCCGTGAGGTTTCCACCAGCTTTGGATACCAGGAATATGACGGGCCAAGTCTGGAATTCCTGGAGCTTTATGCGGCCAAGTCCGGTGAGGAACTGGTCAAGGAGCAATCCTTTGTCTTCACCTCACGCGGCAATGAAGAACTGACCCTGCGGCCGGAACTCACCCCGACATTGGCGCGGATGGTCGCACAGCAGCAATATGAACTGCCTTTGCCGCTGCGTTGGTGGTCGATCGGTCCCATGTGGCGCTATGAGAACCCGCAGCGCGGCCGGACCCGGGAGTTCTTCCAGTGGAACATTGATCTGGTGGGCGTCGGTACGGTCGCCGCTGACGCGGAGATCGTCGCTGTTGCCGCGACATTCCTCAAGAAAGCCGGACTTTCGCCTGACCAGGTCAGGATTTACGTTAATAATCGGCGGCTGATGGATGAGGCTTTTTCGGAACTCGAGATCCCCAAAGAACTGCGTAAACAGGTTTTTAAGGTCGTTGATAAGCTGGATAATCTTAAGGAAGCTAAATGGCGTGATTACGCGGTTGAATCCGGCCTGACCACCGAACAGGTGGATCAACTATTAGCACTTCTCAATAATAATGAGCTTTGGCGAAAGTCGGATGAACTGGTCGAATTCTTTGACCTGATCCAGACCTTCGGGATCCAGGATTACGTGCAATATAACCCCAAGGTGATCCGCGGGCTGGATTACTACACCGGGACGATCTTTGAAGCTTTCGAACTGGGCGGCCAATCCCGGGCAATCTTCGGCGGCGGCCGTTATGACAATCTGGTGGCGGATGTGGGCGGTAATAAACTGCCGGGTGTCGGCTTCGCGATGGGGGATGTGGTGATCGAGCTGATCCTGCGGGATGCCGGCGTGATCCCGGCGGACCTGGGTGAGAAACCGCAGGTGATCGTGACTGTCTTTGATGAAGGATCACTGCCCGAATCGATGAAAGCTGCGGTGGAAATCCGCCAGGCGGGTTATCGCACGGTGCTTTACCCGGAAGCGGATAAGATGGGCAAGCAGTTCAAATATGCCGACAAGCTGGATATCCCGGTGGCCGTGATCCTCGGTCCGGATGAGATCACCGCAGGAAAAGCGGCGGTGAAGAACCTGAAGACCCGGGAGCAGGTCGTGGTGGACCGGAAGGACCTGCAGCTTCAGATCGAGAAATTTTTATCTCAATAATTATTACTGAATGTCAGAGAAAAACAGCCCTTAAGGGCTGTTTTTCTTGAATACGCATTAATCTTAGTCGGGTTTGTTTGCAGTGATTAACATTGATGCAACCACATCAGCTGGCGCAGGCGATTCTTTGGCGGATTTTATCCAGCTATTGATGACTTCTTTTGACGGGGTGACCGGTGTGATGGAGATGTTCTCAAAACCGGCTGAGATCAGGTACTTTTCCAGTTCAGCAATGGACGCCGCGCCCGAAATACACTCACAGTAAGAATCATCGGCTGCAAGTAAAGCTGCCGGGATTTCACCAAAACGGACCGGGTCGGAAATTGCAATCCGTCCGCCTGGTTTCAGCACCCTGAAAACTTCCCGATAGACCTTACCTTTATCCGGCGAGAGGTTGACGACGCAATTGGAGATCACAAGGTCCACGGAATTGTCTTCAACTGGCAGGTTTTCGATGAATCCCTCACGAAATTCAACCTGTGGGTAATGCCCTTTTGAGGCGTTTTCACGTGCCAGGGCAATCATTTCCGATGTCATATCGACGCCTATCACTTTACCTTCATCGCCGACCAGCCTGGCGGCAATGAAAGCATCCAATCCACCGCCGCTGCCAAGGTCCAGAACAGTCTCTCCGGGCTGGATATCTGAAAAGGATGTTGGATTCCCACATCCCAAACCAAGGTTAGCATTATCCGGGAGACCCGCAAGGTCATCGCTCGAATATCCCAATGCCTGGCTGTACTGGTCGATATCCTTTTCACCGCAGCAGGTTGAGGTCGTGTTCTTGGAACCGCAGCAAGACGGTACAACCGCGAAATCCTTATAATGTTTTTTAACCAGATCATGGATCTGGTCTTTATCATAGTTATTCATCCAGACTCTCCTTTAGAAACAGATCAATTTTCAGTTTTTAGATTCCGGCTTGTCAGGTATGAAAAGGTGGGAAGAAACCTGGCAGCAGGTCGAAAAAGCCTGCTGATCCAGTGTGTAGATCGTACTCTTCCCTTTATGACGTACTTTCACCAGTTTTGCCTCCCGGAGCACAGTCAAATGGTATGATACGGTCGACTGCGCCAATCCGGTCATCTCAACAAGCTCGGTGACGTTCTTTCCCTCCGTGCAGCAGAGCTTCAAGATGATCAGTCGGGAGGGGTCAGCCAGGGCTTTGCCAAAAGCTGAAATTCGTTGGGTCAGGTCATTATCTTGAGCACTCATGATATCAAAATTATAATCGATATTTATCGATGATACATGATTGAAAATTTTCGATAAATCGATATTTTTTATTGGAGTATTCTTGCTATCCGCGCCTTGATATGATAAAATCAGTTCTCAATATGGTGCCTGTAGCTCAATCGGTTAGAGCGCTGCGCTGTGGACGCAGAGGCTGTGGGTTCAAGTCCCATCAGGCACCCCAGGATGAAACCTAAGAAAAGCCCGCGAGGGTTTTTTGTTTTTAGGAAGGAAAGTTCCTTCAAATCGTTTATAAGGCGACTGAATATTCCTGAATGGTCGTTTACTAATTATGGGTATAATTCAAAAGTAAAGAAAGAAATATATTTCCTGGTAAAAACCTATAATAAATAAGAAAGGAAGATCATAATGCCAGTATTTGGATCGCCGTTTTCAGGATTAGCAAATGACAGAAAACTCACTGATGAGGAACTTGTCAGGGCATTTCGATTCATGGTGGCTGCAGAGTTTGAAGCAACCCAAATGTATACGCAGCTTGCCGAATCAACGGACAACCAGCTCGCCATTAAGGTATTGATGGATATTGCTGACGAGGAACGTGTCCACGCCGGAGAGTTCCTGAGGGTACTCTATGATCTTCAACCCGATGAGAAAACGTTCTATGCAAAGGGTGAAAAAGAAGTAGAAAATAAATTTGAGAATTTAAAATAATAATTCTCATTAAAAATTTACGCTTATCTTTATAAACGGTTCCCCTTGTGAAAACATTTACTGGGGGATCGGTTGACCTATTGGATCCTCGAATGAAAGAAGCCCGTACGGGCTTCTTTCATTGATACCTTACTCATCGATGGATATTCTTTTATCTTCAAATTGGTTTTAGATTATGATTAGGTAGATTCGAATTCCGAAAGGATGCAAGGCAATTTCGATGTTACCTTCCCATAAACCACTGCCATTCCCATACCGAATTGTAAACGCCCTGGGTGAGCAGGCTGAAAGATGGGGTTTGCGATACACTGACCTGGATTTTGACCGCATGCAGCAGGCCGCCGCTCGTGCCACAGGCTTGACCGACTTTGGTGATCCTTATTACCAGACAGGGTTGAAAAAACTGCTGGTGTCGCTCAAACAGGATGTCGAAATGCATTTCCTGGGCCGGTTCGTAATGTGCACCATGCTGAATAACTACCTTTGCCAGCGGCTGCTTTTTATCGCGGCCCAGAAACATACACCAGAGCTTTTCCAGACTGAACTGATCCCGCCCCTAATTATCACCGGATTGAACCGCTCCGGAACGACCTTTATGCACCGACTGCTTTCAGCCGACCCCGATAATTACGGCGTCCCTTTTTGGCGGCTTTACCGGCCGTTCGCTGCGCCTGGTCGGCTGGACCTGCGCCGGCTGTTGGCTTTCCTGGAACTGAACATCCTGCAGCCGATGCGGCCCGGGATGGATGTGAGACATGTGATCCGCACGGATGCACCGGAAGAAACGATCTGGATGATGGGGTTGACCTTCCAATCGATCGTTTTCTGGGTGGAGGCCCCGGTGTCAGGATACCTGGATTGGCTGATGACGGCGGACTGGTCTTCTTATTACCAGGAATACGGGATGTTGATCCATGCTCTGCAAGCGGTCGCACCCGGCAAGCGTCTGGTGCTTAAGCTGCCTGACCACATGCCGCATCTTGACTTGCTGTTGAATGCGATTCCTACTGCGCAGATCATCCAACTGCACCGCGACCCGGAAACCTGTATCATCAGCCTGTGCAGTCTGCTCTATTCGAACCACCGGGTTGTCACAACGGAGCTGCATCCCTCGCAGCTGGCAAATTTGAATTCAAAATTAGTCCATTATTATCTGACGAAGAATGAGAAAGTACGCCAGGAGACATCTAGTAAACTCAACATTTTCGACATTGATTACGACATTTTTGTGGGTGATCCGATCAGAACGGCTGAAGATATCTATGAACGTTTCGGACTGAACTGGACGGAACAAACCGGAAATGCATTGAAGGCTTTTACATTACGCCATTCCCAAGGCAAGCACCGCCATCATGTTTACAAACGAGAGCAATTCACTGAAACGGTTTAATTCATAATTTTCTGCCCTAATATTTTAGCATTCCCCTCGCCAGCGCTCGTTCTCGATACCTTCCATCCGGATCGATTCCCTTAATCCCTCCCACCTTTGCCAGTCGCCGTAAAAGCGGCGAGAGCTGGACCCCATAGCGTTCCATGCAGGCACGCGGGTGCAATCCCGGCCAGGAATAGCATGAGACGGTCCAGCGCCGGTTGGCTGTCTCCACCTGGCAGGGCAGTGCATTCCAGGCCGGATCGTCCGGCGCAAAGATATACTGATCGAGGTTTCCCTGCGGAATACCTTCGATCCCCTTGACCTCATTCGGTTCGGCCTGGCAGTCGTAAGGGTCCACCGAAAGATCGAGGATCACCGCATTGGGAGGCATCAATCCCAGCATTCCATTGGGGACGATGAGGTTGCTGGGGTCCTGCCGTTGGGTGGCATCGATCAGCAGGTGGGTGTCCTTAAGCAGAGCTTCCAGTTCCGCAGTATGGCTGGTGAAGTCGTAATCGATCACCTGAATGATATTGCCCGGGACGCCCTTTGCCGCGCATTCCGACCATAACGCCGGGTCGCCGTATCGGATCGCGGCAGACATGGCGTGCGCACCGACGCCGCCTGACCCTAATAGGGTGACCTTGAGCGGCGGACGGTCGGGAGAGGTGAATGCATCATCCGGCCAATGCTCTTTCAACACCTGAAAAGCGACCTCGCAGCCGTTCCAGGCGACCGCGCCCAGGTTTTCCACCAGGCGCTGGCCATTATCGTCCACGACTGCATCCAGCGAGATCGCCTGGATTCCACGGGCGGCCAAAAATTCGTGCCGCTGTGGGCGGGTGTGAAAGTGGCACATTGAGATCAGACAGGACCCCGGCGGCATTAAAGAAAGGTAGTCATCCGATGGGTAGCGCAGGACCAATACCAGGTCCCGGGAATAGACTTCCTCCGCCGAGCCGAAATGAACGTGTTTAAAATTTCGCATAGTCGTTTTCTGAAAAGCCTAATCCGACGCCATAACCTGTCTCCAAAACGACCCGGTCAAAGCGTTTTGCCATTTTATTGACAAATTCCGGCAGGAAAGCCCTGATCTCTCCTTTTTCAGCGTGAATGACCCCAAGTCCCAGCGTGATCTTCGAGCTCATACTGCTCCTTTTCTCCGTTGGTATGCTCTGTTAATAAAGATACAACATAATTAAAGCAGAATCAAAATTAAGAGAGTTGAATAATAAAGGGAGTAAAGGAAGCCAACAATGGCAAATGAGCGAGATTTACATAAATCGGATGGATCGGACGTTCACCACGGTCATCAAAATGAATCTCAAGCCAGTCATGAAAAAATGACCGGTGGCGCCGGCCGGGATCATGGCGATCATCAAATGGCACATGATAAGGAACAGCATCAGGACCATTCCGGTGGGGGACATGCCAATCACGAACAGCTTTTCCGGCGTAAGTTCTGGGTCTCATTAGTGTTGACCATCCCGGTATTGGTTTTCAGCCAGACGGTGCAGGGCTGGCTTGGATACAGCATCCCTTCTTTCCCGCTTTCGCAATGGATCGTGCCGGTGTTCGCCGTGATCGTATTCATTGTGGGTGGCCTGCCGTTCTTTAAAATGTCCGGCGGCGAATTGAAAAAGAAGAGACCCGGCATGATGACGTTGATCTCCCTTGCGTTAGCGGTTTCGTTCCTCTACAGCATTGCTTCCACTTTTTTCAACCTGGGCGCTTCATTCTATTGGGAACTGGTCACGCTGATCGATGTGATGCTGTTGGGGCATTGGATCGAGATGCGCAGTATCCGCCAGGCTTCCGGCGCACTGGACGAACTTTCCAAGCTGCTTCCCGATGACGCTGATTTAGTGAAGGATGACGGTGAGATCGAAACCGTCAAGGTGACAGAGCTGAAGAAGGGCGATGTGGTCCTGATCCGGCCCGGCGCCAGTGCACCGGCGGATGGCGAAGTGGTCGAGGGCGAGTCGACCATGAACGAGTTGATGATCACGGGCGAATCCAAGCCTGTCAGCAAGGCGGTCGGCGATAAAGTGGTCAGCGGGACGATCAACGGTGACGGCAGCCTGCGGGTGAAGCTCACGGCTGTGGGTGACAAGACCACCCTTGCGGGGATCATGCACCTGGTGAAGGAAGCTCAGAAATCCAAATCCAAAACCCAAATCCTCGCGGATAGGGCAGCCGGTTGGTTGTTCTATATCGCTCTGGGCGTTGCCGCAATTACCGCCGTCGTGTGGTTGATTGCGGAAGGCTGGAATATTGACGTCCTCAATAGGGTCACGTCTGTGCTGGTGATCGCCTGTCCGCATGCACTCGGTCTGGCAATCCCACTCGTGGTGGCGATCTCAACTGCGATCGGGGCTTCCAATGGGATCCTGATCCGGGACCGGGTGGCGCTGGAAGCGGCCCGCAACCTGGATGTATTTGTCTTTGATAAAACAGGTACGCTGACCGAAGGCAAATTCGGGCTGCAGGAAATGGCATCCTCCGATGTTGTGGGAGATGATAAGGCATTGACCTTGGCAGCGGCGCTCGAACGGGATTCTGAACACCCCCTCGCAAAGGCGATCCGCGATGGCGCGGAAAAACGGGGATTATCCATCCCGGAAGGTTCCGATTTTGAAGCGATCAAAGGCAAAGGCGTCAAAGCGAAGGCGGACGGCAAGTGGTATTACGTCGGCAGTCCCCGTTTGTTGGAAGAACAGAAAGCTCAGATGGACGATAAGATCAAAGCATTTTACGAGCAGGCCAGCAAAAAAGGTGAGACCTGTGTGTTCCTCTTGCAGGGCGAGAATGTGATTGCAGCCTTTGGGCTGGCCGACAAGATCCGGGAAGCCAGTTACCAGACGGTGAAGGAACTGCATCAGATGGGCTACGAAGTCGCCATGCTGACCGGTGATAACGAGACCGTCGCTAAAACGGTTGCGGACGAACTCGGGATCGATATCTACTTTGCTGAAGTCCTGCCGGAGAATAAGGATAAGAAGATCCAGGAATTGCAGGAGCAGGGCAAGAAGGTGGCAATGGTGGGTGACGGCGTCAATGACGCTGCCCGCGCTGACCCGGGCGGACGTGGGGATCGCAATCGGGAGCGGGACCGACGTGGCGATCGAGTCGGCCGGGATCATCCTGGTGAATAACAACCCGCTGGATATTATAAGGATCATCAAGCTCAGCAAAGCAACCTTCCGCAAGATGCGCCAGAACCTGATCTGGGCGACGGGCTACAACGTGATCGCGCTGCCACTGGCGGCGGGAGTCCTGGCGCCGATCGGGTTTGTGTTGGCGCCGGCGGTCGGCGCGCTGATCATGTCGATCAGCACCGTGATCGTGGCGGTCAATGCGCAGTTATTGAGGCGGGTGAAGGAACAAATGTAGAAACGACCCCTTCCTGTCTGCTGACGCAGACATCCTTCCCCTCTTGAGGGGAAGGAACGAGGATGGGGTGATTGCATTACGGGAACTTTTATACCTTCTGCATGCAAATTCTGAACCTCTCCTCATTGACCCAACCCTGCTCTTGTGGGATAATTTAGTCCTAAGAAATTGCGACCAAACAAACGCAGTGATGGAAACGAGTACATTGTCCGCTGGCTGACAGCGATCCCGGGCCTGGTGTGAGCCGGGGAGCCAAGACGGTGGAAAATCATTCCGGAGCGGCAGGCTGAAACCCCAGCCGGGGCGGGTAGGTGCGCCAGAGTCACCCTCTGTTATCAACGTGCGGTTTTGTCAGTCCAAAAACGAGCGTCATCAGGATTGATGCAACCGGCCAAGGTGTCCACGTCCGAGTGGAAACCAGGGTGGTACCGCGGGTAAATTGACTCGTCCCTGAACCGGACGAGTTTGTGTTTTAAATATTCACCATTTCGGAGGTTTCATGTTCGAACCTGTATCGTCAAGATTGAATATCAGTTTGCTGGAAGAGGAAGTCCTGCGGTTCTGGAAAAAGAACGATATTTTCCATAAATCGATGGACGGCCGGGAAGGCGGCCCGGAATACGTGTTCTTTGAAGGCCCGCCGACAGCCAACGGTAAACCCGGTGTGCATCATGTTTTGGCGCGGGTCTTCAAGGATATGTTCCCGCGCTATAAAAGCATGAACGGCTACCATGTCTCCCGGCGCGGCGGGTGGGATACCCACGGCCTGCCGGTCGAGATTGAGGTGGAAAAGCGCCTGGGTTTCACCAACAAACAGGATATTGAAGATTACGGGATCGCGGAATTCAACAAGCTCTGCAAAGAATCGGTTTTCACCTATATCCAGGATTGGGAAAAGCTCACCGACCGGATCGGGTTCTGGGTTGACCTGGAAGACGCCTATGTGACCTATCGGAATTCCTACATTGAATCAGTCTGGTGGCTGCTGAAGACCATCTGGGACAAAGGCTTACTCTACCAGGGTTTCAAAGTTGTTCCCTATTGCCCGCGCTGCGGCACACCGCTCTCCGACCATGAGGTCGCCCAGGGTTACGATCAGGCCACCGACCCATCGTTGTTTGTGCGGATGCCGCTGGTAGACCAGGAGAATACTTCATTGCTGGTCTGGACGACCACACCCTGGACGCTGCCCGGAAACGTTGCGGTGGCAGCCCATCCCAATGTCGAATACGTCAAGGTGAAGCTGGGTGAAGGTCCGGATGAAGAATATCTTGTTTTGGCGAAGGCGCTTCTGGAAAAGGTCCTCGGTGACCTGCCGTACGAAGTGGTCAAGACTTATAAAGGCCGGCAGCTCCGCGGATGGAAGTACCGACCGCTGTTCACCTTCCTGCCGGTTGAAAAAGATGCCCATTATGTTGTGATGGCGGATTTTGTCACCACGGAAGACGGCACCGGGCTGGTGCATATCGCCCCGGCATTCGGCGCGGATGATATGCAGATGGCGGTCGAAAATGATTTACCGATCCTGATGACAGTCAACGACCAGGGGCGGTTCATCAATGAGGTCAGCCCCTGGGCGGGGATGTGGGTCAAGGACGCAGACCCGTTGATCGTGGAAGACCTCGACCAGCGCGGACTGATGTTCCGGATCGGGACTTACGAACATACCTATCCCTTCTGCTGGCGCTGCGATACGCCCCTGCTGTATTACGCCCGTCCGACCTGGTACATCCGCACCAGCGAGAAGAAGGACCGGCTGGTTGCGTTGAATCAGAACATCAACTGGTACCCGGATTACATCAAGAACGGCCGGTTTGGCAACTGGCTGGAAAACAATATTGACTGGGCTTTGGGCCGTGAGCGCTACTGGGGGACGCCTTTGCCTGTTTGGGAATGCGAATCCTGCCACCACCAGATCTGTGTCGGTTCGGTGGCGGAACTCAGCGAACACGCCGGCCGGGACCTGAGCGAGCTGGACCTGCACCGGCCTTATGTGGATAACGTGCATTTTGAATGTCCGGAATGCCATGGCAAGATGAACCGGGTGGTCGAGTTGATCGATGTCTGGTTCGATTCCGGCTCAATGCCGGTGGCGCAATGGCATTACCCCTTCGAGAATGTCGAGACCTTCAAAGAGCAGTTCCCGGGGGACTTCATTTGTGAAGCGGTCGACCAGACCCGCGGTTGGTTTTATACCCTGCATGCGATCAGCACCCTGGTATTCGACAGCAACAGCTTCAAGAACGTGATCTGCCTGGGCCTGATCCTCGACAAGGACGGTCAGAAGATGTCCAAGACACGCGGCAACGTGGTGGAACCCTGGGATGTGATCCACAAGCATGGCGCAGACGCCCTGCGCTGGTACCTTTATACAGCCAGCCCTCCCGGGCAGGAACGCCGCTTCTCCGAGGACCTGGTGGGAGAGGTTGTGCGGAATTTCACCTTAACCCTTTGGAATACCTACTCTTTCTTCGTGACTTATGCCAACCTGGACAACTGGTCACCGGATGGGGACGTTAAACCGGAATACAGCGACCTGGACCGGTGGTTATTATCCTCACTGCACGCCCTGACTCGCGATGTGACCGTTGCCTTTGAGAATTACGACGTGCTGGGCGCCACCCGGCCGATCGAGAAGTTCGTGGACCAGCTTTCCAATTGGTATCTGCGCCGGTCTCGCCGCCGTTATTGGAAGACCGAATCCGATTCGGACAAGGCAGCCGCCTATGCGACCTTGTATGAAGCGCTGCGGACGCTTTCCTTCCTGCTGGCGCCGACCATGCCCTTCATCGCTGACCACATGTATCAGAACCTGGTCCGCAAAATGGAACCGGACGCGCCGATGTCGGTGCATTTAGCGGACTGGCCGGCGTTCAATCCTGAATTGATTGATGAGAAACTCAACCGGGACATGAATACCGTCATGAAGCTGGCTTCTCTTGGGCATGCCGCCCGGAACTCGGAAAACCTGAAAGTCCGCCAGCCATTAGCTGAAGCGGCTTTCGTGGTCGGGAATCTGGATGAACAGAATGTGGTCAGCGATTACGCCGATCTATTGGAAGACGAATTAAATGTGAAGACCGTCAGCTTGTTGGGAAGCGCCAGTGAAGCGGTCAGCTTCAGCCTGACCCCCTTGCCGAAGCAGTTGGGCCAGCGTTTCAAGGCGGATTTCCCCAAGGTGCGACAGGCTTTGCTGGAACTTCCGGCCGATCAATCCGCCCGTAAACTGCTGGACGGCGAAAACCTGACCGTGATGGTGGATGGCGAGTTTTACGAGATCACCCCGGAGGAAGTCGAAGTCCGGGCAGAATCCAAGGAAGGTTACGCGGTTGCATCTGAAGGAGCTTATCTTGCTGCCCTGGTGACGGAATTGACCCCCGAATTGGTCAATGAAGGCCTTGTACGTGAATTCGTCCGGCGGGTACAATCACTGCGGAAAGATGCTGATCTTGATATCGCCGACCGGATCCACTTATACTATACGGCATCCGAACATTTGGCGGAAGCCATTCAGGCTTTTGAGGCTTATATCAAGGAAGAAACCCTGGCGAAGGAAATGACCGTGGGTGTCAATCCTGAAGGACTGCCTTTCCTGCAGGATGAATTCGATGGACAATCCGTCAGGATCAATATCGAAAAAATGTAACCGGGAGTCACGTTTGAAGAAAATCCTAAAACAATACTGGATCCTGATCACGGTTGTCGTTGCAGTCATCACACTGGATCAGATCACCAAAGCCATTGTGCGCGCTTACATTCCATTTGGCGGAGTCTGGATGCCCTGGGAGTGGCTGCGGCCATTCCTGAAAATCGTCTATTGGCACAATACCGGCGCGGCTTTTGGTTTATTCCAAAACGGCGCTCTGATCTTCGGGATCATGGCAGTTGTCGTTTCAATCTTCATCATCATTTATTTTCCCAAAGTCCCGCAAGACGAGAAATTAATGCGGGTGGCATTGTCCATGCAGATGGCAGGCGCGCTAGGTAACCTGGTCGACCGACTATTTCATGAGGGGCACGTGACTGATTGGATTTCAGTGGGCGATTTCCCGGTTTTTAATGTTGCGGATTCGAGCATCACGGTCGGTGTTGGGTTGTTGATCCTGGCCCTCTGGCTCGCGGACCGCAAGGAAAAGCGTGAATCAACGGCTCTCGGGCAGGATTCTGTTGAAGACACGGAAACAGTCGATAAACGGATATGAGGCAAACCGAACATCAATTTCAAATTGAACAGGGGGAAGATGTCCGCGTGGACAAATATCTGACCGAACATTTGCCGGATGTCTCGCGTTCCCAGATCAAGAATATGATCGAAGCCGGGAACGTCACCCTCGATGGGATCGTGGTGAACAAAGCTGGTGCGAAAGCCAAACCGGGCAGCGTTTTGATTATCCTGGTTCCGGATGATGATTTGGATGGGTTGGTCCCTGAAGGTATTCATTTGGATATCCTGTTCGAAGATGAACAGGTGATCGTATTAAATAAACCTTCCGGGGTGGTGGTCCATCCCGGTGCGGGTAACCAATCGGGTACGCTGGTCAATGCGCTGCTTTCCTATTACCCACCCATTCGAACTGTTGGAGAATCCGAACGTCCGGGCGTGGTCCATCGTCTGGATAAGGAAACCTCGGGCGTGTTGATCTTTGCAAAGACCGACAAAGCCTATAAATGGCTGGTGAAGGAATTTAAATCCCGCGATATCAGCAAGACCTATCTGGCTTTGGTGGATGGTCAACCTCCAACACCTACCGGGCGGATTGAAGCGCCGATCATCCGGGATGCCAACTTGCGGACACGAATGGCTGTGGGTCTGCGGGGACAAGGTAAAACAGCCGCGACTGAATATTTCACCCTGGAGAATTTCAACAAACACACTTATTTGGAAGTCCATCCAATCACCGGCCGGACCCATCAGATCAGGGTCCATCTGAATTACATTGGGACGCCGGTGGTGGGGGATACGCTCTATGGCCACCGTCACTCGAGCATCGAACTGGGACGTTTCTTCCTGCATGCCAGATCACTCTCCATTAAATTACCCGGTGACCGTGTGCCGAGGACCTTTGAAGCACCGTTGCCTGCAGAACTTCAGGCAATCATCGAAACATTGAGACAAAATGAGAGGTAACTTATATGAAATGGATTGATCTCCGTTCAGATACCGTCACACTGCCGACCGAAAAGATGCGCAAGGCGATGGCAGAGGCCGAGTTGGGGGATGATGTTTACGGCGAAGACCCGACGATCAACCGGCTTCAGGAAATGGCTGCCGAACGATTGGGTAAGGAAGCGGCGTTATTTGTTCCCTCGGGAACCATGGGCAACCTGGTGGCGGTCCTGACACACTGCGGCCGCGGGGATGAAGCGATTATGGGCGATTGTGCTCACACTTTCGTCTATGAAGGCGGTGGTACGGCAGCCTTGGGCGGCGTCCACCCGCGGACGGTTCCCAACCAGCCCGATGGCACATTGTTGATCGAAGACATCCAGCATGCCGTCCGGGCGGATAATCCTCACTTTCCCAGATCACGGTTACTGATCCTCGAAAATACCCAGAATAAATGCGGTGGTATTTCCATCTCGCGGGAGTACATGCTCGAAGCTGCGGATGTCGCGCGGGAGAATGACCTGGCAATCCATCTGGACGGCGCCAGGTTGTTCAATGCCGCGGTCGATCAGGGGGTACCGGCCAGGGACCTGGTGGATATGGTCGATTCGGTTACTTTCTGTCTCAGTAAAGGGTTGTGTGCACCGGTGGGATCGGTGTTGTGTGGTACCAAAGAATTCATTCATCAGGCATTGCGGATCCGTAAACAACTTGGCGGCGGGATGCGCCAGGCCGGTGTGCTGGCAGCGGCTGGTATCGTCGCATTAGATGAGATGGTAGACCGTCTGGCGGAGGATCATGCCCATGCAAGGGCGCTGGCCGCAGAGTTATCTCAGGTGCCGGGTATCCGTTTGGATAAAGGCTCGCCGAATACCAATATGGTCTATATTGAACTCGATCCGGAATTGGGGATTAGTGCAAAACAGTGTGCCGAAGAATTGAAAGCACAAGGGATTCTGGTTGGGATCACCGGACCGCGTCACTTCCGCCTGGTCTGTCACTACTGGATCAAGGAAGAAGACATTCCACAAATCGTGCATGGGTTTGTCAAAGCGGTTAAAGGAAATTAATTCCACTCGGAGGTATAAATAAATTAATATAAAATCTTTACCTGATTTTCAGGTGATCTTAACCTGCGTATGACACACAACATGTGATAATGTGTGAGGGCATGGGTGAAAAATCCTGAAATTTTGGAGGAGTGATGTTAGCGGTATTATCTGATTTGCATTTTTCGGAAGCACAATCCACGAAGATTGGCGATTTGACATTTAATAAGAACCTTCAGGCGGAAATATACCAATCCTATTTGACTGAACTCAACCAAATTGCTGTCGCTAACCAGATCAAGAAGGTCGAGCTGGTCCTGGCAGGGGATATTTTTGAAATTACACGATCAGAGATCTGGCTGGCTGGTCCACATAGACCTTACCGTGATAATAATGAAATTATGCCGGGTTCGCCCTGGGAAAATAATGTCTTAAAGATCCTTGACGCCATTTCGGTAGAAGATAATGTAAAAGAGACGCTGGAGTTGTTTCGCACGATCCAGGACCATTTTGATGTTGAGGTTGAACTTCATTACCTTCTTGGGAACCATGACCGTTTGGTCAATGCTACTCCGGACACAAGGATAAAAGCCCGATCATTATTCAACCTGACCGGGGGCGACATCCCATTCGATCACCAATATATTTTCCGAGACCACACGGGGAAATCCTTCTGCCTTGTACGTCACGGCCACGAATATGACCCGATGAACTTTGCGGTTGATACCCACGTATTGAAGGTTATTCCAACTGAATTTTTGGAATCGGATTATGGTAAAACAACGTTGGGAGATATCACCACTGTAGAGTTTGGCGCAGCACTTCCCTGGTATTTCGTTGAACATTACGGTGAATATGAAATCATTAACAACCCGGTTCTGATGGCGCTTTATGAACGCCTGATGGCTTTTGATGACGTGCGTCCAACAACGGCTTTGCTTTCCTATCTATTTTCAACACCCGGTGTTCATAAAAAACAGACCTGGGAATATATGAAACCCTGTTTCAAGCAAGTGATCAATGCCCTTGCTGATAACGATCAATTTATGACGGAAATTGAAAAAGCAGCTTCATTAAAAGGGAGTCAACGGCTGTTACTGGAAGGGATACTGAATTCCGATCTGCTTAAAAAAGGTGTTCCTTATTGGATGGTCAAACAGTTGATGAAGCGGGTTTCCAAGACAATCAAATTAAATTCACAGGTGAAGTGGGCCAAGCGGGAAGCGCTCATCCAGGACCCGCTAACCGGTTGTAAATGCGTGATCAGTGGACATACCCATTTTCCTGAAGTATCATTGATGTCGGCAAAAAAAGGGGACGAGCGGTATTACATCAATACCGGCACGTGGCGTAACGTCGTCCCTGCCACCAGGGATTTCAAGGAGTTTGGAAGGTTGAGTGCGAATACCAAAGTCATTCTCTTTCGGCCTCTTGAAAATGAAACCATGGAAGGTTCTCCCAACTGGTCGTTCCATTATATGAGCGGATTTAGTTACGGCAATCATCGTCATCTTTAGAACTCAGGTTTAATGACTTCAATTCGATCCTATATCAAGAAACTCCTTGGAAAACAAAATTTTATAACCATTGTCTCCGGGTTACCCCGCTCAGGTACATCGATGATGATGTCTGCTTTGAAAGCGGGAGGGATGAGCCTGGTTGTGGATGAGGTCCGTGAAGCGGATGCCAATAACCCCAAAGGTTATTATGAATTTGAACGAGTTAAGAAAATGCCCAAAGGTGATACCGGCTGGCTCAAAGATGCACGCGGAAAAGCGGTGAAGGTCATTTCTGCATTGTTGGAAGCTCTTCCGGAAGATTATCACTACCGGGTGATCTTCATGGAAAGAGACCTCGATGAAATCCTGGCGTCACAGCAGCGAATGCTGCAGCGAACGAGCAAGAAACAGCAGGATCAACCTGATAATGACCAGATCAGGGATTCTTACCTGACACACCTGAATGATGTCAGAGGCTGGATGGAGGGGCAGGACTGGATTCAAACCCTGTATGTCAGTTATAATGATATCTTGTTGAATCCTGAGGAGACCATGGATGAAATTGCTGATTTCCTCGACAATCAAGTAGATCCGATCGAAATGGCCAGGGTTGTTGATACTGAGCTATATCGTGAAAAAGCAAAATAATGCTTTTATTTGGAAGGTTTTATGTCAAACTTTACTGATAAGAACGTCATTTTAGTGGTATTGGACACTCACCGGTTCGACCGGATTGGTGCTTATGGTTATTCCCGTCCGACAACACCTAACCTCGATAGTATTGCCTCGGAGAGTTTATTCTTTGAGCGGGCGATCGCACCCGGGCAGTGGACCATCCCGTCTCACGCATCGCTATTCAGCGGCGAAGTCCCGGCAGTTCATGGCACGGTACAGGCGGACGATGCCTTGCCAAAAGAGTTTAAGACCCTCGCCAGCCGGCTTTCCGCTCAGGGAGTCCGGACGACAGGTTTCTGTAATAACCCTCTGGTCGGTGTGCTGCAAAATGGGTTCAAACGAGGTTTTGATAACTTCTACAATTATTGCGGTGTCGTTCCCTCAACGCCGCAGAAGGAAATCGATGATTTTTGGAAACCCTTCCGAAAACTCTGGAGTAAATATACACAACTACTCCGCAAACTTTCTTATCCGATCCAAAATACATTTGCATCACCCAACGAGTTCTTTTTAGGCGCACTGCGCCCGCTGTTTGTGCCGATCTGGACCAAGGCCAGTAATTTCAAGGGAATGACGGCTCGCTCCATCAAAGAGACAACCTCATTTATGAAGGAAATTGGTCAACAGCACAAAGGTGGAGAATTTGTTTTCCTGAACCTGATGGAAACTCACCTGCCATATTCTCCACCCGATGAGTATGTAAAGAAATTCGTGCCTTATTTCTATGAAACCCCGGAAGCGCTAAAGTTCATGCGAGAGTTCAATCGCAAAGCGATGCAGTGGCTCATCCCTTTGACAGAACCCTTCACCGAGATTGAGGCCCGGACGCTTTCTGATATGTATGATGCAGAAATCGCCTATCAGGACCACCTCCTGGGGCAGCTGCTGGCCGTACTGGACACGGATTATCACCGCGAAAATACGATGGTGATCTTTTTAGCGGACCATGGGGAGATGCTGGGCGAGCACGGTTATATGGGACACGGCTTTGGCGTCCACGAGGAACTCATCCGGGTGCCGTTATTCATGCGGGTGCCGGGAATTGAGAAGGCAAAACAGGTTGAGAATCGGGTTTCAATTACACAGGTGTTTTACACCGTGATGGATTTCTTCGGGTCGCAATCTCTGGCAATGCCTTATGCCGCTGAGGTGGATGTCCGCAGTCAAAGTCTATTAAGGTTAGCCAATCGAGCCGAAGCGGCACAGGGTTATCTTGTTTCGGAAGCCTATGCACCGGAGAACGCTATTCGGATCATGCGTAAACATCACCCCGAATTGATTGACCGGTTTGATGTCGGATTGACTCAAAGGGCAGTTTATCAGGGCGATGAAAAGATGATCGCTGTGGAAGGGCTGACCAAAGCCCTTTATAACCTTGCTGGCGATCCCGGTGAAAGCAGACCATATCAGGATGAGAAACGTATTCAAACCCTTACGAAAATGCTGGATGCTTATCTTGATTTGGCTATAACACGAAATGCGGGTTCCTCAAGGCGGAAAATCTCGTTGAAAGACGACCTGATCCAGCAGCGCTTGCGGGACCTTGGTTATTTGGAATAAAAAAGCTGAAAGGCAGAAATTTATGATCAACCCTATCATTTTCACCATCGAAATCGGGACTTTTACGTTTTCTCTTTATTGGTACGGTGTTCTGGTTATGTTAGGTGTAGCAGTAGCCGCCTGGTTGACTGCGGTGGAATTCAAACGTCGCGGGCAGGACCCGGATTATGTTTGGGACAGTTTACTCTGGATCCTTCCGGCAGGTGTGATTGGTGCCCGGCTTTGGTATGTGGTTAATTCCACGCTGGGTGGCGATTTGCATTATTTACAGAATCCACTCACGATCCTAAATCTTAAAGAGGGCGGATTGCATTATTTCGGCGCATTGTTGTTCGGTGCCATTGCCTTTGTCCTGTATGCCCGGAAAATGAAACTCGATGTTTGGTTGATGCTGGATTCGGTTGCGCCTGGATTGCTCCTGGGTCAGGCAGTGGCTCGACCGGCTAATTTCATCAACCAGGAACTATATGGCCAACCGACCACACTTCCCTGGGGAATCAGGATCGCAGCCCAAAACCGGATCTATCCCTATAACAATCTTGCACTTTATCCGGAGACTACCCGTTTCCATCCAACATTCGCGTACGAAATGGTTTGGAATTTGTTGGCGACAGGTTTGCTGTTATGGATTGCACGGAAATATAAAGATAAGCTGAAACCCGGTGTGGTCTTTGGCATTTGGTTGATCCTGGCCGGTGTTGGCAGGAACGTGATCGAATTCTTCCGCCCGGATCAGCCGACATTCCCAGGTACGGCATTCAGTTATTCCCGTTTGATTGCACTTTTAATGGTTGTAGCGGGTTTACTCCTGGTCCTGATTAAATTCAAAATTCTGAAGATCAAGTTCATTCCTGCCGGGCCGGATACATATCACCTGTCTCCTCCATTGGAAGAACAATTGGAAGCGATGAAATCCAAAAAGAACAAAGAGAAAAAAGGAATGAGTTAAGAAGAAGCAGATCAGGAAGAAAAGGATTCCAAACCTTAAAGAAGTGCTTAAACCTGCCGCTCATGAAGGACATTAATTTAGCGCTGTGAAATTCACAGCGCTATTCATTTGTTTGGCAATCTACTTATTGGATTGGGTAAGATATAAATTACAGGTGACTAATACATGAACAATTGCACTGAATTCGACATTGATTCCCTTATGCTATAATGTGGTCTCGTAATTGTTAAACAGTATGACCGGGTGGGTATGGAGACGAAGAATTGACCGGCATACAGGTTCACTCAATTTCATAAATCTGAACGTCATCCGGAAATCGTTGCAAGGAGATTATGAATGCTAGCTGAAGTCGGCTCAATCCTCATAGGTTTATCATTATTCTCAACGCTCTTCGCTGTCTTTGCTTTGATTTTTGGAGTAAATAAAAAGGATAACCGCTGGCAGAAAAGCGGCCAAAGGGCTCTTTACAGCAGTGCGGCTCTTTTATTATTGGCATTATTACTTCTTTTTTTCGCCTTCATCACCAATCAATTTCAACTGATTTATGTCGCCGAACATTCCAGCCTGGCTTTACCCTTTTCACTAAAGCTTTCCGCGCTCTGGGCTGGTCAGGAAGGTTCTTTGCTTCTTTGGGCTTTCCTTCAGGCTTTGTTCACGGCTTTGGTTGCGCGGAAGTTGGATAAAGACGAGTCAAACATGGCAGCCTGGGCGACGGTGCTCTTAGGTGGAATTTCCGCATTCTTTATTGCAATGACCTTGATCTTTTCCAATCCATTCCTAATAAACAGCATTGTTCCTGTGGATGGGCTTGGCATGAATCCATTATTGCGCCATCCAGCAATGATCTTCCATCCTCCGGCGCTCTATGTTGGGTATGTTGGGCTGGCTGTTCCTTTTGCCTATGCCCTGGCCGCATTGATTTGTGGAGATGTCGACCTCTGGATTGATCGGTCACGTCGTTGGTTATTGATGTCCTGGTTATTCCTCGGGATCGGTTTGTTCCTCGGCGCCAGATGGGCCTATGATGTGCTGGGTTGGGGAGGATATTGGGGCTGGGATGCTGTTGAGAATGCCGGGTTGATGCCCTGGCTGACGGCAACGGCACTGCTGCATGGATTCGATATGCAGAGCCGTCAAAAAGGTTTCAAGGTCTGGAACGTCAGTCTTGCGATCTTGACCTATGGTTTGGTTATCTTTGGCACCTTTACTACTCGCAGCGGCTTGATCCAATCCGTTCATGCCTTCAGCCAATCCGCTGTAGGCCCCTATTTCCTGGCCGCGATTGGTTTGGTCCTGGTGGGTTCGCTTGTATTGATGATTGTCAAACGGAAAGCATTTGGACACCTGATTTTTCCGGAAAAGTTAATATCACGGGAAGGTGCAACATTCTTCTCGTTATTGTTATTGGTCCTGATCACGCTCTCCGTTCTGGTAGGCACGTTGCTGCCAACGCTAACGAACGGCTCCTTTTCTGCGCCACCGGAATGGTTCAACCGGGTGGTTGGACCGCAGTTAGGCGTTCTGGTCTTTCTGATCGGCATTTGCCCATTATTTAGTAAGGTTCTCAAATCGATCCGGAAGTCAATTTGGAGGTTAGTGCCGCCATTACTTGGGATAGCGCTGGCACTTGTGTTTGGCTGGTTTGGTGGATTCCGGTTGCCCGCCGCGTTGATTGGTCTGGCCGCTGCAGGTTTCGCAGGCGGGACAACCTTGGGCGAGATCGGGTTCAGTATTGCAGGAAGGATCAGGAAATCGGGATTTCGTGAAGCTTTCGGGCATTTGCCGTTTGCCGGGAAACACGGTTATGGCGGCCATCTTGTCCATCTCGGGATCATATTAATGGCTGTTGGCGTGATCGGTACTCAGATGTATGCGACTGAGGAACAGATGACAATGCTGCCAGGTGATACAGCCGAGGTCGGTTCGTATACCCTGATTTATGAAGACCTTTTCCAGGAAACCGCTGAGGACCATTTAACGACCTGGGCTTCCGTCGCAGTCTATCGAAATTCAGAATATACGGTGACTCTTGATCCACAGATGGCATATTATCCGGATGATGACCAGACCATGGCTCAACCGGCGATCAGGGCCAGCCTTGGCGAAGACCTTTATTTGGTGCTGTTTCAGTGGGATGAAACCGGTCAGGTCAGCCTAAGCGCGATGATCAATCCGTTGAGCGGATTTCTCTGGCTGGGTGGGATGGTCCTGGTCTTCGGTGGCGTGTTGGCCTGGTGGCCTCATTCGGAAGGGAAAACGGATGCAGAGAATAAACGATTGCGGACCCGGTCCCAGATCGTTGCATTCCTGGGCATGATCGTTTTTATAATCCTGCTGTACACTTTGTGGGGTCCGACTGTAAATATGAATCGTAGTACGGGCCGACCGTTGCCGGGAGAACAGGCGCCGGTGTTTACTGCTACGGATGCAGGAGGTGAGCTCTTTGACTTGGCAGATTATCGTGGCCAGATCGTTGTGGTGAATTTTTGGGCGACCTGGTGCCCGCAATGCAAAGATGAGTTGCCTGAATTTGAATCTGTCTGGCGAGAGGTGGAAGGACAGGGAGTCCAATTTGTGGGTGTGGCGATGGATGATACCGAAGCGGCTGTAATTCAGATGGCATCCGAAATGGACATCACCTATCCCTTGATCGTCGAAGAAGCAAGCGGGATCACTTCGCTTTATGGGATCACGGGTGTACCAGAGACTTTCATCATTGCCCCGGATGGTAATATTGCCTACTTCCACATTGGAGCAGTTGAACCTGAAGTTTTACAAAATGAATTGGCAGCCTTACTGGGGATGGAGTAAACACAATGCATATTGGATCTCTACTCGTTATTTTAGCCATCAGTATATTCCTGGTTGCCTTTATCTCTCAGCCATTCCAGTCAAAACCTGCTGATATCAAATCGCTCATAGAACAGCGTGTAGCAGAGATCAGGAAGCGTTCAGGTGAACAGGAAACAGGATTCTGTACTAAATGCGGTCATCGACTCAATCCTGATGACAAATTCTGTGCGCAATGCGGAAGGCCAGTGGAGGTATCAAGGTGAAAAAGTCAAATTTCATTGCAGTTCTTCTGGCACTCAGCTTTTTTATTTTAAGCAGCACATCGGTTAATGCGCAGGCAGAAGGTCTGACAATTTACGGTGTTGTTTACAATGGAACCCCATCAGGCCAGGTACCGGCGGAACTCTCCGTCTCGCTGTATGTCTTTACGGATGGCAGTCAATCCGGTGAATATGAGACAAAGGTTGATGACTCTGGCGTCTTTTTATTCGATGGATTGACCCTTTCAGAAGGCGATCAGGTTGTTGCTGTAACTCAATATCTTGATGTCACATATATGTCATCCTCGTTTACTTATACAGAAGGCCAGGAACTTCCCGATCTGTCTCTGGCTATTTATGAGACCACCGAGGATCCTTCAGATGTTTACTTCGCACAAATTTCTATCCTGCTTAATGAAGTGGATGGTCAGCTTAGGCTGGGAGAATATTATCTGCTCGGAAACCGAGGCGATTATACCTGGATCGGTGGCTTCGATGAAACCCTGGGAGTCAATACAACAGGTTTTTATACTCTTCCAGAGGAAGCAGAAGGTTTGTGGTTCAGTGGTGCTGGGTTGGGTGACCGATTCCTAAGCAGCGAAAATGGCTTCGCTGATACTGTTCCGGTCGTGCCCGGTGAAACATCGGCTGAGGTGTTTTTCAGTTACGATATGCCATTCTCGGGCAAACTTCAACTGGATAGGCAGATGGATAGGCCGGTTGAGTTCATCGAATTCCTGGTTTCCGAATTGGGCGGCATAGAAGTGCAAGGCTCCGGAATTTCTTTTGAAGGTGTCGTGACGTTGGAATTTGGAAATGCACTTTCGTACATTGCAAATCCTTTGGATGCCGGCGAAACATTAAGTTTTCAAGTTGTCACAAAAGCTGAAGCCGGTTCTCCTGGCTTGGGTTGGGAAATTGGATTGGGGATTACTGCCTTGGTTCTATCCGGTTTGGCAGTTTATTGGCTATGGCGGAAACCTCTCTCAAGAACATTACCGTTGCAAGCTGAGCCGATCTTGAATGAAATCGCTGAGTTGGATATTGACTATGAAAAGGGTGAAATAACCAAAGGACAATATCAAAATAAACGAAAATCATTGATAGGAAAGATTGATAACCTGATTAAAAAGTGATTTATTTGATTTCGAATCCTGCTGATAATTGAATTTTTCTATCATAAGGAGGATGCCTATCGTATAAAAAAACTTAAAACATTCACAGGAAAATCGAACGATAGATCTTGAGTTTGAATTTGATTAAAAACTCAATACCATCCAACCAAATCCAAACATTACTTCCATAACACGTCTTTAAAAATTTTACATATTACAGAAATATACTGTATCCTAAATATTGGGATAGGATACACCAAATATTATTTGCTATATTCGTTCTTGATTATCGGGTTCATAAAAGCCCGATGGAAGGGAGGGTGAGCTAATGTTCACGAAGGAAAATAGCGCCAGTAAGAATTTCATGCTTTCCGCCGCCTTATGGATTGTATTGGGGGCACTCATGGGTTTAACACTGGCGCTCCAATTTGTTTTCCCGGATTTATTCAGAGGTATACCAGCACTGGTTTTTGGTCGGCTAAGGCAGGAACACGTCAACACCGTCGTCTTCGCTTTCCTATCCGGCGCGATGATGGGAATGTGGTTGTACATCGTTCCACAACTCACCGGTCGCAGGTTGTGGAGTGAACCGCTGGGAAATCTCACTGTCATCCTTTGGAATCTGGCTGTTGCTTATGGTGTCGTTAACCTGGCAATGGCGCATACACAAAGTCGTGAGTATGCTGAATTCATCTGGGTTGTAGATGTCGCAGTGATGATCACTTTGATCATCAACATGATCAATATATATATGACTGTAGGGCATCGTGTTGAGAACAAGCTTTATGTCTCATTGTGGTACATCTGCGGGACGGTGATTTGGATGCCGCTGCTTTATTTCATCGGCAATGTCATGTGGAATCCCCCAACAGGTGCCATTACGGGAATTAATGACACAATTTTCAACTGGTTTTATGGTCATAATATCCTTGGTCTTTGGTTCACCACTGGCTTATTGCCTGTTATTTATTACATCGTTCCCAGAGAAACGAGAACCCCGCTTTACAGCCACTTCCTGTCCCTGGTTGCTTTTTGGGGGATCGCCTTATTCTATACCGGGGTCGGAGCGCACCACTTATTATGGGCGCCAATCCCGTATTGGCTGAGAACGATCGCTGTTGCTGAAAGCATCGGGATGATCCTACCGGTTGTTGCTTTCATGATGAATATTTTCCTGACGATGCGTGGGAACTGGAATAAAGCACTAACCAGCATACCTCTCCGGTTTGTATTAACCGGTTGGTTTGCTTATATTCTGGTTTCTTATCAGGGTTCTCATCAAGCATTACGTCCGATCAACGAGCTGACCCACTTTACCCAATATGTGCCTGGACACGCTCACTTATCATTGCTGTTCTTCGCAGGAACTGTCGTGATGGGCGGTACTTATTACGCATTGCCGAGAATCTTAAAATGCAAGATTTTCAGCAGGAAACTGGCTAATGTCCAATATGCGCTTCATGTGATCGGGTTCACATTTTTCTTCGGTGGTTTCCTGCTCACTGGCCTGGTGCAAGGAACAGCCTGGGTCCATCAGGGACTTCCGATCTGGAGCGTTCTGCCCGGTTTACGGCCGTATATGGCCTTACGAGCTGCGGGTGGAGTATTGGTCGTCTTGGGTTTTCTCCTGTTCTGCTTTAACGTGCTGGCAACACTAATTAAGAAACCAGTACTCGCCATGCCGCCGGAACCCGGAGAAAGTCTCGACGTCGTTGCTTCGGAAGCGATCGGTTAGAGGAGGTGACATTATGAAAATGACCTTTAGAGTTGTTGTCATCGGTGGGCTGATCGTATTCTTCGCAGTTGTAACCGTTGTCGTATTTGTACCAGGTTTGGTTTGGAAACCAGCCGAAACAGTCATTGCTCATCCCTATACCGATACTGAACAAACAGGAAGAGAACTATTTTATTCGAATGGCTGTAACTATTGCCATACGCAATATGTCCGTGAAATGGATACCGGGATGGGTCCGATTTCTGAGGGCGGGAACTACGTCTTCGATAGACCGATGATCCTGGGTTCTGAAAGAACTGGCCCGGATTTATCCTATATCGGGCGAAAAAGGAGCGAACAGTGGGAGATCAACCACTTGAAATCGCCGCGAGAATATTCTCCACTTTCAATCATGCCCAGTTTTGAATTTCTATCAGATACGGAGCTTTCAAATATCGCTGCTTATCTATTTGAACTTGGTGACCGGACGGCAGCGGAATGGATGGTCTTGCCCCCGATTGAATATACCAGTTCAACAGATCCCATTGCTTATGGAGAAACCAAGCCTACGCAACAGGATCAAGGGTGGGCTGCCTGGAATGCAGCCGACCTTCAGGCTGGCAAAGAACTTTATGTCGATCGCTGCCTGACCTGTCATGGTTGTTCAGGCAATGGGCTGGGAAGTTATGCGGGAACCCTGATCGTTACACCTGCCAATTATAAGCAGGAGCCCTTTAAAAATATGCCGGATGAACAATGGTTCTGGCATGTTTCCGAAGGTATTCAGGGTTCGGTCATGCCATCCTGGAAAGAAAGCATGACTGAAACTGAACGTTGGGAAGTCATCCGCTATATCCAACAGATCTTTGCACGGCCCGTAATGAGGGATCCTGCTGAAGGTGATCCGCCAGCCGGTTATGCTAATCTGACCAATCCTCTTGATAAGACAGTTGAAACATTGACTGAAGGAAAAACGATCTTCATACGTGAATGTAGGGTATGTCACGGAGATGCCGGGACCGGTCATGGTCCGTATTCAAATGATATTCAACCCTCTCCTCCTGATTTCAGTGATGGGAGTTATGGAACGATGGCAAATCCTTCATACACTGACTCAGATTACTTCTGGCGGATCAGTGAGGGACTTCCCTGGAGCGCGATGCCAACCTGGAAATTGCGATACTCGGAAGAGGATCGTTGGAAATTGGTTTATTATATCCGGGTGAATTTCACTCAGACACTTGAGCGACCGTCCATTACAACCGCCCAGGTCTATCCTGATATCTATTTGACTCAAAAAATGCCTACGGAAGCAACCTTGAATGAGATCGTTGATGGCAATATGCCAACGGTTTATCCTGTTGTTCCAACTTTTTCAAATGGAAAGCTGGTTTTCCTGCAGAATTGTGCCCATTGTCATGGCCTGAGTGGCCAGGGAGATGGGTGGGACGGTCAATATCTGGATGTCGCTCCGGCTAATTTCACCGATCCAAATATGGTAGGGATGACCGACGGCGACTATTATGCCCGGATCAGCTTCGGCTTGCAAAATTCAGCTATGCCCACATGGGGTGAAGTCATACCGCAGAGCGAACGTTGGGATGTGATCAAGTATATACAGACTTCATTCCAATTAGGAACCAGTAACCAGGGCAGTTTGTATTCTGATAAGATCGCCAATAATTTCTTAACGCTTAGTTCAGCTGACTGGACGGGAGAAGGCCACGTCATTTCGCCTGATAACGGACAGACACTCTACACTAAATATTGTCTGGATTGCCACGGCGATGCAGGTCAGGGAAACGGACCCGGGACTGAAAGCTTACCTTCCGGCGCTCCCGTTGCTTTCCCCAACGATTTACCTGAGGCTTATATCCTCTGGCGGATTTGGGAAGGTGTGCCAGACTCCATCATGCCGCCGTTCAACTGGTTGATCTCAGAAACGGAAATTTGGGATATGACAGCCTATGTCCAGCAAATGTTAGCTACACAACAAGGAGGTCAATGATGGGAATAATGCCTCTTGGTATGTGGGTTGTGGTTGGTTGGATGGCCTTTATTCCATTGACTGTTATTTCGATGATTATTTATGCCTGGAAAACAGGCCAGTTCAAGCATATTGAAGAAGCAAAATATGCAATGCTCGAGGACAAAGAGCCCGAACCATGGCCGGGTCGGAAAGGAGGTTCAAAATGACCCAAAACGTTCTTAATATTTGGGGTGAGATCTATGGGATCGTGGGAGGTGCGGTTGTCTTGATCGCCTTTGCCATAACCATCGCAATAAAGTGGAAACCCCGCACATTACCGGGCAGTTCCGGACATCGGGATAAGGATGATACGACTGAAACCGAGACCATTCATCCGGATGGGTACATTGATGGTTTTGCCGGTGTGATTGAAGAAGCTGGTGGTGGTTTGCCGCCTGTCATGCTGATCGCCATTCCGTCGATCCTCATTTGGTGGCTGGTAACATTGATCCTTTATTGGACTCCAAGGTAAGGAGGAGCGATGTCTTATATCTACCAAATCAGTTTCTATATTGAACCGGATGAAATGTCGGATCTCGAAATCGGGAATTCACTGGAACGTGTCCTGGGATATATGAGAACCTTGCTCCCCAGTCAACAGGGTTTTATCGCAACTCGAGCAATGCATACGCTCCCTGGGAAAGATAGGATCCATCTGCTGTTCGAAAGCACCTGGGACACATGGGAAGATTTTCAGAAGCATCTAAAATCCAGTCTCGATGAACAAAAGATTCTGAATGAATTTCAACCCCATGTAAACTTAGAAGATCTGACGACCTGTACCTATACTGAAGTCGACTGATCTACCGAATTTGATTCGAACATTTCTTTTCAAATAACGTAAATGGAACGGAAATAATACATTTCCGTTCCATTATTGAATAATTAGAGATCACAAAATTGAGGGAGATATGAAAGTAATCCGATATTTAACATTTGCACTGTTAATGCTTGCTGTTTTGACGGGATGTGGGAAGTCGAATGTGGGTACCCTGACACAATCTGATGGAAATATTGAGGGTACATTATCTTTCGATCCCGATCCGTTTGATGTGATGTCCCCAGTTACATTATCGCTCCAATTAGTTGATGCAAATGGTAAAGCAATTGATAATGCACAAGTCTCTTATGATCTGACGATGCCGGCGATGAAGATGCCCCCGAGCCAACCCCAGGCAGCCTCACAGGGAAATGGACTTTATACAACCCAAACCACTTTTTCAATGTCAGGTGACTGGCGGGCAGATGTGACCGTTGTGCAGGGTGGTGAAACCACAACACTCACATTTGATTTTAAAGTTAAGTAATCCATATGACGACAACCAGCCTTTTACTAACGCTGTTGGTGAGCGGATTATTGGGAAGTGTTGGGCACTGTCTTGGTATGTGTGGACCTTTGAACCTGATGATGGCTGCTCAGGTTCGTAAGAATAACCTGCCGCCATTCCTGGATTTTAGCCTTTATCATCTCTCCCGAATAATCATGTATGTCATCATGGGGAGTGTTGTAGGTGCATTGGGTTCTCTTCTGGGATTAAGCCAGCAGTTGAATATCGTTGGCGGCATTGTCAGTTTGATCCTGGGGCTTGGGATCATCTTACTTGGCGCGAGCTATCTGGGTTGGTTGGGATCGTTGTCTTTGGAAGGCGCATCCAAATGGTGGAATACGGCTTTTACCAATCTGCTCAAGAAACGGGGAGTATTCGGGATCATGATGTTAGGCGCATTGAACGGATTACTGCCATGTGGCCTGGTTTACAGTGCATTATTACTGGCGGCATCCACTGGCAGTATCTGGTCAGGTGCTCTGGGTATGGCAGTCTTTGGCCTTGGAACATTTCCGGCATTGATGGCATTGGATTTAGGCGCTGGCGCATTGAGCGTTCGATTCCGTGAGAGGATGCTGAAAGTCGCCGGCGCATTGATGTTGCTCATTGGGCTTCAATTATTCCTGCGAGGGGGCGCAGCCCTTCATTTTTGGCCACACTTGCATCTGGGAGGATTGGCAATATGGTAAATACTGAAACCTGTGATCTTTGTGGACTACCGATAACTGGAAAGCCAATTATTAAGACCTTTGACGGTGTTGAAAAGCATTTCTGCTGTCAGGGGTGTGCCAGGGTCTATCAGGCAGCCTATGACAACCATATGCTAGATCAGGTTATTACAAAATCTGCGCCACCCAAACAAAAAACTGAAACATTGTTACATCCCGGAAAGAGTACCAATTTTGCTATCCACGGAATGTGGTGTGCGGGATGCGCAATGGCGGCCGAGAATGTTCTGAAGAAAATCCCTGGCGTGCAAAGCGCCGATGTAAGTTTTGCGGCTGAATCAGGGCGTCTCCAATATGACCCAAATAAGGTCGATCCGGAAAAGGTACTCCATACATTGGATTCACTCGGCTATACTGCAAGCCTTAATGATACGGGCAGTGAAAAAGAAGCAAATAAAACTCAGGAAAGGACCTTCTTCCAATTTCTGACGGCAGCGGCCTTTGGCATGCAGATAATGATCCTCTATCTGGTCCAGCTATATCAACAATATGCTGCCGGGCAATATAACTTACCGGTTGTTCGGGAAATGCAATATTTAGCGTGGTTGTTGGCAACGCCGATCTTATTTTACGGTGGTATTTCTTTCTTAAAGGGTGCCTGGCGCGCATTGAGGGCAGGTACAGCCACCATGGATACATTAGTCGCTTTGGGCACTATTTCTGCTTATGGCTACAGCGTCTATATCGCGCTGACTGGGAATGGGGAAGCCTATTTTGATTCAGTGGCGATGATCACAACCTTTGTGATGCTCGGCCGCTGGCTGGAAGCATTGGGTGGTGGTCAGGCTCGTAAGGGCATCCGCAAACTTTTAAATTTGCAGCCTCAAAACGCCTGGCTGCAAAAAGCCGGTCAATGGGAGCCGGTACCTGCAAGTAAATTGGTTGTTGGTGATACCATTTTGGTAAAGCCGGGTGAACGTGTACCCGCAGATTCCAAAGTGATAAAAGGGGAAGCCGCAATTGATGAGTCGTTATTAACCGGTGAATCTTCGCCTGTTGAGAAAGGTCCGGGGACTCTCATTTATGCAGGAACGGTGGTTTCCGATAACCCGCTGGTGGCACAGGTGGAAAGCCCGGTGGGACAGACCCGGCTTGCCCAAATCACGAAATTGGTTCAGCAAACTTTATCGACCAAACCTCCCATCCAGCTTCTGGCGGATAAAGCCTCGGCCTGGTTTGCTTTTGGAATCTTAGCGGCGGCTGTATTGACCGCCATAGGCTGGTATCTGAAAACCGGTGCGGTATCTCATGCTCTGATAAATGCAGTTGCCGTTCTGGTTGTCGCCTGCCCCTGTGCGTTGGGACTGGCTACCCCGATGGCGATTACCGTCACGCTTGGGCGGGCATCCCGGGAAGGGATCCTGGTCCGGAATCCAAAAGCATTGGAACGTGCAGGCCAATGCACCAGGATCGTCTTTGATAAAACCGGGACCCTGACTCAAGGACATTTAAGTGTTGTTTCGATACACAGCACCAATGACAGCGGCATGTCGAATGAAGATACGATTCGGTTGGCCGCAGCGGCTGAACAACCTTCCGAGCATCCAATCGCCAAAGCGATCCAGAAAGCTGCTGAAGGTATTCCATCTTCAATCAATGCTACTGATTTTAAAGTCTTGCGTGGGTTGGGAGTGACCGCTCAAATCAATAACAAACGTCTTCTTGTTGGATCCTTGGGGCTTTTCGGGAAGGATGTACTTAAGAGCGATCTTGAGAAAATCGCTGTGGACCATGCTAAAAAAGGAGAAACGATCGTCTGGGTTGGATGGAGCGGTGAACCTTTTGCATTTATTGCATTGCGTGATGAACCCAATCCGGATGCGATTAAATTGCTGAAAGCATTGAAAGACCAGGGATTGCAGTTGGCGATGTTGTCTGGTGATAGCAAAGAAACCACCAAAGCTATTGCCGAAGATCTAGGAATGGATGATTATGTGGGTGAATGTATGCCTGCTGACAAAGCAGCCCGGATCAAAGCCTGGCAGGAAAAAGGCGATGTTGTGATGATGGTTGGTGACGGAGTGAATGATGCCCCAGCGCTTGCCCAGGCTGACCTTAGCATAACCGTTGCCGGAGGAACTGATATTGCCGGGGAGACGTCCGACCTGATCCTGATGCGGCGGGATTTGATGATGATCCCCTGGTTCATCACATTATCTCGGAGAACGCACCGTATTATCCGTGAGAACCTGGGTTGGGCGTTTGCCTATAACCTGGTCTCAGTCCCTCTTGCTTCATTTGGATTGATCAGCCCGGTGATCGCAGCTGCCGCGATGGCGACCAGCAGTTTACTCGTTGTCGGTAATTCGTTACGGCTCAGAAAATAAGCCCTAAAGTTCAATGTTCTCTATAAGCACCGCTTTGATAAGTTTTATTCAAAGCGGTTTTTTATCTTTGTTGACTGTTTTGATCCATTTAAAAAATCGGAATTAATCGTTAAAATCGGGAAGGTAATTTGCTATATAATTTCTAAATTGGGAGACAAAACAATGCCCCGATCAAAATTAGCGAGGAAATTTCCTCCATCAAAACCATGTTCCTGTCGAATCTGTGTAAGTTATTGCCAGCGTCCCGGGTGGTGGACTGTCAGTCAAGCCGCTTATGTAATTACAGCCGGTTACGGCCATCGGATGATGTTGGAGTTATCTCCGGATCTGACCTTTGGCGTCCTTTCTCCGGCTTTCAAAGGAAATGAAGGTGGGATAGCTGTTCAGGATTTTGCGGAGAATGGATGTACATTTCTTAGGAACGAACGCTGTGAATTATTCAATTCAAATTTTCAACCTTTGGAGTGCCGGTTCTGCCACCATTCCCGGGTAGGTCAGGGCATAGCGTGTCATGCTGCCATTGAAAAGGATTGGTTTACGCAAGCAGGTCAACAATTAGTTACCCTTTGGTGTGAAGAAACCAAAATAAATCGTAAATATGATTTAGCTTTGCCTTTTATATTTGATTTACATAATAGTGAAGTTACATTTATTAATTTGTAATCAAGAAACTCAATTATGGCTGTTTGCGATTAGGTATAAAATCAACTCCCAACCGATCCAGACGATCCTGAACTGATTTACGGAAAAATTGGATATTCTCGGTTATAAACGCTTCAATGGACAGTTCAGGTTCTGTAAGGAGCGGCGTCAGGTTCATGGCATAGGTTGTCCGGCTGGCCTGATCTGTTTGGTGGGACTGAAAGTAGGTCGCATTTGCCAAACGGCGGCCAATGGTGGCCAGATCATATCGCTTACCCCCGGCTATCTGAGAATCATATATATCCAGCAGGTGTTTTTGCAACTCCGGATGACCTGAAACATCAAGTGCTATCTTGCGTTCGTCAGGCAGCCAATCCAGGTCTCCCCAGACTTCACAACCGTAAAGGGTTAAGTTCGGTATGGGGGTTGATAGATCACGTAAGGCTGTGATCACACTTAAGGCGACCGCAACATGCGTGTCATGTTTGTCAGCCAGATTATGGGTATAGATGACATCTGGTTGGGTTGTTTCGATGATCTTTTTCAGATCGCTGATAACTGCTTCCCGATCGGGTGATTTGACCTCGTCACTGGTGTAATTGAGCAGGATTTGGGCATTGTAATGGCCGATATCTGCGGCTTTCTTCTGCTCTGCGGTTCGAATTTTCCAGAGTTCATCATCACTCATTTCAGCATAGGGACCTGAACGAGGGGCACCGCGGCCGTCTGTAACCGTGACACCTGTAAAGGACTTGTATTTATCGTCCAATCCAGCCAGGATTCCGTGGATCGCAAATATCTCAAGGTCATCCTGGTGTGCGCCGATCCCCAGGTGGGTTGTCCGTTCCAGCAGTCGGTCATCTCCGGCACCCTGAGGAAAATAGATTTCTGCTTTCGGATTAGATAATGCGATCATGGTTTGCCTCCGCTTTAATTTTATCCTTAAATGCAAAACCGGCCATCAAATGGCCGGTTCTAACTTTCGATTGATGGTCAATCTTTTTCTCGGGTCATATCAGGAAGGATATGACCTCGTAAGGCTACAATCAGGTCACGGCGTTTAAGTGCCCGTTTTCGGTCGATCTCTACCGCGCTGGCCTTGTCATCTGCGAGCTTTCTCAAAGCTTCAGTCCAGGCTGCGCTTTGGATGGGCGTATGTCGCACCCTCCAGCGTTCAACCTTGATTGGAAGTTCATCCTTATTAATAAGATTCTTGTGCGTTCGGGTCAGTGTCAGCCCCTGAGATTCGAATGTGAATTCTTCTTCTTCGAATACAGGCTTGATTGGGCAGGCATGCATACAAGAACCACATTTGATGCAGTAATAATCGGCAAGTATCAGTTCACCATCATCATTGATATGCAAAGCTCGTGTAGGGCAGACATCGGCACAAGCCAGGCAGCCTTCCACGCATCGATCACGATGCAGCTCAACGCTTCCCTGCCAGGCCTGGAGCACTTTAAAGGCACCGTTGCTGGCAACTTCACACTGCCGGCAGCGGATACAGTCTTCATAGCGGATCGCCATTGTATCGTTTTCGGCGTCGTAACTAATGATGTTCGTCGGGCAGTTGTCGATGACGAAATCCTTGAGCGAAAAATCAAATTCAGATTTATCAAACGAAGTATGACCGCGGACCTCCGGAAACGCACCGTATTCCAAAACGGGGTTCTCTTCCTTACCGTTTACTTCCATGGTAATTGCATGGACCGGGCAGATCTCGACACAAATCCCGCACATCACACAAGTCTCTGGATCGACATCCACCGAGGGAGAGGTCACCATCCGGCCATCAACGATTTCACCATCAATATGGGTGAGGGCATCTTTGGGGCAGACGGTCGGTCCCATCTGGCAGCCAACGCATCGATCCAGGTCCCAGGTCATCAGGTAGTGACGGGTGACCATCGGCCTTTCAAGGGTCATTTGTTGGTCGTTGCGGGTTTTAAATGATTTTCCACGATTGCTCATGACTGGCTCCTAATCCCTCTGGATCTCTTCGATGAGGGTATGGTCGTGGTCAAAGAGGTTGATCTTCAAAGGGGTTTCACCGGGCTGGGCGTGTGTGGCACACCCCATACAGGGGTCGTAAGCCCGGAAAGCCATCTCAATTTTATTGAGTGCGGCATCCGTTACCCGTTCTCCAGCATGGATCAAACCTTTGGCAGCTTTGACGATGGACATGTCAATGGCAGCATAATTGTTGGTCGTTCCAACGATCAGATTAACTGCTGTGACCAGACCGCGTTCATCCGTCTTGTAATGATGGGTGAGGGTGCCGCGGGGAGCTTCCACAATCCCCACACCTTCGGTCGGCGTTTCGGTGGGGATGATATGGACATTCGGGTCGGTGATCGTCTCATCTGAAGCGAGTTCAACCGATCGTTCTGCAGCGTAGAGCAGTTCGATCAGGCGTGCCCAGTGGGTCGCCAGGGTTGAATGCACAGGTTTGCCGCCCAGGGTGGCGAAGAATTTCTCATACATCGCCTGGGCTTCCGGGGTGGCCATGCCATCCGAGGCGTTCAAGCGGGAAAGCGGTGAGGCACGGTAAACGCCGCTGTCGGGACCATCCACAAAACCCTTCCAGCCAATTGCTTTTAAGTAAGGGAACTTAAGATAAGTCCAGGGCTCGATGTGTTCAGCGATGACCTCAAGGTAATCTTCCGGGCTATATTTGACGAGTTCTTCACCGGTTGGTGAAACCACTCGTACCTTGCCGTCATAGAAGTTGATCTTGTTGTTCTCATCCACCATGCCCATGTAATAAGTCTGATGGGCGAAGATATCACTGGTGATCATATCGACATATTCAGGGTTGCCCAGAACGATGTCATCAAAGAGCTGGAGGGAGAATTTAGCAAATTCGACTGAGCGTTTTGCTCTTTCAAGGATTGCCAGGCGGTCTTCTTCGGTGATCGGTTTGGCAACACCACCGACGATCGCACTGACGGAGTGGATATAGCGACCGCCGATCATGGCTGTGATCTCGTGGTTATCCTTGAGAAGCTGCATGACCTGGCTGCCGATTTCCTTGCCAACTTTGCGGACAACTCCGAGGATGTTCCGCTCCGATTTTGGGGCATCCGGGCCGACTACAAAGTCAGGACCGCCCAGGATATAGAAATGGGTGGCATGGTCTGCAACAAAGAAAGCGGAATACATCAACTCACGAAGTTTTTTCGCAGTCACCGGGGGGTCAACATGATAGACGGCATCACCGGCCTTTGCGGCTGCCATATGATGGGCGATCGGGCAGACACCACAGATTCGCTGGGTGATACGCGGCATTTCTTCCACCGGCCGGCCTTCACAGAACTTCTCAAAACCACGCAGTTCCGGGATGACAAGGTAGGCGTTTGAAAGCGCGCCGTCTTCGTTTAAGAATAGATCGACTCGGGCATGGCCTTCCAGACGGGTGATGGGGTCGATGCTGATCTTTTGTTTCATATCAGTATCCTTATTCATATTTCATCTTACTCATGATCGAGTGCGCCAACCCAAATCGATAAAATGTGCCTGCGGGGTCAACGATCGTGTCGAGAATTTGCTGAAGCTTTTCGGGATCATCGGTGTCAATCAGCGCACCGATGGCACTGGCTAATTTCGCACCCTGGTCCTCAACACCCTCTGCGGGGCCATAGCAGCCCCGGCAGGGCATATTCCCGTTCAGGCATGGGGTACCACATCCAGCGCGGGTTGCAGGGCCGCAGCAGATCACGCCCTGGGTCAGGAAACAGGTGTCGGGATCGAGTTCCACTTCGTGTGGACGTTTAAATTCGGATATCCGGAAACCCGGTTCACCTTTCTTACGAGTGCAGACATCGCAGACGCTTTTCGGGTCAGCTCCGATCACGGAACCTTTGGGAGGAAGTTCACCTTTGAGGGCGGCCTGGAATACACTCCAAACCTGCGTAACGACGGGTGGACAACCAGGCATGAAATAATCGACATCCGTCACTTCCGCCAGGTATTTGACCTGGTCGTAAAGTTCGGGGAGTTCGATTTCACCCTCAGGTACCTCGGTCACCAATTGGGGACGGGTTCCGCGGCTGTCATCAAGAGAAGGTGTTGTATCAAAAACCCGTTGGCAGAGCGATTCGATGTCATACATGTTCGCCAGGCCGGGGATGCCGCCTAAATGCGAGCAGGACCCGAAGGCGATCATGATCTTGGATTTCTGCCGCAGGAGGTGGGCGATCTCTTCGTTTTCACTGTTGCGGATGGCGCCGTTAAAGAAGGTGATATCGATTTCCTTGTCCTTCATCGCCCGGACATCATCATATTTGAAATCCATTGCTGCCGGCCAAAAAACGATATCTGCCTGTTCGGAGACATCCACCAGGCGCATACCGAGTTCGGTCACAGTAATTTCACAGCCGCCGCAGCTGGCAGCCCAATAAAAGGCGAGTTTTGGCTTTGCGGTCATGCGTTCGCCTCCATTTTTTCGGTAAGGTTGCTGAGCATTGAATCGATCTCATGACGGATGCGCCCGCGTTCCTGCGTTCCGATCTGGATGAAACGGATCTGTTTTTGAGGAAGCTGCATTTGCCCAAGCATGGTATCCAACAGACCAATCTTGCAGGTTGCCACATCGGTGCCGCGTTTATAATGGCACTCACCGGGCTTGCAGCCGCAAACCAGAACACCTTTAACACCTGAATCAAGCGCCATCATCGCCAACTGCGGGTCTATCCGACCGGTACAAGGGATATGGACGACATTGACCTGATCCTTTGGATAACTTTCGAGGATGTAAAGGTCCTGTTCTTCTCGTAAGGACCAGTCGCACACAAAGGCGATCATCGTTGGCGCTTTTTGAGGAGATTTCGGGAATTGGTCAATGATCTCGGCATTGCTTACGCCTTCCCGGGCAATAGCACCCAGGGGACAGGCAGCCACACAGGTACCGCAGCCCATACATTTTTCTGGGGTCGACTTTTGAGAAGCGGTCCAATTGACCGTCCACTTCTTTTTCAAAGAGGGATGGCGCTTCGTAGGGGCAGACCATTACACAGATCCCACACCCGGAGCAAAGCTCTTCGTTAACGGAGACGGCGGTAAGCGGGGAGGTATAACCGGCTTCAACAGCAAGTTGTTTGACGGCTTTGATCACCTGGGAGATATGGATCTCCTGAGGGCAGGCGGAATAACAAAGGTCGCATTCTGAGCAAAGCCAGGTGGTTGGGCTGGTGAAGGCTTCATCCTTCATGTCCAGCATTGCAAGACGAAGCAGCCGGCGCGGGTTGTAATCGGGATCCACTTTCTGCTGGATCATACATTTGCTGACGCAGGTCCCGCAGGAATAACACAGTTCCAGGTGTTCGCCTCCCGGGGCCGCTTTGACCTCATCAGCGAAGGTTTGGACGCTTGGTGCGTGGCTCATGCGGCCTCCTTCTGATCGGTGATGGCTTTGACGAGTTTATCGGAATATTCCATCGCTTCCGGCACACCGGGTACCCCCGGGAATTTTTTCAGGCGTTTGGCCATTTCAGGTTTTAGCTTTTCGATCTCTTCTTCAAGTTCATCAGGTGATATCCCATCCAGCGCAGTCTGCATTTCGTTCAAGACACGGGCATACTTATCACCTTCTGCGGCGCTGATCCATTCCACCCGGAAGCGTCCTTCGGTCATTTCCATTTTTTCGAACATTTTCTTCAGACGTGCAGCCCGTTTGGCACCGACCAATTGACCGGTGATGTAATGGCAGTCCTGCGGGTGGCAGCCGGAATAAAGTACGCCGCCGGCACCCAGACGGAATGCTTCGTAGATGAAATCGCTGTCCATCCGAGCGGAACACATGACCTTCATACCACGTTCATTGGCCGTGTATTCAAAATGGCTGGTACCGGCAAGGTCCGCACCGCCGTACGAACACCAATGGCAGCGGAACGCCAGGATCTTTTCTTCCGGTTTATCCGCAAGCAGAGCTCGCATTTGAGCGAGGATTTGGGCATCAGTGTAATGGAGCTGGGTGATGGCGTCTTCCGGACATTCAGCGACACAGCCGCCGCAGCCGTGGCATTTGGCGGTGATGATCTCAGCGGCTTTATCGCCTTCCAGCACGACAGCGCCGTATGGGCAGGCTTTTACACATAAACCGCAGGCGCTGGCCTTTGGTGGTCGCAGAACAGCGGTCAGGCCAGACCACGGCCACTGTGGGTTCGATCTCCCATTCCTCAGAATGGAGGATACGGCTGGCCCGTGATGCCGCCGCGGATCCCTGGGCAACGCTGCTGGGGATGTCTTTCTGGTCCCTGGCAGGCGCCGGCGAAGAAGATCCCATCGGTAGGGCTGTCCATTGGGCGCAGCTTGGGGTGGTATTCCATGAACCAGCCGCCGGGGCTTTGTGCGACGTTGAGCACTGAGCTCATGTGGTCCTGGTCGGGCTGCGGAACGGCGGCCTGGTTGAGCATGACCATGTCATATTGCTTGCTCGATGACCTGCCCAAGATTGATATCCTCAGCATGCACATAGAGGTTGTGGGTGTTCCGGATCTTCGGTGATCAGGCTGGGTCGTCCCTGGCTGAAATGGATCCCCATTTCACGGGCACGGTCGTAGAATTCTTCATATCCCTTGGAAGGTGTCCGGATATCGATGTAATAGATGGTGATATCCATATCCGGATTCATCTGCTTGAGGAGCACTGCATTCTTGATCGCATACATACAGCAGAAATTCGAACAGGAAGGGTTATAACGTTTGTCACGGGACCCTACACAGTTGATGAAGGCCAGGCGTCTTTGGGTTCTGGTGGTCGCTGGGCCGGATCAAATTCCCGGCGGTTGGACCTGCCGAGTTGTTCAGGCGTTCCATTTCCATGGAGGTGATCACGTTGGGATAACGTGAATAGCCGTATTCACGGCATCACGCTCGGGTCGAAATGATTAAAACCGGTCGCGACCACAATAGCGCCGATGTCTTCCTCAACCAGTTTATCCTCCTGGCTAAAATCAATCGCCTCCAGAGGTCCGCAGGCATCCACACATTTATAACAGTGGATGCAGGCATCCAGATCAATTGAATAGATCAGCGGGACAGACTGGCTCATCGGGACATACGCTGCTTTCCGGGGAGCCAGGTTCATTTCAAAATAATTGGGGACTTCCACAGGGCAGGCACGCGCACAGTCACCGCAGCCATTGCAGCGGTCCGCCAGCACATGTTTGGCTTTTTCACGTAGCGTGACTTTGAAATTGCCGACAAAACCTTCGACTTTTTCGACCTCGGTGAAGGTCCTCACTTTCAACTCAGGGGCTGACGCGCCGCGTCAACCATTTTTGGTGCGAGTATTCATATACTACAGTCCATGGTGGGGAAGGTCTTGTTGAGCTGGGCCATGACCCCACCGATTGTCGGTTCCTTTTCCACCAGGATCGTTTTGATACCTTGTTCCGCCAGGTCGAGCGAAGCGCTGATACCGGCCACGCCCCCCCCGATGACCATCGCTTTCTGGTTACCGGGACATCGATCATTTCAAGTTCAGTCAGGAAACGGACTTTCGCAATGGCGGCAGCGGTCAGGTCCTTTGCCTTTTCAAGAGCGCCTTCACGGTCATGTCCATGCGCCCAGGTGCATTGTTCGCGGATGTTCGCCATTTCCATCAGGAAAGGGTTCAAACCGGCTTCAGCTACCGCTGCCCGGAAAGTGGGTTCGTGCATCCTGACGGAGCAGGCGGAGACTACAACCCGGTTAAGATTGTATTTTTTGATGTCTTCTTTGATCAGACGCTGGCCGCGAATCAGCACAGGCATAGAGCGTGTCCGTTGCCCGGACGACATCCGGTAAGCCCTCTGCAAATTCGACGACTTCTTTGGGATCGATAACACCGGCAATATTACTGCCGCAGTGGCAGATATAAACGCCAATGCGCAGTTCTTCAGTTGGGGCTTTCGCTCATCTGCTCCTTTGTAAAGAATTTTATTCGCTCAACTACAATGATTGCTTCTGCTCTTGAGAGTGAACTTGATTTCAGTCCGAGCACTTCTTGTTTGATCAGGTTATGCCGCGGGCGTTCTGCGCACGCTGGTCTGGTGTTGTAGTATTCAAGGGCTTCTTTGGGGCACCTCTTGACACACTGCGGGCCATCTTCTTCGGTCTTCACATTGGTCACAGAATTCTGCAAGCTTGGTGTCGTGGTTGATCGAGATGGCTCCAAAATCACAGGCTTCAATGCACCAGGCGCAGCCATCGCATTTCTGATGGATCGATACGGATAATGCCGGATACAGGGTCCTGGGTCAGGGCATCACGGGTGCAGGATATAACACAGGGGGCGTTTTCACAGGTGCGGCAGGCGACAGCTGTGATCAGAACTTCATCTACCCGAACCGTGCGGATGCGGCTGCGATAACTGTTAAATTCGCCGGTTTTGGTGTAGGAGCAGATGTATTCGCACAACTGGCACCCGATACACTTTTCCGGATCGCAAACTATGTATCTGTATTTTGAAGTGGATGCAACCATTATTATCTCCTTTACACACCTATCTCTTCGGCGACGTCATCCATGCCAAGGTTGATCAGGACTTCCTTCGGGATCATCCCTTCTGGCGTCCAACCCTTAGCTTTATAATAAATCTCTTCAAATATTCCAGTTCCTCATCGGTGACCACATGTCCAGCTGAAGGGCCTTTGGTCATTGGGTCATGTTTCCAGCGATAGGGCAGGTCATCATCCTCTGCGCTTCCAACCCTCGCGAATATTGAACGCTTTTTTGATGGTATGCGCACGGACGCCGATCAGGTCCACTTCCTCATAGTCGAAGTTCCAGCCTGTGGTCGCGTTGATCAATTTGGCAATCGCCGGCCAGGCACCTGCCCGGTCCGCTTTACCGGTGAAGCAGCGGCGGATGAACTTACACATCGGCAGGGTGTCATAGACCGCGGCATATTCCTCTGAACGGGCGGCAACTTCACCGCGGGTTTCATCTACTGTGAACCGGTTGGTCTGACCTTTGATATCGGGATCGTAAGCGGAAGAACGGTTGTGGCAGCCGCCGCGAGTACCTACGGCCAGTCCGACGGCGAAGGTTTTCAGCGCCCGGGCGTCATAGCCGGGGAGTTCGAGGCCCTTGATGTTCATCGCCCATTTATAAGTCTCGACATTCCGTTCTTTATCGAAATAAGCAGCGGCTCTGCGGGTGCCTTCCGAAAGGATCTCGCCGATCCCTTCCTTATTCTCGATCATTAGTGCGAGCGTCACCGCACCCGTCCCATTCCCGAAATTGAGTTCGATCCCTTCCGGGGCTCTTTCGCAAATAAAGTCTTCCTTTGTAAACACGCCGCGTTCGTAACATTCCATCGCATAGGAAATGGTCACGCCCATCGACATGGCGTCCATGCCGGACCGGTCCGCAATATCAACCAGGCGGATGGCGGCAGTCATGTCACCAATACCGCAGTTCGAACTGACAGCTTGCAGGCATTCATATTCGATACCCGTCATCGCGCCAGCAAATGGACCTTTCTTAACCATCGACATTTGCTCGCAAGCAATCGGGCACTGGGCGCAGGCGATCACTTTGACTTTGTGGTGCTCGTCCAGGTATTCACCGCTGACCATTTCGGCGAATTCGAATACGCCTTCCTGGTAGTTGCGGGTGGGGAGGAGGCCCAATTTGTTCATATTTAGCATGTTGGTAGAAGTGCCCTAGATGCGATATTTTTCGGTATCTTTTCCCTGTGCGGATTTGGTGATATCGAAAGACATTGCCAATAATGTTGCAGGGTCTGCAACGGTGATGCCATGTGTACCGCGTACCGAGACGGCTTTGAGCTTTTTACTGCCCCAAACCGCGCCGTGACCTGTACGGCCAGCCTGGCGGCCGTCATTGGTCACATTACCAAACCGGACCATGTGTTCACCGGCAGGGCCGATTGTAGCGGAACGGATCTGGTCATCGCCAAAATCCTCACGGATGGTTTCTTCAGTTTCGTAAGTTCCCAATCCCATCAGATGTCCAGCGGGCAGGAACTCCACCCGGTCATCATCGATGAAGATATGGACCCAGCTTTCACTGGAATTGTGAATGACGACGCCATCCCATTGTGCCCGCTTGAGGGCGATCGAAAACCAGGAACCTGAGAGGCTGTCGCCGATAAAACCGGTCAGGGGAGATTTGGAGGCAAGGCCATACTTGCCGCCGACCGGGACAGGGGTACCGGCGAAGATACCGTTGGCAAAGCAGACCGGGTTGCCGGGATCGTAGGCATCACAACCGACCTCAATGTTCTCCCAGCATAAACGGGTTGCCATCGAGACCCCACCGATATAGAGTTTGTACCACTCTTCCGGTTTCTCCTCGGCCCAATGGGTACGTTCTTTCAGGTCGATGTGCAGAATCTTGCCGCTGTATCCGTACATTCGAGTTCTCTCCTAATTTGGACTTTTCTTTATTGTCTGGAAGACAAAATTTGTGGTTCGGATATCAAATTTTGCAGGTTTCATAATTTTCGTAATATTTAACTCTCTACCAATAAGACATTATCGCACCTTATTTATACCCATGGTTGTTTAACCTCAATAGTGAGGGATGTAATTATTCATTATGAGTATTATCAATATTTGATTTTATTTATTATTTTTATGTGAACCGGGACAATTTTACCACAGGCAGTGGTTCCTAAGTGGGTAATAAAACGGAAAAATCAAGGTCCTCGGGCTTATACCAGCCTGTTGACGGGAAAAGGACAGCGGTCTGGGTTCGATATTCAGGGTATTGGGTGAAGGCCTCCTGAGGTGACCCTCTAAACGTGATCTCTCCCTTTTGGAGAATGGCAACACGGTCCGCCAGTTGAGCTGCAAATTCAACATCATGGGTCACAACCAGGATTGACTTGCCCCGGGATCGCCAGGTTTTTAAGATTTTGCTCAGGTGAAGCTTATTCTCGTAATCCATACCGCGGGTAGGTTCATCCAGCAGAATGATCGATGGATTGTGGATGGTGATCGCTGCCAGTGCCGTCCGCTGGCGCTCACCGACTGACAGATCGCGGGGGTAGCGATCGCAATCATCAAGCAGGCTAAAGTCTACTAGATGTTGTCGAATATCATCCAGATCAACAACCAATTTGTGATTGGTGAGCGTGACCCGCATTTCATCCAAAACTGAATCCGCAAATAACAGATCGTTTGGATTTTGAGGCAAGTAGGCGATCGTTTGGATGATGTCTCGCAAACTTTGCACCTTCAAGTCTTGATCCCCAATCAGTCTGGTGCCCTCAGAAGGCACCAGTCCCATGATAGCCCGGAGGAGGGTGGTTTTGCCAGCGCCGTTGGGACCCATCATAGTCAGGATTTCGCTTTTCCGGAGTGAAAGCGAGACATTATTGAGGATGGTTTGACCGTCAAACTTCACTTTTAAATCCTGCACTTCCAAGTTTTTTGGGCCGGCTGTCATTGGGCCGGAATCATTAATTAATTGCGTTTTACCAACCCGCAATTTTGGGAAATCTTTTGGAGTGATCGGAAGAGGAGAAAGGTTCAATGCTTTGGCGATCTGAATGATAGGTGGGACATTCGTCATCATTGGAAGTATTTCCTGCGGCGGACCTTCCTGAACCCGGCCTTCCCCGGCCAGGTAGATCATGCGGTCCGTATATGATAGCAAGCGTTCCAATCGGTGTTCTGCAATGATGATGGTTAGTCCCAGTTTGTCTTTGAGTGAAATGATGTATTGCAAAATTTCATCTGCTCCGGCAGGATCGAGCTGCGAAGTAGGCTCATCCAGAATCATGATCTCTGGTTCCAGAACGAGTGCACTGGCAATCGCGATTTTTTGCTTTTCACCCCCTGACAAAGTTGCTATTGCACGACGACGAAGCCAATCCAAACCCAGCTTTGATAAGACCCGGTCCAGCCTGGCTTTCATTTCTGACCTGCTCATTCCAGAGTTTTCGAGGGAGAAGGCAATTTCATCTTCAACAATATCAAAAACGAACTGGGATTCCGGCTCCTGGAAGACAAATCCCACCCTGGCAGCCATTCCCCCGGGTCCGATTTTTACCGGATTTTCACCAAGGACATCAACACTGCCCTGTATTTGTCCACCGGTAAAATGCGGTACCAGTCCGTTCATGCAGCGTAATAGTGTTGATTTTCCACTGCCAGATGCTCCTGCGACCAGGGTGAGCGTCCCAGGATGGATCCGCAGATTGACATCCTGCAGCACGGGGTGCTGCGATTGAGGATATTGAAACGAGAAGTTTCTGAATTCAATCATGATTTTTGAAAAATATCGGTATTGCCGGTATGAAGCCCAACCCAATCAACAACGGATTGAAGTCCGGTAGTGATAATGAAGGATAGGGTGAATAGGAAAGGTTCGTACTGTCCTGCAGGAAAATCCAAAGGAAAAAACCAAAAGAAGCGATCAACGCCGCGGTAGCGATGAAATCAGCCCTTTGCCAATGAGGCTGATCGAGGTGGGTGATGGAAGAAGATTTGCCGGTGAGAATAAAGACGCCGACAGTCATTGCGGCACTTAAAATATACAATGACCAGCTGATCCACAGAGGATAGTTAAATAAATGCAGGATCCAACCTGCGAAAAGGGAGAACAGCGCCATGATCAACCCAATCAATCCCAAAGCCGTTTGAGGTTTTGCGGAACTAGATTGAAATCCTCGAGCCGTCATGGATTCTGCGAGTGAAATCGCGTTTTCCAGACTGGTGACGAGCAGTGGGATCAACACCGGCAGCCAGTCAGACACCTTCTTCATTGGGTTGCCGCGGATCATTTGTGCTTCACGGATCTGGCGGGTATGTTCCTGGATGGATGGGAAGAAAGTTAGTGCGATGGTTACCACCAATGTCAAAGGCTGGAATGCGCGTGGGATCAGGCGGGTGATCTGTTTGATGGTGAGTGCCAGATTGAAGATATTGAAGAGGATATACAGCGCACCAATCAACAGACCATTAATCGCGCCATACATCACACTTTCCAGGGTGAATTTTCCACCGATAAGCAGCCACTTTTCAGGGAGAGTAAAAAGTACGTTTTGGCCGGTATGGGCAAATAGCAAATTAATCCCTGTGGATAGCAGGATCATGGTCCCGATAAAGCGCAGGTTTCTTACAAACCAATGTGTTTGGTTTTTGGCTTTTGCCAGATTTGTACCGACAATAAATAGAAAGAACAGGATCCAAGCGAGCAGGAAAGGGTTCCGGGTCGAAAGCAGAAGCACCAAATTGAACACCAACCAGATCACCCAGGGAAAGGATTGCGTCATGGCTGTCCATCTCCGACAACCTGAAAAGAGAAGCGCTGCGAAAAGCGTGCAAAAATCTTCAGTACAGGTCGACCCATCAGACTGATGACCAACACATTACCAATGGCGCGGGTGATATCCCAAACGAGTGACGTTGCAAGGTAATATGTTCCATATCGTCCGATATTTTCAGCCAGCGGTAATATCCGGGACCAGGATTGGCCTGCTGCGCCACCGAGGAAGGGCCAAAACCAGAGGTTCATGATCGCTCCATAGAGCATTCCCCAGACAGCACCGAAGATGGAAAGGGAAACAACCTCAATAGCTTTCCCTTGCCATTTCATTGAAGCAACCAGCGGTTTCAACAGTCCGGCGCTTTGACCGACCCAACCTGCAGTGATCATTTGTCCGGGCAGCCAGGGACCAACCCCGCCTGTGATCAGGCCTGAAACAAACATCGTCATGGCGCCCATCAGGAAACCTATCCGGCTCCCGAAGTAATATCCGACCAGGATGATCAGGAAAAAAGTGGGGCTAAATCCGGCCGGCCCGGGAATGGCGTTTTCCAGAAACCGCACACCGGAATTGATTGCGATCAAAACCCCCAGAAAGGCGATCATTTTGCTGTCCAGGTTGGACGATTGGATCTCAAAGAACACGATCAATAGGCAGAGACCGATGATCAGGCTGATCATCACCGGAAATACAGCGCTCTGGACACCGTCCGCCCGGAATTGGGGAAGGACGAAAGGTGCCAGAAGGCTCAGAACCCCCATGATCAGGACGATCAGGTTTGTAAAGATCCCCAATAGTCTTCGTTTCATTTGCGTCTTTTCACAGCAACCAGGATCACTACAACCAGGACAACCAAACCGACAGCTCCGATGATAATGAATGGCAGGACAGATCGAATTGGTGTTTCCTCCTGAGCCGTTATCATTGGTGTTGATTCTGTATATCCATCCTCCGGTGGTGAGGAGGATACTGCTTCTTCTGTTGCGGTGGATTGGGTCGCAACCTGATAGCTTTGACCGGAATGAGTTTGGAATAGGTCCGTGTAATCCAGGTAAGGTTCGACGGCGTAATTCTTCAATACGGTTGTATTACAGATTTCACTAAGGTTGGGGATGATGTCCGGCGGCAGTGAAGGGAACCGTTCCCAACTGGTGAAATGCCAGGCTTCAATCGTCCCCGGCAGGACATTCGAATCATTTAATCCGGTATTGTTGAAGACCCAGGTTTGGCCGTTCCAATGCCAGTAGGACCAGTAATTGGTTTCTCCCTCCGGGTTACTGATATCCATAATACTGCTGATGAACCCTTCGTCCGCATTGTAGGAAAATCCGGACTCATCCAGCAGATCTAATCCGGAGATTGACGTGTCCGATAACTTGAGGCAGGCTGTTTCCGGTTCGGCATCGCCGCTATCGACCACCAACCCCGCGTAATCGCCCGATGGTAAATTCGACTGGAGAAGGTCGCTTCCGGAAAATAGCGCACGAAGTGCAGCAATCGTTGCCGAGGAATTGTCTGAGGAGGAATTCCAATCCACGACAAATGAACCATTTGTTTTTTGATAACCGGTCAATGCGGTGATAGGTGTGTGTCCTTGTTTCGTGATCCAGGTTTCAGGTTCGAGTCCAAGAGCATTCAACGCCATGACCACAGTGGATGTTGAGAGTGAATCACCCCAGCCACCATCTGTTAGTTGTGTGTTTGAGAGGTAATCCAAAGCCTCTTGAATTGTCGCTGACTCAGGAGATTCACCTGCTGCCAGGAGTGCCTGGATGGCAAGTGCTGTAGGGTAAGCCGAAGAGCTGCCACCGGAGGTCAACGGCCATCCCCCATCAGACTGTTTTAGGTCTAAGAGTGTTGAAAGCGCTCCGGCTGGCAGTGATTTACTGGCCGCTGTCAGGCCAATAATGCCATAGGCCTGGTCCTTTGACGATGCTGGATCACCAAATGAGGCAGAGACGGTTTCAAAAGTATTCTTCAATTTATCGACCAAATTAACGCCGGTAATATTGATTGGATCCAAATTGGTGACAGACAAAGCTGTAATTGTTTTGGCAAGTGTTTCAGGATCATTTGAAAAACCTAATTCAATCATGGATGCTAAAGCAGAGACCGGATCACCCATTTCTGTTGTTGATGTTGAGGGATCCCACCCGGCGGCAAATATTGCCAGGATGGCATCTGATGTCGTAAGCGGGTCTCCCCAACCGCCATCATCATGTTGTTGGTTGAAAAGGAAATCAAATCCCCGGCTGGCCTTAATGAGAGAACCAAGTCTGTAAAGCGGTTGACCTGAAAGTCCTATCAAGGCGTCTGCGGTTGAGAAAGTATTGGCATAGTCACCACCGATCACACCGTTCTCCTGGTGGAGAGATAAGGTAGCGGTGAAGGGATTTCCTCCTATTTTTTGCCAGTTAGCATCCATCGGGATTTCATTCAATGCAGAAATAGTCTGCAGCATGACGCCGGTCGTACTGGCGTTGGTTATCGAAATCCCACTGGGTCTGCCAACCGCCATCGGGCTGTTGTTCATTCTGCATAAATGCAACGGCAAGCTGCACTTCGGGAGATTCAATTGTGTAATATCCGGAGGCGACCAGTGCCATCATAGCAAGCGGGGTAGTATCGAGAAAACTGCCATAACCGTCATTCCATGAGCCATCCTCACCCTGTGCGCCTGCCAGCCAGAGTGCAGCTTCTTCAGGGATCACAAAATTGTTGGCAGCCAATCCGAGGATGGCCCAAATTTGGTCTGTCGCATTGTCAGTCGCGGCTGCTCCGAAGACGCCTGTGCTCGGGTCATATTCAGTATTGATTTGGTATACGAGGTCAATATTATTCACACCGAACTGATGTGGATTCAAATTAGCAGCAGCGATAGCAGTCAGCATCTGTCCAGCCCGAGCCATGCTGAAACCAGGTTGTTCGGAACCGGCCTGGTTGATCCAATCCTCGCCATTTGAGGATAAGTAATCAACCGGGCGCAATCCTGAACTGCTGATAAGTGCGTCTTGCGAAAAGTGGTTGGCGGAGAGTGCGATGACAACCCGCAATGTTACGGCAATGCTTGAGGATTCATCCATCCAGCGAATCCCGCCATCGGGATTTATTTGGGTTTGAAGGTAATCAATTGCTGCTTCAATCACCTGATCAGTATCCTGTTGATTATCAGGAAGAATTGATGGTGAAGCGTTTACTTTCGCACCTGTTACGCTAAGCAAAATTAGGGCGATCAGGATTGAATAGAAAAATTTTTGAATATGGGATTCCATTAACCTGCTCCTTTGATATAAAAAACGATCCATTTTCAGAAAGGATCGTTAAACCAAATCCGCCCATAAGGGCGGCAGGGGGAGGTCGGCTTTGTCAAATTTGAGCCGATACCCAACTTGCCTTTCCACGAAGTATTTGGGTCATAAAAGGCGGGGTATCGGACTTCACCATTGGTGTTACCGTTGCGGGACAGTGCTGGACTTTCACCAGCTTCCCCCATTATGCACCTTGCATCCGGGCATCAGGTGCACCTTTTATGGCGGGTTAATATTTAATTATGATTTTGATCATAATCGCATTGGCAGTTCCTGTCAATCAGAAAAAGGCAATCTGCATCAGCAGGTTGCCTTTTTCTTGAAATATCCTTGGCTTGTAAATAGATTTTAAGGAACGGAAATTTGAATTAAATCTTTTACATTCAATTTGCCGGACATATCGGGCATGATCGTACGCAGGGAACCATTGTCAAAAGCGACGATACAATTGGGGCAAGCCATGGCCTCGTCAACAGTCAGGCCAGCTTCATAGCCATCGGAAGCGCTGAATGTAACATCGGTTCCGGTGCCTGCGCCGGCATCTGAGAGGAGGGTTGAAAGCAGCACACCGTTATAAGTGGTGGTATTGCCATCCTTATCAGTGTAATCAACCGAGGTCGTTCCGAGTGCTTCCAGATCTGTCTGGGTGTAGGTTTTATCATTGACAGTTAGAACTGTGGCTGCAGCTTCGGTTGCCACTTCCTTGGGGGCGCATGCTGAGAGCAGCGTGAGCACAACAAACAATACGGTGAACAAATAGGTTTTCTTCATGATTTTCCTTCTTTCTATAAAATTGATTATGGATTGACAATAAGCTCGGTCACCTGGAAAACCCAGCGGTTAGCCGGCGTGGATGGGAATACCAGACGTATTGGGCCGGCATCGGGATCGGCATCAACGATCCATTCCCCACCTTGTTTCAAGGCGACGATACCATCCACCAATTCATCTTTGGAGAGTTCAATGGCATAGCCGTCTGCAGCTGTCGCCGTAATGGTGCTAAAATCATCCGCTGCACCTGCTTCTGCCAACAAAGTGGCTAAAGGCACACCGCTGAATGAACGTACCTCATCTTCGCCTCGTGATTTCTCCATGAGAACATCATCGAGATTGACCATATCCATTTTTGCCAATTCGGCATATGTATAGGTGATGGGATTGCTGACATCACCTGAGATCGACAGGGTCCAATCGACCTTGGGGGCACCACCACATGCGCTGAGCAGCATGGGTATGATGACCAGTAGAATCCAACAATACTTTTTCGTGCGTTTTAACATAGGTTCTCCTTATTTTTCTAAAATAATGATTGGGATGATCATATCTTTCTCGGTTAATGTGCCGTGATTTCCGCCATCAACGGTTTCGTGCATCCCATGGTCGGCGGTAATCACAATCAGAGTCCCTTCGGGCAGCGCATTCACGATGCCTTCCAGATACCCATCCACGCGGATCATCGCGTTAACATATTCGGAAGACTCCGGCCCAAAAGTATGACCCATATCGTCAATCTCATGGAAATGAATATATAAAAGGTCAGGCAGGTTCTTTTCGATCTGGTCGAGTGCGTTGGTGAATACATTGTCATCCGAATATCCATTTTCATCTCGGTCGCCGCTTAGAGTGACCTCGGCATTCCGAAGGTTGAAAGGTAAGCTTGCGCCTTCCACCGCATGGACGGTCAGCCCATTTTCAACAGCAAGATCAAACAGCGTGGTCAGGTCCGTACTGCGATAGCCATAACCGTAGACACCGGTGTCCTTTGGTAGTGCACCTGTCAGCAGGGAAGCGGAAGCTGTGGTTGTAATGGGGGGATAAACGGTCAGGCCATTCTTCAAATTACCAACGCTCGCCAGGAAAGGGAGGATATCGGTCGCGATTTCGTATTGGAGTTTCGCATATTGCGTGCCATCGAGAATGATCAGGACGGCGTGTTCCGCGCTGGATTCAAAGATTTCCGTACCTGCCGCGTTGGGTAATTCGGGCAGACCAAGTGCATAGGCGATCGTTGGGGCGATATCTAAGATGGATAACTCGATATGTTCAGAAGTGGGGGAAGGCGTAACTTCAATGCTTTTCAACAAGCACGATTCACCTTCAATCGTCAGTTCTCTATCCGCGTTGAAAACGGCACTTTCCGCGATATCGTCCCAGCGATAATAGGCTAAATCAGCATTTTCGCATTGAACATCAACCAAATCTATGAGTTCAAAGCCGTTATCGTAGAAGAACTGGCCCAATGGAACCGAATCGATTTCCTCTTCCGATTTATCAATATAGAACTGGACATCGTTTTTTGTGATCGATCCGACAATTTCGTCATTCACGGTCAGGCTGACCTGCCAGGCAGGCTGGCAGCCGGCAAGTGCGGTAAACAAAACAACAAGAATAGAGACAGTTAGAAATTTTCGCATAGTCATAACCTAATTTGAATCAATCTTGACAATATCTGTCGGCCAGGCGCTGCGGCCGCGGTCCGGAAGAACCAAAGTGACATGATCGCGCACCATGGCGACCACCGCTGTTGACAATTCCTCACCGGTGATCTCGAAGGTGTCTCCGTTAGTATCGGTGACGGTCACGGAAGCAGCTGTGGGGTCAGCCAGCAGGGCGGGGAGCGGTGCGCCTTCCACCCAATTGGCGACCAGGGCATGGCTGATCTGGCCTGCATCGTTTTTGAGCATCACATCGGAACCTTCAACGGTCAGATGGGCGGTCTCACCGATCAATAAACGCCCGATGGAAGTGGCGACACCGTCAATGAGCAAAGGTGTTTCTTTGCCAACCACAACAATTCGGTTGATACCTTTCAGCCAGGTGGAAGAATGGACTGAACTGGTCACGAACCGGACGCCATCGATGTAGGGTACCAGCATGGCTGTTTCATCCAGATACTGAGCTTCAATGGTCACCAGACCACCGTCGTTGGTGGTGAATGTGATTGACTCGAAGGCGTCTTTGTCAACTCCGTTCTGCGCCAGGAAATCATACAAGGTGATATGTGTTCCAGCGTTTTCCTGGTCAGGCATGACCTCATTGACCCGAATAAATGCCGGATCGGGAACATCGCCGGTCAGCTCAATCACCTCGAAGAAAGTAATCCCAGTTAATTCCACTGCACCGTGCTCATCGTGACAGGTATCGCAAGTGTGGAAATCGCTGCTGCTGTGGCATTCCGCACACTTATTCATTGTTTTACCTTCTGCCCAGAGTGATTTAAGATTGTATTCACTCAATAAAGCAACAGGCATAGGCTTTGTGGTGACCAGGATCAGAATGACTACCCCTGCTGTAAGGATAAGGGCAGCGGCGAGGATGATGATCCAGCGTTTTGATTTTTTCTCCATTTTGGTTACACCCTTCCTGAAAAATTGATAATGAGTAATACTCCCGTGATAACCACCATTCCTATATTAAATAAAAAATCCCAGATTGATGTTTTTGGCCTCTGGCGGAAGCTGCGTGTTTGATTTTGACCAAATCCCCGACCCTCCATACTGAAAACAAGCTTATCAGCGCGGCTTAACGCGCTGATAAGGAGCGGTGTCATGAATTGTTGAACGAGTAAAATGAAACGTTTGATATTACCTTTATCATATTGAACGCCGCGCACGATCTGTGCTCGATATATTGTCTGGCCTTCATCTTCAAGCAGCGGAGCGAGGCGTAATGCAGTCACTAACATGAACCCAATCCGATAAGGCACGCCAATCCGCATGAGAGAATATGCCAGATCTGTTGGGTTGGTCGTCAGGACAAACAAATAACTGACTGTGACAATAGTGAGGAACCTGCCGCTGTATATTAATCCGGCAAGGATCCCACCACTCGTTAGCTGAAATAACGGTTTCCCCGGATTAAAGAGGATCGTTCCTGTTTTATCGAAAATGACGTACAGAAGGAACAACGACATACCAGTCAGTAATACAAACTTGAACCCACGGATTTTCCAGATTTGTGGATAGACGGCAAATAAATAGATCAGGCACCAGCTTGAGAGTGCAAAAACCAGCAATCCATCTGTAATGATGAAAACCAGGATGGATGTTAAAAGCACCCAAATGAATTTACTCAAAGGATGTACCTGGTGGAGGATCGTCTGGCCGGGCTGGTAGGCAAGCTTATTCATGATCAGCCCCTTGTATCGAGATAGGCAAGAAATCACCAAATCCCAATGTTGTCAGCTCATCAAACGCCTGGTGAACCTGTGAATCAACCCTAATCTGACCCTCATTGATGAATGTCAACCGGTTACAAAATTTCTCAGTTAATTCAGCGTGATGATTGACCAATACGACTGTGTTACCCTGCTGGGCATAATCCCATAAGAAATGCATCCAGATATTGGCATTTTCCAGGTCCTGCCCGATGAGGAGTTCGTCGATCAAGAGGAGTTTTGGGTCGTGAAGGATAACACTGATCAGGTTTAACCTTCTTTTTTCACCATAACTGAGGCTTTGGGGATGTCTATCCAGGTCCTTATCCAATCCTAATCGCGCTAACCCGAGTCGGGCTTCTGCTTGTTTCTCTTCGGTTAAGAGCCCTAGGTTCTTCAAAGTGAAAGTGGCTTCGTCCCAGACTGAGGAGGTGAAGATCTGGTGATCTGGGTTTTGGAAGATGAAACCGATGTCCGGGACGAGATCTGATGTCTTTTCATTGATGAGGTCTCGGCCAAAGCCATTGATCGTTCCATTGGTTGGGTGATATATCCCCATCATGGTCAGGAGCAGGGTGGTTTTCCCGCTGCCATTCGGCCCCATTAGGCTGACGAAATCTCCCGGATAAAGAGAGTAATTGATGTCGTCGAGGATTTGTTTAGACCCGAGGGTCAAATTTACATGATCCAGTTCGAAAATTGGATGAAGTTGATTGATTTCACGAGGAATTTCAGCAGTTTTTTCGAATTTCACTAATGAAGAATGCTGACCGGATAGAAATGTTTCAATCAATTTGAATCCCAATGATTTACCTTCCGCCATCACAAACAATTTTGGATTGAGAGGCAGGAGTTGGGATAATTTGTGTTCAATGATGATAATGGTCAGGCCGGATTCTTCACGAAGACTATAAAGAGTTTCAAAAATGTGATTGGTGGCGATTGGGTCGAGGTTGGACGTGGGTTCATCCAGGATCAGGACATCCGGCGACAGCGCCAGCATGGATGCGATTGCTACCTTTTGCATCTCACCACCGGAGAGCGTTGCCAGGTCCCGGTCAATTAATTCCTCACCGCGAACGACTGACAGCGCATCCACAATCTTCGTTTCAATTTCAGAGGGAGAGACCTGCCGGTTTTCAAGTCCGAAAGCGATCTCATCCTGAACAGTCAGGGTGCAAAACTGGTCCTCCGGATTCTGTTGAACGTAAGCGACCCTTTCACTGGCGGCAAAAAGTGGAATGGTGCTCATGTCGGTCCCATTGACAATGATTTGTCCGTCGTGGTTGATGTCCTCATCCTGGAAAAGAAACCCCGCCAGCGCTTTTCCCAGGGTGGATTTCCCACAACCTGATTTCCCGGTGATGACGACGAAATCACCCCGGTCAATGGAAAGGTCAATGCCTTCCAAAGCCGGTTTATTTCCACCCGGATAGGTATAAGAAAACTGACGGACTTCAACGAGGGACATAAATTAACGGATCTCTATCCGGGATAATGGGTAAAGTTGAACGTCACCTGACATTTCAGCCAGGGCATAACTGATGCTTGATTCACCGATAACGGTGAAGATCCGCAGGTTATCGTTTTGATCGATATCCGACCATGGCAGGGAGAGGGTACTTTCTTCGTTGCTGAAGACGATCTCGTCAGGAGTGACCTCATTCATATTTGCTTCAATCACCTTCCAGACTGGAACGCCTTGTAATTTCTTTGATCCTTCAGGCAGAGAGACCTGGGTGCTGTCCATATCCGATACCCAGGCGTCCGGGTCAAACTGATGTTCAACGCCGTTCTGGTCGATGATCGTCAGACTTTCAGAAGCAATCACTGTCAATCGGGCAATGCCGCGTACCCAGGCTTTACTGCTTTCCGGGCCAACCACATCAAATGTTGCGCTCTTACCGCTGCCACTTTGGACGAGCAGGATGTTGTCATTCGAATTCAGTTCATCAAAACTGATCAGGAAGGCATAGCCGTCGGTTGCTTCAATGAGTAATGTGTCTGCATCCGTCATTGGCTGTGCGTAGTCAACGATTGCCTTGATCGGGTAACCGTCATATTCGGTCAAAACACCTTTATAGTCCATTTGACGGGAAACCTTTTTAATCGAACCATTTTCCGGTGGGAAATCATAAGGACTGGAAACGTCTCCATTGATCTGGATCAGTTCCGGTCCCTGAAGGCTGACTTTTAGAAAGACGGCCAGAAGGACAGCGATCACGAATACGCCCGCCAGGATGATCCAGCCTGCCTTACGGTTTTTTGGTGTAAGCTGCTGAATCCGGACCACACCTGCTTTGCTCAGTGCATTGACCAACAGAGAAGGTATCAACCCGGCAAAAACAACCCCCGATACAAAAGCGACCAGGAAAAGTATCAGGATCGCAGTAGCAGCAAGGATATTTGAAGGCAGTGTTGCAAAGATCTGGAATACCAGAACATTGGAGCCGGTCGCCAAACCACCGGCAAGAAGATAAGCAAAAAGCGAGCGCTTGTTCCGGAACAGTAAGAAACCAAAATCAACGAGCAAGCCCGCCACCACGTCAATCAACAGGATAATGATCCCATGACTGTTACCACTAAGCAGTTCAACGCCGCCTTTCAGGATACCGGTGAGCGTGCCCGTCCCAGGTTTACCTGTTATTGCCATTGCCAGTACGATCCAGATCACATGTAAACCGGCTGCCCATTGTGTCGCGCCCGGGAAACCGAGCATTGCCTGGACGGCATCGCTGAGGGTGTTGATGTAAGTGCTTGCGACACCACCCAGGGCTGCAAGGACGGCCATGATCAGAAGATCACGGGTAGAAAAGTAGAATTTATTTTTTACTGGGTTCTTTGTTTCCACCAAAAACGCTCCTTCTGATATCGAAAGGAGCGCCCTTATATTACGCGTAAAAATTACGCTGCGCGTAATAAGCGTCCATCTCCTTTCCAAACATGGGAGGCAAGGACGTTTTCATCCTTACCCTATCGGCCGGGATACCATAGCTCCGCTTTAGGTATCAGGGCTCGAAGATGTGATGCAATAATTATCTTTCTTAATTCTAACATAAAGAGAATGAAAGGAAGAAGTAATTATTATCCTCAAAATTTTATGAAGGTTTCTACCTTGATTGATAATTAATTGAAAAGAATGCCCCCAACATTGTGGGGGCATTTGAGGAGGATTGTGGCTTGGAGAGAGACTTTGTCAGGAGATGAGAATGAAAGCCACGGAGCTTTTATCGTGAAGTTGAGAATTTGACCAATTTGCCTTTTTTATCAAAGGTCATTCTCGCATAACGATGGTGTATGGTTTGATGGTTTTCCTGGATCGATTTTTCAAGTGTTACAAAATAACGATCATCATTTATGGATTTATTCTTTCCCTCATAGAAACCGGTACCGCCTGTGTTGACTTTCATCTGGGCATTGTGCAAACCGGGAAGGTATTTTTCGATGACTTCTTTCACACTGGTGGAGACTTGCTTGGGCATCTGATCGAGATCCATCGCTGGTTTGAGGTCGGAATCACTCAGGGTCTTGACCGCTGGATGACTCTTGGCGCGTACTGATTTGGGTGTTGTCTTGGGGCCGTCATAGACTGCCAGCGGATCGCCAAAGAGTACGAAAGAGAGCAGCGTCTTCTGATCTTCACCATCGAGGAAACCCTGTTTACGGGTCATTTCCTGGGCAAAGGTGAGCTTGGCACGCATCAGAGCGTAACCCACGGTATCGCCATCCAAGACCTGCTTCCAGAACATTTCAGCCAGGTAATCGGCTGCAATCAGCGGCATGGTCACGGAACCGTAAGCGATACAGGTAGAGCCGACGAAGTTGTTTGTGCCGCAATCGAGGAATTTTAATGACATGGCTTCCTCGTTATGTTTTTCGATGATATTGGCACCATAGCATGCTTCCGAGAAGACATATTTAGGCGAATGGACTTTTTCACTGAACAAATTGGGACTGAGGGCGATGGGATAGTCCGGTCCTGTCGATTCCGAGGAGAAATCCTTTTGGCCGTACCAATTGCCGCCATCCTTCACACCGTGTAAGTTGAAATAGCCCAGATCGGAACCCTGGCCGCTGTTCAGGACGATATTATCTGAATTCGTCGGCGGTGACTGCTGAAGTGCTTTTGCCTTTCCAATAGTTGAAAAAACTCCTGCCGAGGCTTCCTGCCAAACTTCAGCGGATAAACCCAGGTTACCTTTCTTGTTCGAAGACAGACCGATATTGGCCAGCCACTGACGGACCCATCCGAACAAAGCATTCAAGGTCACACTTGGCCGGAAGGTCTTTTTCGTTCGCTGTTCATAGTTATAGATGAGGTTACGGATCTGGAACAGGAGCAGACCGGCATCTGATCCGGTCTCACCGGGCAACCGCCCGACTGGCCACTGCGGGATAAAGTAATTCTCGTCGATCGTGCCATAGGGGTTGTCGGAAGGCACATCCAGGTCATCATCGAGGGTCGGGTTGGGCAGATGATGGAAGGGAATGATCTCAGGTCCACCCACGATCAGCAGAGATCCGATCATTTCACCTTGTTTGGCGAGTGCCTGATCCAGGTCCGCCAGGCTCAATTTGACTTTCCACGCGTCGTTTGCGACTGTGGGTTTGAGACCGAGCTGAGTCATTGAAGTTGGATCGTCTGGATAAAATACACGAGCACCCCAATCGGGCAGTTGCCGGATGAGGGCAGCCAGTTCCTGTATCAAATCATCAATGACTGCGGCGGTATTAGGGCCATATTGTGTTTCGAGCTGGCTCTTTGAACTCATAATTACATAAGTTGGGAAACGACTATCCTCCCGCTCCAGGTCAGCTTTCTTAAACCGTTTTGCCAGACGTGAGAAAGCCCTTTGGACATCCTCGAAATCTTCGTCTGATGCATAGAGTTTTTCTGCAAACATGGGGTTGATCTCTTCAAGTGAAAGGTCAACCTTTTCGGTTTCACTTTCAACAGATGATTCGGTCTCTTCCGGTTCCGTTTGAGAGACGGCCTTTGTTTTTTCAGGAACCTCTTCCACAACCGGAGCGACATCAGCCAGCTCGGGTTCCGGTTCCTGCCCGGGGATAAGCTGGTTCCAACCTAATGTTGTCGCTATCGATGCCGGTACAGGCAGGTCAAAGAAGATCTCCATTTTGTCTGGCCACAAATCATGAAAACGATGACGGTAGCCCAGTAATCGTTGGATGACCTGTGCCGTGCTGTCATGCGCGGCTACCCAATGCAACCGTTCAACCGCTGCCGAGTCCTTGTTGATTTCGATATCAGCCAGAGCTTTGATGATATTGACTTGCAGACAATTCGGCCATTGCTGGATGTAAATCTCAGACAGGTTATCGAGCATTTCGACATTCTTTTCCCGATAAGCGGCTTTGAGGTGCAGGATAGCGGGCAAAGGGGAATCGGGTGATTTTAAGCAGTGATTGATGGATAAGTTCGGTCGTCTTCGCCAGGTCCCCGGAAGTATACGCCTGACGCGCCTCCCATAGAGGGTTGAGCCAATCATCTGCTAAACCTGAGGGCTGAGTCTCTTCGGTCAGATAAGCGATGATAGCTTCCGTTTCATTCTTTACTTCAGAATCTTCATTCAATCCGGATAGAGACTGATATGCTTCGATAAACTGCGGGTCCAGTTCGATCAGGCTTTTCAGTATGGAAACGGCTTGCTCCGGCTTTCCCAGGTTGGCAAAATTAAGTGCCTGTTGATATTGCACATAAATATCACCTGGGTAATTGACCAGCCAGAGCATACAAGCCTGTTTGACGAACTGGTGTTCTTCGTTTTCATTGCCTGCGTTCAGGATCGTCAGGAATTTATAGCGGTCCAGAGCGTTCAGGTAATCCAGAGGCGATGTGGATTTTTTCATGGTTAGCTCATCTCTCGTAAATTATTGATTAAGTTCATGGCTGTGATCACACCCAACTGGCGGATGATCTCAGCGTCATCAGGAGCATGATGCTTTGCCTGTTTCAGCATCGTTTCAGCACCGCTGTAATCCTTGCATTCTTTGAGGGCCATTCCAGCGAAGAAATAAGGCCGGGGATCAGAAGCGTCAATTTCCGTCCCTTTTTGGAAGACTTTGATTGCTTCTTCAAGATCTCGACGGTCCTGGTAGGTCTTGCCTAGTTCGATGTAGGCTTCCACCATGTTCGGATCGTAGGTAATGGCTTCAGAAAGGTGGGCAATAGCCTGATCCAATTGACCATTCTTGCGCTGCAGGCGTCCCAACATCAGATGTACTTTGGCTTCCTTGGGTATGATCCGCAGAATGGTCTGAGCGGTTTGGGCCGCTTTCTCCAGCCGGTTGGTCTGGATCAACCAATCGGTAAGGAGGGTCAGCACCTCCGGGTCCTCAGCGTTGGTCTCGGCCAAAGACACCAATTCCGGTAATGCCGCTTCGGTCCCTTCGAATTCCTTCCGAATTTTTAGTGTTTCCAGCGACAGCCTTGTATTAGAAGGGCTGTCAATCAAAGCTGATTTCAATACTTTGATTGCGGATTCGAACTTTCCCTGCTTGGCAAAAGCTTGTGCCTGGATGATGTGCGCATCATTATTTGATTGGTCATCTTCCAAAATGTGGATCGTCTTTTCGATCGCGCTCTCATAATCCTGCTGGTCCAGCAGGAACTGTGCTTCTTTGACAGCCAGGGATTTATTCCTGGGATCCAAGTGTTGTGCATTCTGAATGTTCCGAATGGCTGCGGGCATATCTCCCATCCTGTGGTTGACATTGGCCAGTTTCAGCCAGGCATCGGGGTCTTTGGTCTGGAAAGTGACACTTTTTTCCAGATCAGCCTTAGCCAATTCCAGATCGTTGGACTGCAAGCGTATCTCGGCAGATTGAAGCCAGAAATCGGCATTTTCAGGTTCTGATTCCAGCGCTTCGGTGATGTGTTTGGAGGCCGACTCGGGCATGCCGATCAGCATTTCAAGTTCGGCGGCATATGCGTGCCAGCCGGATTCGTCTGGCCAGAACTGAAGCGCCGTCTCGATTGAGTTGAGAGCAGATTCAGGGTTGGTTTTGTTCAGGAATGCCAAGAGGGCATGGTTGCAAGGATTATATGGATCGTTTTTAAGTGCATTTTCCACTGCGGGAATGGCATCCACTTTGTGATATCGTAAAGCATTAAGGCCGTATGCCTGTAAAACCTGTGGGTCATCGGGATGGGTTTCAAGGATCTGGCGGATAATGTCGTCATCATCGCTGTTCATCACGATCGAAGCAGCCATTGCAGGATCGTTCAGACAGGTGTCCAGATTTGTGGAGACATGCCATTCACCCTCATACGCTGCGGTTCCCCTGGCTTTCAGGCACAACCAGGTATCCTGATCAAGTGTTGGCTGGACTGCATCCAGACTAACATTGAATTGAACGAAGGTTTCCTGGGAAAGATATTTTTCACCGGGGGCGTGGGCAGTGACTGATAGGATCTCGGCCCTGCGCTCAGCTTCCGCCGCCTCGCATAAAGCCTGTGCAGAACGCCATTGCACCAGGGGCTGGTCCGGGATCAATGTTGCAGCTTTCCCATAAAGATCGATCGCAAGGGAAGGATCTTTCAGAGTCAGAGCAGCTTCGGCTATGCCGATCAAGTTCATCATCTGGTTGAATTTTGATTCAAGATTACACAGCTCTTGCTGAGTGAAGATTTCATCATAGGTTTTCTTTGCTTTATCCAGATAATTCCGGGCGACTTCAAGATCACCCATGTGAGCTGCCATACGACTCTGCAATGCCAATGAACGAGGGGAGGTTGAAAGGCCGGGCAAGAGCTGCTCAGTCAATTGAGACGCCTGACTGGGTTCCTGGCTGAAGTATGTCAATTCAACCTTTAAGCAAGCCAGATCCTGATTGATTTGATTCTTCCGGTTGTTCTCAAATCGGGCGATCTTTTTCTCAGCCTGAGCAAAGTCCAGGTTAAGGGCATAGGTTTCCGCACAGGCCAATTGGTATTTCAGTTCTTCGGGATTAAGTGATAAGGCGTTTTCGAACAGTATTATGGCTTTTTGGTTATCACCGAAAAACCGGTTGAATTGTCCGACCCGATAGGCATACCCAACGGCTGAGAAGTCCATTGTATAGAGTAGAGGAGATTTCTCATAATCCGTTTTTGTGATTAGGTTCTTCGTTAGCGACTGTCTCGATCACGGATTGGATTGCGTTAAGCAGATCGAAAGCGGATTGGTAATTGCCGATCTTCTCGAGGATGTCTGCTTTGAGAATTGCCAGTTCAGGGAATTGCCTGAATGTCATTTCATCCATATCGAGCGCTTCCAAAGCTTTCTGATTTTTATTTTGGCTGGCGTAGGCTGCTGCCAATTCCATTGTGACCAGTGGATTAAAGGCATTGCTGGTTTGGCCGGCCTTTTCAAGCGCTGTGATTGCCAGATCAAGATTGTTGAGTTGAATGCCCAGGTAAGCAGCTTGGTGAAGCTCCTGTTCGGTAACTGACGAATGGTTGATCACTTTCCGCAATTGTGTTTCGGCGGATTGGATCTCACCGGCAGAAAGATGGGCACGTGAAAGCCACAAATTCAGAACTGGCTGATTGGGGATCAGAACCAGTGCTTCCTGCAAAGCCTTTATGGCGTCTTCAGACTGGTTGTGATCGAGCTGGAACTTTGCAAACCAGAGGATGTTGCCGAGATCCTGTGGCGCTAATTTGAGCGCAGTCTTGGCAATATCCGAGGATTTATTGGTTAATTTAGACGATTGAAAAGCGTCAGCAAGTGCATGCAGTACGGAAATGTTCTCCGGCTGTTGGCTTGAGGCATCCTGCAAGGCTGCCAGGGCCATTTCGGTCTTGCCCATTGCCAGAGCGGTTTTTCCAAGTCCGTATTGGAGCTGCCAGGTTGGCCGGGCTTTACCGGGGCGTTCCTGCTCTGCGATTTGAAGGTAAGCGTCAAATGCCTGACGGTAATTGCCCAATAATCTTTCCACATCCGCCAGGTTCAACTGAAGCTGGGAATCTGCATCATAGTGATCCAGACTCTTTTTCAGGATACTGCGAAGGGTGGTTAATTCAACCAGGTTCACATCATCGTCCAGAGTTTGATCGGCTTCAGAGATAATAATTTTGCCTGCGGAGAGGACGGTATCCCGGTCATCCGGGAAGTGACCTGCGGCTGTCAGCAGGATTGGTTTGGCTTGCTGTGTTTTTCCAATCGCCAATAAGACATGTCCGAGCAACTTGGCAATGGCAGGTTCCTGTTCGTAACTCACTAAATGCGGTTCCAAAAGTGACCATGCTTGTTCGTATTGTCCGAGAAGGTAGCTGGCACGAGCCAGGTTGAACTGACCTTCCGGATCCTGATCGTCGATCTCATTTGCTTTCTTCAAATAAGTGATTGCATCCGCCGGGCTTTGTTTTTCCAGCAAGGTTTTACCCAATTCCCTCAGCAGTGAGGGGCTGTCCGGGATAGCGACCACACCTTTTTGAAGGACTTCCATTGCCTTTTCACTCTGGCCGTTTTCACGCCAGATCCTGGCGAGTGCCAGCCAGGTCTCGGCTTCTTCAGGAATGGTCTCGACCACTTTTTCCATATGCTGAATGGCTTTGACCGAATCGCCCATTTGCCAGAATCCTTCTCCCAGCAGCACCAGAGCTTTGGTGTTATTGGGAGATTGTTTGAGGATATTTTGACAAATTGAGATCGACATATCGGTTCGATCTGTATGTAACGCAGATTCGGCGAAGAGGATCAGGTCATCCATCGCCGGTGAAGTTTCTGATTTAACGATATCCTGGATGGCATCATAGGCCTTTGACCAGTGTTTAGCCAGGCCGTATAATCCTGCCAGAGATTTTCGATGGTCTGACGATTCGGGTTGTACCAGATCAAGGTAAGAGGTTAATTCAATTGCCTTGTCATATTGCTGTGATTTGATAAACCAATCCCTTACCAATTTGATTTGTTCGGGGTCAGAATATTCAGGATTGACCTTGACTTTGGTCGTTGCCCCATTTCCGAATTTCAGCAGATCTTTCAAAACATCCTTACTGAGGTTTAATTCGGGACGGTGAACGAAATAGCTTGAAGAAAGGGGAGAAGCTGAGACTTCAGATAAAATCTGGCTCTCCGAATCAAAGGTAAATGAACTTGATTTGCCGCTGCTTGCCTTACCAAGTTTTCTGAGGAGGTAGGATTTTTCAGGACAATCCAATGCATCTGCCAGCATTCGTTCGGCTTCGTCGTTTTCATTCTGGTCAATCAAATTATTGATATATTGGAGCCGAGCTTGCCGGGACGAAGGTAAAGTGTTTATGATTTCCAACCAGGACGATTTATCTTCGGAGGATTTATTCCCTGCCACGGATTGGAACAAGGTCTGTGCCTTGATGAAATCCAGAATTTCACTGGCTTTGCGATAGATTTCAGCAGATTTCGCTTCATCACCTGAAAAGTGGAGCAGCGCCGCGAGACGGTTCAGGTTTTCAGCAAGCCCGATCCGGACTGATTTGCGTAATGGGTCATCAACGCTCGTTGATGTTTCAAACGCTTCCAGTTCGGAATAGGTCCGGGCAATGAAATCAATGTTAGACCTGATCTGCATCAGGTTTGTCGCCAAAGTTTTAGCGGTTTCAATTTCATTGGAAGTCTCAAGATGTTTCAGAGCATCAAGCTGCAGATCTACCGGTAAACCGGAAAGGGAAGCAAATATTTTATCCAGTTTTGCTGATGGGGGAATCGGGTTGGCGAGTATCGTGTGCACCTGGAGGGCTACGCCTGTCATTGTCGTTCGGTTGGATTTGGAATTAAGGAAATCTGCAATGAATCCAGAAAAATCGTCAGAGATCGTATATAAACAAGCGGCAGGGGTCTGCCAGATCTTTACATTTTTTTCAACAGCTGATGCACCGCGTTTGATAAGGATCTCTTCGGCGATCCCCTGCCAATCCCCCTTGATCTTACGCCGTTCGCGCAATGCCAGAGCCAGCAACCCTGCTGTTTTCAGGTCCGCAGGTGGCAGACCTGAATTGAACGTTGACTCAAATGCTTTCGCTGCGGCTTGTTTGATTTCTGCCGGGAGATCAGTTTCCGGATCATGTAAATCCAACAGTTGAATTTCGTTTTGTTGGGAAATTAACGCTGCCGCGAACATGCCGGGTGAGAAAGCTTCCAGGCTCGTTCCTGCAGCCTCAAAAAAGGGCAGTGAGGCTTGATCATCCTGGAGTGCCTGCCAGACCAATGGGTCATGCTGCAAACTGGTTACGATGGTCTTACCATCGGCAGAGGAGAACCGCTGCCGAATTAAATCGAATAATTCCTCTATAGCCATGATCAAATCCAATCCTCAGGAAAATGAATGAACACTTAGGGCGTAATTCCAAGGCTTCTCGAAATGAAATAAGCTGTGGTGAGGAGTGCAATTCCGAGGAAAACCAGGAAAATGCCGATACCTGTATTGGATTTCGACAGGTCATGCAGGGCATTGATCAGGGAAGATGCATTTCCGACCAGGCCGGCAATATTTTCGGTGATACCCTTTTCCGCCAGTTTCGTGGTTTGTGTGGCGATGGTCTGGATGTCACGTCCGACAGCCTGCCGGGTGAGAATGAAAATGCTGATCGCAATGGAAAGTAATCCAATGAGGAACAAAACGGTTGCCATTGTGATTTGGAAGTCAAAAGCTGAAGTAAACATAAACACCTCCTGAAAAAGTAGTCTCTGGAGGTGTTAGTAGCAAGATGCGTGCCAAACCTGGGATTTCGGTGTAAGGATCAGCCCCCGGTGATCTCGGCAGGGAGATGTTTCATATCGATGGCAGGATCGTCACAGAAGATAATTGCCCGTTCGAGCACATGGCGGAGTTCACGAATGTTGCCGGGCCAGTCATAACTTTTGATTGCTTCCATGGCACGGGGGGTGACCTCCTGGATGTTTGTCCCCATCGACATGTTGCTTTGGTTGAGCAGCAAGGTGACCAGATCAGGAATATCTTCGGGACGTTTCCGCAGGGGGGGATATCCAGGTCGACAACCTTCAGTCTGTAATAAAGATCTTCCCGGAATTCTCCCTGTTTGATCGCTTCCTTGAGATCCCGATTGGAGGCAGCAATGATCTGAACGTCCACTCGGATCAAGGTGTTTCCACCGACACGGCGGAAGGCATGTTCTTCAAGTGCGCGCAGCAGTTTTGCCTGCATGTCGGTCGGCATGGTCGAAATTTCATCCAGGAACAGGATGCCGCTGTCGGCGACTTCCATCAGGCCGTTCTTGCGTTTATTGGCCGCACCTGTGAAGGCGTTGGCTTCATGCCCAAAAAGTTCGGATTCGAGCATTGTATTGGAAATGGCGGCGCAGTTGATCGCGATGAAAGGTTTTTGTTGTCTGGGGCCGACCTGGTGAATAAAATTGGCGATAACCTCTTTGCCCGTCCCGGATTCACCGGTGATGAGGACTGAAACCGAGGTCTCGGCGGCTCGTTGGGCGAGTTCAAACAGGGACTGCATCCTTGGAGATTGACCCACAATGAACTTCGTTGTTTGAGCAGTCCTGAGATGGTTCAATTCCCTGCGCATGGCAACCATCTCCTCGGCGCGCAAGATGGATTGTTTAAGAAGTTTCATGTTCAGCGGCTTGGTGATGAAATCTACTGCACCTTTTTTCATCGCATCGACGGCGATATCGATCTCACCATAAGCAGTGATAACAATGAATTTTGGCTGCCAGGCCATATTAACGACTTCGTCAAGCAGGGAAAGGCCGCTGCCATCCGGTAGCTGGATATCCAGGACGCAAATGTCGGCATTGTTCTGTTCCAGGGCTGTGCGGGCTTCTTTTAGCGTTCCGGCTTCAATTACCTCGTAATCACTCTTTCGGAGGCTTTTAGCCATGGCTTCACGTGCGGTGTCGACGTCATCTACGACCAGTATGGTTGCGCTCATTAGGTTTGATTATTCCTTTTTCTTGGCCAGGAAGACTTTAAAAATTGTACCACCCGGGAAGCTTTCAACCTCGATCTTCCCTTTGTGGGCGTTGATAATTCGTTGGGTGATGGCAAGTCCCAACCCCGTGCCGTGTTTGGAACCGGTGATGAAGGGTTTGAACATGTGCTCTTTGATCTCTGCCGGGATCCCCGGACCGGAATCGGTCACATTTATCTGGTAAAACTGCTGGTCATCTTCCTTTTCCGGCTCGGCAATCTTGATCCCAAGGAACCCGCCTTCATCGCTCATGGCGTTCACGGCGTTACTGATCAGGTTGGTAAAGACCTGTTCCAGCGCTCGTTGATCACCTTCTATGATTGGTTTGTTGATTTTGGTCTCCAGATGGGCGGAAACGTTGACCTTGACCAACCTCGGCCGCCAGCGTTCCAGCAACTGGTTGATCATTTGAGTCAGATTCACATCAGACATCCGGTATTCCAGAGGTTTAGAAAAGGAAAGGACACTTTCCATGAGCTGGATCAGGTTATCGCATTCCTCCTGCATTTTCCTGACCCATTTCATGTTCTCATCGGTTTCATCCAGGCTCTCTTCCATCACCTGCAAAGACAAGGTGATGGCGTTGAGCGGGTTACGGACCTCATGAGCGAAAATAGCTGTCACTTCGCCAAGAATTGCGCGCTGTTCAAGCTGTTTCTTTTCCGCCTGACTGGCTTCCGCCTGGCTGATGTCCCTGATCAACACGATGATCGAGACGAGTTTTCCGTTGATCATAACCGGTGTGGCCATCACCTGGGCCGGGAAAGACCTCCCGGAACGGTGATTTAAGGTCAGGTCGGCGCTGATCAGAGTGGGGTAGCCCTGCATGGCGGAAGAAAATGCTGAACCAAAGGATTCAGAACCGATCAGGATATTATCGACGGGCTGCCTGAGCGCTTCCACATTGGCGTAACCGAGCATATCCTCAGCAGCCTGGTTGATCTCAGCGACTGTCAGGTCGGGCGTCAGGATCAGGATGCCTTCCTCGAGGTTTGAGATGATTTCGTTTTGGATCTTGACGACTTGCTTGATCTTGTTCGCCATGTTCCGAGTATTGCGTAAAGCGATTTGGTCTTCCATCAAGCCGGCAGTGTAATCGGCGATCATGGAAGCCATTGGCAGAAGATTTTCATCGATCTTATTTTGTTTTCCGGCGGCAACAAATAATCCGAACTTGGCATTCTCCTGACCGAGGGGAACAACGATCAGGTATTGATAGTTGACAGAAGCTGCAGCTTTCTGCAACTGACTGCGTGCCAGGTCATCCACGGTCCAAAGGCTGGCCGATTGACCGATGGCAAGGTCTTCACTGGTCAATATTTCCGGTAATTCAGAAGCCAGTTTGGCATCGCTGGAAAGGTACTGTACCAATTGGGGAACCGAGCCTGATGCCTTGTAAAGGCAGAGGATGTCAGCGTTAAGCAGCTCTTTTGAGATCGAAAGCACTTGAGATAAAGCAACCTGGATGTCCTCGTTTGAGCGGGACTGCACAAGACTATGAAATTTGTGGATCAATTCAGTCTGATCGGCCGCTTTGACAGGCGGATTAAGATCAATCCCTTCAGGATGGAACAACATCAGGATTTTTTCTGAGCTTTTTGAAAGAGAGAATAGCCTTACGGTGACCAGGATCAGAGGCTGCCGTTTATGCCGCAGACGCGTTTTCTGGCCGTGTCCGGTCGTGGGATGGGTATCGGTAATATTTGGAAGGATGGCGTGGATTTCTTTGCCAACAAACTCATTCTCTTCAAGATTTGTCAGCAGGAAAAATGCGTTATTCGCAGCCAGGATCTGTTCCTGGGCGCGGTCATAGATAATGGCAGGGTCGGGGATTAAATTTAAGAGGGTGAGGATGCTTTCGATCCCCTCGGACTTCGATAAATCAAAGCTTTCCAAATGATCCGGTTCGTTTTGGGTCACATCATACTCAGGCTGTGGCAAATTTCTCTAATCGACGTAAGTGGGCTGGCAGGATACCTTCCATAGAACGATATTTTGCGACGGTCCGCCGGGCAACGCTGATCCCGCGCTCTTCCAGCGACTCGCAAATCTCGGTGTCATTCATCGCATGGTTCTCGTTTTCGATGATATTCCGTAAGATTGCCCTGACGGCCAGACTGCGATCGAAGAAGGTGGACATGGGGATGATCTTCTTATTGGGGAGCTGGACCGTCTTATTGGAAACCGCCCGTGAGATGGTTGACTCATGGACACCAATTTCATCCGCGATCTCGGCTCTGGTCAGGGATTGGAGTTTAGTATCTCCATGGATTATATATGATTTCTGAATAGCCGCCAATCGTTCCATGAGCTGGCGCATGGTATTGTTACGCTGTTGGATGCACTTGATGAGCAGGGAAGCCTTGTCCAGGTCTTTCTTCCACTCTTCCTGCTGTTCACCGGTTTGTTCTTTCAAGGCTTTCCTGAACATTGGGCTGAGGCGCAGTGTGCCGCGTGAGGGTGTGATGATCTCGATCACTAGGGGATTACCCGGCTTGTTGTTCAAATAATAGATCAGGACATCCGGATGATGGAACACATCGGGGGTATTGTCATTCGGCTGACGGAAGTTCCCCCAGTTTGCCCGCGCGGGGAAGGGGTTAAGGTTATCACTGATGTAATGGGATACCAGTTTAATCTTCTGGATCGTGGTTCCCAATTTCTTTGCGAGCTCTCCATATTGATGCTTGGAGAGCAGTTCGAATTCTTCAGATATGGCCCGTCTCACGAACTCGGGTACCTGGGTTGTTTCCGAGAGGAATTCCACCTGGGTCAGTAATGCTTCCTGAACGTTCCGGGCGGCAACACCAAGAGGGTCGCAGCGTTTGATCTTTTTTAGAACGGCTTCCACTTTTTCCGCTGTGACATGATGGAAACGGCAAATCTCACGAACCTCAATCGCCATAAATCCGTCTTCATCCAAGTTGGTGAGGATCATGGCTGCAATTGGCCGTTCATCCACCTCAAGTTCCGGTGCTACCTGGCTGAGAACATAGGTTGGCAGATCCAGGATGCCGGCTGAATAGGGATCTTCAGCCTGATCGGTCTCAAAACTGGAACCGCTTGATCCGTTATAGGAATAAAAATCATCACGAGGAGAAATAAAGACGATCGTCTCATCCGGGTCCATCGTTTTTGGCTGACTGCAAACAGGGCAGGGGCCGTTCTCGGGGAGTCTCCTCCCACACATCGGGCAGCGCCTTTCATGGACAACTTCGAGTGCAGGGTTTTTCGAGAGTTCAACATCAATGGTTTGGAGGAGTTCGGCTGACGTCATGTAGAGCAGGGTCATTGTCTGGGCGATATGCGCCGAAGTGAGCGGACTCTGGGATTGGATTTGGCCTAGCGAGTGAGTTTGTCTCATGATCCTGTCTCCTGATTGAATTATATACGGTCAGGAAGAATGTTGCAAGAACTATGCCAAACATGTTTTATGATACAGATGGAACAGTGCAGGACTAAAGTGGTAAAATCCTGCTATCTCAAAATCAGAGGTCATATCATGGTATTGAAAGTAATTGGCGGCGGCCTGGCCGGCTGCGAATTTGCCTGGCAGGCGGCTGAACGGGGTATTGACGTTGAACTTTATGAAATGCGTCCCGTTCAATCTACCGGCGCTCACCAGACAGGCGATTTGGCCGAGCTGGTCTGTTCCAATTCACTGGGCTCAAACCTGCCAAACCGTGCATCCGGCTTAATAAAAGCTGAACTGCGAATGATGAACTCTTTATTGATATCCTGTGCAGATGCAAGTTCGTTACCAGCAGGTGGGGCATTGGCGGTCGACAGGCAGTTATTTTCAAAGCTCATTCAGGATCGAATTGAAACGCACCCACGGATCACGTTGATCAGGGAAGAGGTTAAGGACATCCCTGAAAGTCCGGCAATCCTGGCGACCGGGCCGTTGACTTCCCCGGCATTATCGCAGGCGTTGGCTGCATTGACCGGTGAGGATCACCTCTATTTCTATGACGCGATTGCACCGATTGTCCGCCGTGATTTACTCAATATGGGTGTAGTTTATCGGGCCAACCGCTATGGGCAGGTAGATGTCGCCGATGGTGATTACCTCAATTGTCCGTTCACCAGGGAACAATACCTGTCTTTCAGGGATGCCGTGCTCTCGGCAAAACGTATCGAGTTGAAAGGTTTTGAATCTGAAATTGAAAATGGGGTGGATACCGGACTGGAACGCTATTTCCAGGGATGCCAGCCGGTCGAGGTCATCGCCGGGCAGGGAGAAAAATCGCTGGCCTTCGGCCCGATGCGGCCTGTGGGATTGACGGATCCTCGTACCGGGAGGTGGCCATTCGCGGTTGTACAGCTCCGCCAGGATAACCTGGCCGGTGATCTGTATAACCTGGTCGGTTTCCAGACCAATTTAATATTCTCCGAACAGGCCCGGGTGTTCAGGCTGATCCCAGGCCTGGAAAATGCAGTTTTTGAACGCTACGGCCAGATGCATCGCAACACGTTCATAGCATCACCGCGGCTGTTGACGGATAGTCTGGAATTCAGTAAGAAACCCGGATTTTTCATCACCGGGCAGTTAGCCGGGGTTGAGGGTTATGCGGGAAACATTGCCTCCGGCCTGGTTGCCGGGATCAACGCAGCCAACTACATACAGGGTAAACCGCCTCTGACCTTGCCCTTAACCACAATGACAGGTGCATTGCTGCATTATGTTGTCCATGCCGATTTGAAGGACTTCCAGCCGACAAAAGCCATGTTTGGTCTGCTGCCCAAACCGGCCGATGAAGTCCGGAGAACAAAACGTGAACGGTTTGAGTATTACGCCGACAGAGCACTGGGTGATTTAAATGATTATTTACAATCCTTGGGGTAAATGAAAGTCAACCGGTGTTGGGGATTGTTGATGAACACCAGTCACAACTATGTCTTATAATTGACAGTCGAGCAATCTGCATAATTAACTGAGGAATTTTATTCATGGAAATCACGCCAGCCAAGAGAATTTCAGAGATCAAGCCTTACTTCTTTGCGGCCCTTGAAAAAACAATTGAAGAACTGCGTAAAGAGGGCATGGATATCATCCGGCTGGATATCGGGTCTCCCGATCTCCCACCGCAGGATTTCATCATCGATTCGATGGTTGAAGCGGTGCGGCGGCCGGATGTTCACGGGTATGGTCCTTCAGGTGGTTCGAAAGCGCTACTGGCGGCGATTGCGGAATATTACCTGGATCGGTTTGATTTACCGCTTGATCCCGAACGTGAAATCCTGGGTTTGATTGGATCGAAAGAAGGGATCTTTAATCTGAGCCAGGTCCTGGTCAATCCCGGCGATCTGGTCCTGCTGCCGGATCCCTGTTACCCGGTTTACCCGGTAGGTGCAATGATCACTCAGGCGGAAACCTATGATATGCCGCTTCTGGCTGAGAATAATTTCCTGCCAGATCTTGACTCTATCCCGGAAGAGATTGCAGATCGTGCAAAATTGATGTGGTTGAATTACCCGAACAACCCAACCGGAGCGATTGCACCGTACGAGTTTTTCGAAAAAGTGATCACCTTTGCCCGGAAGCATGAGATTGTGGTCGCCCATGATGCGCCTTATATCGATATCTGTTTCGATGATTACAAGGCTCCCAGTATTCTGCAGGTCCCCGGTGCGAAAGAAGTCGCTATTGAATTCAACTCGCTGTCAAAGACGTATAATATGGCGGGATGGCGGGTCGGGATGGCAGTAGGCAATCCGCAATTGATCAAATTGTTACGAACCTATAAAAGCCAGTTAGATTCCTCTCTTTTCATTCCGGTGATGATGGCTGCAGAAACAGCCCTAATGGGAGACCAATCCTGGATTGAAACCCGCAACAAGGTTTACCGGGATCGGCGAGATATTGTCGTCTCCACCTTATTGGAGCTTGGTTTCACATTGGAGATTCCCAAAGCGTCCATATATGTTTGGGCGAGATTGCCAGAAAATTGGGAGGACAGCATTAGGTTCTGCGATAATTTGCTGCGGGAAACGGGTGTCAGCGTCACACCTGGTGTGGTTTATGGCCCTTCAGGGGCTGGCTATATCCGGATTTCATTGGTCACGCCCATTGATCATCTTTCCGAAGCCATGGAACGGATGAAAACCTGGATGGAAAAGGAAGTCTGATCTCATATGCCAAAGATAAAATTGCTGGAAACCGAAAATCCGCAGGAAAAAGCGATTCTGATCGGCGTGGATCTGCATAAGGAGCACAATCTATTGTCTCTCGAGGATTCTCTTGAAGAATTTAACTTTGCTTGCGGATACTGCTGGTGTGGAAGTAGTGGGAACAATCACCCAAAATCTGGATTCCCCCAATTCCAAAACATTTATCGGCTCCGGCAAAGTGGAAGAGGTCAAAATCCTTGCTGAAGAGTTAGGGGCGGATATCGTCATTTTCGACAACGAACTTTCACCACGCCATCAGCGTGAACTTGAGGCGGCGTTCGGGGAATCGATCCGGGTGATCGATCGGACGGCACTAATCCTTGATATCTTCGCCCAACATGCGCAGACGAGCGAGGGCAGCCTGCAGGTTGAACTGGCTCAGTATGAATATCGATTACCGCGTTTGACCCGCGCCTGGACCCACCTGGCCCGACAGGCGGGTGGCGGTGGTGGTCGCTCAGGTGGTGTGGGCGGGGTGGGCTTACGTGGTCCCGGTGAGACCCAGCTTGAGGTGGACCGCCGGATGATATCCAACCGGATTGAATTCCTCAAAGGTGAATTGGAAAAAGTCCGAGCGCACCGCACGCGGTATCGTGAACGACGTAAGAAATCACGCATCCCGGTGATTGCGCTGGTGGGTTATACCAACGCTGGAAAGTCAACCTTGCTCAATCGGCTGTCCAAAGCGGATGTATATGTGGCTGATCAATTATTTGCCACCCTGGACCCAACCACGCGGCGGGTGGATCTCCCAGGTGGACAGGCTGTGTTATTCACGGATACGGTCGGTTTCATCCAGAAATTACCTACAGAATTGATTGCTGCATTTCGTGCCACCCTTGAAGAGATCACCGAGGCGGATGTACTGCTTCATGTTGTGGACATTACCCACCCCAATGCCAGTGCCCAGGCGAAATCCGTACAGGAGACGCTGGTTGAGATCGGCGCCGGAGATATTCCCATTATCACTGCATTCAATAAGATTGACTTGTTGAAAGACCCCGAAGGTGCGGTTGATACTCTGGATGAATTCCCCAATACCTATCCGATCTCAGCTCGATTGGGATGGGGATTAGCAGAACTCCTTGAGGCAGTCGAGGAAGAATTATTTGAAACATATATCGATATCGATGTGCGGATCCCATTCAGTGAAGGCCATCTGATCTCGCTGTTCCACGAGAAGGGGCAGGTGCAGGAAGTGGAACATAGCGAAGGCGGTGCTCATATGAAGGGTCTGATCCCCAGAAGATTCCTCTACCAATTTGATCCATATTTCCTTTCCAGGCCCGATTTGGGAGAGGATGAGGATGAACAAATTGATTTTGATGAAGAGGAATGGAGTTAGAGACCAAATATCTGATGGTTAACGAAAAATCCCGGATATCGTTATCGGATATCCGGGATTTTTCGTTCTTAGGGTAGATGGTTAACTGTGTTCCTCAACAGAAATGACCTCACGACCCTGGTAATGTCCACAGTTGGTGCAGACACGATGGGGCAGACGGGGTTCACCGCAATTAGGGCAGATCACAACGTTGCGCGCTTTTAGGGCATCATGCGCCCGGCGCCGGTCTCGTCGACCTGAGGAAACTCTACGTTTTGGAAGAGGGGTCATCTTACACTCCTTAAAATTCTCAAATTATGCCTTATTTCAATCAAGCTGAAAGATTATACCTGTATCGCCCAACAGCGTCAAGAGATAATCTCATTCCTCATTCTCTTCATTTTCGGTTGATTGGTCAGGGTATTCAGTATTTTCATAATCGCCGGCTTGCATGGCAGCAAGGAAACTCTGCGCTTCTGCGACCTGATTTTCGGGTACTAATACCTGGACTTCACCCAGTCTCCCGGCGGTCAGGCCAAAAGTACGGCCAACACTTTCCTGGCTGAGGGTTACATCGATCCCCTGCGCTTCCAGGAATCCTTTAATCATTTCACCATCAAGATCACCGGCTGCCGTGTAGATTTTAATCAGTTTCATTTTGTTTTACCTTCATTTTATCTAAATTTTTCAAAGCTTTCGTGTAGGCATTGAGCGCATCGCCGGGATTTCCTTGTTGAATGGCAATATCACCGAGGGCTTCCCATAGTTTGGATTTATCACAGTCAATGCATTCAATGGCAGAAATCAGCCATCCTTTTATCATTTCAAGGTAATCAGGCTTGGTTAAGAAAATATAGATGGTCTCCAGAGCATTGTCAACTTCACTCCGTTCGAGTTCGGATTTGGCATCCATCAGGATTTTTGGTACCGGGCCGAATGGTGTGTTTTCATATTCCGAGAGATCTTCCTGACCTTTCAAGGGATCGAGCGTTTTCCAGGAATTAATTGGCAGGGTGGATTCATCCTCGTCGATATCCGGTTCCTCAATTTTTGAGATGTCATCCAGGTCAGCCGCTTCCTCGCTCTCATGCTGAACCCAATCTTCTGGAACAACCTCGATGACATTTGTCTCATCCTGGTTGATCTACGGGTTTTTCAATCTCTTCTACTGGTTCAAATTCGAGTGAAACAGCTTCAGTTATGTTTTCGTCCTCTATTACAATTTCTTCATTCAGCCCATTGATCGGTTTGAAATCATGGTCTGTCGTTCCATCATCGATTTCAACTACCTGATCGGCTGATTCCTCTATTACCGATTCAACAGCAATGTCGACCTCTGGTAGGTCCTGATCCTCAGCAATTTTTACCGGTTTGGTTGGTTCATCCGTTTGTTGCACCGCTAATTCCTGGTTTTCAAGCAGATTTTGACGTTCCTCGGCTGCAATCATTTCCCGAAGCCATTCAGGGATCTCGACATTTTCAGGGATGAGTTCAACTTCGCTGGATTCATCCTTCTCAACAGAAGAAAATTCATTTATGATATTTTCCTGCCCTGGCGATGGCTCTTCTCCCAATTCTTCCATGTCTTGGTTATTCTGCAGGGGTTCGAGGTTGACTTCTTCCGTGATTTCGTCTTCTTCATCGACCTCTTCGATGAGGTCAGCTTCCGGTTCTGCCTTCTGACCACTGATTTCGGGTGTCTCCGGATTTACATCTGCCAGTTCATTTAACCAATCGGGAAGTTCATCCTGATCTGATTCTTCTTCCGCTTCATCCATTATTTCAAAGATTTCCTCAGTGGGTTCTTCCTCATCCTCATCCATATCATCGAAGGCTTCTTCCGTGGGTTCTTCTTCGATTTCATCTAAAATGTTAAAATCTTCTTCAGCGGGCTCATCTTCGGATAAATTGACATTTTCATTATCGGATTCATCTCCGGCATTATTCAGGAATTCTTCTTTCTGCCATACATCGGACTCGGATCTTTCCTCGTCAGTCTGACGCTCTGATAATCCTTGCAGCCATAATGGAATGCTTTCCTTAGGGTCTTTCTTTTCTTTGGGGTCGTTTTCCGAAAATTGATTTTTCTTTTTCTTATCCATGATCTCGCACCCGGTTATCGTTCATTTTGTTGATCTATTATCACTATTGGCTAAGTCAATAATACGCTTTTAAGGTTGAGGGGTCAAGATAATGCCATGAAATATAAAAAACAACCGTCTGTAAATTTCAGCAGACGGTTGTTCTCATTCATTTATGTTTCAATTATTCACCTAAATAGTCGCGTAGACGACGCTTGATGGAGGGATGGCGCAGTCGGCTGAGTGCCTGCGCTTCAATCTGCCTTACGCGTTCTCGGGTGACGCCCATCTTACGGCCAACTTCTTCCAGTGTATATGCCTGACCATCCAGTAAACCGTAGCGAAGCTGTAGAATACGTACTTCGCGAGGCGGCAGGGAATCGAGGACGGTGCCGAGGTGTTCCTTCAGCAGGTTGTAAGTCGCGGTATCATCCGGTGGCGGAGCTTCATCATCTTCGATGAAATCACCCAGCATCGAATCTTCCTCATCGTCTGTCGGTGTTTCAAGTGACAACGGCCTGCGGGCAACCTGGATCATGTTTTCAACTTTCTTGGGCGGGACCTCGAGGGTCTCAGCCAGTTCTTCAACGGTTGGTTCGCGGCCCAGGCGCTGGGTAAGCTGGTGCTGGATGCGGAGAAGTTTATTGATCTGGTCACCCATATGTACAGGCACCCGGATGGTTCGGCCCTGGTCAGCAATTGCTCGTGTGACAGCCTGACGGATCCACCATGTGGCGTAAGTGCTGAACTTGTGTCCGCGGCGGTATTCGAATTTTTTCGTGGCGCGTATCAGACCGATATTCCCTTCCTGAATCAAATCGAGGAAGGGGACGCCGCGGCCCATGTATTTCTTAGCGACGCTGATCACTAGGCGAGAATTGGCTGTGATCAGATGCTCCCTGGCTGCCCAGCCATCTTCGATCAACCGGCGTAATTCAACCCGGCGCCGGGTTGAAACGTTTCCACGCGCCAGTTCTTCACGAGCCATTCGTCCGCTCTCGATCCGTTGGGCAAGTTCGACCTCTTCCGTCGCAGTCAGCAGAGGAACTCGGCTGACTTCCTTGAGATAAAGACCAATTGTGTCATCGGTGTCGATATTAGCAAGATCATCAGAAGGTTTTTGCTCTTCTTCCTCTTCTTCTTCCTTTGCCTCTTTTTTAAGATCTTCGTCCGAGGGATCTGTCAATAAATCAGAGTCTTCGACAAAGGGGATACCGGCGCTGATCAATGCAGCAAAAGCCTCTTCAAGTTGTTCCACATCCTGCTCTGCATCCGGAAAGAATTCCAGGATGTCATTGATTGTCACAAATGATTTCTTACGGCCGATTTGAATTAAACGGGCGATTGGAGAAAATTTCCGACCGCCGTTGGATTTGGTGCTATTCTTCGTATTTGTACCCATAGGATCCTTCTATTATATGGAACCTGCCAACTGCCGCGGTTCCAACTGGACGCAATGGATGCCATCCGTTGTCATTTCATCTGGATTAAATGACTTTAGTAGACTTGAGAATACTATTTTTTTTTGAAAAAATCAACAACTTTACGAGGAATTCTCCTAATATCTTAAGATATTAGTCATTATTTCCGCTGGTCGGGGTCATTGTTTCGTTGATTTCAGGTTCCGGAGTAGGGGTTTGAGTCAATGTGAGGAAAGTTGTTGCCACCTGCTCGACGCTGTCATAAGGGAGCACAACGATCTCATCACCATCTACCCGGACATAATATCCATCTCCAAGGGCAGTCTGACTGCCAATTTCGAGCTTATAGATGCTGCCATCAGACAACGTGAAAGCCACAACAGCATTTGGCGTATCCAGTCCGACTTCATCAGGCGGTGTCGTGCTGGTAAGGGTTGTCAAGATTCGCAATTCAGAAAGGTTGGCAATCAATTCCTCAATATTCCCGGCAGTGATCGCAGAATTCGGATGCGTTGGGGAGGTCCAGTTCAAAGATCCTTCCTGAACGAATTGGATCTCCTCACCGGTTGAATCCGTGTAATCAATTTTGCTGATATTCTGGTCATCCAGGCTGCGCAAGACCTGTTGGGTTGTAGGAACCGGTGTTTCCACCGGCTCCTTTTCGACATTTTGAAAGAGAAAAAAAGCGATCAGCAGGAGGGCGAAAACGCCCAAAACGATCCAGGTCGATTTCTTCATTGCTTTACCCTGACCGTTTCCGTCGTATCCCGATGATGATCCCTGTCGCAGCGATGAGAAGTGGAAGACCGACAAGGCCCCCAATGATGAAGGCGATTTGGGTTGCCTTGGTGGGAGGTACCAACACTCTGGTGGTCGTTTCTGCGGTGGTCAGGTTGATCAGGTTTTCGTTTTCTGCAGCCCAATCGACAATACTGACGGCCATGTCACGATTTCCATAAGACTGAATATAGGCATCCGTTGCAAAGTCGGAATCTCCGACAACGACTACCCGGGCGCCGGTGCTGTTATTTTCAGATGCGACAGCCAATGTAACTGGTCCGATAATATCACTGCCGTCATAGGAAGCCTGGCTGTTCATGATCCCTTCAAGGTCAGTTTCGGCCCAGGATTGAGTGGTCGTGAGTACCAGGTCAGTGGTTGTGATCCCGGATATTGTTGAGGATTGGACGCTGTGAGCGGTGGGATAGAAGGTGATATAACCCTTTACAACATCCGTGATGGGGTGATCCCCATATTGATCGGCTATTGCAACTTCTGCCGGATCGATCGATAGATCAATGATCAGGTTGTTTCCGAGTGTCAATCCCCAACTTTCCTGTAGGTAAATCCACAGTGGATTGACCTGATCGGTTTCCTGTTGGGTCAGGAATGGTGGTTCTGAGAACAGGATCAGCGATCCACCCTGTTCAAGGTAGGAACTGATAAGATCAACTTCGTCCTGACCAAGTGCAATTTGCGGTGCCGCGATAATGATTGCGCTCGCATCCTGCGGAATGCTTGGCTCTGCAACCAGGTTCAATGTATTGATGATATAGTTCTTTGCTTCGAGGGCTTCCCGCAGATTGGTCATGGAATAATCACCCGTGCTGAAAAAATCTTCTTCACCATGGCCTGTCAGGACATAAACTGTGGTTGTTTCGGGATTCTGGAGTTTAACAATAGCATTGACCATGGTTTCCTCAGTGAGGTTGGTCAATTGGTCGGATTGATCGCCTGCTGAGAGGACCACTGTGCCATCCCGAGTAATGCCGGCCTGGTTGGCTGCGACCGGGTCCTGGTAGGGATCAATAAATTCATAATCGAACATCCCGTTTGCATTGCGCTTGAAATTGCTCAATAAGGTCTCTGCACTGTCCGAACTAATATTTGAACTGAAAAAAGCCTGTGCCCTCACCGGCACTTCAAGTCTCTGAAGGATGTCCAATGTTTCCGGAGTGAGGGTGTTGACCTTATCTTCTGTCAGGTCCCAGGAGACATCATGGTTGAATACGAACAGGTTAACGACGACCAGGATTCCGACGACAGCAAGGGTCAATATCAGAGCATTGCCGCCATATTTCGCCTGGCGACCTTTGAATAACTGTAAAATGGATTGTGGGTCGAGAATGATGAAAATGGCCAAACCAAGGATGGCGACGCCAATACTAATTTGTGTGGCCAGAGTGAATTGACCCGCTGAGATCCTCAGGATCAGGGCAGTGACAGCGGCAATCAAGCCGATGACTAAACCAATGGGAGCAAATTTTTGATACTTTTTCAACATTTATCGCCACCTTCGTGATTCAATCGTACGAGTGCCCATGAACAATGCCAGGATTGTCAGGCTGATATAGTAAAGGACATCTTTCAGGTCGATCACACCGGACCTGAAACTATTGTAATAATGCTGGGTAATGCTCAGGTTGGTAAAGAAATCTGCTGCTGACCCTGACAGGAATTGGGCGGGAGCAGAAGCCAGCCACAGCACCAGCAACACTCCAATAGAAGCAACCAGCGCTGCAACGGTATTTTTGAATAGTGAGGAGATGTATACACCGATGGCTGTCATTGCGCATGCCATCAGAGATATTCCAATGTAATTGGTAAGAATCATTGATTGGTCGATTCCGGGGTCAACAATAAGATTGACAACCAGAGGATAGAACCAGGTTAGCAGAATGAGTGAAAGGAAGAACAGGAACGTCCCTAACCACTTCCCAACCACAAGTTCATAATCACGGATGGGCGCTGTCAGGAGCAATTCAAGCGTCCCGGTCCGATTTTCATCCGTTAACGATTTCATGGTCAGGATTGGGATTACCAGAAAGATCAAGGGGAAGATCAGGATATCCAATAGATAAGTGATATCCGGTATATATTGGTAAGAAATGGCACTGTTGAGATCAAAGGTAAAGAAGATGCCCATAACCAGGAAAACGACCACACCGACAACATAGGCAATTGGGCTGTAAAAGAAGCTGGCGTATTCCTTTTTCGCTATCGTCCAAATATTACGCATTATTACGCCTCATTTCCTTTTTGTTCGTTGTTGGAGGTCATATCCTGACCGTCAGTTTCACCTGATTCGCCGGATTCCTGGGTCAGTTTGAGGAAGATTTCTTCCAGATTGACAGCTTCAGGTGTCAGTTCAAGAAGATCAAAACCACTGTTGACCAGTTTCTTCGCAACTTTTGGTCGGGCGTCCTGATCGAGAACATTTTCAAACTGAATTTGTCCTGTTTCACTGACCTTAACTGCGACCACTCCCGGAATATCCCGGATCAAGGAGGCGGCTTTATCAGGAGATTCTTTTACTCGGACAAAGACCGTTCGCACCGTTGAAAGCCGGGTCTGAAGGTTCTCCGGAGCGTCTTCGGCTACGATGTGGCCTTTATTGATGATAATGACCCGGTCGCAGATCTGCTGTGCCTCAGAGAGGATGTGGGTGGAAAGCATCACTGTTCTTTCTTTGCCAAGGCTCTTGATCAGGTTGCGGACTTCCTTGATCTGTTTGGGGTCCAACCCAATGGTTGGTTCATCAAGGATCAGGACATCCGGTTGGTGAAGAAGCGCCTGTCCCAGTCCAACTCGTTGACGCATCCCTTTGGAAAGGTTCTTGATCAGGCTCTGAGATCGGTCCACCATTCCGACCTTTTCCAGAACATCGATCACATGGTCGTCGATTCCTTCAATATGGTGGAGGTTTCCCATGAATTTCAGATAATCGTAAACCCGCATATCCTCATACAATGGGACCGTTTCAGGCATATAACCAACATGCTGTCTCACTTTTAATGAATCATCAACAACATCAAACCCATCAATGGTGGCTGTACCCGAAGTAGGGGGCATAAAGCCGGTCAGGATTCGCATTGTCGTGGTCTTACCGGCGCCATTTGGGCCAAGAAAGCCGAGAACTTCACCCTTTTCTGCGGTAAAGTTCAAATCTTCAATAGCGCGGTGGACTCCATAATCCTTCGTCAAATTTCGAACTGTGATCATAAGTTCTCCCTAATAAATAGTGTATTCAGGAAGCTAAAAAACCCACATCCATAAAATATACATCACGCTTAATGACAAAGTCAAGCAATCCCGGACCTCATGGTCGGGAAATCGACTCCACCTGGGCGATTTTAGGCTATAGTTATTTAGATTTGATTAATTTGGTGTAGTCCAAACCCATCATGAAGCTCAAATTGACCAACAATCTTCAGACTGGTAAAATCTCACTCAATGGATAACACATTATGAGAAAACGATATCGCAGAGTTTCAATTTCCCAATACATGGTCGTCAGCCTGGTTGTTCTTATCGCCGTTGGATTGGGCTTTCTGAGTACCATGTTAATGAAACAATTGCCCTTTGAAGATCATTTTGTGATTCCCTGGGCTGCAGGTCGAGTGTGGTTGCTGGAAGGAGCAGATCCATATTCTGAACGGGTGACGCAGCTTGCCAGTCAAACCCTGACAGATACTGCCTATCAGGCACAATTACCCGATAAGACCGTTCTAACAGAACCCGTGCTGAATTTGATCTTTATAATTCCCTTTAGCCTGATCCCGTATGAGATCAGCCGAGCGATCTGGGTCGTTGTCCTTATGGTTTGTTTGGGATTGATCGTTTACTTTTCATTAAAATTATCGGGTTGGAAAATCTCCACACTTGAATATTTGGGGATCATTCTCCTGATCGCTGCCTGGTTCCCCGGCATCCAGACTGCCATGATGGGACAGGTTTCACCAATCGTGATCCTGCTCTTACTGGTTGGTATATATGCCATCCTCAAAGAACAGGATACACTGGCCGGTTTTTTATTGGCGCTGACCTTTGGGTCCTGGCAAATATCAGCCTTAGTGTTGCTCTTGCTGGTGGTTTGGAGTATCACGCGCCGTCGCTGGCAAATCCTGATCGCATTTTTTGCCGGTCTGGCTTTCCTTTGGGTGATCACCTTGATCTTATTACCCTCCTGGCCGCTGGATTGGCTTGGTGTGATGATCAAGAATTATTCAGGCTTTTCCTGGATCCATACACCTTTGATATACCTGGCGAAACAATTGCCCGGAATAAACAATTACCTTTCTATTGGATTGCATGCCGGATTTGGTATTTATCTTCTTATACTATTCATCACAATCGTAAATAAAACAGGAAGAGAATTTACCTGGAAAATTCTGGCGTTTTTAGTTCTTGTTTATTTGTTTGACGTTCAGGCTACCATTCACCAGGTCTTCCTGGTACTTCCCGCGATCTTTCTGGTTTTCAGGTTCTGGAGTGAACGCTGGGGTAAGTTTGGGCACATTTTATCTCTGGTCTTGATTCTAGGAATTGCTGTCACTTCATGGATTTTGGCAGGGCCGCAGTTTGGCCTGAATGAATCAATTGGTTTTGGTTTGCTAATTGTCGGTTTACCGCTGTTCGCATTTACGGGAATGATATCCATTCGCTGGTGGGCGCTGAAGATCCCACGTTTGCCGTTTGAAAGACAGTAATACCTCATTTGTAACTGTATATACAATGGGAAATTATGCTATACTTTGAAGGATTTGCGTCAAGGTAAATGGCAGCCTATTTACCTATTGTTTGAATTATCATAACCGTCAAAATATTTATTGGAGGAGTTTTGCCCATGAAGAAACGAATTGGTGTTCTGACCGGCGGCGGGGATGTTCCCGGTCTGAATCCCGCAATGAAAGAAGTTGTCCTGAATGCATTGGACGATGATTACGAAGTACTGGGGATACGCAGGGGTTGGGGGGGCCTGCTTTGGTATGACCTGGATGAACCATCCACCCATGATTATTACATTCGACATCTCGATCGAAACAGCGTCCGCAGGATTGATCGTTCTGGCGGCACCTTCCTGCATACTTCCCGGACAAACCCACAAAAAGTCAGCCCGGATGATGTTCCTGGTTTCCTGAAGGAATCTTCGTTAGGTAAAGCCGTTGATGAAAAAGGCACCATGGATTATACCGACCATGTCCTCAAGGTGCTCGAACATTTAGGGATTGATGCATTGGTTTCCATTGGCGGCGATGACACGCTGAGTTACAGCGTGCGGCTGAATAAAGAAGGCTTCCCTGTTGTGGCTATCCCAAAGACGATGGATAACGATGTCAATGGTACCGATTATTGCATCGGTTTTTCGACGGCAGTCACCCGGTCGGTGGATGCAATCACACAGCTTCGGACTTCGGTCGGCTCCCATGAGCGGATCGGTGTTTTTGAGCTCTTTGGAAGGAACTCCGGCGAAACCAGCCTGATCAGTGCATATCTGGCATATGTCGACCGGGCTATCATTTCCGAAGTGCCGTTTGACGTTGAAAAATTAGCCGATTTCCTTTTGGAAGACAAGCGCAATTGCCCTTCAAATTATGCCATTTTGACCATTTCAGAAGGCGCAACCTTTGAAGGTGGTGAGATCATTGAGACCGGCCCGGAAGATGCTTTTGGCCACCGGAAACTCGGCGGCATCGGTGAAATGGTTTCTGAGAAAATCAAAAATATTACCGGCCAGCATATCATGTACCAGAAATTCGGCTATGTTATGCGTTCCGGTGCGCCGGATTCCCTTGATCGGATGGTCGCAATGGCTTATGGAAACCTTGCAATGAAGCTCATCCAGCGTGAAGAATACGGAAAGTTGGTCGCATTACAGGGCGGCAAATATACTGCGGTGCCGGTGGAAACAGTTTTGGCAGGCAAGAAGCATGTGAATGTCGAGGCTTATTACGATAAGGAAAATTACAAGCCCAAAGTCAAGGACTTCCTTGGCGTACCGATGTTCCTGACCTAAAAAAGTAAGTAAAACAGCCCGTGATACTCAAACTCACGGGCTGTTTTTTCTCAGGAGAACTACCCATGCCCATTAGCGATCAGGGTTTCAACAGCGAACGATTCCAGGTCATTCCGAGGAGTCTGATCTTCATTTTCGATAAGGATCGAGTGTTATTGATCCGGGGAGCTGAGGATAAGAAGATTTGGGCGGGGAAATATAACGGTATTGGCGGGCATATCGAAGCCGGGGAAGATATTCTTGAGTCCGCTTTACGGGAACTGATGGAGGAGGCAGGTATCACCGGTTTACCACTCAGGCTTTGCGGCCAGGTGATGATCACCCTCAACGAAAACCGGGGTATTGCCCTTTTCATTTTTACAGGGAATTATCAAGGTCAGGCGATCCAAGCATCCGCAGAGGGGATGCTTGAGTGGGTAAGTATGGAAGAACTCCAAGATTTACCGGTTGTGGAAGATTTACCCATGTTATTAAGCCTGGTTCGTAAACATCAACCCGGTGAACCTTTGTTTATAGGTAAATATTATTACGATGATGAACAATTGGTAATGTTATTCCGGTGAGACCCGTTCATAGAAGATCAGGCGGGTATCCCCGTAATCCCTTTGCTCAATTTCATTAAAATTCGTATAGTCAATATTCGCTGTATATTCTTTGGGATGGATCTGGACGATCACTTTACCGTCTTTCGTCAACCAATCCGGGTACTGATCAAGCGTCTGCATGGCTTTGACCCAGATTCCTAAATACTGCGGCGGCGCAACGTAGACCACGTCATACTGATGATCGATGGAGCCATTTAGATAGGTGAAGGCATCCATCTTTTTAACGGTTGCATATTCTTCAAGTTTGGTTGTTTTTAGATTTTGTTGAATGACCTTGAAAGCACGGAAATTAATCTCGATAAATACAACCGCGTTCGCACCGCGTGACAGGGCTTCAATGCCCACCGCTCCGGTGCCGCCAAACAGGTCCAGCCAATCGGTATCATAGACATCCTCACCGAGAATGTTAAAGAGCGCTTCTTTGACCCGGTCGGTTATCGGTCGAGTTGATTTACCCGGGACGCTGGCGAGTGTAAATCCTTTGGCCGAACCTGCAATCACCCGCATCAGGTTAATTCCTTTGCGATCTCACACGCGGCCATAATATTGCCGTAAGGGGTGTTCAAGGGGATGACACAGCCTGTGCCCAAGATCAAGCGTTTCCCACCCGTTTGATGGAACGCATCGCGAGCTTCCTGTTTGATCTTCTCCGGCGTACCCAAAACAAAACTCTCAATCCGGCTGATCCCACCGCAGACAGTTCCGGGGAACTTACTCAAACCCTCAGAAAGCGTTGGTTTGGTTTCACGGTCATGCCAGTTCATGATCTGCACCGGGTAATCGGCCAGCAGATCGAACATGATCTCATCGCCATGTAAATGAGCCATATTTGCCCACAAATCACCCGCAGCTTCCAATAATGGCAGGTCATAAGGTCGACCGAACTCCAGGTATTCCTCTTCTGTCAGGATTTGATAAGAAGCATGTTGGATGGCCAAAAAGATCCCGGCAATACCGAGCGGCTTGGCGGCTTCAATGAAACGCAACGTGGTTTCCGTGATCGTCTTCAACCCTGCGTGCAGTGCTTCCGGGTATTCCCGGATGTGGACTGCAACCTGTTTGGGACCGACCAGATTCTTGACCTGCGAGAGGGGATTGAAGATCGATTGCAGGTAAGGCAAGTCCGAACCGAATGAATCCTGGAGGTCAGCCAGGCATTGGAGCTGCTTTCCCAGGTAACCCTTATGTGGATCCAACGGCTTTAATTTCAGCCAGTCTTCAGGCGATTGAATGACACGTTCGGTGTAAATTCGGGTGCCTTCATCATTTCCCCGCCATTCATCCTTCACACCCCAGTCTTTAATGCTGAACGAGGAAGGGGGCATGACTTTGATCAGGTCGAAATCAAACTGTTTCTGATAGGCGACGGTTGCTTTTGCCAACAGATCCCCATCCTGGTCATCCATTGGGAAGTGATGCCAGAGCGCAAGGGGCAGATGATCCGGTTTCTCTCCGGATAGAGTGAGTTCCAAACGATGTCGATGAGTGGTGGTCATACCTTGCGCTCCTTATCTTCAGATAATTCGGTCAACGGATCATTCTGTTTGGAATCAACTTCGACGGGGACATCCGAATAGGTCCAATATCGATTTGCGAAGTAATTCCAAAGCATCACAACCCCAATGACAATCGCCAGTGCGAGGTTCTGGCTGATGACGCTGTTTGTTAAAGGCAGGTTGAGCTGCATATTATTCAGCATATTAAGTATGATTTTATCCAGCCAGGGAATCAAGGGGGTCCTGATGGCAATCCCGACGAGATTGATCATGAAAAATTGGATCAATTGGTGATGGGCAGCCTTGGACCGGGAATCCGGATAGGTCCAGAATTGATTCCAGAGGAAGTTATTTATTACGGCAATGGTGAATGAAATGGCCTGCGCCCAAACCAAAGGTAACCCGAAGACCAGGCTCATCAAATTCATGATGCCAAAATCTACGATGGTCCCGGTAACGCCGACGAAGGCGAACTTCAGGAATCGAATACGTTCTTTTTTACTGGTGAATAAGCTCATAACCCCATTTTTTCTTTGAAATAGGGGATAGTCCTGATTAATCCATCCCGGAAGCTCACTTTGGGTTCCCATCCCAGGATTTCCTTCGCACGGGAGATATCAGGCTGCCGGCGTTGGGGATCGTTGCCCAGGCGTTTCGCCATTTTGATAATAGTACCGGTTTCATTCCCGGTGACCTCGTTGATCAATAAAGCAGAATCAAAAATCGTGGTCTCAACAGGGTTACCAATGTTGACCGGATCGTGATAATCGGTCAGTATCAAACGGTAGATCCCTTCAATCAGGTCTTCAACAAAACAGAAACTGCGGGTCTGCTGGCCATCGCCATAGATGGTAAGCGGTTCTCCCCTAAGTGCTTGCTGGATGAAATTCGGAACTGCCCGGCCATCATCCAGCCGCATGCGCGGGCCATACGTATTGAAAATCCGGACGATGTGCGTGTCGATGTTGTGGAAACGGTGATAAGCCATTGTTAATGCTTCCGCAAAACGTTTGGCTTCATCGTAGACGGAACGCGTCCCAATAGGGTCAACGTTACCGTAATAAGTTTCTTTTTGAGGGTGTTCCAGCGGGTCCCCATAAATTTCACTGGTGGAAGCCAGCAGAAATTTAGCGTTGAAGGCTCTGGCAACGCCCAGCGAATTATGGGTCCCAAGCGCACCGGCTTTCAAGGTTTGGATGGGCAGGTTTGGATACCCGAGCGGTGAGGTGGGGTTGGGGCTGGCAGGCGAAGCGAAGTGGATAACGTAATCGATGCTGCCGGGCACGAAAATGAAGTTAGAAACATCATGGCGGATGAATGTGAACCGCGGGTTGCCGGCAAGATGGGCGAGGTTTTGCTCATTCCCGGTAATGAAATTATCCAATCCGATCACTTCATGGTCTTCATCAATTAAACGATCGGTCAGGTGTGAACCTAAAAATCCGGCAGCCCCTGTGATTAAGAAACGCATCTGGATTCTCCTGAAAGTTAGCTTTGATTATTGCTGCAAGCCAATTTTACCAGACAGGCTTATAAACGGCGGGGATTAATAATAGAGTATAATCATTTAGCTCTCATTCAGAACAAGAACTAATTATGACAGACGATCAAAATCAAATTTCAACCAATATCGCTAAAATAGAAGCGCTGCTGTTCGTTTCTTCCGGATTGGTGAGTGTGAATCAACTTGCCAAAGCATTGGAACTTTCCGAAACGGATGTTGAGCACCTATTGGCGGATTTGGAATCGCATTACAAAGATAATGGGCATGGTCTGCGGTTAATGCGGGTGAAGTCCAGGGTACAACTTACGACCGCACCCGATCTCAGTGAAACCCTGGAAACCTTTCTGGGTCTGGAAACAACCAGTACTCTTTCTCAAGCCGCATTGGAGACTCTGGCAATCATTGCCTATAAGCAGCCTGTGACTCGCCCGGAAGTGGACGTCATCCGGGGCGTCAACAGCGACGCTGTCATGCGGACGTTATTGTCCAAAGGGTTAATTGAAGAACTGGGCCGTGCTGAAACGGCCGGTCGCCCGATCTATTACGGGACATCGGCTGAATTCCTGCAGTATTTTGGCCTGGAAAGTCTGGATACCCTGCCATTTATTGATTTTGAAGCACTTGAAGAAACACAAAATGGGAATGAACCCAAGGAAGTCTTGAAGACATAATGGCTGAAGAACGCGTTCAAAAAATATTATCACGGGCAGGTTTTGGTTCACGCCGCGCCTGTGAAACGATGATCGATGACGGCCGGGTCACCGTCAATGGCAAGCAGATCAAACTTGGCGATAAAGCGGACCCGGCTGTGGACGAAATCCAGTTGGATGGGATGCAGGTGGGTAAGCCTCAGAAAAAAGTTTACATTGCACTTAATAAACCCAAGAATATGCTTTCATTACATGCACCGGATGATCCAAGGCCGACCATTTTTGACCTCGTTAAAGACCAGCGGCACCTTTATCCGGTGGGACGATTGGATTTCGATAGTGAGGGTTTGGTTCTCCTTACCAATGACGGAGAGCTGGCAAATCGTCTTTCTCACCCGCGCTACGAACATGACAAGGAATATGAAGTCCGGGTCACTCGCAAACCGGATGATAAACAATTGGAGATCTTAAGGCGCGGGATTGTTCTGGAAGACGGATATCGGACCTTACCAGCAGTGGTTGAGATTAAGAATTACACTAAAAATGGCGCCTGGCTGAAAGTGATATTGCGAGAGGGGAAAAACAGACAGATCCGCCGAATGGGCGTTCGCATAAACTTGCCCGTCCGGGAGATCCGTCGTGTTCGGATTGGACCGGTGGAATTGGGTAAACTCCAGTCCGGCAACTTCCGCTATTTGAAACCTGAAGAGATCAAGGCGTTAAAGAGTACGCTGGTCTCTAGGATTAAAATACTAAATCATCAACCTTCCAAAATTTCATTTAATTTAGCCAATTGTTCTGAAGGCATTTCTTCTTCAGTCTTCCGGTCGACCTTGCGAATATACCGCCGGAGACCGGCAAGTTCGACCAGTTGTTCCGGTGCATTTGAAATATCTCCAATTTTGGCATCAGGGTTCATTGAAACAAGGATGCTTTGGATTGGGGGCATTTGATCTTCTGATATGTATTTCTCAAGAAATTTTTTGATCTCTTTTTCATTATTTGCGATATCGAGGGCCGGACGGCCAAGATTTTCCTGCCCAAAAAGTTTCAGAAGAAATGGACCACCCCGCTGACGCCACTTTTTATCGAAATAAATATCGCCGCTAACTGCGACCGGGATGGGAATCCATAGACCTGCGGGACCGACCAAAAGCATCGATATCGGTGAACTATAAACATAGAAAGTGTATTCTTTAGGAAGTTTTTCCAGATTCCCGGCGATCAGCTCATCAAATCGCGGGCTGCGGCCAAACCGGCTCACAAAATAGGTGCTGATTTGGGCGACGATAAACCCGATGATCAGGGCGACGAATGAAAGCAGCGTCTTGGTTGGGGTGGGATTAAAGCTCAGGATCAGGCCGCCTGCCAGGATGGCTATGCCGGCAAACGAGGTGACTTTACCAATGGTGGTATTCCGTTTGATCAATTTATCATTAATAACAATATTCATCTTTTTCCTCTTACTCTTCCTTGATACTCTCTGAGATCGCCAGCCGTAATTCGCCCAGCAAATGATTGTCAACAGCCTGTTTCGCTGCTCGGACAGCACTGACCATTGCCCGTGCATCCGACCTCCCGTGTCCGACGAAAACCAGGGAATCAATGCCCAATAAGGGGGCTGCACCGGTTTCCGCGGGGTCAAGCATTTTACGTATCTTGCCGAAGGCGGGTTTTGCCAACCAGGCACCCATCTTGGTGCGGAATGATGACATCAGCTCTTCCTTCAAAACATCGATGATCAACTTGGCAACAGCTTCCGTGGATTTCAGAATTACGTTCCCGGTGAAACCGTCGGTGACGGCAACATCAACAAGCCCGCCAAAAAGTTCTTTGCCTTCCACATTGCCGATGAAATTCAGGCCGCTTTCTTCAAGCAGGGGGTAGGTCTCACGTACGAGATCGTTTCCCTTACCTTCTTCCTCTCCATTTGAAATCAGACCGATCCGGGGGTTTTCGACTCCAAGCATGGTTTGCGAGTAGATCTTACCCATAATGGAAAACTGGACCAGGAATTCGGGCCGGCACTCAGCATTCGCACCGATATCCAGAACGACTGCTTTACCATCCTTTACAGGAAATACGGCGCACAAACAGGGACGGATGACGCCTTCGATATCGCCAAAAGTTTTCTTGGCATAATACATCGCCATACCGGTATTCCCGGCAGTCACGAAAGCGTCTGCTTCGCCTGCCTTGACCAGTTCCATACCGACTCGCATGGAATTCTGTTTCTTGGCGCGGGCTTCCACAATGTGATCGCTCATATCCAGCGCTTCCGGTGCATTGATCACTTTAACCCTGGAGCGGTCACCTGGAATCGCCAACAGTTTTTCTTTTAGCTCATCTTCAGGACCAACGAGCAGGATCTGCTCACTGAATTGGTTCGAAGCCGTGACGGCTGCCTGCACTTCCGGATCAGGACGGTCATCACTTCCCATGGCATCCAAAACGATGGTCATTTTAATGCTCCTTTTTCGAAAATAGATAATTGCTTGACAACCAAATCATCTCAGCTATAATTACTCTGCTCAAGCGCTGGTGCTGGAACTGGCAGACAGGCGTGGTTGAGGGCCACGTGCCGATAAGGCGTGAGGGTTCGACTCCCTCCCAGCGCATTGAACGACACAAGCACAGAAGATGTGCTTGTTTTCGTTTAAAATCACCTAGGGAAATACCCTCGAGAGCCAGGTGATTGGGTTTACAGGTACATCCCCGATATTGATTTCAAAGTGCAGGTGCGGGCCAGCTGAACGACCGGTATCTCCGACCAGACCGATAATATCGCCAGGTTGGACCATATCACCAACTTCAACATTGAATTCCGATAGGTGGGCGAAACCGGAATAGACGCCCCAGCCGTGGTCAATATATACGGCATTTCCTTTTATTGGAAGCTCTTCAGCCAGGATCACTTTTCCAGCTGCAGGGGCATAGATATTCAAATTTGGTGCACAGACCTTGAAATCCAAACCGGTATGATAGAAATATAACGCACCATCGTTATAATTACGATCCGGGCCAAATATGCTGCCTAAACAGGGTTCATCAATCGGATATTGGAATTGCCCGTCCCAATAACGCTCCGAGGTCCCTATTGTGAGGACTTCCTTGAGGAATTCATCCTCAAATTCAATTTCCTCCGCGCTCAATCCATTGGAGACAAAGACATATTCATTACCGTAATCCACATCTGCCAGCAGCACCATCTGCTCGAAGGACTGGGTTGTGCCATCAGGCGATGTTGCGGTGATCTCTAACGGGTAGGGACCGATATCGGCCTGCGCATGGATGCCATGGAAGCTGTAATATTGCTGTCCATCATCGCTGAAGAAGCTTAGCGGTTCGTTATTGAATGAACCTGAGAAAGTTGTTCCGTCCGTTGAATTCACACCGATTTCCAGGGTTTCGCCTTGCAAAACCGGTAAGGGATCGATGGTAAGGCCAGCTGAACCAGGCAGCAGGTCGGCCACGGTTGTTTCTTCTCCGGAAGTATAGAGAATATCACCGGGAAGAAGGTCCCAGGTGCCTGTGAGCTGGTTTTGTTGTTCCATGATCCAGGGTGAACTGCCTGACCGGATTGCCGCTTCCAGTGCGGTTTCACCCGCATCAATCGAAACTGCGGGGACGAATGCAGTATCACCTTCATTCACAGCGACGATGAATTTGATCCCTGCAATCGTCTCTGATGGGCTGGTAAGTTTATTCAAGGAGATAATGGCCGATTGGTCAAGTTGATATTGCCTTGAAAGGGTTGTAAGGGATGTGCCAAACGGGAGGACTTCCGAAGTTAATAAACCCGTGACACCTTCCAGTCCGGGAATGACCAACTGCTGGCCGATGGCAAGTGAATTGGGATCGGTTATCCCGTTCGCATTTTGAATGTCCTCAGCAGAGACACCGAACCGCAAAGCGATTGAGTTCAGGGTGTCGCCAGATTGGACGATATATATTGGTCCGGATTCCTGGTCGGAAGGAGCTGCCTTGGCAGTAATGAATGGGTTGGATAATAAGAATACCAACAGGAGAGGTAAGGTAATTGTTAATATCCAGTGTAAAGGTTTTTTATAGTTCATAGAATGTCATCATTGCCCTTTATAATTTCTTTAGGGCTTAGTAAAATCAAAAGGAATGTCGTCTGAACTTTTTTCAAGTAACAAGTTTACCATAGGCTCAATAGTAAGTGAAAGGTGTTACCGTGAAGATAACGACTTGGAATGTGAACGGCTATCGGGCAATCCTTAAGAAAGATGCATTAGGTTGGGTTTCGGAAGTTGATCCTGACATCTTATGCTTGCAGGAGATCAAGGTTCAAAGAGACCAGATTAGTGATGATGAGGCAACCCTCGCAGGTTATCATGGGTGTTGGAATCCGGCAGAACGCAAGGGTTACAGTGGGACAGCGAATTTTTATAAAGAGAAGCCTGATGATGTTGAGAAGGGTTTTGGTCTGGAAAAATTCGACAACGAGGGCCGCGTGATCCGGTCCCAGATGGGAGACCTTTATCTTTATAATATCTATTTTCCGAATGGCGGCCAGGAAAACCTGCGTGTGCCTTATAAGCTGGAATTTTACGAAGAGCTGTTGAAAATTTGTGATGATTTACATGAAAAGGGAAAGCAAATCATTATCACAGGCGATTTTAATACGGCACATAATGAGATCGATCTGGCCAATCCTAAATCAAATGCAAAGAATACCGGTTTCCTGCCCGAAGAACGGGTGTGGATCGATAAATATCTGGAGCATGGTTTTGTTGATGCATATCGAGAGCTTTATCCCGAAAGTGAGGAATATACCTGGTGGACCTACCGGTTCAATTCGCGTGAGCGGAATGTGGGCTGGCGGCTGGATTATTACCTGGTATCGGGGAGCTTGATGGATAAGGTGGAGGATGTCGTTATTCATGGTGACATCATGGGTTCAGATCATTGTCCGGTGAGTTTGATTTTGAAGGATTGACATAAATCCATATGTTGCGTTTGAAAATAATTAAAGATATCAGTTTGGGTGATATTACTGTCTCTCTTATAAGGTAAAACCCATCAATAGACATACAGCTGATGTATTATACGAAAAAGCTTCTTCTTGAAGGAAGCAGTCAGCAAAGCTAATTGATGAGGTGGAAAGTATTACAGAAGATCATAATTGCGAACTCATGAAATAAACTCGATGGTTGGGATTTTATACTTATTGAAGATTTACCTCAATATTGTTTCTTAAATTGAATATGACACCTCATCCGGTGCTGCATGCCACCTTCCCCTCGAGGGGAAGACTTGTATATTTGTAATTCGAGATGAAAAAGGGCGACAAAAATGTCGCCCTTATGTCTGTATAGTTTGTGGAATTTGAATTTATTCCGGCATCCAGCAGCAGAGTACCAGGTCACGGGCGGCCTTTACTTCATCACATCGCCGGACCGGTGTGGTATAAGGCGCATTCTGCAGTAATTCAGGTTCCTCGCGTGCTTCCTTCGCAATCGCTTTCATTGCTGCTGCGAAAGCATCCAGTGTTTGCATGCTTTCCGTTTCGGTCGGCTCGATCATCAAGGCTTCATGCACAATTAGTGGGAAGTAATTCGTCGGCGGATGGAAGCCATAATCCATCAGGCGTTTGCTGATATCCAGCGCGTGGACATCGGGGATATCCTGCCAGGAACCTTCCACAACGAATTCGTGCATACAGGTGCGGTCATAAGGCAGGACATAATCCTGTTTGACCTTCGTCATCAGGTAGTTGGCGTTCAGGACGGCCTTCTCGGCGATATCCCGCAGTCCTGCGGGTCCGTGCATGGCAATATAAGTAAAAGCCCGGATCAGCATCCCAAAATGGCCGTAAAAGGCTTTCATACGCCCGATGGTCTTTTCAGGGGTGTAAAAACCGAAGAAGGGCGGTGTTTCTTCGTCACCCTCTTCGATGATGGTGACAATTGGTGTCGGGAGGTATTCGGCAAGTTCTTCGGATACACCAACCGGACCGGAACCCGGTCCGCCGCCGCCGTGTGGTGTGGAGAATGTCTTATGCAGGTTGAAATGCATTACATCGAAACCCAGATCACCCGGCCGGACGATACCCAGCAAGGCGTTCAAGTTAGCACCGTCACCATAAACCAGTCCACCGGCTTCATGGACGATGCGGATCACTTCCTCGACGTTTTCATCGAAGAGCCCCAGGGTGTTGGGATTGGTCAGCATCAATCCAGCCAGGGTCTTATCACATTCGGATTTGAGCGCGTCCAGGTCCACATTTCCCCGGTCATCAGAAGGCAGCGAGACCACATTGAAGCCGCTCATCGAGGACGTCGCGGGGTTGGTGCCGTGGGCTGAATTGGGGATCAGGATCTTGACCCTTTCAGGATGGTCATTGACCTGGTGGTATTTCTTGATGATCAATGCACCAACAAACTCACCTTGAGCGCCGGCTGCCGGCGTCAGGCAGACACGGTTGAAGCCGCTTATCTCCTGCAGCCATTCCTGGAGTTGATACATCAGGTAGAGGTCACCCTGGACGCTGACGATCGGCTGAAGGGGATGGGTATTCGCCAGACCTGGAAGACGGGCCATTTCTTCATTGATCTTCGGGTTGTATTTCATCGTGCAGGATCCCAGGGGATAGAACCCGCCGTCAATGGAGTAATTCAACTTGGACAGGTTGGTGAAGTGCCGGACGACATCCAGTTCGGAGAGCTCAGGAAGGTTCAGATCGTCACGCTCAAATGCTTTCGGCGGATCGAAGCCAGGGACATCCGAGGAGGGATATGCGACACCCTTACGACCTGGTTGTGAAAGTTCATAAATCGTTGGTTCACTCATGAGCCACCTCATCCAATACTGCAACAAAATCATCAATGTCCTGTTTTGAGATTTTCTCTGTCACCGCAACCAGCATCTGGTTCTTCATGTCCGGATAAACCTGGCTGAGGTCAAATCCACCCAGGATCCAGTGTTCTTGCAGGTGCAGGTTGATGTTTTCCACTGGTTTGGGAGTTTTCACGACAAATTCATGGAAGAAGGGTGTGTCGGGAAATGCGAGTTCATAGCCGTCCAGTTTGGCAATCTCATTGGCTGCGTAATGTGCTTTTTGATAGCAGAGGTTCGCAACCTGTTTGAAACCCTGTTTACCCAAAAGGCTAAGATAGACTGTTGCTGCCAGCGCCATCAATCCCTGGTTGGTGCAGATATTTGAGGTGGATTTTTCCCGCCGGATATGCTGCTCGCGGGCTGTCAGAGTGAGCACATAGGCTCGCTTGCCACCTTCGTCAACAGTTTCACCGACCAGGCGGCCTGCTAATTTTCGGATGTATTTTTCTTTGGTCGTGAAAATACCAAGATATGGACCCCCGAATGACAGGGGAATACCAAGCGGTTGGCCATCTCCGACGGCAATGTCGGCATCGAATGCACCCGGCGGCTTGAGCAATCCCAGGGCTGTGGGGTTGAAGACAAACGCAACTAAAGCGCCTTGCGTGTGCGCTGCTTCGATAAGTTTCGTGTAGTCAATTATCCGACCGAAGAAATCGGGGTATTGCACGATCACCAGAGCGGTTTCCTTATCGATCAAGGACAGCATTTTGGATAAGTCACTGGAAAAACCCATAGCGGGTTCATCACCCATGACTCGAACATCCTCCAGACCCTGCATATAAGTACGTAAGGTCTCACGATACTGCGGATTGACGGAACGGGAAACGAGGATCTTCTTACGTTTGCCGCGGAAGAAGTGGTAAGCCAGGTTGGCGGCTTCTGCGGTGGCTGTTGCACCGTCATAATGCGAAGCATTGCTCACATCCATCCCGGTAAGTTCGGTCATCAGTGATTGGAATTCAAAAATGGCTTGCAAAGTACCCTGGGAGACTTCGGGTTGGTAGGGTGTGTAGGCGGTATAGAACTCCCCCCGGCGAAGGATCATATCCACCGCAGCGGGGATGTAGTGATTGTATGCGCCAGCGCCTAAAAAGGAGATGAAATCATCAGCAGATGCATTCGCAGATGCGATCTCATGAAGTTCTGAGGAGATTTCCATTTCGGAAAGACCCTCAGGTATATTTATTTCCGGGAAACGATGTTTCGCCGGAACATTTTCAAAAAGATCTTCAACTGTTTCCACCCCGATGACTTTCAGCATCTCCTCAATTTCCTGGGGAGTATGGGGTGTGAACATCATCCCTCTCGACTTTTATTATAGGCTTCGTAGGCATCCGCATCCATCAGATCGTCAAGCTGTGAGGGATCGGAAAGTTTCATCTTGACCATCCAGCCTTTCTCGTAAGGATCGGAGTTCAAAACCTCAGGATTTTCGGTTAGGTCTTCATTGATGGCGAGGATCTTGCCGTCGGCAGGAAAATTGACATCTGCTGCCGCTTTCACCGATTTAACTGTTGCGACAGTATCGCCTTTACTGACTGTATCACCTACATCCACCATCAACTCGACATAGACGACATCAGACAATTGATCCTGAGCGAAATCAGAAATGCCAATGGTGGCTTCATCACCCGCAACCTTGACCCACTCATCTGTTTTCGCGTATTTCAATCCCTTAGGTGTATTCATTCCTTTGCTCCTGTATCAAATAAATAATTGGATAAAAAGAGAACGCTGTCCTCTGTCAAGCATCCTGTCGGGATTTGGGTGAAATCAGAATTGTTCGCTGGTGTTTCAGAGGTGTCTGTTTAATGGGTCTTTTTACCTGAGAGTTTCGGTATTAGAACCTTGCCCCTTCGGTGCCGATCAATTACTCGGTCTCTTCCCATTAACTTCCAACGGTTACCATTTTGATTCTAAAAGCACCATTATCAAAAGTCAAGCGATGAGGGAAAATATGGCTATATGGTATACTCTTGAAATCTATTTTTAGCTATTGGAGCGCTTCCCATGTCCCATGTCCAAGTAAATACGAGCGAAGAACCCATCCGTCTATTCAAGTCCGATTTCCTTGAATTCTTCACCCACATCAGTCCAATCACCGTATTGGTGATCTGGGTGCCTGTTTTAGGATATTTTATTTACCGAAGCATCGTTATTAACTCGATATCCGTGCTTACTTTGATATTGGGTCTACTGGTGGGTTTGTTCTTATGGACCCTGGCTGAATACATTCTTCACCGGTTCCTGTTCCACTTCCCGGCGAAGACGGATTGGCAGAAGCGAATATCCTTCCTGATGCATGGTGTGCACCACGAGCAACCCCGCGATAAGACACGCCTGGTGATGCCGCCTGCAGTCAGTATTCCACTCGCTCTGGTTTTTTACGGGTTGTTCTATGTGGTCTTCACTTATGTTCTGATGATCCCGAACTGGATTTCACCAGTATTTGCCGGTTTTATCCTGGGCTATATCACCTATGATATGACCCATTACAGCACCCACCATATCCCGATGAAGAAGGGATATTTCAAGATGGTACGCCAGCAGCATATGCATCATCACTTCCAGACCCCTGATAAACGCTTCGGCGTATCCAGTCCGTTATGGGACTATGTTTTTGGGACGATGCCCAAAGAAAGCTAGTCTAATCAATTAAAAATTAAAGCGCTCAATTGAGCGCTTTTTTTTATCAAATATAACCAGGGTTATTTCTTGGCGTATTTCTTAGCTTCTTCAACATATTCAAGCGATTGATGGCGGAAATATGTGTTATAGAGTTCGGCATAATGTTTCCCTGCAGCCAGGAGTTCCTGGTGGTTACCTTCTTCAATGATCTCGCCTTGCTGCATTACCAGGATCCGATCAGCGGATTTCACTGTGGACAAGCGGTGAGCGATCAGGATACTGGTCGTTTCGGCAAGGATCAGGTCCAGTGCAGTCTGGATCTGGGTTTCGGTAAAGGGGTCGATGCTGGCGGTCGCCTCATCAAGGATGAAGATCGATGGTTTTTGGATCAATACCCGCATCAGCGCCACCATCTGCCTCTGACCCATCGAGAGCTGTGACCCGCGCTCACCGACCTGAGTGTCCAATCCATTGGGCAGGGTTTCAAGCCATTCACCATCCCCAATTTCCTGTGCAATTTTTAGAACTTCCTTCCGGTCGCAATTAGGGCAGCCATAATTGATATTATCCTCAACTGTGCCAGAAAACAGGAATGGCACCTGGGAAACAATGCCCATCTGCCTGCGGAGGGCAACCAGGTTGAACCGGCGAATATCAATGCCATCGATCAGGATTTCGCCTTGCTGGTATTCGTAGAAACGGGCAATCAGACGGCCAATGGAAGTCTTGCCGGCGCCGGTATGTCCGACCAGTGCCAGCGTTTCTCCGGGTTTGATATGCAGTGAAAAATCACTGAGGATGGGTTCATCGGGTGTGTATTTAAAGTAGACATGCTTCATATCAATCCGGCCTTCAAGGTCCTCCGGTTTGATATCCCCAATTTGTTCAACGGAATGTTTGGCATCAATCAAGGCGAAAATCCGTTCCGCTGCCGATAAGCCGGTTTGAACCTGTGTCCAAAAGGATGAGATGCTCATCACCGGGAACAGGAAGCGGTCCAAAGTTGAAAGGAAAAGATACCATGCCCCGGCAGTCACAAATCCCTGCAAGACGGTCACCGCGCCATAATAGACCAGTAAGGCTGTGGCTACCCCGCCAACAGTACGCAGGATGGGGAAAACGATCGAAAGGATGAAGCCACGCCGGATATTGACTTTATACGAAGTCTGGTTCGCATCTGCGAACTCTTCATAAATCGACTCTTCCTGTCTGAAGTTCTTGGCAATCGCAATCCCGCTGACCGTTTCCTTGATAGTGGAATTGACATTCGCCATCGCCCGCATCCCATCTCGGGTAACTTTCCGAGCTGCGTGGCGGTATTGCATGACCAGAAAGAAGAGCAGCGGGACCAGAATGAAAACCACCAGCGCTAAACGCCATTCTGTATTGATAAGGATGATGGCCAGAATGATGGAAGAGATCAACTGCATCAATACATCGGTGGTTAATGTGACCAATTGACCAAACTCACGAGTGTCGGACGTGATCCTGGAAACGATCTTTCCGGAGGAGAATGTATCGTGAAAGCTGAGGTCCTGACGTACAGACGCCTTAAAAGCATCGGTTGCCAGCTGTCGTATTATTTCGGCGATCGTCTTCGCGGAATTACGACGCATAACGAGGTTTCCAACCCAACTGATGATGCCCAAAACAAGGATGATCCCCGTTAAGATCAGAATGAATTTGAGGGTGATTGTTTCCGTCGTAACCTGGTCCAGCCCCTTGGCAACAATGACGGGTGAAAGTGCTTCAATGACAGCTCGGATGATGATCGTAATTGCGATGATGATCAGCCGGCCGGACTGGGTCTTGAAATAATCAATGATCCGGCTGAAAATCTTTTTGTCGGAATATTGACGGTCATATTTTTCTGCATCCAAGCCTGAAAAGAAACCCATAATTACTCGCTAAATATTTTTTGATAAGACTTCGATGTTTTCATCAATTCCTCATGGGTGCCAATTGAGGCAACCTTGCCCTGGCGCATGACAACAATCTTATTCGCCCATCGGATCTGGGACAAACGGTGGGTGATGATCAAAGTTGTACGGCCTTCTGCTGCCCGGAAAATGGCTTGCTGGATCTTGTCTTCGGTTTCACTGTCGATTGCACTGGTCGAATCATCCAGGATCAGAATTCGGGGGGACGTGAGGAATGCTCTGGCCAAAGCGAGGCGCTGACGCTGACCTCCTGAAAGGGTCGCGCCGCGTTCGCCGATGATCGTATCGTATCCGTTTTCAAAAGTCATGATGAATTCATGAGCTTGCGCTTCTTTGGCGGCCTGGATGATTTCATCTCGAGTTGCACCCGGCTTTCCAAAAGCGATGTTATCTGCGATGGACCGTGAGAAAAGGAAGATATCCTGTTCGATGATCGAGATCTGGTTCCTCAATACTTCCAAATACCAATCCCGAACATCCACGCCATCCACCTTAACGGCGCCGGATTGGACGTCAAAGGTACGGTTGATCAGTTTGACCAATGATGTCTTCCCCGATCCGGTCTGCCCGACAATGGCGACAGTTTGACCGGGCTCAATTTCAAAATTAATATCCTTCAGGATCGGTTCATCGGGCAGATATCCAAAGAACACGTGCTCAAAATTGATCTTGCCTTTGATGACAGCATCATATCCTTCCAGGTTCTGATCCAGTTTGTTTTCAGTGTTCATTAACTCCAGGATTCGCCTTGCCCCGGCAAACCCAAGGGAGATTTGCGAGTATGCAAACAATGATGTAAACGTGGGAAATCCCAAAAGTGATAATGTGCCAAAGTAAGCGATCACATCACCGATGTTTATGGCTCCCTGTTGGAGCAGAAACAGCGCGTGACCCAAACCGACCGCCATAGTGATCCCCAGGAGGAGCATCGGCAGGAACCGGCTTTCAATATTGCCCTGTTTGATTGACGCATTCTGGTAGGCGATGGCATTTTGATTGAACCTGTCAATCTCCGCATCTTCCTGAGCTGAACCCTTGACGACTTCAACGCCATCAATGGCTTCGGCAAGACGGCTGTTGAGCTGGCCGAAGGTCTCCCTGACCTCGCTGGTCACCGGGTTGAGAATGGTCAGGTAATGCCAGAGTGCGATCGCATACAGCACGATAAAAACTGCCGGTGTTATGATCAGGGCAGCGTTATAAGTTGGGCCGACAAATAACGGTATGAAAAGGAAGTTCAAAGAACCGATCACCAGATTGAACCCCGGACTGAACATATAATTCACTTCCCGGACATCATTGGTTGCACGCGCCATCAGGTCACCCACGGATTGCAGGTTGTGGAAGGTCATACTTTTGCCAAGTAAATTGACATAGAGTTCCTGCCGAACCATTCGTTCGATCTTCTGGGCGATGATTTCAAAGCCAAAATTCCGGGTGAATTGCAGGAACCCGCGCAGAATTTGGGAGATGCCAATAATCAGTGCATAACGTCCGATAATGGGCAAAGATGGCGTTGTTGTCAGGATTTCATTGAAAGCTTTTCCAATGTAGATCGGCACGATGCTTGCGAGGGCGGCATTGCTGATTGCGCCAATCAACGCCATCAGGATCCAGGGCCACTGATGGATTGCATGTGACATGACCCAAATACCTGCTGAATTTCTATTTGTTTTATATTTTGCCGTAAAGTTGAATTCAGAAATGCTCTCTGCGGTTTGAGCGGTCATGAACGATTGTTTTCCTTCAAATCCAGGGCGATTCGATGTCGATCGCTGTCGACCGATAATATCAGGACATCTACGATATCTCCCACCTGAAAAACTTTATTTCGTGGAATCCTTGAGCGGTGGAGGAGGCCGTCAGTCTTGACGCCAATATCAATAAACGCGCCAAAATCGACAACATTTCGAATTGTACCCTTTAATTGCATTCCGGGAGAAAGATCGTCCATCTTAAGCACATCTGTGCGCAGTAACGGCTTGGGAAGGCCCTCGCGTGGGTCCCGACCGGGGCGTGCGATCTCGTCCAGAATATCTTCGAGGGTTGGCAAGCCTGTATTGAGGGACTTTGCCACTGCGGCCAGATCTGTTTTTTCACGGTAATTATTGACTGCGGCTAACCCGCTGAATTGAGGGCAAATTTGTCGGCAGGTGGATTTCATTCAGGACCTTTTCTGCGACCGAATAACTTTCCGGGTGGATTGCGGTGGAGTCCAATGGGTTATCTCCATCCCGGATCCTGAGGAAACCGGCAGCCTGTTCGAATGACTTTGGTCCCATTCCAGCCACATTCTGAATTTCCGTCCTCGAATGGAATGTACCTTTTTGTTCCCTGTGTTGGACGATCTTTTCTGCCAGGCTGGGGCCAATCCCGGCGACATGGGTCAGAAGGGTGGCTGAAGCTGTGTTCACCTCAACACCGACCGCGTTGACGACCGATTCGACTACCTGGTCAAGCGCGTTGGACAAATTGGATTGATTGACATCATGCTGATAAAGGCCAACACCGATTGATTTTGGATCAATCTTGACAAGCTCGGCCAGAGGGTCCTGCACCCTGCGACCGATGGAAATTGCACCGCGTATGGACACATCCAGGTTCGGGAATTCTGTTCGGGCCAGTTTACTTGCGCTGTAAACGCTGGCGCCCGCCTCACTGGTGATCAGGTAATGCAATGCTGAATTATCTTTGGTGATTTCTGCGACAAAGGTTTCGGTCTCCCGGGATGCAGTGCCATTGCCGATTACGATCAAGGTCACCTGATGTTTTTTGACTAACTCTTCGACGATCTTCCGGGCTTCCGCTTTTTGGTTTTGCGGGGGATGGGGATAAATCGTACCGGTTTCAAGCAGTTTACCTGTTGAATCGATCACTGCGATCTTGGAACCGGTCCGGAACCCGGGATCGATGGCCAGGATGATCTGGTCGGCGAGCGGCGGCTGGGTCAGGAGGGCTTTTAAGTTTTTTGCAAACAGTGTAATGGCATGCATATCTGCTTTCTCGGTCAGCATGCGTCTTACATCGCGCTCAATTGCAGGAAGAAGGAGCCGTTTGGCGCAGTCTTCAGAGGCTTCATTCAGAAGATCAAAGAAGATCGATCTCCTGTCCGGGGGATATTGGCTGCGGATTGCCATGCGCCAATCCTTTTCTTCGATATTAAGGTTGACTTTGAGAATTTTTTCATTTTCTCCCCGATTAAGCGCAAGCACCTGGTGTGGCTTGATGAATTTTACTGGCACTTCAAATTGATAATATACTTCAAAAACCTGCCGTTCATCCTCGGCATTCGTTATTTTCTGACTCGAAACCTTGCCAAATTGCAACGCTTTTTCACGAGTTCAACTGCCGGACGACAGCGTTCTCACTGATCGTTTCAGCGACGATGTCTTTTGCTCCGGCAAGTGCTTCCTCGAAAGATGGCACTTCCGCATTGATGAATGGTTGCACCAGTGTTTCAAGGCTTTGAGATGTAATTTCCTGGCTGATGATCTTATTCGCCAGCGGCTCCAGGCCCTTTTCCCTGGCGACCATAGCCCTCGTCCGGCGTTTAGGCCGGTAGGGTTGGTACAGGTCTTCCAACTCGGTCATGGTTGACGCAGCCATGATAGAGGCATGAAGTTCGTCTGTCAGCTTCCCCTGTTCCTCAATTGAACTGAGGATGGTGACACGCCGTTCATCCAGGTTCTTCAGGCGTTCCCATTCCTCTTTGATGTTGAGGATCTGTTCCTCGTCCAGCGTCCCGGTCATTTCCTTGCGGTAGCGGGCAATGAAGGGGACAGTATTGTCCTGGGCGAGTAATTCGACCGTGTTATTGACCTTGTTGACGGGTAATTTGAGGTTTTCAGCAAGAGTTTTTATCAAATCCATGTAATTATTCCAATAGGTCCAGGTTGTGATGTGGGTAAACATGCAACGAAGTATTGTAACACCAATAAAACCTTGAATTTGTTGGCTGGTTTTTTCCCCAGATTGACGATGAAACCAGTAGGTGTTATACTAATACTGAACAATCATCCGATTAATCCTATTAATCAAGCGAAAACATATGTCACCTCAAACATTATCCCACCAATTATCCAATTTTATGACCTTTTTAGCTCAGCAAATGGCCAACGGGAATGAATCATTGCCAAGTTTGAATGATTTAAGTGATTCGTTGGGCGTGAGTGTCTCCACCTTACGGGAAGAATTACAGGTTGCCCGAACGTTAGGGATGGTTGATGTCAAACCGCGGACAGGCATCAAATGTCTGCCGTACAATTTCAAACCTGCAGTGAGTACGAGCCTGGCGTATGCGATCAGTGTGGACAGGCAAATGTTCCGCCAGTATTCCGACCTGCGCAACCATATTGAAGCCTCTTATTGGTATCAGGCGGTCAGCAGCCTGACCCCGGATGATATTGATGAGCTTCAGGAGATCGTCCGGGCAGCGATCCAGAAATTGGGTGCAGACCCGATCCAAATCCCGCATCTGGAACATCGTTTGCTGCATCTAATCATCTATCGCCAACTGCAGAACCCCTTCGTTCAGGGCATTCTGGAAGCCTATTGGGATATCTATGAAGCTGTCGGCCTGAGCATTTATGAGGACCGTAAATATCTCGATCGGGTTTGGACGTATCACCAGCAGATGGTGGAGGCGATTGCCCGTCACGATTTCCTTTCCGGATATCAGGCCCTGATCGCCCATATGGATCTGCTATTTCAGCGAGATAAACAAAACGCAAAAATACCTTTTGAATAGACTTTTGGAAGGAGCCTAAATGATAAAGGATATTGAAGCCGGTCAGACTCAAACGAAGATTGTGAATGACTTTTGTATGACGGTCTGCACCGTTAACGGCTCTGGCAGCGCTACGGCGAACACGACCCTTTTACGAGCCATGTTCCACATGGGGATTCCCGTTTCGGGAAAGAATATCTTTCCATCGAATATCAAAGGATTGCCAACCTGGTTTTCCATCCGGGTTTCCAAGGATGGTTACCTGGCCCGGGTCGCGCATGATGACATCATCGTTCAGATGAACCCAACCACATTTGAGCAGGACCTGGATTATAACGTTCCGGGCGGAGTGGTCTTCTATGCCGACCATATTGAAATGCCGATCATACGCGATGATATGGTCTTTTATCCGATGCCTGTAAAGGACCTGATCAAGCAGGCTGAAGTACCGCAGAACCTGCGTGACTATATGGAAAACATGGTCTATGTGGGGGTTGTCTCTCAAATGCTGGGGATTGATCTTGAAACTGTCCATCAGGTCTTACTGAACCAGTTTAAAAAGAAAACATCGGTTGCGGAATCAAACTTCGCAATCGTTAAACTGGCAGCGGATTGGGCAAGGGATAACCTGGAAAAGCGAGACCGTTATTTTGTGGAGCCGATGCCACCGCTTGATGGATATATCATGACCGATGGAAATATTGCGGGTGCTTTGGGTGCAATTTACGGCGGTTTCCAGTTCTGCGGCTGGTACCCAATCACACCTGCCACCAGCCTGGCCGAATCGTTGGGGACTTTTGCCCCCCGGCTCAGGCAGGACCCCGAAACAGGAAAGAATACCTTTGCCATTGTCCAGGCGGAGGATGAACTGGCTGCGATTGGTATGGCCGTTGGGGCCGGATGGGCCGGAATCCGTTCGATGACCTCCACATCCGGACCGGGCGTCAGTCTGATGACCGAATACATGAGCATGGCCTATTATGCGGAAGTTCCGCTGGTACTTTGGGATGTCCAGCGTGTTGGACCCAGTACAGGCTTGCCAACCCGGACGGGGCAAAGCGACCTGACATTGAACTATTTCCTGGGACATGGCGATACCGATCAGATCATCCTGATACCCTCATCCGTGACTGAATGTTTTGAATTTGGCTGGAAAGCGTTTGATCTTGCCGAAGAATTCCAGACGCCTGTGATCATCCTGAGCGACCTCGATCTGGGGATGAACCTGTGGATGACGAAGAAATTTGAATATCCTGACCGGCCTATTGACCGGGGTAAGGTTCTTTGGGAAGAAGACCTGGAAAACTTCGGTAAAGAGTGGGGTCGTTATCTTGATGTGGATGGTGATGGGATCCCATATCGAACGTTGATGGGCAATGAGAATCCCAAAGCGCCTTATTTCACCCGCGGGACCGGTCACGATGAGTTTGGCAATTACAGTGAAGAACCGGATGTCTGGCGCAGGATACTGGATCGGATCAAACGTAAATTTGAAAACGCCAGGGAAAAATTACCCAAACCCGAATATCGAAAATTGAATGATGCACGTGTGGGTTTAATCGCAATGGGCTCAACCGAGTTCGCGGTGATTGAAGCCCAGGATAAACTCAGGGAAATGGGCATCATTACAGACTTCATGCGTGTGCGTGCGCTGCCATTTTCCAGTGAAGTCGGAGAATTCATTAATTCCCATGACACCAACTATGTGATCGAATTGAACCGGGATGGACAACTGCATCAAATCCTTTCCATCGAATACTGCAGCATGACCAACCGGATGGTTTCGTTGGCTTATATTGACGGCTTACCGATGACGGCGGGATTCATCATTGATGCTGTGGTTGAAAGAGAACAGGTGAAAAATGGCTGAAAAACAAGTAAACCTGAACCAGATTGGATTAAGTCGGACTGATTACCGGGGTGAAAGTTCCACCTTATGTCCCGGATGCGGCCATAATACGATTTCTGCCCAAATCATTACGGCCTGCTATGAGATGAACATCCCTCCGAATAAGATCGTCAAGTTCAGCGGTATTGGCTGCTCAAGCAAGAGCCCGACCTATTTCCTCAGTCAGTCATTTGGTTTCAACGGCCTGCACGGAAGGATGCCGTCATTGGCATTGGGCGCTGCTTTTGCCGATCGCAGCATGAAAGTGATCGGTGTTTCCGGTGATGGCGATACAGCCAGTATCGGGTTGGGTCAATTCAAACACCTGATCCGGCGCAACCTGCCAATGGTTTATATCATCGAAAATAACGGCGTTTATGGACTGACCAAAGGTCAGTTCTCCGCAACAGCGGAACGCGGGCTGGAACTGAAGCATCAGGGTGAAAACCCGTTCCTGCCGATTGATATTGCGAAAGAGGCCTTGATCGGTAATGCGAGCTTTGTCGCCCGTTCCTTTGCTGGGGATCCAAAACAGGTACGGGAGTTATTAAAAGCCGCTCTGAGCCATAACGGGACCTCCGTTTTGGACATCATCAGTCCCTGTGTAAGTTTCAATAACCGTGAGGATACGCTCCATTCCTATCAGTGGGGCCGGCAGCATGAAGCGCCCTTGCATGATATTTCCTATGTGCCGACCCGCCGGGCGATCATCCTGGATGAATTCGAGGAGGGAACAACCAAGGAAGTGACCCTGCATGATGGGTCGGTGGTTGTGTTGAAGAAATTGGAGCATGATTACGACCCGACGGATAAATGGCAGGCGATGAATATCCTCGAAAAAGCAGAGGTGAATCATTATCTTGTTACCGGCCTGATCTACGTTAATCCCAACCAGCCATCCCTGTATGATTTCCTGAACCTGACCGAAGAGCCGCTGAACCGGATCGACTCAAGTAAATTGCGCCCATCACCTGAATCGCTGGAGAAGATCAATCAGGCGATGGTTTGATAAAAGATCTATAAACTCGAAGTCCGTAACATCAAAAATCTAATTTCATTTGTTATCGTGAATAAATGATCTTGAATCAATGCATTTTGCTATTAAATTCCTACGAATTAATGCAAAAATTTATTATTAGTGTTAAAATACCGTGTTGTTGAAGAAATAATAATTGATTAAGTTGAAATGCAAAGGGTTTTAAAATATCAATTCGATCAATACGAAAGTCAATTCAAATTAAATCAAAAAGGTGAAAAAATGAAAATAAGATTTTTTATGTTGATCAGCCCGCTAATGGCTGGGATGATCTTCTTGGGTGGCTGCAATCCTGCTATTACGGAAACGCTAAAAATTGATAAAACGGCTACCACTATGGTAACTGAGGAAATCCTCACACCTACGCTGTCGCCTACACCTACACCAACCGCGGAACCGGTTCTGCCATGCAATATTACCTTTGAAAGCGACCGTGATGGAAATCTTGATGTGTACACAATGGAGCCAGATGGCAGCAACCAGGTGAGGTTGACTGATGATCTGGGCGATGATTCAGACCCGGTTTGGTCACCTGATGGGTCTCAGATTGCTTTTATATCAAATCGCGTGAACGATACGAGCGACGGTCAGTACGTCTATATCATGTTTTCTGATGGGACAGAACTCAAACAGGTTTCTCAAAATAATGATAGTAAATTCCCCGATTGGTCACCTTTGGGTACCCAGATTGCCTACAGCAGTAATGGCGAAATCTATCTCATAGATCTTACCAAGGAAACCGAAATCAATCTCACTAACAGTCCCGAATGGGATGAGCAACCCAAATTCTCACCCAATGGTCAGCAGATCGCCTGGATTAAGGGGGAGGGTAATGACCGCCAACTCTTTGTCATGGACCTGAACGGCAATAATATCTTACAACTAACTAATGGTGGCACCGTGCATGGCGTTGAATGGTCGGTGGATGGCCGTATTTTTGCGCATTGGGACCAGCCGGACGGAATTTGCATTAACTGCATTATTACCGCAGATGGGAAAGATGTGATGGATGCTGGTGGAAAAGGCTCGATCCAGGAGTTCCTGCCATTCTGGATGAATGATGGCGAACGGGTTGAATTGGGTTCTGGCGATATTAACGGTACAGGTTTTGATGATATTTATCTGGTTGGTGAAAACTTCCCCGATATTTTCTTGTTCCTGACTGATGATGCTGGCAACAACCGGAATCCTGATACGGCATTTAAGTGCGGGCCAACTCATGGCATCTATCCGCAATTCGGATCCGAAGAAGATCAGTCATCGATAACGGAAGTGCCTCTAACAAAGCTAAAATATGTGATCGGTTACACTGGTGATATCAAAGATTGGATGCAACTTGACATTGATCAAGCATGTTCGGAACTTGATATTGAATGTGTGCATGGTGATAACATTACTGAGTTGGCCGACCAGGGTGTTGATGCCATCATCAACGGTTCGAACCGCTGGGACGTGATGGGATCATATCCTGCCTTACATGATGCAGTTCAACGAGGTATTCCTGTATTCAACCTCAATGCGGAAACCGGAGAAAATGGTGCTTTTAATTTATCGGTTGAACACGAAGTCTATACCGAAACGTTGAACTGGATATTCCAGCAGATGGGTGGCCAGGGAGATTTTATCTACTATAATTTTGGAAACAGCGACTATATTCAACAGAATTTGGATGACATCCTTGCACAATACCCCGGGATTAACGCTATAAAGAAAGACGCAGATTATAACGGTAACTCTTTCACAGAACAGGATATTACTGATTTGATCAATGCAAATCCGAATCTAAGCGCTGTCTGGTCTACTGAACAATTAAATGACATTTTTTGGGGTATCAATAATGAGTTAAGCGATCATCATCCACTTACAGAATGTTTTGCACGTGAGGATATCCTCATATCATGGAAGAATGAAATTGATGCCGGATCGGACTTTAATTGTATAACCCATATACGTCCCGGCGGTATGGCGTATGAAGGCGTATATGTGGCATTTTATTATTTAAGCGGCTTGCATTTCAGAGAGGATGCGTTTACCAGCGATGGAGGTAATACGCTTAAGTACGACATCCCGGTTATCACGAATGATTCTCTTCCCGCGTGGATTGGGACTAAACTTAGTTCTCTTAACGTAGGTCAGTATGGCATGATCGAATTGCCTGTAATGACTCCTGAAGAGATCCGGGCAACATGGTTCATTGATTAACTAAAAACACCCTCCTAGGGAAGTATTCTGGAGGGTGTTCCTTATTTTTATAATGGAATTATCGAAAACAGCGGCTGAAAAAAGCTGTGGTGACTAAAAGATTAAAAAAATAAACCTAAATCTCACCCAACGTATGCAGTAAGGCGAGGTTCGGTTGACGGAAAGCGCCGACCGGGAAGCCTGAAATCACGATCACCTGCTGACCCGCTTTTAGGTCCGTCGTCGCGGAGATCGCCGTCTCTACATGTTTGATCATCGTTTCCAGCGTGTCGGCATAAGGTACCAGCAATGGCTTGACACCCCAGAAAAGACCCATTTGCTGGTAGGTCTTGATCTCAGGAGTAAATGCGAGGATCGGTATATCTGGTCGTGCTTTAGACATCAGCCGGGCGGTCCTGCCTGATTGGGTGAAAACCACGATAGCAACCACATTCCGGTCACTGGCAAGGGTTTTTGCGGCTCGGGTAATAGAGACAGCATCACTTTGTGAACTCAAGTCTAGGTCGGTAAGTGAATTACCCCAACGTTTGCTGTTGGCTTCGGCTTCCCGAACGATCGAATCCATCATTTGGACGCTTTCAACCGGATATTTCCCGGCTGCCGTTTCACCTGAAAGCATGACTGCATCCGTACCGTCAAAGATTGCATTGGCGACGTCAGTCGCTTCTGCCCGGGTTGGACGGGGGTTATTGATCATTGAATCAAGCATCTGGGTCGCCGTGATGACTAACCTGGCATGCAAATTCGCGCTGGCGATGATCTCTTTTTGGGCAATTGGTACCGCTGCCGGGGACATCTCCACACCCAGGTCGCCACGGGCAACCATCACACCGTCGCTGACCTGCATGATTGACTCAAGGTTCTCAAGTGCTTCCGGTCGTTCCAGTTTGGCGATGATCGGCAGTTTCTTTTCCCACCGACCTTCAGCGAGTTCCTCAATTGCCTTATGGACAATCCGGACATCCTCTGCTGTCTTCACAAAGGAGATCGCGACCATGTCAACACCTTGTTTGAGGCCGAATTCGAGGTCCGATCGATCCTTTTCTGTGAAAGAGGGGAAATTCAAGTTTGCACCGGGCAGGTTCACGCCTTTATGCGATTTCAAATCGCCGCCCAGGATCACTTTGGCATCGATCCGCTCACCGGAAATTTTCGTGACTTCCATCTCAAGATGACCATCATCCAGAAGGATATGGTTCCCGGGTGTGACCGCCTTGTGCAGGTCTGGGACTTCAAATGGTATGAATATATCATCCTTATCGCTTACGAAATCGGGTGATGAACTGAGAGCCACTTCATCTCCGGCATGTAAAGTCAGCACACCGCCGGGGATATCTCCAATCCGGAGTTTTGGGCCTTGCAGGTCCTGCAGGATAGTGATTGGAATACCCTGCTCTTCCGATATTTTCCGGACAAGGCCGATCAAGCGAGCATGGTCCTCATGGGTACCGTGGGAGAAATTCAGACGTGCGACATTCATCCCGGCATTAACCAATGCAACCAGTTTCTCTTTAGTGTCGCAGCTGGGGCCTAATGTACAAACGATTTTCGCAAAACGATCCATACTCCCTCCCAGTTAAAATTTAGTCCATTAATAAGACTTCTCGCAGGATTGGCAGCATCCAATTCACGGTTTCTTTATCAATGATCAAAGGCGGGGCCAATCTGAGAATGTGCTCGTGGGTCTCTTTGACCAGGATCCCTCTTTTTTGTAATGTTTCAGCGAAACGGCGAGCGCCGCCCAATTCATGTTTCAGTTCCACACCGATCAGGAGTCCCTTGCCGCGAATATCCTTGATGTTCTTCTTTGGAATTTCCTCTAAATAATCCATGATGTAACGACCCATCTCTTTGGCGTTTTCAATCAGATGTTCATCTTCGATCACCTCCAATGCCGCGATACTGACTGCAGCGCCGAGGGGATTACCGCCAAATGTGGAGCCATGTTCGCCGGGCAGGAACAATTCCAGGATTGCTTTATCAGCCAGGACGGCAGAGACTGGGTAGAAACCTCCCGACAACGCCTTTCCTATGATGGTGATATCCGGTCGAACATTTTCGTGTTGGCTCGCAAATAAGGCCCCCGTGCGGCCCAGACCGGTTTGGATCTCATCGGCTATAAAGAGAATATTATTTTCCTCACAAAGCGCTTTGACCGCTTTCAGATAGCCTTCGGGTGGCACAATGATCCCATTTTCCCCTTGCAGGGGTTCCAGCATGATGGCAGCGGTATTTTCAGTGATTGCCGATTTGATTGCTTCCAGATCGCCATAGGGCACTGTAGTGAAGCCGGGTGTGAAGGGCCCAAAATCATCTTTATAAAAATCGGTGGTTGAGAAAGAGACGATCGTCGTCGTCCGGCCGTGGAAATTACCCTCTGCGACAATAATATCCGCTTTATAGCGCGGGATGCCTTTCACCTGGTAAGCCCATTTTCGGGCAAGTTTGATTGCGGTTTCGACAGCTTCCGCGCCGCTGTTCATCGGCAGGCTCATCTCGTATCCTGTTACATCCGAAAGTTTCTTGTAAAAGGGTCCCAGTTTATCATTCCGGAAAGCGCGTGAGGTGAGCGTGATCCGTCCCAGCTGATCGATCATTGCCTGTCTGATCTTAGGGTGGTTATGTCCTTGATTGAGGGCGGAATAAGCGCTCAGGCAATCCAGATATTTATTACCCTCAACATCATAGACCCAGACGCCTTCACCTTTCGTAAGAACAACATCGAGTGGGTGATAATTATGTGCGCCATATTCATCTTCCAACTGGATGAGGTAATCACTCGTTGGCATCAGGATCACCTCCGAGCAGCAGTTTGACAAGGATGGCTTTCTGGGCGTGCATCCGGTTTTCCGCCTGGGGGAACAGACGGGAATGTGGTCCATCAGCGACTTCATCGGTGATCTCCTGGCCGCGGTGCGCCGGCAGGCAGTGCATCACAATGGCATTGGGCTTTGCCAGGTTCACCAGAGTTTGGTTGACCTGGTAGGGTGGAAATACCTGTTCACGCTGTTTAGCTTCCTCCTCCTGGCCCATGCTGGTCCAGGTGTCGGTATAGATCACGTCCGCATCTTCAACAGCAGCCTGAGGTTCACGCAGAAGGGTGACGGACCCGCCTGACTGTTTTGCGAAATCCATGCCCAAATCAATATCGCCTTCCGGCATATCGAAACCAGCAGGATTGGCAATCCTGAAATGCGCGCCTAATTTGGTCACAACTTTCATCAAAGACACTGCTACATTATTACCATCGCCAATATAGGAAACGGTTAATCCCTTTAGTGAACCAAATTCCTCCCGGATGGTGAGAGCATCCGCCATTGCCTGGCAGGGATGATTGTAATCGCTCAGGCCGTTGATCACCGGCACCGATGACCACTTTGCCAATTCGAGAATGTGGTCATGTGAGAAGACCCTGGCCATGATCACCTGGACATAACCGGAAAGAACCCGGGCAATATCGGCAATGGATTCACGCTTGCCCAAGCCGATTTCCTGGGGGGAAAGGTAGAGTGCGTCGCCGCTCAAATCCCGCATGGCCATGTCAAAACTAACTCGTGTTCGCAAGCTTGGTTTCTGGAAGACCATCGCCAGCACCTTACCTTTGAGCAAAGGCCGGGATTCTCCCTTTCTTTGCTCTTGTTTTAATTTTGATGCGAGCGCCAGCATGTCTTCGATTTCTTCTCCACTGAAATCCGCGATGTCAAGAAAGTGTTTCATAAATTCTCCTGGTAAATTGAGGTTTGGATTTTATGTAACTCATTCCCTGGTGAGATCGGAAAGAGATACGGTTTTTTCTTCATGATGCACGTAATCATATCCACGTAAATAAACATTGATTTGGGCAATACCCAACCATAATAACACGCCGGAAAGGATCAAACTCATGAAAATAGAATACCAACCAAGGTTTGATTGGAGTGATTCCAGCTTGGTAAGGGCATCAGAGACAACGGCATCGTAATCGTTAAGGACGGATTTTGCATCTGACAGGTCTTCATTGAATGTCCCAAGGTCACCGGAGAGCAGCGCCAGATCTTCCGAGAATGAATTTAAGTCATCTGAAGCTGTGTTCAGATTGCTTTCCAATGATTCCAGAGAGTCTGGGACATCATTCAGATTGGCTGCAACTTGTGACAGGCTGATATGTAATGGGACATCGGGCTGATAATCCGCGCCCAACAATGGAATGGATGCGAGGAAGACCAATGTGTTGTCAATGATCTCCGCGCTGGTCGCTGCAGAGTCCAATGCCACCTGAGTTTGGATCACTGTCAAGCGTAAATCGTCCCCGATCAGGGCTGATGATGTTTCAAGAGAGGATGAGATGCTTTCAATTGAGGAACCTAGGGCGTCCAAAGAAGATTGGGTCAATCCCAGGTCACCTTTGGCATTGTCAATCACTCCTGATAGAACCTCGACTGCATTGCTGGTCGTGATCAAAGAGGAATGGAGAATATTCAATGTGCTGGTCAGGTTTTGGCGAACGCCTGGACGCAGGACCCAGGTTGCAGCAATACCGGCGAGTGAAAAAAGCATTCCCGCGGCTGCCAGTATCATTAAAATTTTTCCGAAAGTTTGGTAAGGGATCTGTTTTCTCATGCCTTGTTCTCCCAGGAAGTTGACTTAACTGTATTATAAATCTTATCCTGAAGGGACCACATTTCGGCTTTTTCTTCAGCTTCATAATGGTCATACCCGAGCAGGTGCAATGTACCATGAATGGCAAGAAAGCTGCATTCCTGATCCAAAGAATGTCCCTGGCTCACAGCTTGTTCTCCCGCAGTTTGGATGGATATGAGTATATCTCCCAGATACAACCTTCCGGTTTCCGGGTCAAGTTCATCCTGATTAAAAGACAAAACATCCGTGGTTTTGTCCTCTCCACGGAAGGTCTGGTTCAGAATTCGCATCTCATCATCATCGATCAAGCGCAAAGTAATATCCATCTCTGGTTTTTTTAAAATTTCCAAAGTATTTGAGATGGCTTTGGCGATAAGCCGTCGGTTTACTCGTTCCTTTATGGAAGAGGCTTGTTGAATCTCAATCATTTTTTTTCTGTCTGATAAATGGTTGTTTCTTTTCAGCGGGTTTGGTCTTCGATCCCAGAGCGGGATATTTCACACGCGGATGATAGGATCCTTTGAGTGTCCTGAAGAAGGATTCCTTGGCAATTTGTAAATCCTTTAGGGTCAGGTTGGTATCGTCCAACTGTTTATTCTGTTCGTAGAAGGCAAAGACCGTTTCAATCAATGAACGCAGTTCTTCCTCGTCTTTCGGAACTTCTGCTCTGGCACGTGCCTCGGTGCCGTCTGCCAGCATTAACAAGGCTGTTTCTCTGGATTGGGGGCGGGGGCCAGGGTAAGTGTAAAGGGATTTATCCACCTTACTGGTATCGCCCCCGGCATTTTTAATTGCCTGGGAATACTGGTAATGAGTATACATTGTGCCATGATGTTCCCGAATGAAGTCAATGATCCGGTTAGGCAGGTGATATTTCTTTGCCAGTTCCACACCATCGGTTACATGGCTTATGATTGTCTGAGCGCTGACCAGGGGGTCAATATCATCGTGGGGATCCAGCTTTTCCTGGACCTGGTTTTCAATGAAGAATTGCGGGTTCTGCGATTTTCCACTGTCATGGTAAATCGCACCGACTCTCACCAACAAACCGTTGGCACCAATCGCTTCAGCAGCCTGTTCAGCCAGGTTGGCGACCTGGAGTGAATGCTGGTAAGTGCCGGGGGCATTCCTTAACAACCGCTGCAATAAGGGATGGTCAGGACGGGATGTATCCAGTAATTGCAAGGCTGTGGTGGTGCCCAGCACTTGTGAGTAGACATATTGGAATAGCAGCGTTACGCCTGCAGCACCAATACCATTGATCAAGGCGACACCTGAAAGGGTGGCGATTCCAACCCAATCGGTAACTGAATCAGGCAGGCGATAGGCGAGAATGATGCCGATCCCGGCCAACCCGACTGTAACGCCTGAGATGAAAAAGGCGGCGATTCGCCGGGCTTTCCCCAGCGTAAGCATTCCGATGATGGCGGGTACGATATAGAAGATCGTCAGATCGAAACCTTTAGGCATCCCATAAGCGGTCATGATTCCTAAAGAGATCGAAAGAACAGCAGCAACTTCAAAATTGAAGATCGTTGAAAGGGTCAGGGCGAACGCTGCTAAAGGATAAACATAGGGCAAGATCGTCCTGTCAATGATGACAAAGCGGCCGACAGCAAGGAAAAACAGAAATGTAATTGAAACCAGGGATAACGCTCGGAATGAATAACGTCTATTTTCCTTTTGATTCCTGAAGTAAAGACCGACCATGGTTGCCAATAGAACAGTCAGCATGCCGGCAGCGATCACTTCCTGAACCTTATCGGTTGCCTGGATCAGACCGTATCTATCAAGCGCTTCCCAGTCCACATCACGGATGATTTGTCCCCGGCGGACCAATGTTTCCCCGGCAATGAAGGAACGGATCACCGGTTCCACCGAAGCGCGAGCTTCTGCAATTGCAGCATCGGTTTGTTCGGCGCTGTAAAGGCTGTTAGGTACCACAAAAGGCTCAACCAGGGTGACGACGATATTCGCCTGGTCCTGTGGGAAGGAGAAACCGATCAATGAGGGGATGTTGCGTTTGGCTGTAAAGAGATCCAATTCGTGGAGGGTGTTCCGCATGACCTGTTCCAGGACTGAGGTCGCTTCCAATTCGACGGCTTCCCAGCTTGTGTCACTTAACTGGAGGATCTTGGTCAGGATCTCATCGGACAGATCCAAACCGTTAATGGATTGGAGGTCGGCTATTTTTTGATCCTGAGTCGCATAGCCATCCTGTCGAACGGTGTTGATATAGTATAAAACGGTTAAAAGGTTTTCGACCTGGCGCCGACCAATACTGGGATCTGTCGGGAGATAAATCGGCATGACAGAGTTGGCGGCTGTCTGACGGGCTTGTTCGGTCAACACTTCACTATCAAATGTCAGTGAGTAGGGTGCCAGGATATCCTGGGGTGAGACATCACCGATCGCCATCGGGTAGGAGGCTTCACTGAATGTTTCGGGCAGGATCAATGCTAAGAACGCCAAAATAGCTGTCAGGACCAAAAGAATGATCTTGAACGCTTCAGGTCTGTTGAGATTCTTCCTGGAGTCGATTTGCGGGGACATTAAATTGGGATTTAGCCTTGGAGGAGTTCCCGGACGACTTTACTGGCATCAGAACCGGATGCACGACCTTCCAATTTAGGTAAAAGTTGTTTCATGACTTCACCCATATCGCGCATGCCTGTCGCACCGGTTTCGTCAATGACACCCTGAGCTAATGATTTTAAAGCCTCAAGGTCCATCTGCTGTGGGAGGAACCGGTTGAGGATTACCATCTCAGCTTCTGCCAATTTGACAAGGTCTTCCCGGCCGGCTCTCTTTGATTCGGCAATTGTATCCTCCCGGGTTTTGACCTCTTTTTGAAGGATACCCAGGATCCGATCCTCATCCAGTTCACCACCAGCTTCCACTTCGGCTAATTTGATGGAAGACATGACCAGACGCAAGGTGCGTTTGGTATCCTCATCGCGTGCCTTCATGGCTGCCGTTAATGCTTGTTGAAGTTCCTGTTTCTTGTCCATAGAAAGATTATACCTTTAGTCGCCGTTTTCTTTGCCTTTGAACGTGTTAATCAAATCTTGCGAAATCTTGGCATCTTTGAGAGATTGCATGAGATCGGAATAAATAAGTTTCGTTCTTTTTTGTGCAGCAGTAAAAGCAAACGGGAACAAAGAGCTTGCTTCGGGACTGTCCATGTTCATTTTGGCATGTGAATCCGCGGGCATCCGTGGTGTGACCCATTTGGAAAGACCGGGGATCAGAGCAAGCATATCGGTAAGACCGTAGTTCTTTCCGGAGCGAAGCATGGGGTTATCAATGAGAAAGTCATCTGCCGGGTCAATATCTGCAGCAGGCTGGTCGGGATGTTTATTCCTCCAGAGGGTGACATAATTACTATGACTGTAAAAATCCTGCCAGGTATGCGTTATGCGTCCCAATGCTTTCCTGGCCGATTTGAAGTCACCCGAAAGGATGTTTTTTTGAATTAATTGTTTTTGATGATCGATATAATTAAAGCCGGCATCAAATGAACTGCCATCGAAGTGAAAATGATCGTGGTTGAATTGATAGATCAAACGGTCCTGTAGAATATTAGCATGGACGATTGTTTTCAAGGCATCTTCGGAAAAATCAGGCCCTAATATTTCTTTGGTAATGGCGATATGGTATTTACTCTTCATCTTCACTCTATTATTAAATAATCACGCAGGGTATCGACAGTGTTTTGACCGATGCCGGATACATTGACCAAATCATCAATGACCTGGAACGGTCCGTGTTCATCTCGATAAGCAATGATATCCGCCGCTTTGGAAGGTCCGATTCCCGGCAGGGATTCCAGTTCCTCCTCAGTAGCGAGATTAAGGTTTAGTGGATATTGGATAGCGATACCATCACTTGTTTGAACGTTATTTGGTGAATTGGATGCGGTTTCCGGAATGTTTTCACCGGTTGCGGGCAGGTAATAATAATCGCCATCTCGCAATACAGCGGAGAGGTTTATCCGCTCAAGGTCAGCATTGGCAGTAAATCCATCCGCTGCTTGTAATAAGGCTTCCAATCTGGAACCTTTTGGCAATGAATAGACACCGGGCGACTTCACTTCTCCACCGATTTGCACCAGGATAGGTGCAGGTGTTGGAGTGGGTGCCGGTGGGGAGGTGACAGTGGGCGAAGGGGCCGGATGCAGCGTGATCGGTACGCCCTGAGCCGGCCTGGCGATCAGCAAAATCGCGCCAGTCACAAGCAGACCAAGCAGAAGTCCGAATAATATCAGCATCCATGGCTTATTCACATTTCCCTCCTAATTTAACGATCTGTGATAAAGAGCTGTCTATATGTGGATCAGTCATTATATCAGAATCAGAATTTATTCCTTCGTTTATCAATTACCAATCCTTAAAAAGATTCGGATCCAGCTTCCCATCCCCTCCCACCTTACTCATTTCGCCAATAAGTGGATTGATTTGTTTTGTATAGCAAAGGCCTGTAGAAAATGCACTCAGTTTTTTACGGTAATCTATATCAAGTAATGCATCCTCAATCGTGATATAAACAACTCTGCTTGCAATGATGACCTTATTACTTTCCGGAATCTCTTTTTCCCAAATGACTTTGCATTCCAAATGTAGTCCACATTCCTGAATTCGGGGAGCGTTGATTTTCACACAAGGGTCTGCCGTTAACCCCGAGGCAGTTATCTCATCTTCTTCATATCCATTATGTAGTACGGTTTTACCTAGCGCAGCGTTTTCCTGAGTTTGATAATTAATACAAAAAACATTTTCCTGGTGAATGTTCTGATAGGTGTGACCTTTCCTGTCCAGGGAAAGGATGAAGTAGGTTGCATCCGTCGGGTCACTATCGACAAAACCCCAGGCGTGCAGACAAACATTGTTCTTAGCATTATCTTTATAGGTAGTAATATAAAACGTAAAGTTTGGGTGGTTAATGAGATGGTAAAGCCAATGAAAGACCTGGAACTCATCCTTCCATGCCTCACCGATGATCTTAGGTGGATTGATGGGATCAAAATCTCGTTTCATTTGGTCAACCTCCCCTTATATTTGTATAAGGGAAAAACGCTTCAAAAATGACTTAAATTTTCGATTTTTAGTTTTCCAAAGGTTAATTTATTTAAGCGAACCAAGGCTTTATGAGATTGGGACTTCCTGTCCATCCTCATTTTCCATAGCATACATGGTGTCAAATGCTTTGATGGAGACTTCCAGCATCTCATCATTGGGCTCCCTCGTTGTCAGCTTTTGCAGGGCAAGATTGGGTTTGATGATGAAGCGGACTAAAGGTGAGTCCAGATGATTCGAAAGCAGGCGGATATACTCATAGGCAATCCCTGCCAGGACCGGGATCATCAATACACGGGAAATCAACCGCCAATGCAAGGGTAAGGGCCCGAACAGTGAGAATAGGATGATGGAGAGTAAAACCAGGGTCAGAATGAAGGATGTACCGCAGCGGGGATGTTCAAGTGAATATTGCTTCACATTTTGGGGTGTAAGTTCCGCACCGCTTTCAAAGGCATTGATCGTCTTATGCTCAGCACCATGATACATAAAGACGCGTTTGATATCCGACATTTTCCCGATCAGCCAGAGATAGACGATCAGGATCACCAATCGCAGCAACCCTTCAAAGAGGTTAACAACCCAGGGTGTGATCGTTGTGTATTTGGCGACCAGACCGGAAATCAAGGCAGGCAGCAGGAAGAAGATCCCAATCCCAAAAACGATCGAGAGAGCCAGCGTCAGATAGAGCGCAGGGCCTTCCAATTTCTCATCTTCGCCTGTCTGGATATTGGCGGAAATCGTGAGGTAACGCATCCCCAGCCCCATGGCATCCCAAAGTACAATCAGTCCCCTCAGGAAAGGTATCTTGCGAATATTGCTGGTATAAATCCCCGTCAATTTTTCCTGATTAACGACAATTTCACCTTCTGGTGTGCGGTTCGCCATAGCCACGGAGTTCTTACCCCGCATCAGGACACCTTCAATGACTGCCTGTCCACCGTATGATGGCATTTTCTCTTTCACAATTAAATCCTTCTACTATTAAAACTTAAGTAAAACCTGATCAAAGTCTCCACACCCTTCTTATGGGTCGGGAGGTGAAGCCGTTCATTGGGAGAATGGATCTGATCGTCCGGCAGACCGAAACCGGTGATGATCGAATCCACACCCAGGATGTTCTTCATCGAAGTTGCGACCGGGATTGAACCGCCTTCACGTTTCTTCAAAGGTTCAACATGCCAGGTATCTGCAAGTGCCTTAATGAATAAATCCACTCCAGGTGCTTGTTTTTCGGTGATGTAAGCAGGTGCGCCGGACATGAAATCAAGCTCCCATCTTACCGTATCCGGTACATGCTTTTCAAGATAGGCTTTCAAACTCTCATGAACATCTTCGGGATCCTGATCGGGGACAAGCCGGGTTGAAATCTTCGCCATGGCGTAAGCCGGGATGATCGTTTTTGCACCTTTTTCGATATATCCGGCATAAATACCATTCACATCAAGTGTTGGACGCGCGCCGATCCGTTCGACAGGTGGGAACCCAACCTCGCCGCCCAATGCAGGTACGCCGGTGATATCCATAAAGAATTGTTCGTCCATCCCGATCCGGGAAAGATCATCACTTTCTTCCGGTGTGATCTTGCGCACTTGATCGTAGAATCCAGGAAGAGTGATGTGCCCATGCTCATCATGCATGTCGGCAATCAGTTTGCAAAGCACATTGGCCGGGTTGTCCACAACGCCCCCAAAGATACCTGAGTGCAGATCGGCATTTGGACCGTAGATACGAAGTTCAAAATAAGCCAGGCCGCGTAATGCATAAGTGATCGTGGGCTTTTCCGGGGACAACATGTCCGCATCGGTATTCAGAACCAGATCGCTCTTTAACAATTCCTTATGTTCTTCCAGGAACGGGTCCAGGCTGGGTGAACCGATTTCCTCTTCACCTTCGATCAGGAATTTAATGTTTACAGGGAGATCACCGGTCTTAAGAATGGATTCCAGAGCGGATATATTTGCCCAAACCTGACCTTTCATGTCCGATGAACCACGGGCATAGAGATAATCTTCGCGGATGGTGGGTTCGAAAGGTTCCGTTGTCCATTCGTCCAATGGGTCTGGAGGTTGGACATCGTAATGCCCATAAATCAGGACGGTGGGTTTATCAGGGTCAACCAGATATTCGCCATAAATGATGGGGTGCCGAGAGGTCGGATAGGCTTTAACCTTTTTCAGTCCGATCTCGGTCAGTTTCTTAACCAGGAAGTCAGCCGCTTTTTGGACATCAGCTTCATGTTCTGCTGATGTCGAGATCGAGGGTATCCGCAGGAGCTGCTTGAATTGATTAAAAAGATCATCATAATGCGTTGTGTAATAGGCGATGGCGTCATTTATCTTAGTGGGTGTCATGAATATCCTTCCAGATTTTGATCGTATTGATTATATGACATGTTGGATGGAAGTGCGAGTATGGATTGATTTTGTCGGCAGTTTATTAGACAATTCAGCGATAAAATTGATGAGGATATGTTTGGTTTTATCGAAAAACGAGTGGTTATCCCCTGGTTGTTGAGAATGTCAGCTTTGCTCATAATAATTAATAAGTTGGTTTTGTAACCTTGCTATAATAAAATACATCTAAAAGGTAATTAAATTGAGGAGAAGGTTCTTTATGGCAAACGATACCGAAAAAATCATTGAAAAACGCGATTTGATCATCCTGGGTTCCGGGCCGGCAGGTCTTTCTGCCGCGCTTTATGCTGCCCGTGCCCATTTACATCCTTTGGTGATCACTGGCATGCTTTTGCACGGTCAGGCTTCAACGACGGATACAATCGAAAATTATCCAGGTTTTCCGGAGGGTGTGGGTGGAACGGAACTGGGTCAGCTTTTCCAGACTCAGGCTGAACGGTTCGGCGCTGATATTGAAGTGGACCATGCCACTTCAATAGACCTCAAAAGTAAACCGATTAAAATTGAGTCCTACGGCAAGGAATATGAAACCAAATGTCTGATCATCACAACCGGGGCAGACCCCAAAAAACTGGGAGTCCCCGGTGAAAAGGAGTTTACCGGCCGGGGTGTGTCTTACTGCGGAACCTGTGATGGATGGTTCTTCAAGGAAAAGGACATTATCGTTGTCGGCGGTGGCGACAGCGCGCTGGAAGAAAGTTTGTTCCTGACACGTTTCGCAAATACCGTAACGATTGTTCACAGAAGGAATGAACTCCGTGCGGGCGCGATCCTCAAGAAACGAGCTTTTGAACATCCGAAGATCAAATTCATTTGGGACAGCGTCGTCACTGAAATTTTGGGAGTGGATGCTGTTAACGCTGTTGGTCTTAAAAACGTAAAGACCGGTGAAGAAACGTTCATGAAAACCGATGGAATTTTTATATTCATCGGTCATACCCCAAACTCAGAACTTTTTAAGGGTCAACTGGAAATGGATAATGCCGGTTACGTCGTCACCGATAAATATATGGAGACCTCGGTCCCGGGTGTGTTTGCAGCAGGAGAAATCACCGATCCTCATTTCAGACAGGTGATCACCTCGGCAGGGATGGGTGCAGCAGCGGCCATTCGTGCGACTCGCTATCTGGAAAACCTTGAAGTTTAAAAAAGAATAATTATTAAAAATGGTAAACAATAAACCGGAGGCCAATGACCTCCGGTTTATTTTGAAATGATCTAAGGTGTTGAAGTTGGTGCGGGGGCGGCCCCCGTGGCATACCAGCTGAATACCCGTTCTACGCTGTAATTCCCGGCGGATATCCAATTCCCGGTCCCTTCATCGCCGCCACCGATCTGTCGGGCAATGTAGATCGACCAGCGGAAAATATGTGGTTTTCCGTCAGATGGCATCAATGACAGAGGCAGGATGTAAGAAGTGTCGGTCACATAATCATTGACCGTTTCCTTGGTCTCGCTGGTCAGGTCCGTGATTGTGACCGCGTAAGCTTCATCACCTTTTAGTTCGCCTACCGCAGCCCACTGCAGAGTGATCGTACCGTTGGCACCTACAAACGAAGCGCCATCGACAGGAAGCAGCAGGTTGGGTCCCGGATAAGGCGGTGGTGTGGTCGGGGTTGGTGTTGGCCCGGGCGTGGGTTCACGCATGCATAACGGGATGATCAGGGTCATGCTTTCGTATACCGTATCATTTGGCAGCCCATTAAATTCCCGGATGGTGGCCATGCTGACGTTATAGGTATCTGCAATTTTACTGAGCGTATCGTTTTCAACCACTGTGTAACTGATCTTTTCGCAGGCTGTTTCTGTCTTTTCGGCTTCGCTCAGCGTCGCCGTCGGTTGAGGTGAGGCGGTAGGTGTCGGCTGGGGAACGTTCAGTGCCTGGCCTTCATACAGCGTGCAATCAGCAGTCAAATTGTTCTCAAGGATAATGCTTTGAACGGATATACCAAAAGCTGCGGCAACATCCGAGCAGGTCTCACCGGGTTTTACCGTATAGGAAATCGGTGGAAGAGGCGTCCAGGTGGGCGCTTGGGTTGGGGTCAACGTAATCGTTGGCGTGAGTGTTACTGTTGGGCTTGTTGTGGGCGTCCCGGCTTCCTGGGTTGCTTCAGCGACTGCGGCAGGCGAACCGCCTGAACTCAGGATCAGGAAGATGACAACTGCGCCAAGGGTAATGAAAAGTGCCAGAAGCCCTAAAGCTGCCGGCAGGCTGAGGGTGATCTCAGGTAGCCTTTTAGCGTTGACGCCACTGGTCTTCTTGGTGTCTGCTTTTGCGTCCAATTCCGTTCCACAAACAAGGCACCTGGTTGCGGATTCATTCAAGCGTGTTCCGCAAACGGGACAAAGTTTCGTTTTTGAAGTGTTCGTTTCTGGGCTCATAATAATTCTGGACTAGTATACCTCATGGTAGTGAACTTATCCAATGTCGAATTAATTTTAAATGTGTCATTTTTGGGAGTGGTATAACTAAGATCATGGAACACAGTTTATATATCCATATTCCTTTTTGCCGACATCGCTGCCATTACTGTGATTTTATCACAACCTCGGGTCAGGAAGGATTGCTTCCGGCTTACGCTGATGCCTTGAATAAAGAAATTCGCATAGCCATTTCTGATAAACATCATTATCCAATCCATTCCATTTACTTTGGTGGGGGCACACCTTCCCTGGTAACCACTGAACTATTATCAAATGTGATCTCAACAATTCGATCAAATTACAACCTGACGGCAGACTGTGAGATCAGTCTTGAAGCTAATCCGGGGACAATTTCAAGAGATTATCTAAAAGGAATCCATGACATTGGCGTAAACCGGTTGAGCGTGGGGGTGCAATCAACGGATTCATTTGATCTTCGACGGCTGGACCGCATCCACTCCATTCAGGATGTCATTAACGCTGTACAGGACTCTCGGTCTGCCGGATTCGATAACATTAATCTGGACCTGATCTTTGGACTTCCCTGGCAGGATTTGAAAAGCTGGGAGAATTCCCTGCAACGAGCAATTGCATTAAAGCCCGATCATTTCTCGCTATATTCTTTGATCATAGAGCAGGGAACCCCCTTATTTAATTGGTATCAAAAGGGGTTGATTGCTGAACAGGATCAGGACCTGGAAGCAGATATGTATGAACTGGCTATGGACATGCTGGCAGATGCTGGGTTCATCCATTATGAAATCTCGAACTGGGCGAAAGCAGATCCTGTCAGGGATTTCCGCTGTCGTCATAACCTGCAATACTGGTTGAATCAGCCATATTTTGGTCTGGGCGTCGGTGCGCATGGTTATATTGATCATATTCGAACGGTGAATACGTCAACTCTTCCTGATTATGTTCAAAGAATGAAAGAGATGGGGGATCTGAGTTATGACTTTCCCACAACGCCGGCGACCGTTTCTTCCGAAATTGTTGATCTGGAAACACAAATGCAGGACGAGATGATGTTAGGATTGCGCCTAATACAGGAGGGTGTAAGCAGAGGGCGATTTTATGATCGGTTTCAAGTGGAGATAAACGAAATATTCCTGAAGGAAATTAAAAAGTTATCTGAGTTAGGATTGATCGAATGGGTGGGTGAAAATAAAGAAAATTTACGATTGACCCGGCGAGGAATCCTGGTGGCCAATCAGGTATTCATGGAATTTGTATAAAAACTCAGACCACAGAAACCCGGGTGCCAAATCCAACTGTACGGGTGAAGTCGTGGGGTTTTGGTGCAGGGTCAGCCCAACGGAAGATCCATTTTGCATCGGAATTACGCATGTTGACACAGCCATGGCTCATCGGCACACCGAAATTGTCATGCCAGTAGGTTCCATGAGTGGCAATCCCTTTATCCAGAACAAAGAAACTGCACCAGGGGACCCCGAGTAATTCATAAGCATAGATGTCGCTGGTCACATGTCCATCACCCATGTGCTTTGAGGCATATTTTGACCCAATCCTGAAATCACCGGCTGGGGTATCCATATCATAATATGGGAGACCGCTTGCTATCTTGGTTTGCATAACGATATTATTGCTCTCAAAAGCAGTTAACTCCTGGCGGGAAAGAGAAATTTCAATCCGCTTGCTCTCCGGTGGCACTTCAGGATGGATCTGGTCGAATTCCGAATCCTTCACGATCCGCATATGTTCTGCAGGGATTGCATACCGCAACCGCAGAAGCTCATCTTCGAGTTCATACCAGGGTTCGCCGTCAGGACCGGTGACGATGTCTCTGATCCAGTGGGTCGATTGGTAATAAAGCCGGTATATTTCCGACCATCCATAGAGTGAGGTATAGCGGTAGGAGCGGGTATATGGAACGGTTATCTCACCAAGCTGCCCTTTTTCATCGATTGAATCAGCCACTTCATTGTATATTTTCTCAACTTCAACCAGGCTTGCTCTGTGTACATAACCTCCCCAAACGCGATACCAGATAGGGTTATATTCCGGCCCATCTTCTGAGACAACTTCATAGTAAACATTTATCAGGTCGTCACGATATCGCTGATATAGAATGATGCTTTCATCATTGGCTTGTTTATGTATACTGACCGAATCATTGCCAACACGCATAAGACGTCGTTGAATGGGCTGATTTATTTCCTTGGCTAATGGATTAAGTGCCAAAGACCCCAAACTGAGTGCACCTAGTTTTAGGAAATTTCTACGTGAGAAGGTCTTATTTGTCATATAAGTGGATTATACCGATAAGGAAAAACCTGTCAATCATCAAACTCTTCGGGCATGATCTCGGCGACGGATCGTTTGATGTGTGTGGGAAGATAGGGGAAGGTATCAATATTCTCCTCTTTGGTCACCCCGCTTAGCACCAGGATGGTCTCCATACCGCTGGTAACACCGGCAACGATATCCGTATCCATCCGATCACCAACCATGATGGTGTTCTCTGAGTGTATGTTCAGGTAGTTAAGCGCCAGACGCATCATCAGTGGGTTGGGCTTGCCGATAAAGAAAGGTGCGACCCCGGAGGCCGTTTCGATCAGGGCTGCCATTGCGCCGCAGGCCGGTACCAAACCGCCTTCACTAGGTCCGGATGGGTCAGGATTTGTAGCAATAAACCTTGCGCCGGTGTTATGGATCAGGCGGATCGCTTTCTTGATCAATTGGAAGTCATAAGCCAGCGTTTCGCCAAGGACCACATAGTCCGGTTCCACATCGGTAATAATATAACCAATATTATGGATGGCTTCCGTCAAACCGCTTTCTCCCAGGACAAAAGCTTTTCCATCCGGTCGTTGATGATGCAGAAATGATGCCGAGGCTAAGGCTGATGTGAAGATTTGGTGGTCTTCAATCTGGAGGCCGATCGCTTGAAGACGATGAGCAAGATCGCGGGTGGTATACATTGGGTTATTGGTCAGGATCAGAAATTTTCGGTTTTGATCTCTCAGGCGATTAATAAAACCATCTGCGCCCGGGACCATCCGATTACCCTGAACTAATACACCATCCATATCTATCAGGAAATTTTTCATTTAATAATTATTCTTTCTCTTACCTAATATCACTTTTACTACTTTATTTTACATTATCAGGGATGAATTCAAAAGTGATTAATCCAATTTCAGGTGGGCTGAAGAACCTCACCCTTGGAGCGGCATTGCCCTCCAATCCCAAACCTCGGGAGACGATCAGATACATGGCATTGTTGAGTTGATAGAATCCCTGAGACAGCTTCAAACCATATAACGAAGCTGCGAAGACCGGACCCAACAAGGGTATTTGCACCTGACCACCATGCGTATGACCTGAAAGTTGCAGGTCAATACCTTTGTTTGCGATGGCAGGTGCGAGGTCCGGAGAATGATACAACAAAAAGGTTGCATCCGATTTTGGATCTGTTTGCTGCATTAAGGCATCCAGCCGACTGACGTCATCATGTGGACGATGAGAACAGCTTAATCCGATCAAATCAATGCGTTTGCCATCGATTTCCAGGTGTTCAACCAGATTGTTAATCAAGCTAAAGTTAGAGCCGGCAAGAATGCGTGCAATGCTGCTTTCCAGATCGACAGCCGGACTGCCCGTCACGGCAAAAATACCGTAATTCGTTTTGATCTGCATAAAAAAGTTTTGTATATCCTGATCCGTCCGGGAATCATTTCGATGGGAGAGGTTGAAAAAATCGCCAGTGAATAATACCAGGTCCGGTTTCAGGGCGTTGATATCTTTTACCGCTCTGGATTCGCAACTGGTGAAATAATCCATGTGTAAATCACTTAAATGAACGATCCGTAATTGACTGCTTTCTCCGGGTGTCTTAATTTGCAGGGAATATTCATTCACCACTGGGAATTGCGGTTCAATCATAAATCCATAAATGACCATAGCCGTTCCGACTATTTGGAACGACAGGGCAATTGGAAAACTCAGGAGCATAAACGGCAGCCGAAGGAGTGCCAGGAAAATCATCGGCAAGGTTGTGGGACCAAATGAAATTTTGAGTTTGGGTAACAGCGAAAGGATAATGATATCCAACAGAATAAAACCAGCCCAAATGGCCGATTTCAGGAAATTTCCCGTCAGCAGAAAAAACAATCCACTAAAAAGGAAGGGGTAAATAAGAGCCGGGATTCTTTCTACAATCTCATCCAGCGTATTAATGGTGTGGAAAGGGTGTTCTTCCGTCCCGGGATAAAAGGCGCGATCGGAAAAATCTTTGGGTTCGATTGTGATCTTTTTCAGTCTTTGTTGTCGCATTTTGACATCATTCAAGGCAATAGAAAAGCCACTGTGGATTCGAACACAGTGGCTTCGAATGTTTTAGGATTGGTTCTATTTGGATTTTAAGATGATCCGGGCATCAACGACCAGTACACCTTTTCCTTCTTCGTAGACCAGGACCGGATTGGCATCCGACTCTTTCACTTCATCTGCAAGGTCGGCGACCATATAAGCATATTTTGCCAGCACATTAGCAAGCGCCGCTTTATCACGGGGAGCCTCACCACGTGTGCCATCCAAAATTGGCGCACCACGGATTTCATCAAGCATGACGGAAGCTTCACGTTCCGAGATAGGCGCAACCCGGAAGGTGACGTCTTTGAGTACTTCAACAAAAATGCCACCCAAACCGAACATGACCGTTGCGCCAAAGGTGGGATCATTGACTGAACCAATAATGGTTTCTGTTGCCCAGGGGGCCATTTCCTGAACGACAATACCATGAATGTTCGCATCCGGTTTGTAAGCTTTGGCGTTCTTCAAAATTGTTTGATAGGCTTTACGAACACCAGCCTCATCCTTAATATTCACTATGACGCCGCCCGCATCAGATTTATGCAAAATATCAGGAGAGACGATCTTAAGGACAACCGGATAACCAACACCCTCTGCGAGTTCGACAGCCTCATCTTCACTTGTGGTTGCAATTAGAGTTTGAACAACAGGCAGACCATAAGCTCTGAATATGGCTTTGGATTCGATCTCAGTCAGATTGGTGCGGTCTTCAGTGCGTACTTTGGCGATAATGTCTCGGGCAGTCTTTACATCGGCATTATCGTTGGTGAATGAACTTGCTTCTTTTAAGGATTGCAAACGGGCATATTCACGCAGAGTCCCCATTGCTTTCACGGCCAGATCAGGAGCGTTATAAGCCGGGATTCCGTTTTCCGCGAGCCACTGCATGGCTTTATCGGAACGTTCACCGCCGACGAATGAAATGGTCACGGGTTTATTTTTTATACCCGTCTCGTTGATCGCTTTATGGATGCTCTTGGCAATTTCCATAGGGTCGGTCATAGCTGTTTCACAGTAGAGCACAACCAAAGCATCAACCCACTTGTGGGCAAAAGCAAATTTCACCGAGTCATGGTACCAGTCATTACCGGCCATACCGGTCAGATCGACCGGGTTCTTGGCTGACCCGAAGGAAGGCATATGCATCTTCAGCTCAGCTTGCACATCCTCAGGAGCAAATTTCATTGGGACACCGGCAAGTTCGGCAGAATCAGTCGCTAAAACACCCACACCACCACCATTCGTGATGACTAGTAAATTTTCACCCGTCATAGGGGGCTGTAAAGAGAGTGCCAGGGTACAGTTGAACAGGTCGCTCAGGTCTGTGGATTGGATTGCGCCGGCCTGCTGGAAAGCAGCGCCGTAAATCTTCTGAGCGCCAGCCAGGGAACCGGTATGAGAAGCTGCAGCGGCAGCCCCGTGGGCGGAGACGCCGGCTTTCAGGACAACAACAGGTTTTGTCGCATTTACGCTTTCTTCAATGAAGCGGCGCCCATCTTTGAGACCCTCGATGTAAAGGGTGATGCAGTTGGTATTTTCATCATCATTGAGCCAGGCAACCATATCTGCAAAATTGACATCAGACATATTGCCGATGGAAACCATTTTATCAAAACCGATTCGGCGGGTGTATGTGATCGCATCCATCGCAATTAACAAAGCGCCGCTTTGGGAAACCAGAGAAGCGGAACCTTTGAGGGGGAGGAAGGGCGCGAATGAAGCGTTGAGTTTATCGGAGTTGGATAAGGTCCCAACAACATTCGGGCCGAGGACACGCATGCCATAATCGTGAGCTACCTTGACCAAATCATGTTCCAGTTCGACATCGCCGACTTCGCTGAAACCTGAAGTGATAACAATCAAGCCTTTGACGCCTTTTTCACCGCATTCTTTTGCAACATCAATCACGAATTTTGCGGGAACGGTGATCGCGGCCGCATCCACCTGGCCTGGAATGTCAAGCACGGTTTTATATACCTTTAAACCAAGAATTTCATCTGCAGTGGGGTTTACGGGATAGATTCCGCCTTCATAACCACTTTCGATGAGATTCTTTACGACAGTATGTCCAATTTTTCCTGGTGTCGTTGAAGCACCGACGATTGCGATTCCCTTCGGCCTGAGAAGGCCGGTCAATACATCATCCACGTGATCCTCCTAAAATGCGATTTCCATTTGATAAGCACAATTTATGTTCACTATCATAATTTCAACATCGGCTATTGTACCTTATAATTCTATTGAAAATATTCGTTTATGACAATTATCTAATGAATTACAGAGGATTATCGTAACCTGGAGATTTGCCTTCATGCTGACACCCAAATCATTCTCAAACAGTATTATTGATCGGAATGGCCAGTTGGGAAGAGATGCCTGCGAGATCATGGCTGCTGCCATCCAGGCGGTTGATCCCTATCAAAGTGTAAAAAACCATCTTTCAGTTACTGGAGATCATATCGATATTGGGGGACATAGGTTTGACCTTTCATCACTCAACAGGATCTTCTTAATCGGTTTCGGAAAGGCTTCCGTTCCAATGGCAAAAGCTGTTATCGATCTGATTGGAGAAGATCTTTCACTTGCGATGGTTATAACCAAGGACGCACGTTTTGAGAAGGATAATAATTACAAAGGGCTGCTGCATGTGCTAACCGGTGGCCATCCGGTACCGACAAAAGATTCAATCGAGTCAACATTGGAAATGCTGAATAGTCTTCCAAAATTAACTGAGAAAGACCTTGTTTTAGTCGTGATATCCGGTGGTGGCTCGGCTTTATTTACCAGTCCAATGCCCGGTATTTCATTGGCGGATTTACAGAAAATGACGGACCTCTTGCTGAGGAGCGGTGCGGATATTCAGGAGATCAATACACTTCGAAAGCACCTGGACGAAGTCAAAGGCGGCAGGTTGGCATTGAGATTGGCGCCGGCAATGGTTGAGACGATGATCCTGTCTGACGTGATTGGAGACCGCCTGGATATGATCGCTTCGGGTCCCACTGTTGCTGACCCTACGACATACAGTGATGCCTGGCAAGTGGTTCAAAAATATCACCTTGAGGATGAACTACCTGCATCAATCAAAATGATATTGAATGAGGGGAAATCAAAGAAACTACCTGAGACTCTGAAGAATAATACTTTTTCGAAAATGCAGGTAAGTAACCAACTGGTCGGGACAAATTTAAAAGCAACTATATCTGCAAAACAAAAAGCTGAAGAACTCGGATTCCATTCCCTTGTGCTCTCCACACACCTGACCGGTTTGACACGGGATGTAACCGGATTCATTGATGGGATTATCAAAACAGAAATTTACGACGATCAGCCAACCAGGAAACCTGTTTGTTTGATTTTCGGTGGAGAGACCACGGTCATTCTGACCGGAAATGGTCGCGGAGGAAGGAACCAGGACCTCGTATTAAGAATGGTACCCAGACTGGCTGGGTATCAAAACGTTCTATTTATTTCGCTGGCGACGGATGGGGAAGACGGCCCTACGGATGCGGCTGGGGCCGCATCCGATGCCATGGTCTTTCGCGATGGAACTTCTGTATTGGGGTTGAATATTGACACTTATATCTCTACCAGTAATTCATACGAGTATTTTGAGAGAGTGGGAGGCCTGATCAAGACCGGTGCAACTGGCACGAATGTCAATGACCTGATCTTGTTTTTAGCTGGAGGTTCTGATAATAACTAATCTTGTGTCGTAATGTTATAAGCAAATAAAAGTTGATGTGCCAGGTTTTGGTCAGAATCATTAAGCTTGAGAATAATGTTCGATAAATGACGGACAACAATAGATTGGGGAATATGGAGCGAACTGGCGATATCACTGACCGGTTCGTGTTTCTTTGCAGCCGAGAGAACACAAGACTCCCTTGGCGTGAGCTGCTGTAGTGCCGCCGATTCAAAAAATAATTGCCTTCTCATTAATCAACCTCTATTGTCACTATAAATAAACGGTAATGTTGTCTTCCTCAAATCTAATTCGATTATAGGAAAGACTGGTCACAAAAGAGGCTTTAATTATTTGAATGAAGGCTCAAAAAGGCTAAAAGAAGGCTAAAAAATTCGCATAGCCATATATTTTCATAAGTAAACCATACTATCATAATGCTTTAATGTAACGATATCCCAAATTATAAATGTTTCATAACAAATGAATAAATTGATTAAATCTCTGTTAAACAATAACCGATTGAACATCCTCGTCTTTGAATTCAATTTGGATATCCAATCGGCACTGGAGTCAAGAATAAATTATTGCTTGAGATACCTGTTGAACCAATCTGCAATACCTTCCAGACGCACAACTTTTCGATCAGTTCGTCCGGTTCGGGAGACACCATGCGGTGAATCCGGAAACATCAGGAACTCCGTATCTACATGCAGGTTCTTCAAAGCGACATAAGCCTGTTCGCTTTGTTCGATCGAGCAGCGTAAATCCTGCATGCTGTGGATAATCAATGTCGGCGTTTTTGCGCTGCCAATATGCTTCATGGGGGAGCACTGCCAAAGGATTTCCAAATTTTCATAGGGCGCTTTATCGTCAAACCACTTCTGGAAGCTCCAGTTGAAATCGCTGGAACCCCACATGCTGATCAGGTTGCTGACCGAACGCTGAGCAGCCGCAGCTTTGAAACGATCCGTGTGTCCGATGATCCATAAGGTCATGTAGCCACCATAGCTGCCGCCGGTGACTCCCATTTCGACGGGGTCAATATAGGGCTTCTTCTCCATGAAATCCGCCCAGGCCATCAGGTCTGCAAAGTCAACCGTTCCCCATTTACCATAATAAATAGCCTTGGCATGTTCTTCACCATAACCCTGACCACCACGTGGATTGCAGAAATAAACCACATATCCCTGTGCAGCAAGGTAATAAAACTCATACATGAAGAAAAAACCATACTGCGCCAATGGACCGCCGTGGATTTCCATAATGGATGCATATTTCTTGTTTTCATCAAAATGAGGTGGTTTGAGGATCCACCCCTGTAAATCATTGTCATCCGGTCCTTTGAACCAGACTTCCTCAATACTGCCAAGATCAAGTTGATCGAATAGCTCTTTATTAATCGTGGAAATGACTTTTGAAGCCTTGTCATTGAATGAATATACAGCGACCTGGCAGGGGTCTTTCATCGTTCCCAGAAGATAGGCGATCTCATCCTGGGCCTGGTCCAGACTGAAGGTGATCACCACACCATCGAATTCCAGGATCGTTTTGAGGTTTTCGCCCGTAAGATCGATTGCATGGAGGCTGGTCCTGCCATGTCGGCCCACCTGGAAGATTAGATCATTCCCATTTTTTGACCAGACTGGTGTGACTGTCTGGACCGCGCCGATATCATTGATCACCCCGCCGCCGACATCAAAATCAAATTTGGCCGTTAAAGACCTGGCGTTGTTTGGTTTATCGAGGTCAATCACCCAAAGTTCGGTATTCTTATAATCGGCTTTCGGATCCTCATACCCCAAATAAGCCAGATTTTTCCCGTCCGGTGAAAAACTGAGATGCCCTTTCGGTCCAATAGGTGTGTTTAATTTCCGGCTTTCACCGCTCTCAAGATTTAAGAGGAAGATATCATCATGCCCGGGCGTGAGGTCCGGGTTTTCGGTGACATTGGAAATATAAGCCAGCGTCTTTCCATCAGGCATCCAGGCAGGATTATTTTCTTCATGGTTCTTTGAATGGGTGATCTGTTTGGTTTCTAGTGATTCAATGTCAACTGTCCACAAGTGGAATCGCTCATCCGGAAGATAACCATAAGAATCGAATTTGAAGAATACCCGCTCGGTAACGCGTCTCGAAACACGTCCCAGTTCCTTCTTCTTATCATCTTTCTTCATCTCAATATCGACGTCATCGAAGGGTCGGAAAGCGAATACAAGGTGTTTGCTGTCCGGTGACCACACATAATCACCAAAATCACCCTGAAAGTCGGTTACCGGTCGTGCCTCTCCGCCTGAAACCGGAAGAATGAAAATTTGCGGTTGGGTCGCATCGATCCGGTTGGACATGAATGCGATCCACTCGCCATTGGGGGACCATTTCGGCTTTGAATCTGCCTGTTTACCGAAAGTTAATTGTTTTGCGGTCCCACCCTCACTCGGGATGGACCAGAGATGAGAGAATTTTTTCTCGCTCTCACGGTCCACAGTTTGCAGTGCATAAAGGATGGCCTTTCCATCTGGTGAAATTTCAGATGCGGTCAGGATGTTGATATTGTAGAGGTCTTCAGCATTGATCGTTCGTTTTTCAGATGGGCTCATTTTTTTCCTCACGTCTTAATCAGTAACCAAATGTTGAAATGGAATTAGCATAGTGAATTATAATACCTGTATGGGAACGAAAATCGACCGATGAGAGGATAAAATGGAAAAGATTGCTTATGGTGGGTGGGACAATTGTTATCGGTTGGCAAACGATCAAATTGAATTGATTGTGACAGGTGATGTCGGTCCGAGGGTAATCCGGTTTGGTTTTATCGGCCAGGAAAACATGTTCAAGGAATTTCCGGATCAACTTGGCCGCACATCAGCGGATGAATGGTTGAATTTTGGTGGACACCGGCTCTGGCATGCACCTGAAGCACAGCCCCGAACTTATTATATTGATACGGAACCGGTTCTTGTACAGGAAATTCCAAACGGCCTTGTGGTCACTCAGAAACCAGAACCAACCACCGGTCTTCAAAAACAAATCGAAATTATGCTGTCTCCGGACAAACCCGAAGTACAGCTTAAACATGTTTTGTTCAACCATAACTTATGGGCAGTGGAGACGGCTCCCTGGGCGATTTCCGTCATGGCGCCAGGCGGTGTTGGGATCCTTACCCTGCCTCCAAGAGGTCCCCACCCCGAATTTATCTTACCGACGAGTATTCTTTCGATCTGGCCTTATACAAATTTGGGAGACCCTCGCTGGGTATTTGGTGAACGCTATATCATGCTCAAACAGGACCCAAAGAACGGTACCCCACAGAAAATTGGCATCTATTCGCCGGATGGTTGGGCTGCTTATGCCAATCTGAATGCATTGTTCATAAAACAAGTCGCACTTCAGTATGGGAGTGTGTATCCCGATCTGGGTGCGAATTTTGAGATGTTTACAAATGGCGATATATTGGAAGTGGAGAGTCTTGGCCCGTTCGAACACATCCCGCCTAAAGGCCAGGTTGTTCATCAGGAGCATTGGACATTATTCAACGATGTCCCCCAACCTGTGACAGAAGCCGATATAGAGAAGAACATCATTCCGCTGTTTGCCAAGGGTTAATCGATAAAAGAAGAGCTGGCCTCATGGCCAGCTCTTCTTTCAACCAATAAACGGTACAAAAATTAGAGGGGGAGGATACCTAGTAATCGCCCAATTAACAGGCCGGAGACAAATCCAACAGAACCCCATACCAGGATCAATAAGCATAAAAATCCAACTTTGGTATGGATGGTTTTGTATAGATATTTCCTGGTTTTCATAATGGGGCCTTTCGCTTCCATCAGGGGAGTGATAGTGTCCCAAAATTTTATTTCGATAGTCTTCGTTAATTTCTGGAAAGTCATCAGATCCTCATTTATCGACTAGTGGATGTTTTCAGGATATGCCCATTTTCATCCGCAACCACCCGTACATTCTGCTGGACAGTCTTTCCGTCAGGAGTCTTCCCGGAACTTGAGAAGACCAATAAGTAACGTTCATTGCCCTGTGTTGTGACCTTGGGCTGTTTATTTTTCAACTCCGGAAAACGGCGATAGATCTGTTGGCAAATCTTCTCAAGTTGACTTCGGTCCATTTCAACCTCTGATCCTTTTTCTAAGGAAAGCAGGAACATCAAGGTCATTGGAATTCACTGCCGGTCTGGCGGGTGTAAAAGCGTAATCTGCTGGTGTGTGACGGGATGCGACCGCCTCAGCGTATTCATTCTGCCTGACGGTGGATTTTGGTGTTTCCTCAAGAGGAGGAAGCTCTGCGAGGAACCGCTCTGCACCGGGAATCGCTTTTTCCAGAGGCAAGGCTCCTAAACCTGTAACGATCAGGATGACCTGCGCTCGATTATTCATGTTCGGGTTATTGATGACACCGGGAATGATCTCAGCGTTTTCACCTGCTTCATCATGCAGGTGGGATAAGGTTTCGGTGACTTCAGCAAATGTGAGGTCGTCGCCACCGCTGAAATTGGCGATAATACCGGTGGCTGAATCCAGTGATACTTCTTCCAAAAGCGGGTGATGTAAGGCCTGGTTCAGGGCTTTCATGGCCTTGCCGTCGCCTTCACCGGTACCTATAGCCATCAATGCGCCGCCGCCCAGTTCCATAACATGCCGGATGTGGGCGAAATCGACGTTGATCAACCCCGTCTCGGTGAGCAGTTCCGCAATCCCCTGCACCCCCTGACGGAGGACGTCATCAGCCAGTTTAAAAGCCATCTCCAATGGAAGGTCGTGTGGAGCTACTTCCAACAAGCGGTCGTTTGGAACTGTGATCATTGTATGGGTAAATTGCCGGAGTTTCTGTAACCCGATCACCGCATTCTTCTGGCGGCGACCCATTTCAAAGGAGAATGGGGTGGTCACAACAGCAATGGTTACCGCACCGATAGTTTTTGCCACTCTTGCCGCCACCGGGATGGAACCTGTACCGGTGCCACCTCCCATACCTGCAGCCAGGAAAACCATATCTGCGCCTTCCAAGGCGTTCGCAAGGGTTTGGAAGCTTTCTTCTGCGGCCATCTCACCGACAGGTGGCAGTCCACCCGCACCCAAACCGCGCGTGCATTTGGGACCTAATTGGATCTTGACATCGGCCAGCGAGCTGATGAGCGCTTGTTTATCAGTATTACAGGCGATAAACTCCACACCTTTCATGCCATTTTCGATCATGCGATTTACCGCATTGCAGCCGCCGCCGCCCAATCCGACAACCTTAATTTTGGGGGGGATTGCGTCAATCGGAGTATGGCTGACGGGTGTTGAATGCTGTGAATTCATCATTTTGTACCTCTAATTCCTGAAGGTTGTTCCTTGAAGATGGGTTGCAATTTCTATTCCGGTTTGAGGAAGTACGTCCACAATACAGCCGGCAGACCGCAGGCTCCTGATCTTATCATCAGTGAAGATGACAGGGTCAGGAAAGACGGAAACCTTTTTGGCTGTCATTGCTTCTTCAAGTGAGAAACCGATGGTAGGGCGGAGCTGCTTGATGATTGGCCGGACTTTGTTCAGCACGACATCTGAAACACCGGATTCATGTACAGGGAGCAATAAATAATGTTCGATCTGCTTCTGAACGATATCGGAAGGAATTACTTTTGAATTTCTACCGGGTTTGAAAATGCTTTGGAGAACCGAGACTGATAATTTACCATCAGACAATTCCTGGAGGGTTTCCAGTGAAAAAACACAGCCCAGAATGGAACCATTCAGGGTTGGATATTCGATTTGGTCGATGAGGGCTTCATTTTCACGGCCCTTGCATGCCTCAAGGATCAATTGGATATTTTCAATGAAAATATCAGGTGAAGATCCACTTGATTCATTCCAAGGGTTTCCTGAGTCCAGGATCAGTATGGGCATTCTTTTCCCAATAATCTTATTGACCACATCCTGCGACCACTCAAAATTTTGGAAACCAATCTGATCTTCCTGACCATCGGGTGTGAAATAGGGCTTGGTGCTGGGCCAGCGTTCCGGTCCACCCTCACCCCAGGATAGAGGTCGATTGAAGGTATAGCCGTAACTTGAGAGGCATAATTTTTCTAAAAGAGGGGTCATCTGGCGTCGTTTCAGACCCTGAACGGTCATTTCAAGGAAAGCCGTGTCCCAATAATCCCCACCGGGCTGCAAGGGCGGCAGGACGGGTGTCATGCCTATTCGTTCAATATAATCAGCAATCGGGATGAAACGGTCAAGGAAATGATCGACAAGGTGATCGAAATGCCATCCGGCAGTTGGCCAGGCGGATTTGATATTCGGTTTATCTCCCAGGATGATGTATTTAGCACCCCATCTGCTGTAGGCGTCCAGAATGATTGTCATATCATTGAATTTTCGCGCCAATGGCAGTTCGGAGGTGAAATGGATGGTGGTTTCCAACCCATTTTCACGGGCAATTTGGAAGACATCTTCGGGGATAGCCCGATCAAACCCGGATTCGAGTACGAGCTGAGTCGCGCCAAGCCCTTTAATGATCGGGAACCAGGTTTCAACCTTGTTCCGAACAAGGTATTCTTGTCCTGGGAAATAAGAGAAACCGATATTTTGCGGTATTTGTGACATAATCAACCCTTTTTTAGAGAAAATGGTCTGCTCATTTCAGTGCAAGGGTTGTGCCAATTAATGAATTGATTTCTGCTATAATCTTTCTGTTATGATACTTGTCACCGGCGGGACCGGATTTATTGGTAATGTGCTGATCAGGCACCTTTCAAACCTCGGCTACCCGATAAAACTTCTTATTCGTCCCTCAAAAGAGTTGCCAAACCTGCCCAGAGGACTCCCTTTGGAAATTGCGGTTGCCAGTTTGAAGGATGAGAAGGGCCTTCGGGCTGCAATGAAAGACGTGGAAGTGGTCTATCATCTGGCCAGCGCCGAATCCCTGGGCCGAAGGGCTGAATTGGACGAAGTGGATATTCAGGGAACCCAAGCCTTATTAAGAGCTGCAAAACAAGCCCGGGTCAGCCGCTTTTTTTATCTCAGTCACCTGGGTGCTGATCGTGCATCCGCCTATCCGTTACTGAAGGCAAAAGGAATCGCTGAACATTACGTCAGGCATTCCGACCTGCCTTTTACTATTTTCCGCTCTGCGGTTGCTTACGGAGAACGAGACCATTTCACCAATGGACTGGCCTTCCTGTTGAAGGTCTCACCGGGACTGGTTTTGCTGCCGGATAACGGTGACACGCTGTTCCAGCCGATCTGGGTGGAAGACCTGGCTACTGTTTTAACCTGGTCGCTGGATATGCCTGGGACAATCGACGAAACAATCGAGATCGGTGGGCCCGAATATCTTGCTTTCCGCAAGATTTGCCAAATGATTGCACAAACAATCCACATCAAACGATCTTATGTAAATACATCTCCGGTCTTCCTGAATATGCTGACCGAGACCATTGAAATCATGATGCCCAGTTTCCCCACCTCCGTTTTTTGGCTGGATTACCTGGCGACGAATTGTACGACGAATTTGGATGTCCTGCCTCGAAGGTTCAATTTATTACCGGCCAAGATGAGTTAACGGCTGGGACATCTGGAAGGAAAGACATTCCGTCAAAATTGGTGGCGGCTGATCACGCAGCGAAAGAGAATACCAGCCCGATGGGAGTGAACGCCGTCAGTGTCCATGGGCATTTCTACCAGCCGCCGAGGGAAGATCCTTTATCAGGTCTGATCCCTGATGAGAATGGTGCTGAACCGTTCAGGAACTGGAATGAACGGATCCATTCTGAATGTTATAAACCTAATGCAGAACTTGGGAATTTTGCGAAGATCAGTTTTAATTTCGGTCCGACCGTCCTGGAGTGGATGGAATCCTACGATCCTGAGACCTATCATGAAATCATCAGGCAGGAGCGAAGCAATTTTCTGGAATATGGCGTCGGTAACGGGATGGCTCAGGCCTATAACCATGTTATCCTGCCGCTGGCGAACAAACGCGACAAACAAACTCAGATCAAATGGGGAATTTCGGATTTTGTACATCGTTTTGGTCACGAACCAATGGGGATGTGGCTGCCTGAAACCGCAGTCGATCTCGAAACATTGACCTACCTCTCTGATAACCGGATCAAATTCACCGTTTTGGCTCCCTGGCAGGTTGAGGGTGTCGATAATCTCTCAGGAGATGAACCTTACCTGATTGATCTACCGGGTAACCGAGAGCCGATGACCGTCTTTCTTTACCAACAGGACCTGAGCACCTCTATAAGTTTTGTAAATGAAGCGACCCGCAATGCCGAACACTTTATCGATCGTTGGGTCAATCCCATCTTCGCTAACAAGAATGGTGAAAATGACCGGCTCGTATTGATTGCGTCGGATGGGGAATTCTACGGGCACCATAAGACTTTTCGGGAAAAATTCCTGGCACATATGCTCAACGGCGCACTTCATGCTCGCAATCTGGACTTGACCTATCCGGGGTTATGGCTGCAGAATCACAAGCCGGAACAGTTTGTCACATTGAACGAATACACATCATGGAGCTGCCACCACGGTATTGTCAGATGGATGGGGGAGTGCGGATGCACTCCCGGAGCTTCCTGGAAGGCGCCGCTTCGCTGGGGAATGGAAAAATTAGCGGAAGATATTGACCACCAGTATCAGGCGTTTATGAGCCAATTCACCCATCGAAAATGGCAATTGCGTGATGCTTATATTCGTGTTCTATTGGGGGAATTAAGCCTGATGGATTTGCTCAACCAATATGTTCAACAACCGCTTAACACTGACCAGGTGCAGAAGATTGGAATGCTGTTGGCTGCTCAATATGAACGCCAGCGGATCTTCACCTCATGCGGATGGTTTTTTGACAGCTTCCACCGGATCGAACCGCAGAATAACATTGCGTATGCTGCCCAGGCGATATGGCTGACAAAACAGGCTACCGGGTTGGATTTGAAATCAAAAGCAATTGCTCTATTGAAAAAGGTGAAGGATCCACGCACCGGGCTGCGAGGAGATACCGTATTTTTGGAAAAATACCGAAGAACCCAGGATTTTTCCGAAGAGGGGGTTTCCTACTTCAATCCTTCCAGCAATTTTTCCACCTGATATTCCGAGTCAAATTCGGCTTCAAGTAAATCCTGGATGAGCTGGTAGGCAGTAAACAGATTTTCGATTGCTTCAGTAAGGCTTTTCTCGGGATCGGCGACGACTTTCACCAGTGCAACAGTCATCATCCACCACATCATCGATTCGAAAGCTTCTTTATTGAACCATAGTTTCTCGTGGTAACGGTTGACGTTCAGGAATGTTCGAATCTCTTCAACTGACAACCATTTTTCGATCAATGATGTCGCTGTTTCCGATTGGATGTCGTCAACCCAATTTTGCTGGCCGACCAGAAGCTTCAGGATCGTAACGCCGCTTTGGGCTTGCCCGGCATCCAATCCGAGCTCCTCCAGGGTGCGTTCCACCTGGCTTACAATTCCCCATTCTTCCAGCCAGCTCCGACCGATCTCTGCAAACGATGGCTCAGAGGTAATTACCCGGCCAATCAATCTTAGATCATTCCAAAGCGTGAGCACATACCAGATGAACGGGTAGGCAGCAAGGTTGCCTTGGATGTAGGTGATCATCTCCTGGTATTGAGTGGAACCCGGGAAGGGATAACGCGACTGAAACACAGGGAGTTTTAATATGACCTCCAGTCCGGCTTGTGTTTCATGGATGATCGGTTCCAGATCCTGATGACCATTAACAAATGCATTGATTGATTGGATCAGGTACCGGTATTTTTCAGTATGTACATTCAGCATATCCTGGTTGATTTTTTCTTTTTCAAGAACCACCCTGGACTGATAAAGTTTTCTCAAGTTGTCCGGATTGACGAGTCCTCTGAGCGGGTTGAGCACCGGTGCGAGCATCAATTCACGGATAGCCTCATTAATGCTGGGCACACCTCTGCCATTTAGATAATTCGCCAATTGGCGGTATTGGCCGGATTCATTGTCATCGATTTCGTGGAAATCCATGAAGACATGATATGTATAGGCATCCAGTTCAAAATAAAAACCTTTATCCCGAATTTCCTCGGTGGACCTAATGTATTCCAGATCCGAATGAACATCTCTGAATATTACGTAACGTTTATGATGTGTATTTAATTTCAGTCCCTCATATAGTTGTTTGCTTTCCGGTAGATTAGTCGATTTGTTCAAGTAACTTGAAGAATTTCTGATCCAACCTCGGATCGATCCAAAATGGTTATGATAGACCACCAGCGCTCGCTGACGGCTATTGCCATTTGAAAATGCGAACACATCCTCATTTACCCGACCTTCACCGGTGAAGAAATCGTAAAGCAAGAAGTTCTCCACACCGGAAAACAAATCCCGTCGTTTCAGCAATGGGAAGATGTCATGCTGGTGGCGCTGGACCAGGTAGTTATCAGGTTCCTCATCCCAATACGGCCTGAAATATTCCATCCCGTACTTTTCTGCATAACCTTCGATCTGGCCATGGCCAAACATCGGCAGTCCGGGCATGGTCGCCATCAAGGTGCAAATACCAAAATATTTATCACCTTTACCGAATTGTTCCACCGCTGTCTTCTCATCGGGGTTGTTCATGAAATTGACGTAGCGTTTGAGGATTTGTGGTTCAAATTCCAGGGTGTTCTTGATGACCTGGCGGTATTTGGCATTTTCCTCGTTGCGAAGCATGTTCATAAATGCGCTGTTATAAACCCGGTGCATCCCGAGAGTACGGACGAAGTAACCTTCCATCAGCCAGAACGCTTCTGCCAACAGTAGGGTTTCAGGGACTTCACTGGCAACCCGGTCTACGACATCCCGCCAGAATTCAGTCGGGAAAAGGTCGTCGAATTGTTCTTTGGTCAGGCTGTGCTCAGCTCGGCTCGGGATTGCGCCGCCGGTTCCCGGCAGGGGAAACCACAGACGCTGATAATGCTTCTTTGCCAGGGTCATCGCTGCATCGAAACGAATGATGGGGAATTTCCGGGCGACATGTAGGATAGTCTGGATCACCGCTTCCCGGACGTCTTCCCGCAGATAGTTCAACTGGGCGGTGTCATTCCAGGGCATGCTCGTCCCATCATTACCGTGATAGACATAACGCGTATCCCCGGACAACCGATCGATTCGCTTAAAAACCACAGCGGCGTCGGTCCGGTCATAATAATGGTCCTCGATGTAAATCCCAATATGCTCATCCGGGCTAAGGTCCGGGCCATTGAATGAATAAGACGGGAAGGGGCTATATGGCAGTGAGATGAACCAATCGGGATGGTTAAGGACCCAATCAGAATTGATTCCCATATGGTTGGGGACCATATCGCTGGCGAGACGGATCCCCCTTTGCCAGGCTCGGTCCCGAAGTTGCTGATAGGCTTCATCGCCGCCAAGATCGGCTGCAATACTATAATTTCGCAGGGAATAAGCTGATGCAACGGCATCGGGATTTCCGCAGAGCTGCTTAATTCGTTTTGAGGCTTCACTGCGCTCCCAAAGCCCGATCAACCATAAACCGTTGAAACCCCAATTGGCCAACTTATCCAATTCTTCGTCGGGGATCTGGTCGAGATGTTTGATTTCACGATCGTATACTTCCGAAAGTTGATACAACCAAACATAGGTATTCTTGGCGATCATTACCGTCCGTGGCATCCAATCGCTGTCTGGTGAGAAATTCTCTTCATCCAGAGCAGAAAATTCGTAATTTGGAAGTTGGGTCGGACCGCCTCCGGCAAAAATGGGTTTTTGCTCCTCACGAATGAGATCGAGAGAATTTAATAAACGGTAGAGGTAATCACCAATCAGTGATCCCCAATGGCGCCGGATATATTCCAGCTGTCCTGCCAGCGAATTGGGCACTTCGATCGCCGGACTGCGCAGCATCGTAACCAGGTCCTGATGGTCCGGTCCAAAAAAAGGTTGGTCTTTGAAGAATATCTGGATGGCTTCATTTATTTGCCGGTAAACCGTTTCCTTTATGAGTTGGGTATCGTCGAATAATTCTCCCAGGGTACTCACTGCGGCAGGGTTCTGGTTTGTGATCCAGAGCATCAGCAGCTCTTCAAGGGCAATTTGAGTATTGAGAATGCCTTTCGTTTCTCCGTCAAGATATTCCAAAACAGACATTTCACCTGAATAAACTGAAAGGGGTGGGAATTCTTCTGTGAACCGAATAAGCGCCAGCTTTAGTTGTTTCTCACCCAGTGTATCGGCCAACATTTTGTAGACTTCTGCCATAACCTGAGGATCGATTTGTCGGCGATAAAGAGATACAACGAGGTGCAGGATCTCATCAATCAGGCCCAGTGCATTAATATCCCCGGCCCGAATCGCTCGTTCGGGAAAATTCACTAAATCCCGCTGCTGATTGATCTTCCGGGCAAAAGTCCTGGCAGCTAAAAAATCGGTAAAGATCACGTTCCCATCGAAGGCGAATAGTGCCTGATCGAAATGATATTTTTCTCGGGAAAGACGGGAAACGTGAAACTCAAACATTTACCTGCTCCTGATTAATCAGTGATGCTTATTGAAATTATACACTTGTCAGACAGGAGAATTATGAATAAAACCACCCTGAGGTGGTTTTATTATGGTCAATTCTCACGTTTAAAGATATGTGTAACAATATTCGACCCGCTGCCGCCGATGTTTTGTGTCATCCCAAATTCCGCATCGGGCACCTGGGTCTCCCCGGCTTCACCGCGTAACTGCTGAACGACTTCGACGATCTGATACATCCCGGTCGCACCGACCGGATGGCCGCGGGCCTTCAGTCCACCACGCGTGGCGACAGGGATCCGGCCGTTGATCTTGATTTCGCCTTCCTTTGCCAGGATCGGACCTTTGCCCTGTTCAGCAAAACCACTGGCTTCCAGTGAGAGGGCAGCCATGATCGTGAAAGCATCATGGTATTCAAAGACATCCACATCCTCAGGCCCAATGCCTGCTTGTGAATAAGCATCTTTTGAAGATTTCTCGGCTGCACTCAGCCATAAGGGTCTGTTACGATTGTGAATGGATATTGTATCAGTGGCGGCTGAGGAACTGGCTACGAGGATCCTTGGTGATTTGGTGACCAGCATGTCCGCGGGAACCAGGATCACTGCAGCCGCGCCGTCACCAATGGGGGAGGCATCCATCAGGTTGATCGGGTCGCAAATCATGGCGGAATTAATGAACTGCTGCTCGTTGATTGCCTTGCGGAAACGGGCATAGGGGTTGTGAACGGCATTGGCGTGGGCGTTGATCGAAAATTCTGCGAAATCGATCCCTTGCCAGCCAAACTCATGCATGTACCGCTTCATGATCAGCGCATTGAGGGCGACAAATGAAAGACCATGGTCAACCTCCCAATCAGCATCCGCAGCTGTCGCCAGGAAGGCAGTGATCTCCTCACTGGGCGAATCGGTCATCTTTTCAACGCCAACCGCCAGGCTGATATCCACTTGACCGGAAGCGACGGCAATGTAAGCCATCCTGAATGCCGCGCCACCGGAACTGCACGCCGATTCGATCTTGACGGCATCCGTGAACCGTTGACCTATCCAGTCTGCAACCATCGTACCTAATTGGGCTTGCTGGTTGGCCGCGCCTGACATCATATTCCCCACGTAAATGTTGTCAACTCGGTTGAGCTGTGCCTCTCCCATAGCTGTGAGGGCTGCTTCACCGGCCAATTCCCGAAGTGATTTATCCCAATGTTCTCCGACTTTTGTTTGTCCGATACCTATGATTGCGACATCACGCATTAAATTTATGTCCTTTCATTTATTTTCAGTTTGATTATATCGGAAGAGTCTATCAAGTCCTATCAATTATCCCGGGATGGTGTCATGTATAATTAAATCAATGATAAATTTCCTTCCATTACATTGAAGTTGAGGTCATGTGGCCAGGCGATTCTTGAAATATGCAATGTTATTTGGGATCATGGTATTGAGCGGGTGTCAACTGCCGGCCAGATTAACGCCCGCGCCGCCTTCTCTTCCAACGGTGTATGCCGAACTGGTCCTGACCCTCACGCCCGGCGCTTCTCAACCGGTTGAAGGCTCTCCGTCGCAGACCACACCACAGCCGGAGGAGGAGGTCGAATCCACGCAAAATACGATCTGGCTTCATCCCGGATTGTCGGACGACTTCCTTAATCAATTGGATCTGACAGGATTCAATATCGTTGAAAGGGAGGAGGAGGCTGCCCTTTTAATTCAGCCTGTACCTGTTGGAGAAGCAGAAGTTGGTTCCTCCATCTGGACGTATGCCCTCGTAGCGCCATTCTATACAATTACAGATACGTTATCCTGGGATGAATTAAGCGATTTATGGAAAGGTCATTCCGCTGGTGGGTTCAGTCAAATCAACGTGTCTGCGGAGACTGAGGCTGCCCTTTCAATTCTCCTTGGTATCCCGAATGATACGACGGTGAAAGTTATGAACGTGGAATTACTTGAGTCTTATGCCAATGGATTCCAACCTATCGTGGCGATTATCCCCTTTGAAAATCTACGACCTGAATGGAAGGTGCTCAGCGTAGATGGCATTTCGCCGATTGATACGAGTTTTGATCCCGTGAATTATCCCCTTTCACTGGCAATTAATGCCGTAGGTGTTTCCAATTTATCCATGAATTTGCCTGAGGGAAATTACGACTTAACTCACAGAACGACCCTGATCATGACCGGCGTCACAGCCTTGACCCGTGCCACAGCTTATCAAATGGAAGTCAGGGGAAATACATTCCCAGGGACAGACATTAAGGATTGGCTGACTCTCTGCAGACCTGACCCACATCAGCAATGAAGTGGCTTTCGCCGAGAACTGCCCGCCGCCTGACCCAAATCAACCCAACCTGATCTTTTGTTCTTCTCCGGATCGGATCGAATTATTGGAGGATGTCGGCACTGATATCATTGAACTGACCGGAAACCACATGCTTGATTATGGTGTTGCGGCGATGAACCTCACTTTGGAGATGTATGAGACGCAGGGCTGGACTTATTACGCCGGTGGGTGGGACCTGGCAGATGCCCGGACGCCAAAATTGATCAACCATAATGGGAACAACCTTGCGTTCATCGGCTGCAACCCAGTCGGCCCACCTAACGATTTCGCGACAGAGTCTCAGCCAGGTTCAGCGCCTTGTGGTGATTACGACTGGATCGTGGAGGCTATTCGATCTGTAAAATCAGATGGCTATCTGCCGATTGTGACTCTGCAGTATGCGGAGGATTATACAGCGGTCCCGAGTGCTCAGATGATCGCCGATTTCCAGCGGTTGGCAGATGCAGGTGCTGTAGTTGTGAACGGCAGTCAGGCACATACCCCCAAAATCATGGCGTTTTATAATGGCAGTTTCCTTCATTATGGCTTGGGCAATCTGTTCTTTGACCAAATGAAAGTCTATTATGGCGATACTTACATGCCGAATACACGGGATGAATTTATTGACAGGTTGATATTCTACGATAACCGGCTGGTCAGTGTGGAACTGCTGACTGCGGAGCTGGAAGATTATGCCCGGCCGCGGCCGATGACGACCGCAGAAAGGGAAGCCTTCCTTTCAAGGATCTTCGATGCCGCCAGAGGATATATTGAGGAATGAAAATGAAACATATTTATGACATTTCTGTTCCCATCTCCAACGTGATGCCCATTTGGCCGGGAGATCCAAAAGTCACGATCCGTCAGGTGTCTTCGATTGCCAACGGTGACGAAGCAAACGTCTCTCAGATCAGGATGAGCGTCCATACCGGAACGCACATTGACGCACCAAGGCATTTTTTTAACGACGGAAAGACGATCGACCAAATCCCGCTGGAGAAATTGACCGGTGGAGTCCTGGTCATGGATCTGGGGGATGATGTCGATGAAATCTCTGAAGATATGCTTAGGCTTCATCCTCAACTGGAAGATCTTCTGAATGCATCCAAAGTTTTATTTAAGACCAAAAACTCCAAATTGTGGGGGCGTTACCCGGATGTGTTTATTAAGGACTATGTTGGAATTAATGCATCAGCAGCGCATTTCCTTGCAGCGCTTAACCTCGATTTGATCGGTTTGGATTATCTGTCCATCGCGCCATTCACTGAAACGGACCAGCCGCATCAAACGCTTCTTGCGAAGGAAATTGTCTTATTGGAAGGGATCAATCTGACAGGGGTCGCTGCAGGATCATACGAACTTTTCTGCCTGCCGTTAAACATTGTCGGTTGTGAAGGCGCACCGGCCAGAGCTATCCTGGTATCTGAATAAACAATCCAATGGAACAAATTCGGCAAAGGTATCGTCCATATTATGAAATAAAGAGAATATTAGGAGGATGATATGAAAAAGACTTTATTGGGTTTGGTTTTACTTATCTTGGTTTTGATGACCGGTTGCACCGCGTCGGGGACACCTGTCAGTACTGAGAATCCTACTGAAAACCCGACTGAGGCCGGTACACCTGCTGAGGGTGGGTTTCAAAAAAGCGGATTGCAAAGGGAACTTTCTCCTTCGGTGGACCCCGATCAACTTCAGACCCTGGCGAAGGATAATACTGCCTTTGCAATGAAATTCTATGACCAGATCCGTAGCCAGGATGGCAACCTGGTTTATTCGCCATTCAGCATTTCCGTTGCCCTCAGTATGGCAATGGCTGGTGCGGAGGGGGCTACCCAGACGGCAATGATGGACGCCTTGCAGTTGTCACTCCCAGTGGATTCAGTCTATCCCGCCTATGATGCCCTGCTCCTGGCAATCCAGGCCTCCGAAGAGCAAACCAACGAAGGTATGGATGGCAATCCTTTCAAGCTCAATATCGCGAATTCAACCTGGGGACAGGCTGGATTTACCTTCAAAGAAGCCTTCCTCGATACATTGGCGAGGTATTTCGGGGCCGGGATGTATACGGTGAATTACCAGCAGGAGCCTGAAGCCGCCCGGCAGGCGATCAACGATTGGATCGCACAGGAAACTGAAAACAAGATCACCGATCTCATCCCTCAGGGAGCTATTAACGAGCTGACCAGATTGGTCCTTGCAAATGCGATCTATTTCAATGGATCCTGGCTCTATCCTTTCAGTGAACAACGTACTGTTGAAGCGCCTTTCAATTTACTTGATGGTTCGCAATCGACTGCGGAAATGATGTCACTCAGCGGCGAGCATCTCGTTTACGGAAGCGGTGACGGTTACCAGGTCGTGCAATTACCATATCTCAGTTCAGATTTCGTGATGACGATTTTAGTCCCGGATGAGGGTAAGTTTGAGAGTTTTGAAAGCGCATTGACACCGGATTTTATGACACTGATCAAGAATAGAATGGCGATGGAACGTGTGGATTTGCAGATGCCGAAATTTGATTTTGCCACCAGCGTTAACGCAAACGATCCTTTGAGTGCGCTCGGAATGGGCATTGCCTTTGACCCCCAACAGGCCGACTTCTCGGGAATGACGGATGAGGAGAAATTACTTATCACCGATGTCCTGCATAAAGCCACGATCACCGTAGATGAAAGCGGCACCGAAGCAGCCGCAGCCACATCGGTCATCATGGGTGTGACTTCGGCAATGCCCGCGGAGCCGATTTCATTGGTGATTGATCGCCCGTTCATGTTCTTCATCGAACATCAGAGCACCGGAACAATCCTGTTCATGGGAAGAGTTGTACAGCCGTAATAATTGAATCCATCACTAAAAAAAGCTCCCATTCGATATTGGGAGCTTTTTTAAATTCTGGAGAGTGAGTTTGTCCGACGAATCGTGATCAATCAATGGAATTTACCAGGTTCGCTGATTTTGTTGTGATCCTGTCAAGCAGCCATTTATAGATATTAAAGACTTGCCAAACCGCCACGGAAGCCATCCCATGCGCCAGGACTGTGAAAAAGGGAGGTGTCCCACCGGTGTAGTATGACCAGCAAAGCCGGGTGGTACCCCATCGTTCCAAGAAATAACCCAACCCCGATCCAATCAGGAAGATCACTAATGCGGAGCGTTTATCCTTTGCTGTGAGAATAATACCCAGACAGACGATCAAGGCGAAGATGGTCAAGGGATGGACAAGTGCGGGTGCGACAAAAACCAACAACAAGATATAGAAAACGCTGAAAACGGGCCAATAAGTTATTGTAAAGACCTTTTCAGGGATTTTCTGCAGCAAACCTTTGGCAATCAAATATAAACGGTAGACGGAAAGGGTTGCGATTGGCCAGGCTGGGATGATCCAAAGGGGAGGGGTTTCATAGGTGTAATAGGTCCATAATCCCGAAAGGGTCCCCCAGGATTCAATGATAAAGCCGCCGGCCAACCCAATGACGATGTAAGGGATATCCCGGCGAAGATCAACATTAAGCATGATCAGGATGGTCATCACCAGGAAATTCCCGATCAGCAGCCAGTCCAACTGCCGCCAGACAGGCATATTGGGGTTCATATAACTGAGATATTCTTCCAATAAGGGCCACCAGATATAGCCGATCAGGAAGAACAGCAATAAAAATCCGCTGAGCAAGACAGTGCTTGTCTTTGACCAGTGGAAATTGGCTTTAAGTGACTTAATCCAATCCATTAACGATATTCTATTCAACAATTTCGGGCATGGTGATCAGGTGGTAAGCCAATGTTTCCAAATCCCTGGCTTTCTTGGAACTGCCAAGCTGTTCCATTATTTCCTTGAAATGGCTGCGAATGATCTCACTCTCACCAATATAAGAAAACAGGTCCACTTCACCGGAGATGATATCGCTTAATCCCATCTTTTCGTATAGTTCACTGACCAGGCCATAGCTCCACTGCTCTGAAATCTTCAATTCGTCTGCCAGATCACGCCGGCCAAGGCTGAAAATAAAGGCAAAACGGGCAACTTCGGCTTCGTGTTCGGTGAAACCGGGCAGATGTTTACGTCCATCCAGTACTAATTTATTTACTGGGAGGGGATAATTCATGTCCACTGCCAGGGACATTGTCCCTGGTGTAAAGATCCAATGGCCATCGTAAGCAAAGGTGATCGTCCAACTCAGGGAATACCCGACTTCATGTTTGAGGACATAGCCGCATACCCGCGGATCGTTCATCTGGCGGATGATATGGGATTCGGGTTGGATGCCGGTCAGCAGGATTTTTGCATCACTGTGATGTTGGGTCAGCGAATCGCAAATATCTGAAATGGTAAATTCCTCACCAAAAAGGTCAACGTCAAAGATCAATACGTCAAACGGTCGGTATGTGTTTTCCAGGAAGGTGCAAAGTTCGACCCGTGTACTGAATTCACCGACCAGTCTTGTGCGCCAATCACGCACCATTAACAGGGCCATCCAGTTCCGTGAGAAAACATCATCTTCCAGAATTGTGACGAGAATATCCTTATTCATGAGAACCTGCAACATTTTCTAAGTGTGAAGTGCAATAAGGGCAGCGGGTTGCTTCTACAGCAATCTTTTTGTAACAGAATGGACAATCCTTTTCGGTCGGTATCTGTTCTTCTTCCGCTTTGGATTTGTTCACTTTTTCCCGCAAGGTATTGATCCCCTTGACGACCAGGAAAACACCTAAAGCCAGGAGCAGGAAACTGAGCAGATCAGTCAGGAATTGGCCGTAATTAAAGGTGACCGCACCGACATCCTGCGCCATTTGTAAAGTTGCATTGGCGGGCAGAGAGCTTTGACCTTGTTTGAGGACAATGAAAAGGTTTTGGAAATCAACATTACCGATCAGCAAGCCCAAAGGGGGCATCAATAGGTTATTTACAATAGAATTTACAACAGTGCTAAAAGCAGAACCAATAATAATACCTATAGCGAGGTCGATCACATTTCCGCGGGTAATGAAATCCCGAAAGTCTTTAAATAATTTTTTCATTGTGTTTAACAATCCTTTCAGTGATAATTAATATGCATTACTTTTTCTGATTATAATATGATTAGGAAACTGAAATAAAACTTAATTCATACTCAAGTTGGACAAACCGAGATTTGCGAGGAAAACATGAGACATGTTGCAGTATTAACCAGCGGCGGGGATGCTCCTGGGATGAACGCCGCCATCCGGGCAGTGATTCGGTGCGGTGTTGCAAAAGGGTGGCAAATGTATGGGATTAAAAATGGTTATGCCGGCTTGATTTCCGGCAATATCCGGGAAATGGGGACACGTGATGTTGGTGGGATTATTCAACAAGGCGGCACCATTCTAGGTTCGGCACGGTGTGAAGAATTCAAAACTGAAGACGGCCGGATTAAGGGTATTCGTACTTTGCGCCAACTCGGTATTGATGTCTTGGTGGTGATTGGTGGTAACGGAAGTCAAACAGGCTCGTTTCATATTCATGAATTAGGGTATCCAGTCGTTGGTATTGCGTCTACCATTGATAATGACCTATCAGGTTCCGAAATCACCATCGGAGTGGATACAGCCATGAACATCGCTTTGGAAGCCATTGACCGCCTAAAGACGACAGCCTCTTCCCATCAACGTGCCTTTCTGATTGAAGTAATGGGACGAAATTGTGGTTATCTGGCGTTGATGGCTGGTATTGCAGGTGGCGCCGAATATATCCTCCTGCCTGAAATTGAATCTGACCCGGAAGAGGTTGCTGAAAAGCTCCGTCTTGCCTATGAACACGGTAAGGAACATGCAATCATTGTCGTGGCCGAAGGTGCAAAATATAATGCTTCTGCTCTCACAAAATATTTTGAGGATCATCATGACCGGTTGGGTTTCAAGATACGGGAGACCATTCTCGGCCATGTCCAGAGGGGTGGAATCCCGAGCGCATTCGATCGGATCCTGGCCAGCAGGTTCGGAAACGGCGCAATTGAAGCAATAGACCGCGGTGAGTTTGGAGTCCTGGTTGGTCTCAACCAAGACCAGGTGACAACGACATCATTGGAAAAAGTGGTTAATACCAAGAAGGAAATCTCGATGGAAATGGTCCGGTTAGCCAGAATCCTGGATTAATCCGGGTTGTTATTTGAATGGAAAATCCAGAGAAGACTTACATCGCTTTACTGCGAGGTGTGATGCCCACCGGTAAGAACCGGGTACCAATGGCAGAATTGCGCAACGCACTCGCTGAGGCGGGATTATCCGATGTAAGGACATATATTCAAAGCGGCAATGTCATTCTGAGGTCAGGATTGAATCGAAGAGGTGTTCAATCTTTGATACATCAAATCATTTTTGAGGGGATCGGTGCAGATATCACGGTCATTGCTCGTACCCGTGATGAGATGGAAGAGATCTTCAACCACAATCCATATCCTCCTGATACGACACAACGCACATATTTCACCTTTTTTGATTCAATGCCAGATAAGGAATCGATCAATAAATTTCTCGAACTGGATTATTTTCCGGATCAGGTCGTTTTGAAAAAAGATTCACTTTATACTCTTTTTGCTACGAAATACAGTGATTCTAAATTCAATAACAATTTCATTGAAAGAAAACTTAAAGTCGCAGCTACAACCAGGAATTTCAACACAATTAATCGATTGTTGGAATTAAGTGCTTGAAAATCATTTCTTTAGAAATATATAGCATAAATTGAAAGAGATTGCCTTTTTAGACAATCTCTTTTTATTAGTAACAAATCAATTGAAGCTTTGCACTCCAATGGAAGGCGGCGGGCAGCATCGGATAAGGTGTTTTGAAAAAATCAATCCGTTTTCCGCAGGTAAGCTTCGATAAAGGGGTCGATTTCTCCGTCCAAAACAGACTGTGTATTGCCCATCTCAAAATCGGTACGGTGGTCCTTGACCAGTTGATAGGGATGAAGAACGTAGGACCGGATCTGTGAGCCCCATTCCGCCTTGGTATATTCACCGCGCAGTTCCGAGAGTTTCTCCGCTTGTTCCTCCTGCTTTATTTCCAGGAGGCGTGCTTTCAGCACACGCATCGCGTTTTCACGATTCTGCACTTGCGAGCGTTCATTCTGGCATGTGACGACCAGACCGGTAGGGATATGCGTCAGCCGGACAGCCGTGGCATTTTTCTGTACGTTTTGCCCCCCAGCACCTGAGGATTTATATACATCGATTTTGATATCTTCAGCAGGTACTTGAATTTCGTCGGTATCACCGAAGTCCGGCAGGACTTCGACCAGCGCAAATGAGGTATGTCTTCGGTGTGCCGCATCGAATGGGGATAACCGTACCAACCTGTGGACTCCTTTTTCGGGTCGCAAATAGCCATAGGCCAACAATCCATCGACAGCGATTGTTACGCTCTTAATCCCGGCTTCCTCGCCCTCCGTCCGGTCGAGAATTTCCGATTTGTAACCGCGTCGCTCTGCCCAGCGCAGGTACATCCTTTCGAGCATTGCAGCCCAATCCTGTGAATCAGTCCCCCCGGCGCCGGCGTGGATTGCCAGCAGCGCATTTCCGCGATCATATTTCCCGGAAAGGAGTGTATTCAACTCCAAAAGATCAATTTCACCTTCGATGTCCAGGACTTCCTGGCCCAATTCATCAAGCATGGACTCTTCTGCAATCTCGAGAAGTTCCAGTGTATCTTCAGCACGTTTCTTTAATGCTTCATAGGATTGAATTTCATTCCGCAGGTCCGACTGGCGGATCATGACTTTCTGAGCGTGTTCTCTATGATCCCACAAATCAGGGTTTTGAGATTCTATTTCGAGGTGGCTGAGTTCGGTTTTTTTCTTCGCAAGGTCAAAGATGCTCCTGAAGATTCAGGAGTTTTTCATAAGCCTCATTGAGGCGGATATCCAAATCAGTTGCCATTCGACCTCCAAAGAAAATATTATTGATAATTACTCAGAAATGATACCATTCACAAATGCCTCACGGTCAAAACGCTGCAAATCCTCAATGCCTTCTCCCAACCCGGCATACAGAATGGGTAAACCCAATTGTGCCTTGATTGCAAACGCCATCCCGCCTTTAGCGGATGAGTTAAGTTTAGCCAGGATCACGCCATCGATGTCCACGGCCTCCTGGAAGGATTTTGCCTGCTGCAGGGCATTCTGACCGGTAGTTGCGTCCAAAACCAGCCAGGTGGCGTGTGGAGCGCCTGGCAAGGCCTTGCCACTCACCCGATGGACCTTCTTGATCTCTTCCATCAGATTGTACCGTGTATGCAGCCGGCCGGCGGTATCCACAATGGCGATATCGCGGTTTCGGGAGATGGCTGCACTGATACCATCATATGCTGCCGCACCTGGGTCGCCGCCGGGTTGACCGGCAATCATCGGCACCTGCACACGGTCCGCCCAAACCTTCAACTGGTCAATTGCGGCCGCACGATATGTGTCTGCGGCAACTAACAGGACCGACTTCCCTTCATTTTGGAAGAGGTGAGCCAGTTTGGCGGCAGATGTGGTTTTTCCGGAACCGTTTACACCTACCAGCATGATCACAGTGGGGTGGGATTCAAAATCCGGGAATTGTGGTTCAGCCAATCGTTGCAGAAGTTCGTCCTGCAAAGCCTGAGAGACTTCACCCATTTTGGTCAAACCTTGTTCCAGGACTTTGGCTTTCACCGCTTCAATCACGGAGAGGGCGGTATCCATTCCCATATCCGCCTGGATCAGCAATGCCTCCAGGTCCTCCCAGGTTTCGTCGTTTAATTCGGATGCACCCAGGAAATTCGCAATCCGGCCGAAAGTGACTTTTCGTGTTTTCTCAAGGCCTTTACGCCATTTGTTGAAGATATTTTCGCTCATAACGGCTCGATTATAACATGCGGAAAAATCACTAATTTTTTTCAACTTCCGTTGCTAATTGTCCGCAGCCCGCCTGGATTTCGATCCCACGGCGCAAACGTACGGTGACCGGAATATGATGACGATCAAGGACGGCTGCGAACGCTCTGACCTGGTCCGCTTTCGTTCCCTGTTTTTGAAATCCTTTGGTCGGGTTCAGAGGGATCAGGTTGACATGGCACAGCAGCTTGTCAATTCTCGCAGCAAGGGCTTCGGCATCAGCGACGGAATCATTGACGCCTTCAATCAGAGCATATTCAAAAGTGATCCTGCGGTTGGTATTCTTAACATAATAACGACAGGCATCAAATAATTTCTCAACCGTGTATTTCTTATTGACCGGTATCATTTCCGACCGTAGATCATTATTGACAGAGTGCAGGCTGATCGCCAGGTTATACTGCAGATCCAGGTCGGCAAATTCCTTGATCTTCGGGACCAGACCGACTGTACTGAGAGTGATCCGGCGAGCACCAATACCGAAGGCTTCCGGGTCATTCAAACGGTCCAGAGCGTCCATCACGTTATTGAAATTATGGAAAGGTTCCCCCATGCCCATCATTACGATATTGGTCACATGGTCATCTGTTTCTGCAAGCAGGCGAGCGTAATACAAAACCTGGGCGATGATCTCACCGCTGGTCAGATTCCGCCCGAACCCCATCTGCCCGGTTGCACAGAAGGTACACCCCATGACGCAGCCGGATTGGGATGAAATACAAAGTGTCCTGCGTTCATCATAATACATCAACACCGCTTCGATATACTGATCGTCGCGCAGTTTGAAGAGTGTCTTTACTGTTTGTCTGTCTTCCGATTCAATCGTACGGACAGGTATCAGTGCGCTAAAATCAAAGGTTGCCGCCAGTGTCTCACGCAGATCTGCTGGCAGCGTTGTGATCTCATCAGCTGAAGTGCGGAAATGCTTATAAACAGCAACCCAGATTTGTTTCGCACGGAATGCAGGTTGTCCCTGAGACTTCATCCAGGACTGCAATTCGTTTTGAGTGAGATCATAGATCAGAGGGTTCATTTCCATCCTTAAAGATTAAATCGGTGAGGCTAGTAATAATGATATCCGGTGCGGGAGAAAAATGTTTGGCTTGTTCCAAAGTGGATGCACCGGTCAACACAAATGCAGAACGGATGCCGGCAGCTTTCGCACCGGCGATATCTGTTTCCAAACGGTCTCCGACCGCAAGTGTTTCCTCCGGAAGGACTGACAGTCGCTTGAGCGCCAACTGATAGAGCAGGGGTTCCGGTTTACCTATCATCGTGGCTTTCTTTCCGGAAGCGATCTCGATCGCGCCGATGATCGTACCTGAGCCGGGATAAAGACCATAAGGGGTGGGGTAGGTGACGTCCGGATTGGTCCCGATAAACTCGCAGCCTGACCGGATCAATAACTCAGGATTTTTAATCTTCTCATAGGTCAAATCAACATCGATCGATGCAATCACGACATCAACCTGTTCATTTGGGTCATCAACGATCGTCAGCCCATAGGATCTAAGGGTTTGGATCAGGCTGGGTTGGCCGACTACAAAAGCCCTGCAGCCTTCAGGATACCGCTCGTGAAGATAGATCCCGGTTCCCTGGGCTGCCGTAATGACTTGCCAATCCTCCAGCTGGACCCCAAAATGCTGTAATTTTTGATGATATTCATTCACCGTACGCGTGGCGTTGTTGGTGGCAAGGATCGCACTTAACCCCTGGGCTTTGATTTCATTGAAGATAGCCGGAAGATCTCCAATCGGTTCGGTATCCCGCCAGAGAACACCATCCATATCAATGATGAGGCCTTTGATGTTCGCGAGGTGATCTGAGATCATAACTTCTCCTGTTAAAAAGTGCCGGAAACCTTTTGTGGCATTCCGGCACTTCGTGTTTCATTGTTAATGGATTACTTGATTGGCTCTGCCAAAACCTTATCTACCAGGCCATATTCCACAGCCTGTTGGGCGCTCATATAGAAATCCCGTTCAGTGTCCTTTATGATTGTGCCAATATCCTGGCCGGTTGCGTCCGCAAGGATCTCGTTCAGTTCTTCTTTGATGCGCAGGATTTCCCTGGCCTGGATTTCAATATCGGATGCCTGTCCCTGTGCACCGCCCAGAGGTTGGTGCATGTGGATGGTGGCATGGGGCAAAGCATAACGCTGGCCTTTTTCACCGGCCGCTAACAGGACTGTCCCAAAACTGGCTGCTACGCCCACCGCTACGGTGCTGATCTTGTTCGGGATCATCCGCATTGTGTCGAGGATCGCCATACCGGCATAAACCTGACCACCGGGGGAGTTAATATACATCTGGATCCCGCTCTCAGGATCTTCCCGGCTCAGATAAAGCAGTTGGGCGACGACTACATTTGCAACCTGGTCGTCAATCCCGGACCCTAAAAAGATGATCCGGTTTTTCAATAACAAGGAGTAGATATCATAGGCGCGTTCTCCACGCCCGGATGTTTCCACAACCATGGGTATAACGGAAGAAATATCATTTTTGAACATTTTCACCTTCTTTTATTTAATTAGGTTAAGTTTTCGTTCGATGTGATATTAATCCTCTTTGGCTTCTTCCTCTTCAGGTTCGGCTTCAGATTCTTTTTCTGCAGCTTCTTCACTCACTTCTTCTTCATTCTCTTTTTCTTCAAGTGCCATTTCATCAGCGACCAGATCGTCTGCCATGTCAGCAGCTTCGACGCCGGACACCATGCCGGGTTCTTCAACTGCTTCTTCAGCGACTGCTTCTTCAGCCATCTTCTCTTCCGCAGCCGTTTCTTCTTCAGCCGCAGCTTCGCTCGGCTTGTCTTCCTCTGCTTTTTCTTCAGGGATTGGCTGACCGGTCGCAATCAGTTTGAGCCTATCCTGTAGTTGGGCGTTGATTGTGCGCTGGACACCTTCCATGCTGATTGCCCGGGAGAATTCCTCTTTACCCATTTCCTTTTGCATTTCCTGGGCATTTCCGGAATAGAACACTTCACCCATGACATGGTTGATCTGCTGCTTGAGCATTTCCTGGTCCAGTTTCAAGCCCTCAGCCTCGATCAGGGCGTCGACCACAAGAGAACGCTCGAGTTGCTGTTTGGCAACAGGAAGGACCTCTTCTTCAATGAATTTATCTTCTTCCATCTCCCTCAGCTTGAGATAGGTCTCAAAATCAAGGTTCTGCTTTGCCAGGCGGGATTTGATATCCTCCAGGACATGTTCTTCCTCATGCTCCAGCATTTGGGGAGGATAGACGATCTTGGTGTTTTCGGTGATATCGTTCAGCACATCATTGAAATAATTCTCATCATAGGTTTCCTGATGGTCCGTGCGCATCCGCTCTTCAACCGATTCACGGAAGGCTTCCGGGGTCTTGTAATCGCCCATCGTTTGGATAAAGTCTTCATCAAGGTCCGGCAGTTCCAGTTCTTTTACGGACTGGACATCAACGGTAAAAATAGCTGTCTTTCCCGCATAGTCCTTATCGAAGTAATTCTTGGGGTACTTTTTCTGAATTTCTTTTATGTCACCTGCTTTGACACCGAGCAGTTTCTTGGCAAAGCCCGAGAACGGCCATTCCCGCTCTGATTCTTCGCCATCCACCGGAATCACGACCTGTTGGGGCGTTTTATCCGTAATGGTTGCGTCTTCACCCTCAACCGGGTTCAGGAATTCTCCGCTCAAATTGAAATAGACCAGGTTGCCTTTTTCCGCGGGATGCTCGGCGGGAATGATCGTGGCGGCATTGCGCCGAAGGTTGGTGATGAAATCATCGACCTTGCTGATGTCAAACGGTTCCAGTTTATATTCCTTGCGGATCTCACGATAATCTCCCAGGTCAACCTCCGGCGTGAGGGGAACCATGAAGATGAACTTGGGCGGATCATAACTCTCGATCTTTTCCAGGTTACCGGGACCGGACGGTTCGATTTCAGCTTCATCGAGGATCTTACCGTAATCGGCATCCAGGAGGATGTCAATCGCTTCCTGTAAAATGGCACCTTCGCCATAGCGGTTCAGAATGACATCATAGGGGGCTTTTCCCGGCCGAAAGCCCGGGATCTTGGTTTCCCTGGCGATTTTTTTCGCAGCTCGGCGCTTGAAACCTTCGAATTCCTTATTGGTATATTCAACGGTCAGTTGAGCCTGTCGGTCGTCCTGGATGTTCTTTTCAATTTTCAATGTAACGTCCTTCTTCAATAATTATTTCTTTCAACAAAAAATGAAAGGCGGATGAGATAGGCACCTTCATTATAACTTGCGGATTTTACCATATAAAGTATATAAATTCTATTAAATTTTAATGAAATTCAGAATTAAAATAAATCATGCCCGGTTGTTAAGACCCGGGCATGAAGATCTATCTTTATAAGCAGAACACAATTTTTTATGGAATGGATTAATTTGGTGTTGAACTCAGAGATTGATGGATCCAATCCACCAGGGTCTGATCCCACGAAAAGACATCCATTTCTTTATTTACGGTGGGAATGAATGTGCGGCCATAAGGCATCATGTCCGTACTGGGATTGAAATACTGGATATTATCGGAGTTAAGTTTTCCAATCATGCAGACTGCCGTCTGGATCTGGTTGGGAGTGATATCGGTCAACACCGCTGAGGAAAATTCTGTGAACAGGCCGGGCAGGTCAAGGATCACAGAGGGGTCGGTAAAGCGGTTAAGGATGCCCTGAATGACCAGGGATTGGGCGTCAATCCGGGCATTATCCGAGGAATTCTTACGGTTGCGAGCCAGGATCAGCGCTTTCTCACCATCGATCCACTGTTCGCCGGCAGGGAAAAAGGCAGCTGGCTTGGCATCAATGGCCGAAGGCAGGTCCACCTGGATCCCGCCAATTCGGTCAATGAAGTTCACGAATGCATTGAAATTAACCACCAGGTAATTATCAATAGTCACGCCAAAATTGGTCTGGAGAGTTTCAGCCAGCGCGCCCGCGCCGTACCCGGAACCGGAGAAATGTCCCATCCCCGCGGTGCCAAACAGGTAGGACTGGTTGATCAGGATCGGTGCTTCAACTTCGAGATTCGGGCCGGGGTTTTCGATCAAAAGCGCCCTGGGCAGTGCGACCACATTCACCTGGGGGATGGTGAAGTCAATATGTACGATGCGGATTACGTCGGCCAATCCATAGAGATATCCGCTGCCGCGGAAGTCAGTTCCAATCACCAGCAAGAGTCATTTCGCTCACATCACCGCAAATGGGCGGAGTGCTGTTTTCTGTCTGGTTGACTTCAGGCGTACCATCATTTTTTCCAATATCCTGGGTTGACGTGGTTTCCGGCAAATTCAAAGGTTCTCCCAAAGGCTGGTTCATCAATGGCAGCACTTTCCAGAGAAAGATGGTCGCACCAATGATGACAAGCCCGAGGACAGCCACAGAACCAATCAAACAGCCGCGATTGGATTTGGGCTTCGAGCTCAAAGGTTGCGTATCCTGTTTATTAAGTTTTTCTGTCTGTCTGGTCATATTTACTATCATTTCTCTTTCAAATCAGTTGGATCCGGATTTATATTTAACGAAAATTCCTTCCTAAAAGTTCCCTTGTTTTATAGCATTAACGCAAACGGAGAAATGATAAAAATGCACGGCGTATTATAGAATTTATCATTGTGTCTCGTTCATTTTATCATCTGTTAATTATATTGATATTCAGAGTCCTGTCCTGGAATTTGCTTATTATTATTGGATAATATATGTCAAATTTGGTATATTATGTAAATAGATCGTTTGATGTGGTTAAGAAGAGGAGGATAAATGAAGGCAATCGTGGCTGAGGGTTTCGGTTCACCTGATGTGCTGCATATCCGGGAAGTCGAAAAACCAGAACCGCGAAGCGGCGAAGTGCTGGTCCAAATTCATGCGGCGACGGTGATTCAGGGTGATATTGTACTGAGGAACATGCATCCTTTGTTTTTTATTCCACTATGGTTTTTCGGGTTGAGAAGGAAAAGAATACCTGGCCATGAATTTGCCGGTGAGGTTGTCGCCGTCGGTGGGGGAGTGAACGAGTTCAAACCTGGCGATAAGGTGTTCGGGACGACTACCGGATTGACCCTAGGAGCAAATGCTGAGTTCGTTTGCGTACCAGTTAAGACAAAATCCAGCGTCCTGGCGAAAATTCCGGAGAACTTAACATACGAGGAAGCAGCCGCGATGCCGGTGGGTGGGATGACGGCACTAAATCTGCTCCAAAGAGCCGGTATTAAACCCGGTCAGAAGGTCCTGATTTACGGTGCTTCCGGTAGTGTAGGTACTTTCGCCGTTCAACTCGCCAAACAATATTTCAGCGCTAATGTAACCGGTGTCTGCAGCACGACGAATGTGGACCTGGTCAAATCACTTGGCGCGGATCAGGTGGTGGATTACAAGAAAGAGGATATTTCTGACAGCGACCAAACTTTTGATGTGATCCTTGATGCAGTCGGCAAAGCTGATCTAAAAGCGATGAACAAGATTTTGGTTGAAAATGGAAGCTTGGTGTCAATAAGGACGCCAACCCACGAATCCATTGAAAACTTACAGATCCTGATTGACCTGGCCGGACAGGGAAAACTCAAACCGGTCATTGACCGACGTTATCCTTTGGAACAAACGGCCGAAGCACACCGCTATGTCGAAGCAGGCCATAAAAAGGGAAATGTTGTCCTCTCGGTCATGGATTAGAAGAAGGAGTAAAGACAAATGAAAGCCATTGTTTGGACGAAATACGGCGCACCGGAGGGATTGCAACTTCAGGAAATTCCAATGGTGTCACCGAAGGACAACGAAGTCCTGATCAGGGTAAATGCTTCGACCGTGACCGCCGGAGATGTCGAAACACGCGCTTTGAAGATGCCGCTCTGGCTGGCACTCCCGATGCGCCTTTTTATCGGGCTGACCCGCCCAAAACGGATCACCATTCTGGGACAGGAGCTGGCCGGTAAGGTGGAAGCTGTTGGGAAGGATGTCAAACGGTTTAAGCCCGGGGACCGGGTTTACGGTTCAACCGGTTTTGGTTTCGGCGGCTATGCTGAATATAAATGTTTGAAAGAGAACTCTACTGACGGCGTTTTGGCCATCATTCCGGAAGGGTTGAGTTATGAAGAAGCCGCAGCCCTTCCGACAGGCGGCCTGGAAGCCCTGCACTTCTTACGCAGAGCCAATATCCAGCCCGGGGAGCAGGTCCTGATCAATGGCGCAGGCGGGAGCATTGGTACGTTCGGAGTGCAGCTCGCTAAATACTTCGGCGCGGAAGTGACCGGGGTAGATAGTAGTGAAAAGTCAGACATGCTGCGCTCGCTGGGTGCAGACAACGTTATTGATTACACCAAAGAGGATTTCAGTCTGAACGAGAAGAAATATGACGTCATTCTCGATGTCGTTGGGAAGGATTCCTTCGACCGCTGTATCCGTGCGCTGAAACCGGATGGGCGTTACTTAATGGCGAACCCCAGGCCGGCCTTGATGCTGCGCGGCGCCCGTATTTCCCGGACAAGCGGCATGAAGGTGATCGCAGAAAACGCTAAAAGGAGTGTGGAGGATCTGAATTTCCTCGCTGATCTTGTTGTGGATGGGAATCTAAGAGTAATCATCGATAAGGTGTTTCCGCTGGAAGCAACTGCTGAAGCACATCGTTATGTGGAGACTGGGAAGAAACAGGGAAATGTTGTTATTAATGTGAGTGATTGAAATGAAATTGGATCGAAAATTATGGGGAAGGAGGGGCTCGAACCCTCACGCATTGCTGCACGTGATCCTAAGTCACGCCTGTCTGCCAATTCCAGCACTTCCCCGGACGATTGCACCCGAATTATACGTGAGAGCCCTGGGTGCGTCAATAAACCAAATCTCTTCATTTATGGGTCATCAGGTCGAGTATAATTCGCCTTCGGAAACACCTTACAGGATATATCACATCTGAAGGAGATTATGTGACTCAGATCATCAAGACATCCACGCCGGGCAAGGAACGCGGCCATTTAAGCAAAGCGATCGTCATCACCACTACGTGAATTCATGCGTCAGAAAGGCCCGGATGAGAGTACCAACGACATGGTAGCCTTTATCATACTGGCTCTGGAAGAGATCGCAGCTGGGATCGACATGTCCGTCGCGGCCTGGGAGAAACGTGGCTATTGGGTCAAGGCGGATAAATACCGGATGGATTGGGCCTGGGTTGAACCAAAGGCGAAAGTTTTACGTAAATCGTTTGGGACCAAGGATTGGCCTGCCATCGCCGGCATACTGGTCGATATCATGGGCCATTTCCGCGATATTAAGGTTTCGGATAAACACCGAATGGGAAAGCCCTGGGTTGGAGCTTATCGGGAATATCAGCAATCGAAATAGAATAGAAAGCAATTAATTCCAGGATTTACTGTTTCAATATATTCGCAATAATTTATTGTTAGTTTTCACGAGATGACCATTTAGGGTAGGGGTGATGAGTATTTACGGCGTATTTGCACATTCTAAAACTCCTTTGAATTCACCCTTAAAAATTATTCATTATTCAATCCTTATCCAAAGAAATACTTGACAGCAAATAGGGGGAGGCTATATAATTGTTTTACCGACTACGGTTACGATAAGTATCATTATCAGAACCATAGGTATGGTGAATTCTTATCTCTTTATTTGGCAATTTCTATTGTTCAGGCCGGCTTTCCTTCGATAAACCTGAACAATGAAAAGGAATAACATGCGGCTGATTTATAAAAATGAAAATGGTCAATGCACAACGAAACAATTATAAAGTAAGGCCACAGGAAGCGCTCTGCTGGATTAATCTTATGAAATGGTCATCACAGGTCTTGGATTTCTACCAGATTTCTTTATCGAGGTGTTTTATCAATCAATAAAAGGTCTTTGATGAAGCATAAATTCTTGTTTGGTTCCCCCGTTTTCACTCGGGGAAATAAAACAATTCGATTTCAATAGAACTCGATAAAAATGAAAATTAGATTATATAATATAAAATTATTATGCAATATAATAGAGAATATCACTAAATACTATACGAAGACAGGTTAATTATGGCAGATAAAGCTTCACAATCAACGATTTCACAGGTGATTTCCCTTTACCTGGACAACGTTTTCCTGGCTCGCAGCGAATCCACCTATCGCACCTATAAGAATGCCATGCATAAGTTCTGTGATGTGCTGGAGGCTCGCAAGATCAATCCGGAAGAAGATCCCATTTCTTCATTAAGTGAGGATACCGTCGCCTGGCTGGCTTCGGAATTGAAATCCTATTCTCCCGCCACCGAGCAGTGCTACCTGACAGCAACCACAGGGCTGTTTGAATATATCGCCGGTGAAGAAATTCAGGAGGTTAATCTTCCACGTGTGCGCCTGCTCATCAAGCAGCGTTCGCGCAAAGCGGGAATCCGACTGCCGCAGTTCCCGCATGACCAGATTGAAGCTGTGATCAATTTTGCCCTCCAACTTAATCAATTTCCGACCGAAAATGAAAGGCAACATCTGATCAACTACCGTGATCGGGCGTTCCTGATCACCCTGGCAGATACCGGCTTGCGCGTCCATGAGGCTTGCGGTCTTCGCCGTGGTGACATTGATTGGCGTGAAGGCCGAGCGATTGTGATTGGTAAAGGCAACCGTGAAGCTGTGGTGCGATTCTCAGGACGTGCCCTGCAAGCCCTGAAAGATTACCTGGCGCTGCGTGCCAGACTGGATGGCACAACCGGGAAAGGCCTGGGCTCCCTACCGGTTTTTGCCCGTCACGATAAGGCTGCCGGCGATTTGATTAAATCCATCTCCACCACCACGGGGCGCCAGATCGTGAAGGATCGGGTCCGTGAGGCTGTCGGCGAAGATGCTGTCGGGACAATCACACCGCATTCCTTCCGGCATTATTTCGTCACGACCGTCCTGCAGGCTTCCGGTAACCTGAAACTCGCCCAGGAACTTGCCCGGCACAAGAACATCGCCGTCACGCAGCGTTATTCCCATCTCAGTGATGATGAGTTGGATAAGAATTACCTGGATATTTTCGGTTAAGACGCCCTCCCCCATAGACACCTAAAATGCTTAAAAATTGACTTGTATAGACATTGTATAATGCGTTTCATCGATAAAATTAAAGAAGAATTTCAATGATTGATGGTACTATTGAGATGGGATGAAAGACAATTGGAATAAACCGTATCCTTCGATATAGTAACGTTGGCACTAACTCAGAAAGTCTGTCTCACCTCACTCACCAAAAGGACTCTTTCGCACTTATGCCGCCCAACCGAATTGAATCTCACCCGATTTTACCTATTCCCGCGCAAGAAACAATTGAATTTATTTGGCAAGACCAAAATCTGACCGCCAGAAAAGGCGAGACGATCGCATCTGCGTTAATTGCAAACGGGATTAATGTCTTCGGGCATCATCCCAAAGACGGCTCTCCTCTCGGTTTGTTTTGTGCCAATGGGCAGTGTTCTCAATGCCTGGTTTTATTGGAAGGCCGTCCGGTCAAAGCCTGTATGACGATTGTTCAACCCGGCGCATCCATCATGCCGGCTGATGGTTTGCCTGATATTTCACAACTTTCAGGATTGCCGGTTGAATTTCCCCCTGACGCTGAAAAGAAAATACTGGATGTTCCTGTGCTTATCATTGGCGGTGGTCCCGCCGGCCTTTCCGCGGCCATTGAATTGGGGAAACTCGGGATCCAGGTTTTGTTGGTGGACGATAAATCCCGTCTGGGTGGAAAACTGCTCCTCCAAACGCACCGTTTCTTTGGCTCGACTGAAGCTGTTTATGCAGGTACCCGCGGGATTGACATTGCCCGAACGCTTTCGAATGAAATTGCTCAATATCCATCTATAAAAACCTGGACGGATACCACGGCAATTGCTGTTTATGAAGAGAAAATCGTTGGTCTCTGGCGGACGGATCAGGACCGCTATGTCATGGTTCGGCCGCAAGTCCTGTTGATTGCAGCCGGTGCGCGTGAGCGCAGCCTGCCTTTCAAGGGGAACACCTTGCCAGGGATCTACGGTGCGGGCGCCTTCCAGACCTTAGTGAACCGTGACCTGGTGAAACCGGCCGAAAACCTGTTCATCGTCGGCGGCGGCAACGTAGGTCTGATCGCCGGATATCACGCCTTACAGGCTGGGATCAATGTCATTGGGCTGGTGGAAGCCATGCCCCGCTGTGGTGGATACAAAGTACATGAAGACAAACTCGCCCGGTTCAATGTGCCGATCATGACATCTCACACCATTCTGGAAGCACGGGGAATGGACCGGGTCAGCAGCGTGGTGATTGCCGAAGTCGATGAGAACTTCCAACCCATCCCAGGCACGGAAAGCGAGCTCTCCTGTGACTGTGTATTGATCGCGGTTGGTCTCAACCCGGTCGATGAATTCCTCTTCAAAGCACAGGAGGTCGGCCTGCCGGTCTTTGCAGCCGGTGATGCCGCCGAGATCGCCGAAGCTTCGGCAGCGATGTTCTCCGGGAAGATCAAAGGTCTGGAGATCGCCAAATTCCTCGGTAAAGACGTCCCAGATGTGCCTACATCCTGGCTGGAATTTGAAGAGGTTCTCAAATCCAAGCCCGGCAAGGTGCTTGAAAAAATTGATCCTGTCGGAAAAGGTGATGTGTTTCCGGTGATGCACTGCAGACAGGAGATTCCCTGCGATCCCTGTTCTTCAGTTTGTCCCAATGGCCTCATTACGGTGGACCGAAAGGACATCCGGCGCCTGCCGGAATTCTGCGAATTTGATGACAAGAACTGCATCGCTTGTGAACGCTGTGTAGCTGTCTGTCCGGGATTGGCGATCACATTGGTGGATTTCCGGGTGAATCCGGAACAACCCACGGTTTCCATCCCACTGGAATTCTCGGAGGATCTTATCCATGTTGGCGAAACAGTGCCTGTGACCGATGTAGACGGCAGGGTCCTGGGATATTATCCGGTCACCCGGGTACGGACTTTACGACAATTCTCAAGCACCTTGATTGTTCGGATACAGGTTCCCGCAGCGATTGCCACGAAAGCAGTAGGGATTCAAATCACCACAGCCTGGAACCAACCGGAAGAAACCAGTGATCACTATCTTGAAGAGACGCCTCAGGAGAATATCATTTGCCGCTGCGAACATGTTAGTGCTGAGGAGATCCGGGAATTGATCCGAAGCGGCGTCCGGGATATCAACCAGATCAAGGCTGAGACCAAGGCGACAATGGGCTCATGTGGTGGAAAAACCTGCCTCTCACTTATCAAGAAGATTTTCCGTGAGGAAGGTGTATCGCTATCGGAAATAATCGACCCCACGACTCGTCCTGTTTTCGTTGAGACTCCTCTCAGTACGTTAGCCAAGGACCGGCAGGAGGAACGCTAAACGATGGCGGCCCAACACAAGAATTTTGATGTCATCATTATCGGCGCTGGTTCAGTCGGCGTGCCCACAGCCTATTTCATGGCAAGATCCGGGTTGGATGTACTGGTCATTGACCAATTACCAAGTGTCGGTCAGGCCTCCAATAAACACGCAATCGGCGGGATCCGCGCCACCCATTCCGATGCTGCCAAGATCCACCTGGGTAACCGCAGCCTGGAGGTTTTCTCAAACTGGCAGGCAGCGCAAGGCGACAATATTGAATGGCACCAGGGCGGTTATTCCTTTATCGCTTACACCGATGAAGATGCCCGAACGCTGCAAGAATTGAGTGTCTGGCAGGCTGAACATGACCTGAATATCTCCTGGCTGGATCATCAGGAATTGCTGGAGGTTATCCCAAAAATCAATCCTGACGGACTGATCGGAGGAACGTACTCCCCGGAAGATGGCAGCGCATCGCCATTGAAATCTGCATTCGCATTCCATAAACGCGCGGTTGAAGCCGGTGCAGTATTCCGTTTCAATGAGACTGTTATGGAATTTATCACCGATGGTGACCGTATTACCGGCGTTATAACGGATAAAGAAACTTATTCCAGCCATTGGGTCATCAATGCAGCGGGTGGTTGGGCACGGACATTATCCAATAAGATCGGTGTTGATGTACCGGTGGAACCGGATTCGCACGAGGCGGCGATCACCGAACCGGTGCAGCATATCTTCGACCCAATGATCGTGGATATGCGAGCCAGGCCGGGTTCGGCTAATTTCTATTTTTATCAGCACCCGACAGGCAAGATCATCTTTTGTATGACCCCAGACCCTCCTATCCTCGGAACACATACCTTGGCTTCAAATAACTTTCTGCCAAGAGCAGCCAGGCGCCTGATTGAGCTGATGCCGGTCCTGCAGCATATCCGCGTTCGTCGTGTCTGGCGCGGCACCTATCCCATGACTCCGGATGGTGCGCCGATCCTCGGTGCAGTTGATGGACTTGACGGTTACCTGCTGGCTGTTGGTATGTGCGGTCAGGGTTTCATGTTTGGCCCCGGTGTTGGGCAACTCTTAACCCATCTGGTATTGAATGATCTAGACAATGCGGATAAAATCATCCTGGAAAGTTTATCTTTCTCGCGTAATTTCGAATCAGTGGAAATGCTTAAATAATGATCAAAGCAGTGGTTTTGGATATCGGTGGGGTTCTGATAAGAACCGAAGATCAAGCTGGACGCCGCCAGTTGGAAAAAGAATATGATATTCCGGAAGGCCAGATAGACTGGTTGGTGTTCGATTCTGAGGAAGCAGCCGCTTCCACAATTGGATTGGTTGATTCTGCTTCAGTCTGGAAAGCGGTCGGTGAACGTCTGGGTGTGACACCCAAAGATCTGCCCCGCTTCATAGAACAGTTTTGGCAAGGTGATAAGTTTGATCAGAAATTATTCGACTTTTTGAGCTCTCTTCGCCCCGATTACATCACCGGGATTCTTTCCAATGCATGGGAAGGTGCTCGTGAGGGTTTCGTTAAACGACACGGTATCATTGAGGGTGAGAATATCGATCACTTATTGATTTCATCAGAATTAGGTGTGGCGAAACCTGACTCTGAAATCTATCGAAAGCTCAGGCAGCAGCTTGGCGTTGATTATAATGAAATCCTGTTTGTTGACGACTTTGGACGAAACATTGAAGGTGCTCAGGCAATGGGTATCGAAACCATTCACTACAAGGCTGAAATGGACCTCATTAATCAGATAAAATCAACCCTGGATTGAGCTGGAAAAAACCGCGATGAAAGAAGACGCGCGATGCAATTGCAACAATTAATCGAAAAACTTCCGGAAAATTTTTCCGCACTAGAAGTTGAACAAATTAAGAATGCCTATGCCTTTGCTGAGAAAGCGCACAACGGCCAGGTATTGGCGTCCGGTCTGCCCTACATCACCCACTGTGTCTCGGTTGCCGCGATCCTGGCTGAATTGACCGTCCCACCGGAGCTCATCATAGCCGGCTTGCTTCACGACGTCATCGAAGATACGGATATCACACTTGAAGATATCCATAAGCAATTCAACCCTGAAATCGCAAGCCTGGTCGATGGTGTCACCAAACTAACCCAACTCCCCAACCTGCTGCGCGGCGATCACCATGCTGAAGGTGAAAAGTCTCAAAAAGAAATTGTCCCTCACCGAAAAACGCGTGAAGAGGATATCGCCGAAGCGCTCCGTAAAACCTTCCTGGCGATGAGCGATGATATCCGGGTGGTGCTGGTCAAACTGGCCGACCGTCTGCATAACATGCGGACTCTCTCCTATTCCAGTGAAGAAATGCAAAAACGGATCGCACAGGAAACCCTGGATATCTTTGCACCCCTGGCGAACCGATTGGGGATCTGGCAGATTAAATGGGAACTGGAAGACCTTGCCTTCCGGTACGTCGCGCCTAAGGATTATAAAGAGATTGCCGAGAAATTAGCGAACCGCCGGGCGGACCGAGAGCATCAAATCCAGGACATCATCAAACGCCTTCGGGATGTGCTTGAAGTGGAAGGTATATCGGCCAGGATTTCCGGCCGTCCCAAGCATATTTATTCCATTTATTTAAAAATGTCCCGCAAGGAAACACCCTTTGAAATGTTGATGGACCTGCGTGGTGTTCGCTTGATCGTTGAAGACATTGCCGCCTGTTATCGTGCCTTAGGTGTAGTCCACATGAAATGGCGTCCGATACCCGGTGAATTTGATGATTACATTGCTGCACGTAAGGATAATAATTACCAATCTCTTCACACTGCGGTGATCTTTGACGATGGTAAACCGCTTGAAGTCCAGATCCGTACCGAAGAAATGCACGACAGGGCAGAATATGGTATTGCCGCTCATTGGCGTTACAAGGAAAATCAAGCCCATCTCAAACAATCCTACGAACAAAAAATCAGTTGGCTGCGAAGCCTGCTCAACCTGCAGCAGGAAGATGAAGATGCGGATGACCTGATTGAAGGCTGGAAATCGGATGTCTTTAAAGACCGGGTCTATGTACTGACACCTCAGGGTGACATCATTGATCTGCCTGCCGGATCCACGCCTATTGACTTTGCATACCATGTCCACACGGAAATCGGCAACCGCTGCCGTGGTGCCAAGATCAACGGCAAGTTAGTATCCCTTGATTACGTCCTTGAGACTGGCAACCAGGTGGAAGTCCTGACAGCCAAACGCGGCGGCCCTTCGCGGGACTGGTTGAATCCCAATCTGGGTCTTGTGCGCACAAGCCGTGCGCGTTCAAAGATCAAACAGTGGTTCAAACAACAGGACCGGGAATCCAATCTGTCTCAGGGCAAGATAATGCTCGAAAAGGAATTCAAACGTCTTGGCTTAAAGAACATTGATCTGGATTCAACGCTTATCGAATTGAGTATCAAATCCGTTGATGACCTTTATGTTGCCATTGGATGCGGTGATATTGGTGTTGGCCGGGTTGTCAATAAGATTGCGGCTGCAGAAGAAGAGGAATTGGATGAAGACCTCGAACTCAGTCTGGTGGAAGCCCCCGATGAAATCATTCCTTCGGATACCGTTCAGGTCATGGGACTTAAAGGCATTGCCACAACCATGGGAAAATGCTGCAACCCGATGCCGGGTGATGATATCATTGGCTATATCACCCGCGGCAGAGGTGCAACCGTGCATCGCCAGGACTGTCCGAATATTCTGCGAGTTACTGAGAAGGAACGTCTCGTCAAGGTCTCCTGGGGTCAGCCGGGTAAGACTTTCACAGTACCAGTCCAGATTAAAGCATACGACCGCCAGGGCTTGATGGCTGACATCTCCAATGTGATCACGGATGAAAATGTCAACCTGATCGATATGTCAATGAAGATGAATCAACACCTTGCCGTTATCAAATTGGTATTGGGGGTGAAAGGCATTTCACAGCTCAGCAGGATTCTGACCCGTCTGGAAAGCCTCCCTAATATTTTCGAGGCGAAACGCCGTCGGCCGGGTTAAAACTCTGATATAATCTGCCTGAAAATTTGACTTTCGTGGTCTTTACGAACCAAAATACATAGTGTAAAATCGCACCGAGTAAATCATTGTTTCGTTATCTTACAGGAGGAGAAGATGCCTCGAATTCATTGCCACTATATGGATTGCCTTTTTCTTGATGGCAAATATTGCAGTGCTGCTGCTATTGAACTCGATCCGGATTCTGGATGCAAAACTTATCAACCCAATGACGACATTGACATTGAAGATTGGGAAGAACATGAAGAGATAGAAGAATGGGATGATATAGAAGAAGAGGAAGAAGAAGATCTTTGGGTTGAGGATGAAGACGACGACCTTATTGATCTTGAACTTGATGATGATGATGAGGAATTCTAAAGTTCTGATCTAGATCCAAATTTCATCCCCATCCTTGTATTCCTTCCACATGTAATTCACACATGGTATGGAGAAATATATGAATGCTAAAAGAGGCTAAGGCTAGCCTCTTTTCTTTCCCGGCCCTTATTCTTTCAGGGATTGAGTATAATTTGAATATGCATTGAAATCCGAAAATATTTTTTTATCAAACTGGAGGCAAGAATGCCTGATTTTGAAGTTCTTCCATATAAAGCGATTAATGTCTACATTGATCAGGATTATTTAATGAAAGTCGCGAATGATATCCTGACCAAAGTAAATAAATTACCCAAACAGGACCAGATTGATTTTAGTCATTTCATAAAAAAGCATATCAATGTGCTTGGTTTTCGCGATTCTTCACGCGCACCTTTGCCTTTACAGGTCAATGCCCTGGTCAAAACCTTTGAAGAAAAAGACGAAGTTGTTCCCTTTCTTCTTTCAATTTGGGCAAAAATCAACAAGAAACTCGCAAAGGATGTAAAGTCCTGGTTGGAGAGCGAAGGTTGGAAAGACCTGGCAACCGAGCGTGAATTCAGTGAAGGCGCTGGTTTTATTGAGGATTGGCCGAAGAAATTGACATTCGATAAGCTTGTTAAGGATTATCAAAAATTCAATCCGGATGCCAAATTTGAGCGTGACGATTTGATATTGATGGTGTTATGGATTTCAGGTAAATTACCACCCGAATAATCTGATATATAATAGAATAACTAATTCTTGATGATCCGCATGGAGATTTTGTGGAACAACTAGCAATGGAAAAAGATGTTGGCAAGACGACTGTCTCACCGGAAGTCTTGCATAAAATTGCCCGGCTTACTGCGCTTAGCGTTCAAGGTGTAAGCCGGATGGCATGCTACCGTGGAAGCCTGGAGCAACTCTTCGGCAAAGAAGACTATCAAGGTGCCAGGGTCCAAATCAAGGATAATGAAGTTTTTGTCGATATCTACGTTGTCTTGATGAGTGATATCAATGTAAGGGATGTCAGCCGGGAAATCCAGACGCGCGTCTCTCGAGCGATTTCAGAGATGGTTGGCATGGATGTTGGTGGCGTCAATGTACACATCATGGATATCGATTTTAATGTTTGATCCAGATTAGATAATAGAAGAACCTTTAAAAATGAAATCACGTACAAAAGCGCGGAGTATCGCATTGCAGGTGCTTTTTGAAGTTGATCTTTGCGGGCACCAGCCTGGCGTTGTCCTTGCTGAGCATTTCGAACGCCTGAAGATGGATGATGCATTGAAGACTTTCATCAGCCAAATTGTTTCAGGCGTTATTGAATTCCAGCAAACATTGGATGAATTCATAGCAGATTTTGCGCCGGATTGGCCCCTTGATCAGGTTGCAGTGATCGATCGCAACCTGCTTCGGATTGCCTTGTGGGAAATTGCCGTCTATGGGAAAACTCCCGTAAAGGTTGCCATCAACGAAGCGGTTGAGCTTGCGAAACTTTATGGTTCAGATGGCACTCCCCGTTTCATCAATGGTGTTTTGGGTGGCTTCATCGACAACCTTGAAGAGATCAAGCTCAGTATGGAGATTGTACGCGATGAAGATGAAGATGAAGGATGAGACCCATAAAGTCTCCTTCCGATTCCTTTTCCAATTTATCAGCCTGCTGGTCATCGCCACCTTCCTGACAGGCTGCGTCTTCAACCCTTCTTCAGATGATCCATCCGATAATATCCTAACCGAAGAAGACCTTTCAACCCCATCAACTCAAATCAATTTTCATTTACACATCCCTGTAGTACTTTCCACCGATGAGAGGATCATCTTGGAAGTATTGGATGAAGTGACCGGCTTACCGTATAACACCCGGCAATATGACCTGGAACAGTCCAATGATACAGATTTTTCGGTCAGCCTGCCCTTTCCAATGGGATCCGTCGTTAAATATCGTTACGTTAAGATAGATACGACCTTTACACCTGAGGCAGCCATAAATGGCGAGGAAGTACGTTACCGGTTGCTGACCGTCACAGGTAATGAAGACATCACGGATAACCTGCAAAGCTGGCTGGGAGAAGTTCAGCGCGTTGATACAGGTGAACTCTCTGGTACTCTGACCGATCGTTCTACTGGGCAGCCGCTGGCGGACATTCTTGTGAGCATCGCAGGAAGTCTGACATTCACAGATGCAAATGGGAATTTCATCATTGATGGTATTTCCCCGGGCGTTCACAATATTGTTTTTTATGCCATTGATGGCAAATATGCCACCTTTCAACAAGGCGCAACGGTTATCGCAGGCCTGGTTACGCCGATTAATGTCAGTCTTGAACCCAGGCCATCAATACAGGTCACCTTCCGAGTGACAGGACCGAATGACGCGCTGGGGATCCCAATCTATATGGCCGGCAACATCGCTCAGTTAGGGAATACATTTTCTGATTTAGCTGGCGGAATGAGCATTGACCCAAAGCGAATGCCTCTCCTCTCACAACAGGAAGATGGTACATTTACGCTTTCATTAACCTTATATGCAGGTACAGACCTTCGCTATAAATTCACTCTTGGCGATGGTTATTGGAATGCTGAACAAAAATCAACCGGTGATGGTTTCAATGTCCGTCAATTGATCGTTCCCGATCATGATGTTACATTGGAATTATCGATCGCGTCCTGGCGGTCTCCCGGTCTTGAACCGGTAACATTCAATATAACGGTTTCTCCTGAAACAAATCCTTCGGATGAGAAGTTCATCCAATTAAAAACCCGAGACTGGACATATCCCATTCCTTTATGGCCACTGGGAGGTGGAAAATATCTTTTCATCGTTTTTTCTCCTCTTGATTTAGCCGTTGTACTGAATTATCGTTTCTGCCGAAATGAGGATTGTACGAATGCGCGTAATCTTTCAGAAGATTCCATACAGCCTGCCGAATCAGCCCAGACCGTTGACCTGACACTTTCGGATTGGAAGGATTGGCAGCCTTCTGCCCTGCCAACAGAGGTCGTGGCAGCATTCGTACCCGTCAAGAACCAGGGTTACCTTACACAGATTGAACTCTCTCCTGAAATGTCTCCTTCATGGCGTGCATATGCGCCTATTGGGATTGCATCACTCCCGGAAATGGGTACGAACAGCGTTTTATTCACTCCCCAGTGGTTCACTTCATCATCAGTTGGTCGAATATCTCCTGAATTAGGAAGAACGCCTTTCAAATATGAATTGGTTGATCTTTTAAATATCTCAAAAAGTATGGGGCTGTCCACAGGACTGTTTCCCCAGATCGGTCAGACAGAGGACATTGCCACATATTGGGAAAGTACACCTCATTCTTTTGAATGGTGGCAGACCTGGTTCGCATCCTACCGGCTATTCACACTGAATTATGCTCGGATTGCCGCTGACACCGGAACGGATCGGCTGGTTATTGGCGGAAAAGCTTTGCTGCCCACCTTTTCCGGAGGTATGTACCCGAGCGGGAACCCATCGGATGTACCTGCAGAGTTGGACCAATTATGGGTGCAGTTAATTGCTGATATTCGCGCTGTCTATAGTGGTCGACTGATTTGGGCGACTAACGCACAGGTCTCTCCTGACCCTTTGCCATCCTTTATAAATCTTTTTGATGGGATTTATGTCAGCATAGATGCACCATTAGCTGCAAAGGATACAGTGACCGAAGAGATAATTGCAGCCAATTTTACCAATGTTATTGATACTCAGGTCTACCCCATCTACCAGGAGCTTGCCTTACCGCTTGTAATTGCGTTGGGATATCCATCTGTTTCAAATGCAGTTATGGGATGTATCCTTATAGACGATTCCTGTACAAACGATGGTTTATTTCTGCCACGTGAGATTGAAAGTTTGCCCATAGACTTAAATCAGCAGGTCCAAATTTATAATGCAATCCTGCCTATTGCAGCAAGCCGCGATTGGGTCGCAGGAATTTCAATCCGCGGTTACAATCCAACGGTTAATGTACTGGGAGGATCCTCATCAATTGCCGGAAAACCGGCCAGAGATGTGATCTGGTATTGGTTTTCGGGGTTAAATCCATCTATCCAATGATATACTATACGAAATGTCAATAAATTCTCACCTTTCTCAGGAGGAAACTACTTTCAAATGGTTCAAGCACTCACCCACTGGCTTGACTCCCTCGGTATTTGCAACAGAAACGACATTCACTACAATTCCAGCCGAGACCTGCTGGTCCGGTACGCTATCCATAACGGAGAAGGCCTATTAACAACGCATGGTGCTCTGGGAGTGGTCACAGCGCCATACACCGGACGCTCTCCAAAAGATAAATATCTGCTGGTAGATCCAAACCGCCAGGATATCTGGTGGAGTGACACAAACCAGCCTGTCACCATCTCGCAATTTGCCGCTTTTCAACAGGAAATCGTTGGTTACCTTACACAACGCGATCTGTTCATCGTTGATTGTTTCATCGGGGCAGATCCCCAATTTCAACAAAAAGTCCGTTTGGTGACAGAATTCGCCTGGCAGGCATTGGCGGCTGAGAATTTATTTATCTTCAATGGAAATACACATCTGACCGATCCTGATATCATCATCCTGGCCGCACCGAGGCTTGATTTGTCCCACAGCATCAATGATCATACGTCCAGTGCGGCAATTTACCTTGATCTTGAGCGTAAATTGATCCTGATTGCAGGGACACCTTACGCCGGTGAGATCAAGAAATCCGCCTTTCAGTATCATGAATGGCATTTTACCCGGCCAGAATGTCCTGCCAATGCATTGTTCGGCAAATCTTGGGGCAAACGGCGATGTCGCAATGTTCTTTGGCCTATCCGGTACAGGTAAGACCACCCTTTCATCATCCCCTGACCGGTTCCTGATTGGCGATGATGAACATGGCTGGGGAAAGAACGGCATTTTCAATTTCGAAGGTGGCTGCTACGCTAAAACGATTCGTCTCAACCCGGAATTGGAACCTTTGATCTGGTCGGCGACCAACCAATTTGGCTCAGTGCTGGAAAATGTGGTCATTGACCCAATAACTCATCAAGCTGATTTTAATGATGGATCGATCACCGAGAATACCAGGTCAGCCTATCCGCTCACAAATATCCAACACAGCATCGCCAGTGGAATGGCCGGTCATCCAAAACATATTTTCTTCCTGACTGCAGATGCTTTTGGGGTCCTTCCACCGATCGCCAGGCTGAACTCGGAAGAAATTGCTTATTATTTCCTCTCCGGCTATACATCCAAAGTAGCCGGAACTGAACACGGTTTGGGTAAACAACCTCAGGCAACCTTTTCAACTTGCTTTGCAGAACCTTTCCTGCCTCTGAAACCCACCATTTATGCCCGGATGCTGCAGAATAAAGTGAAAAAGCATGACTGCAAAGTCTGGCTGATCAATACCGGGTGGACAGCCGGCGGTTATGACACTGGGTACCGGATGCCGCTGGCCTACACAAGGCGGATGATTGACTGGGCACTTTCTCCTGAAGAGGATGATAAAAAATACCATCAGGCAGAAGTTTTCGATTTGATGGTGCCTGACATAATACCCGGTGTGCCAACCGAACTTCTTTATCCGGAAAAAACCTGGAAAGATGAGAAAGAATTCTTGCTTTCGGCGCAAAGCTTGAAAGCAAAGTTTGAGGAGAACATCAAAAGGTTTACAAATTAACGAATAAGGTGAGAAAGCTGAGATAACACCAGGAAGGCATATCCGAAGAAGAAAAATGGACCAAGACGTACCGTTGCTTTCAGAACGCTCCTGCCATTGATTAATGCGAAAACACTTTTGACGATGACGACAAGGATGAGCGCTGCAAGAAATGCCCAAAACCCCATTGGGAAACCCAATAAGAGACCGATGATTGCTGCTCCGATTACGTCACCGAAGCCAAAGGCGGTTAAATTTCTGCTATCCGGATAATTCGTCTCAATATATTTTTTTCCTGCAATATAGATTGTCAGACCCAAACCAAGACCAATAATCCCACCAGTCAGGAAATTGACCGTTTGCGATGTGAGGATTCCATAGTAAAAAGATATCAACAGTGTAATTATGATCAGACAGTACGGAATCCGACCAATCTTCAGGTCTGTGATCGCCATAATTTCCATCACCATGACGCCAGGTATCACCCTAAACCAATCCACATTTTCTGGATTGGTCAGCAAAATCAATGCAATTAAAAGGACTGTGAAAGCTGATATTGATGCTAAAATAAATCCGTCTGCTTTATCCTTGCGGATATGATAAACTTCATTTGCATTTTGACTGAAAAGAATGGTTAATACTTGTCCGGTTATGGACAAAATGGTGCCAGCAATAATTGCGTAAATAATCCGGTACCAGAACATGTCGAAGATTATAATTCAGCCCAAAACTTTGGAGTAATTATGCAGAAATTCATCATTAATGGGGGGATTCCGCTCAAAGGTGAGATCACGCCTTCCGGAAATAAGAACGCAGCCCTGCCGTTAATGGCCGCGAGTCTGCTCACTGATGAGCCCATTATTTTGCACAACGTACCGGAAATCCTTGATGTGCGGGCGATGGTCAGGTTGTTACAGAGTCTGAATGTGAAGGTTGAATATCTCGATAAAACCTCCCTTCGTCTCGATGCCAGCGATATTCATCCCGCAGATCTTGATCCCGATTTATGCAAACGGATCCGCGCCTCCATCCTTTTGGCAGGTCCATTGATCAGCCGGGTCGGCGAATCCTTCCTGCCACCTCCTGGAGGTGATGTGATTGGCCGGCGGCGGGTTGATACACACATCCTTGCCTTTTCGAACCTGGGCGTGAAAACAACCTACATAAATAATCAATTTCACTTCCTGAGCAAAGGATTGCATGGTGCGGAAATCCTGATGGATGAGGCTTCCGTCACCGGCACCGAAAACGCCATTATGGCTTGTGTGATGGCAAAGGGTGAAAGTGTGCTCATGAATGCTGCGAGTGAACCGCATATCCAGGAACTCTGTGAGTGCCTCAATGCAATGGGCGCCAGGATTGAAAATATTGGCTCAAACACTTTACACATCACCGGTGTTGACCGACTGCATGGCGCTGAGTTCACGATCGGGCCGGATTACCTGGAGGTCGTGAGTTATATTGGCGCTGCAGTAGTCACCGGTGGATCAATTCGCATCAAGAACGCCGGCGTAGAACATCTTGACATGATCCACCTTGTGATGAAACGCCTGGGTGTGACCTGGGATTGCACCGATGGGGATGTGATCGTCCCGTCTAATCAAGTGTTGTCCATTGAACCGGATTTGGGAAACATCATCCCTGAGATCTCAGTCATGCCCTGGCCTGCCTTCCCCACTGATCTGATGAGCATTGCGATCGTGATTGCAACGCAATCCAAAGGCAGTATTCTGTTCCATGATTGGATGTATCCTTCCCGGATGTATTTCACCGACAAGCTGGTTGGAATGGGTGCCCAGATCGTATTGTGTGACCCCCATCGTTGCATCGTGCAGGGACCCACGCCACTCAACTCGGAACACCTTGAAAGTCCGGATATTCGGGCCGGTATGGCGCTCGTTATCGCAGCTCTTTCCGCACACGGCGAAAGTGTGATTCGAAATGTGAGCCAGATTGACAGAGGATATCAGGAGGTCGATCTCAAATTGAAAGCACTCGGTGCGGATATCATCCGCATTGAGGAATAACCGGTTTCGCGTAACAAAAAAGCGCTCAATTGAGCGCTTTTTTGATTGTGTGAATTTTTCTGAATTAGTTTTCTTTTTGATGATCTTTAACAACATCCATGAACTGGCTGATAATGTCGCGCAGCATGGGCTCAGGCAGAGCGCCAACCTGACGGTTGACAATCTTGCCATCATAGACCAACAACATGGTCGGGATTCCCTGAACGCCATATTTCATCGCCCATTCCGAATTTTCATCAGTGTTCACTTTGGCAACGATCAATTTTCCGGAAAATTCTTCGGCGATCTTATCAAGAATGGGGGCTACCATTTTGCAGGGTCCGCACCAGGGTGCCCAGAAATCAACGATCACAGGGAGGGATGATTCCAAGACTGTTTTTTCAAATGCCGCATCAGTTACTTTAATAGGTTCTTTAACCATTTCGTGTCTCCTAAACTCATTTATTGATTGCAGTATAACATAAGTGTCACCTTTGAATATAAGAGTTATGTATATTTAAAGACTTTAATTATATTAATACTATTAATATTTAGAGATTTCCCAATAAATTTGCCACAAATTTGATTTTCTCCAACAGCGGCGGACCCATGATCAACACACCAACGATCACTGCGCTGCCGGCGGCTATCAGAACGCTTGCCGCCCCGACATCTTTGCCAACTCTTGCCAAAGGATGCAGGTCGGGGCTGGCCAGGTCTACAACGATTTCCAAAGCAGTATTCAGAAATTCCGCTGTCCAGACCATTGCGATGGTCAGGATAAGAACTGCCCAATCCCAGGTCGCTAATTGAAGCCAGGCTGCCATCAAAACGACAGCTATCGTCGCAAGGGCATGGATCCAGGCATTTTGCTGAGTACGGATGACGTGCCACCATCCGATGAAAGCATTTTTAAAACTGCTCAATCGGGAACGAACGAATTTAAATTTCATAACATTACCCTCTCAATTTCCCTGCCAACTTGCCTGGATCCACTCAATCTCAGGCATTCCCTATGATTAAAGTTCATCAAAAGAATAAGCAATGCCAATCGGTTTCGGGCCGGAATGATTTGCTAATGCACAACCCACATTTGCAGTCCTGATTGCAAGGGATGGTTTTAATTGGGAAATCTTTTCAATGAGGTATTTGACTTCTTCTTCACAATTTAAATGAGCTATGATCAACTTTGAAATAGAGAATGTATCTAATTGACTTTTAAAAAAATCAAGAAGCGCATCAACGGCTTTTTGGCGAGAACCTCTGATCTTTTGGAGGATACCCATTGTGCCATCCGGTTTGATATTTAAAAAAGGACGTATTTTAAATAAGCTTGCCACAAAATGGTTGATTACCGAGCAGCGACCGCCATGATAGAGATAATCCAATGTGTCTAAGATAAAAATACCTCTCGACCGGGGAATCAAGTTCTGAATACGCAAAACCAGTTCATCAAATCCAATCCCCCGGTCCCGCCACTCAGCAGCCTGTAGAACGGTTTGCCCATAACCAACCGAAAAGCTCAACGAATCGATCAGCTTAATGGATGTGGATCCCATTTCATTCACGGCCATCTGGGCATTATTGAAGGTTGAAGAGAGCATGCTTGAGACACCGATATAGATAGATGGGTCTTTACGGTCAAAGAATTGTAAAAAGTCCTTGGGTGATGGTGCCGAGGTGGTAGGATATTTACCTGTTGATTCCACTATTTTAAATAATTCTTCACCTGTCATTTCCTCACCATCCCGATAAGTACGGCCATCAACAGTCACATACATAGGAATGGCTTCAATCCGGAATTTATTTAGGAGATCATCAGAAAGATCTGCTGTAGAGTTGGTAAGGATGTTGATCATAATCTCCGATAGGTTTTGTAATCTGTGAATTGTTCTTTGATTATACCAATAACTCACTTTTCACTGGTCCATCGACTGCGTTTTTCATTTGGACACATTAAGGTATAATCTTTATTCGCTGATAAGTTATAATTTTATAGTAATAATTAAAATAGAGGCGAGTATATGTCATTTGTTGAAATTGAGTTGAGCGATTCCTATTGGAAATCTTTAGAAATTACTCAACAGGATATTGAGTTTTTATATTCCTATCTACTGGAAAAAGAGACTCCCCTTCCCTCCACAGATCTTGCTGAAGCACTGATTGAGGAGCGGATCCAAAAGGAAAATAAACTCCTTCAAGAAAAACAACAAAAAAATGGGGATATCTATCTGCCGGAGAAAAAGTATGCTGTTGGGGAAAAACTTCAATTCCCGGCCATGAATTGGATCAGCGGTGAAGTAACTGAAGTTCGTGAAGGAAATAATCCCCAGCTCCCTGCACTGAATGTCATAACAGTTGCCTTGGAAAATGGCCAATCTCGCCAATTTGCCTCCAATATTCAAGAACATAAACTAAATGAAACTGTGACCTCCGAAAGCGGCCAGGATGTAGAAATAGAAGGCATGGTGTTTGACAATTTCGGCGAAGAAATCACAGAGAAGCTCAACACCAAACTGGAAGATAACAAAGATCTTGTCCGGATTGGTGGCAACTGGTTCCCCAAATCGTTATTGATTGAATTTAATGTTGGACATCTTAACCTCGCTGAAGCCGTGCTCGATATGTACAGCGGTGGACCTGTTCAGGTGGAAGACCTGTTGGATCAAATTGAAGTTGATACGGATGATCCCAAGGAGCTTGTTCAGTTCTCCATGAACTATGCCCTCCAGGAAGATCCTCGCTTTGATGAGGTAGGTCCGCGTGGGATCGTGAAATGGTTCCTTAACCGGCTTGAACCGCAGTATGTCCGGGAGAAACCTGTTGAATTGATTTATACACCTTTTGATTATGACCGGTCCGGGATGACTGAAGATATGCTCATTGCTGAACAGCGCATTGATGATGAGCTGACCATTCCAAACCCGGCTTTTATGAGACGAGAAGTCGGAAATGATGTTGCGGTCGTTCTGAATTACCCGCATTGGCGCGTTGGCAGCATCCCACTTACAGAATATACCCGGCGGTTCTTCCCAACAGCTATTGAAACACCGCGTGTCAAATTCACGCTAATTGATGAGGATGGTGAAGAGATCTCAGCCTGGGTTGTCCGGCCGTTCAACTATATTTATGGGCTTCGAGAGTGGTATGAGAAAAAGGAAATGATGCCCGGGAGCATTATCCATATCAAACCGGGGAATAAAACCGGTGAGGTATTAATCCAACCGGAAAAGAAACACACCAACCGTGAATGGGTCCGCACATTATTGATCGGGGCGGATGGCGGGATCGTTTTTGCAATGCTCAAACAAACCATTGAGGCCAACTTCAATGAGCGGATGGCGATTGCCGTCCCTTCAACAGAAGTTCTTGATGAATTGTGGCAGAAACGCGCTGAAGAATTAACGCCCCATCAAACAGGTCATGATGGCAATGATGCAGGAATTGGCGAAATTAAATCCCCAGGGCCATGTTCATGCGATTGAACTCTATGCAGCAATGAACTGTATTTATCGCTGTCCTCCGGGATTGGTTTTCAGTTTATTGGCAAAGGATCCGGAATTTGCAGCTGTTGGCGATCTTTATTACCGAATGAACGTAAATTCATAACGAAAGGAAAGCATGGATTCTAAGCGTAACAGTCTGGTTAAACCCACCCTCTCAACACCGTTCAAGATCGACTTTGAATGGTGGAAGAATCATGATCGCGATTGGCGGGTTTATCTGCGCAGCTTCCTTTGTGATGAACATCAAAAGATGTTTGAAAATCTTAATAATGATGAAACCATCGATTGGGTTGATCCAAATACCGCAGAGGTAACTCAGGTCGATGGCTTGCAGCATGTCCTGATCACCCATTGCGCCCGACAAGAATCCTTCCTGACCAATCGAATGGCCTTGGTAGATTTTGTTTTCCGGGTTTTTCTTTCCAATGGCAATAAGCCGCTCAACTCTGAGGAATTGGGTAACGTTCTCAACCGGCAGGCTGATACGATACTAAAAACACTATCGGGCGTACGGGTTTATAAAGGGATCCGACCCATTATTCAATGATCACTATGTTATAATATGAACCTCAATTTTGCCCCTGTAGCTCAAATGGACAGAGCGCTGGACTTCTAATCCAACGGTTGCAGGTTCGAGTCCTGTCAGGGGCGCTGAAAATGCCTTCACTGAACCCTTCGAAGCGGAGTGTTTCTGCTAATGAAAGGTTCGTTTTTTATTAAATCAACCGCTCCGCTTATTTCAGATTACCAATAAGCATTCGGGTTGCGTTTGCTCACTTTTTGCGCAATCCCGGTCAAGATTTTTCCATAAGGATAATGTAAGCTATTTTACGATGGATGATACGAAGAACAACTGGGAAAAAATCAATGCTGTTCAGCGAATGCAGGATTATATTCTGGCACATTATCAGGAAGAGATCTCTTTAGAAGATTTGGCAATGGCGGCCATGTATTCTCCCTGGCACGCATTACGAGCTTTTTCCGAATTGATCGGCAGGACACCATTTGAGTACCTTCGATGGGTCAGACTGACAGAGGCCGCAAGATTACTGCGGGAAACGAATATGAGTGTGCTTGATATCGCTTTGGAATCAGCATTCGGCTCTCATGAGGGTTTCACCAAGGCCTTTTCACGATGTTTTGCCATCTCACCGCAGCAATATCGTAAGCAGTTGCCGCCCATAAGACAGTTCACCTATTATCCCATCGACCATTACTTTCATTATCGAGAGAGGAGCAGTCAGAAAATGGATACCACCGTAATCTTTACACAGGTTATAGATCGGCCAAATCGAAAATTCATTTTAAAGAGAGGGTTTAAAGCAAAAGATTATTTTGCCTATTGTGAAGAAGTGGGATGTGATATCTGGGGCATTCTGGAGAGTATTCAAGGGGCGATGAACGAATTGATCGGTGTTTGGTTACCTCTGAAGTTTCGCAAACCAGGGACATCAGAATATTGCCAGGGAGTTGAAGTGCCCGTCGATTTTTCAGGAGAAATCCCTGAGGGATTTGAGATCATTGATCTTCCAGCCTGTAAATATTTGGTTTTTCAGAGTGAGCCATTCGAGGACGAGAAATTCGCTGATGCCATCAGTGCTACCTGGGAAGCCATAAAGCGTTACGATCCAAAGCACTTTGGCTGGGAATGGGCACCTGAAGATGGCCCAAGGTTCCAACTCTCGCCGATTGGTGAACGTGGTTATATTGAAGGCCTACCCGTCAGGGAAATTAAGAAGTAACCTTCTGTAAAAACTAAATAAAAGCGTTTTATACAGACATCGGGTTCACCCCGATGTCTGTATATTTTTTTAGATGGCTGGTAAATATAATGTAATAATAGAACTAAGATTTCGGTATAATAGACTTGAGTAGATATTGAGAAAGGAAAAAGAAAATGAAACTTCTCTTGCGCTGGTTGATTACTGCCGTTTCACTATACGTGGCTGTCCTGATCGTTCCGGGTATAACGGTTGAAGGAAACGCCTGGATCGCTTTTACGATCGTGGCATTGGTACTCGGTTTGGTTAACGCTATCGTCCGTCCCGTACTAAAATTACTCTCCTGCGGTTTGATCATTTTAACGCTGGGATTATTCGTTTTCGTGATCAATGCCGGTACATTTATGCTCGCCTCATGGATCGCACAACATTGGTTGCATATCGGTTTCTATGTCGAGAGTTTCTGGGCGGCATTGCTCGGTTCGGTCATCGTCAGCTTTGTCTCAATCGTTCTCTCTTCAATCCTGATCGAAGATAAAGAGGAATAAACAATCCAGGTCAACCAGTTATTTGAGCTTGCTAACTTATGACTATTGAAGTATACTGTTTCGCTGTGTTGGTTAATCATAACCAACACAGCGAAGAAGCCATAATTTAATACAGGTTTCTTTCCACTACCAAACTATCCACGATAGATAAAGGTAGCAAACCCGAGGAAAGGAGATTCCGAATGCGACAGTATGAATTAATTATCATTGTCCAGCCCGATCTGGATGAGGAAACCACGCATGGTGTGATTGATCGCGTCAAAGCCCTGATCACCGATAATGGTGGGGAAATCCTCAAAGCGGATATCTGGGGTTCAAGGCAGCTTGCTTATGAAATCCAGAAATTCCGGGATGGATTCTATGTCTATATGGAAGTTGAGTTCGCACCTGAATTTGGTTCAGAACTGACAAAAACATTGCGCTATATTGAGCCGATCATCCGTCATTCGCTTATTCAGAAAGAAGCATAACCGAGCCCGGTAATTGAAAGGAAGGTCTCGAATGGCACGTGGTTTGAATAAGGTCATGATCATCGGTCATCTTGGAAGAGATCCCGAGATGCGGTTCACACCTAACGGAAAGTCCGTTGCCAGCTTTTCGCTGGCATGTGATCGGAACTGGAAATCCTCCGATGGCGAGAAACAAACGGACACTGAATGGTTCAATATTGTCGCCTGGGGAGACCTCGCAGAGGTATCGAAGCAATATCTTTCCAAGGGGAGCCTGGTTTACGTCGAAGGACGACTCCAGACCCGCATCTGGTCGGATAATAACGGAAATCAGCATAAAAATGTGGAAATCGTTGCAAGAGATATCTTACTGATAGATGGTAATAATAAAAACAATTTGGAAAATGCAGAAGACTCAGAAGATTTTCCCTTCTAAGCCTCTGAATGAAAAATAGGAGTTTATAATGAGTGATTATCGAGAACGAGGAAATCATTACTACTCACGGTCAAAAGTATGTCAATTTTGTACTGATAAGGATTTGGATATCAATTACAAAAATACGGATTTACTTCGCCGATATATTGATGACACGGGAAAGATTTGCCCCCGTCGCCAAACCGGTACTTGTGCCAAACATCAACGTACCTTAGCCAGAGCCATCAAAAACGCCCGCCATATTGCCCTGCTGCCTTTCTCAAACAACTAGGCCGCAGACAATTGACGTCGAACAAGACAAGATAGGTCGACACCCATGGCAAATGAAAATAAGCAGAAGAAAATTATTACAAAGAAACACCTTGCCCGTAAACAGCGAGAGGAGAAGCAGACCCGAATCATCATCATTGGCACGATCATCGTTGCAATCGTGGTGATTGGTCTGATCATCTATGGTGTTGTCGAGCAAATGATCATCAGGCCCAATAAGCCAGTCGCAAAAGTTGGCGACCAAACAATTACCGCGAGTCAATTTGAATCCCGAATTAAATATACCCGTGTGCAAATGCTTGACCAGGCATATCGCTATTATCAGTTCTATTCACTGTATGGCGACCTTGGTCAAAGTTTCCTGCAGGCTGCCCAATCCATTGCCGGACAGTTGATCCAAACCACAACCCTGGGCAGCGATATTCTGGATGAAATGATCAACGGTATCATCATTCGTGATGAAGCAGCCGCCAGAGGTATTACGGTAAGTTCCGAGGAAGTGGATAAGGCGCTGCAGGATGCCTTCGGTTTCTATCCTGATGGGACCTTGACACCAACACTGACAGCAACCCTCCAGGCTACACCTACCTATTCGAAGACCGAGCTTTACCTTTTCCCTTCGACCAGTACACCGACTGAGACTTCCGTTCCATCCGAAACGCCAGATGTCACCGCAACACCCTCAGAAGAAGTGCAGGTGACTCAGGAAACTCAGACAACAATTGAAGGGACAGCTGAGAGTCCGACACCGGATGTCTCGCCGACGATTACACTGACACCGACCATCACTTCGACGCCTACCCCATTCACCACAGAGGTCTATGGCCAGGATCTGAAAGACTTCAACGATATGTACGGCCAGTATAAATTCTCCATTGACCAGCTGCGTGCAATTTACGAAACCGATCTCCTGCGTGCGAAACTCCAGGCAGAGATCACCGCCGATATGGTTCCAGTGGAAGAGCAGGTTTGGGCACGGCATATCCTGGTTGAAACTGAAGAAGAAGCTCAGGCAATATTGGATAAGCTGAATGCCGGTGAAGATTGGAGCAAATTGGCTGCAGAATATTCAATCGATGAAACGAATAAAGACAACAGTGGTGATCTGGGTTGGTTCAATCGTAATACAATGGTCGAATCATTCTCAGATGCAGCTTTCAGCCTGGAAGTCGGGCAGATCAGTGAGCCTGTACAAACCGATTATGGTTGGCATATAATCCAGGTCATCGGTAAGCGGGAAGCGCAAATCGATCCTGCCCAGTTCGAACAGGATAAAGCAGATGCATTTGATGCCTGGTTAACAGAACAGCGTAATGCCCGGAATGATATTGTGATCTATGATAATTGGGAAAATTTCGTTCCTACTACTCCCGAGATCCCGAACGATTTCCTGCTGGCGCTTTACCCAAGTCAGTAAATGATAAAGTGAATTAAAAATTGAAGGCGCCCAAAAGGCGCCTTTTTAATTCGTTTATGTATTGGCCACAATGGATGGATGACAAGATGCTCATTCCAGGTAGGTTTCGTCAACCTCTTCCAATTTCAGGCTGATCATCTGGCTGGTTGATTTACGTCCCATGGTCACGCCGTAGATCACATCCGCAGCCTGAACGGTGTTCCGGTTGTGTGTGATGATCACGAATTGAGTCCTGGCAGCCAATTCACGTAAAAGGTCTACAAAACGTCCCACATTTGACTTATCCAGCATGGCATCCACTTCATCCAAAATGCAGAAGGGCGTAGGGGAAACTTTCAGAATTGAGAAGATCAGAGCAACAGCCGTCAAACTGCGTTCTCCACCTGACAGCAGCGCCAAACCTTGTTGGCGCCGTCCGGGTAAGCGGGCTTCGATATCCACCCCACCATCAACCGGGTTCTCCTCATCGGAGAAAACCAGTTTGGCCTCCCCACCATTGAACAGCCGGGTGAAATAGACCGAGAATTCCTGATTGACCGCTTTGAACGTCTTCAGAAAATCACGTTCCATCAGTGAGTCCAATTCCTCAATGACCATAAGAAGGTCCTGGCTGGCTTTCTCAAGGTCTTCAATTTGGGATGAAAGGAACTCAAACCGTTCCTTGACTTCAATATACTCCTGTTGCGCTTCCGGGTTGATGGACCCGATCCGTCGGATTTGCGATTTAAGATATTTGATGTCCCCTTCCAGATTATCAGGTATTTCCTTGACGAGTGGAAGGTTTTCGATGGTGCCATCTTCGAACGGCAGCGGCTTGGGCCCATCCATCCGAAGTTCATAATCATAAGCGACCAGACCAAAGTCATCTTCAATCCGCTGTGTCAGGATCTGTAACTGGTCGTTACGTCGGTCAAGCTCCAACTGCAATTGTGTATATTGACGTTCAGCGACGATCACCTGCTGGTGAGACTGGTCTTCCAGTTTTTGTAATTCAATGACGGAATTTTCAGCTTCATTTTGTGACTGGGTCAATGGGTTGATTCGGGTTTCCTCGATCCTGGCAATTTCCTTTGAGATCTCTTCAACTGATTCTTTCAGGATCAGCTCCTGCTGCCCAATCTCACCCAGGCCGCTCTGGATCATTTCCAAACGGGAAATATGCAGCTCCAACCGTTCTCCGGTATCCTTGATCCGGTTTTGATGGTCCCGAGCTCTCTGTCTGGCTGTTTCCAGTGCGTTTTTCGTGACGATCTGGTGAGTTTGCCAGTTATTGAGTTCCTGCTGCATCTCAAAGACCGGAACGGCGTTGACATTCTCCTGATGCACCTGTTCCGCATCAAGCAGCTCATCAATCTGGACCTGCAGATTTTCAAGCTGTTCCTGGTGCTCCTGGATGTGCGCTTGCGTCGTCGATTCGGTTTCATCTAAATCGGTCAATCGTTCATTATGCCAGGTGATCTGTTCTTCCAGCCTGGCCTGGGTGTCAGCTGCAGCTTGCCGGTCACGACGGGCAGCTTCCCTGGCTTCTTCCGCAATTTGAAGAGATTGGTTCAAATTTTGTTGCTCGGACTGGGTCTTATCAATAGCAGAATTGATTTGAGCGACTTTTCTTTGCTGTTTCCCGATTTCTTTGGCGGTTTTCTCAAGTTCTTCTGCCATCTCGCTCTTGAGGCGGGTCCGCCCAATGCGTTTGGCTGATGCATTTTGACCGGAAGTAATGACCCCATTGGATTGAAAGACCAGACCACTCAAAGAGACTGCTTTCTGGGACCCATGCAAACTCGGTTGGATGGATTGGGCAGTTTTGCGATCCTCCACAATAATGATTTGCGACAGGATGGGGGTTATTTGTTCTCTAATAGCGGTTTCTACTTCAACCAGGTCACTTGCCAACCCAACCACACCAGGCTGGCTGAGCAAAGTACCCGCTATGGAAACGTTTTCTGAAGGCGCTGCAACCACCAAAGCAACCCGATCTTTCTCATTGCTTTCCAGGTACGAAACAACAACCTCTCTTGCATTTGATGGAACAATGAGCAGGTCCGCCAGTTCACCCAGCGCTGCGCTGAGTGCTTTTTCATATTGTTCTTCAACAACCAAATGCTGTGAGAGGGGCTCAATGCCCCTGGGGAGTTTACCTGCCCTTGAATCCTCGAGGATTGATTTTGACCCCTCTGAATAGCCGCTCAAGGCAGCTTCCGCCTGCTGGAGGACTTCATATTGAGCCTGCAGTTTAGCCTGTGCAGCTTCCAGCATGGATAGCCGGTCTGTTTCCGCTTGCTTCTCCTGCTGGATTTGGTCGAGAGCAGACTGCTTTGTTTTCAGATCTGTTCCAATGGACAAAACTTCTTGCTGCGCACGAATAAAATTTTTCTCGCTGGTTTTCGTTTGTGTTTGCAATGAATTCGAGTTGCTGGTCCAGGTCTTTTAAAGCAGTTTTGATCTTCGAACGCTCATCCATTATCCCTATCAACCTGTTGTTCAATTCGTCGATTCGGGCAGATAATTGAACGTTCTCGGTCTCCATTCCAACCCTGCGTTTGCGGGTTTCCGTCAGGAGCGCTTCTGCAGATTCCTTCTGAGTTTTTACATCGACCAGTTGGGATTTCGACCTTGTTGAATTCATCAAGTGCAGCATTGTACTCAATAGTCCGTTGTTCGATTTCTGCACTGAAATTCATTTGTTGGGATTCAAGACCCTTTAGCGATTCTTCAACATTTGCAATATCTATTTCGAGATTGCTCTTCTGCTGGTTGTAGGATCGCCTGCGTTCATCAATGATCGCCAGTTCCCGGGACGCCTTCTCCAATTCCTGATGGAATTCAGAGAGTTCCTTATGCGAATTTTCCAATGCTCTTCGTTTTTCACTCAGTTCCTGGCGTGATTCTTCAACCTTCTGACCGACCTCTGCATGTTTCCGGCGCATGACACTTAACTGCTTTTCATGGTCGAGATAGGCCATCCGGGCATTTTGCAGGTCTTCTTGTTTCTGATGCCAGTGGTAGCCATACCATTCTCGAAGCAGGACCTGGAGATCCGCTCTAAGCCGCTGGTATTCCAGAAAACGAGTGGATTGTCGTTCAAGACTGCGAAGCCGGGGCTTGATCTCGGTCATGATATCCAGCACCCTGTCAAGATTCTTACGAGTGTTCTCTAATCGCCTGAGTGATTCTTCTTTGCGTGAGCGATACAGTCCAATCCCGGCCGCTTCCTCGAAAAGCTTACGTCGTTCATCCGGTTTCAGCGCCAGGGCGACATCTACCAACCCCTGGCCGATGATGGTATATGACATCTCTGCCAGTCCGGTTTGCGCCAGAAGTTCGGAAATGTCCTTTAGCCTGACCCTCTGACCGTTCAACAGATATTCATTCTGCCCATCGCGATAGGCACGCCGAGAGACGGTCACTTCGGAATAATCAATCGGCAGCCAGCCATCTTCGTTATTGAATGTGATTGTTGTGGCTGCCATCCCGGACCGGGGACGCTGCTCGGAGCCGGAGAAGATCATATCCTCCGTTTTTTTAGCTCTCAGAAGTGAGTACGATTGTTCCCCCAACACCCAGCGGATTGAATCAGCAATATTGGATTTACCGGAGCCGTTTGGCCCGACTATTGCGGTGACCTGCCCCGGGAATTCCAACCGTGTGGTGGTTGCAAATGTTTTAAAACCTTGTAACTCTAAAGTAATTAAGCGATTCGCCATTTAATTAATGTCGCTCCAAAACACCGATTTCAAGCAGAGCTTCTTTGGCGGCAGCTTTTTCAGCGGTTTGCTTGCTTGATCCAAACCCCCGGCCAAATGGTTTCTTACCTATTCGGACTTCCATTTCAAATGTTTTGGCATGATCGGGACCATCTTCACTGATCAGAATATAACGCGGTGAGGCGTACCCATTCCCCTGCGCCCATTCCTGCAAGCGACTTTTTGTATCATCATCCATATGATTGCGGAAAATTTCATCCACGACGTCTTCCAATAATGGGACCATAAAGTTGTTGACCGAATTGATCCCGCCTTCCATATAAAGTGCGCCAACCAATGCCTCAAAAGCATCACAAAGTAAGGTCAGCCGGTCACGCCCACCTGCCTGGATTTCGCCGTGACCCAGCCGCAATGCCTGCCCGAGATCAATTTCCTTCGCAAAGTAGGCAAGCTGATCCGTATGGACAAGTGCAGCCCGGAGACGGGTCAGATCACCCTCGGGCTTCTCCGGGTAATGGTTATAAAGCCACTCTGCTACGATGAAATCAAGCACTGCATCCCCAAGAAATTCAAGCCGTTCATTATCTTCAATGGCATCTTTGTTTTCATTGAGATAGGAACGGTGTGTAAGCGCTCGAGAGAGCAGGAAATAATCTTTAAATGGGAGACTTAAGCGTTGTGAAAAGTGTTCCGGCGTTTCCGTCGTAAATGCATCGGTCATGGTTCTGGAATCTTTCTCCAGAACTATCGATGCGCCAGCCATCTCATGAAATGGCTTGCGCATCAACAGTTCAATACTATTGATTGTCTATTGAGATTAAAATTGTAACCGATATTGGCGAATTCTCAAAATGTTTTTGAGGATTATAGGAATCCTGCCGGTCAGACAGGGTATAATTCCTGGCAGGATTAACCATGACATTCATTCATACACCTGGATCAGATTACGAAATCCGTACTGAAATTTATGAGGGTCCCCTGGACCTTCTTTTGGATTTGATCGTCAAATCGGAATTGGATATCACCCATCTGGCGCTTGCCGCGGTAACGGACCAATACCTGGCGCATTTGGAAAAACTTCAACAATCCTCTGCTGTGGAGGTTTCCGGTTTCCTGGTCGTTGCGGCAAAGCTGATCCAGATCAAATCCGAAGCCTTGCTTCCGCGCCCACCGGTGCGTGAAGAGGGCGAAGAAGACCCTGCGGAAAGCCTGGCTCGACAGCTTAAGATTTATCGTGAAGTCAAGATGACGGCCAAATGGCTTCAATCCAGAGAAGCTGAGGGGATGCGGACCTACATTCGCCTAGCACCTCCCCCGGTCATTGATGAAGAACTGGATTTGGAAGGCATCACCATTAAGAATTTGGTGGAGTATCTCAAAGCCTTGTATCGGTTCCAGGAAGAGGCTGCCTCAATTACATCGGTTGTGACCATTCCAAAAGTGACGATTAAGAACAAAATCCGAGATCTGCTTGAAAAGTTGGGTCAACAAAACCATCTCTCCTATCGGGGGATGCTTCCCGAACACTTCGATCGAGTGGAAGCGATTGTTTTGTTCCTGGCAATCCTTGAATTAATCAAACAGCAATATGCCACAGCTACCCAGGATAGCCTATTTGCAGACATCAATGTCGAGTCAACAAACAAAACATTTATTGATGGTGAGATCACATTGGCACTTGAAGATTAAATCCGTTATAATTAACAATGAAATCGAGATAAAAAAATCGAAATGAATGCAGATTGATCTGGAATAAAACAACTCATGACAGATGAAATTAAAGAAAAAAACGAAACGCCACAGGAACTCGCTTCTACAAACGTTACTGAATCGCCTGCATCCAACGCCTCCAGTAAGAAATTCGCAATTATTTCCATAATTGTTGTGATTATCGTTCTGGCTCTTGTTGTCCTGGCAACCATTTTCCTTGTGAACCCCAACAACAGTCAAACCACAGAACAAATCAGGGATGTCTTTATCATTTTCATGGCGCTGGAATCATTGGTCATTGGCGTGGCATTGGTGGTCCTTATCGTCCAGCTATCTACCCTGATCAATTTATTGCAGAATGAAATTCGACCGATCATTGATTTAACCAATGAGACGGTGAACACTCTGAAAGGGACTGCAATGTTCATCAGCAACAATCTTTCAGAGCCGGTGATTAAGATTAATCAATTTATGGCAATGCTCAAACAGCTTGTGATACCTCGGAAACGAAAATAAATCGCTGTTTGTAAATTTGATATTTTTCAAAACTAGTTAAAAAGGAGCAAGTTATGTCAGATAAAAATGATTTTGGTGCTTTCTTAATAGGCTTTCTCGTTGGTGGGCTCACCGGTGCAGCGGTTTCTCTTCTCTTTGCTCCGCAATCCGGTGAAGAAACACGAGCCCTGATCCACGATAAAGCGATTGAACTTCGAGACCGTGCGTCAGAGACTCTTGAAGAAGCCCGCGTTCAGGCAGAAAATGCATGGGAAGATGCCAAGAAGAAGGCTGAGGAATGGTCGGAATTGGCCAAGGAACGCGCCGATGAATTAAAAGGCAAAGGCGAACAGGCTCTTGACGAAGGCCGTTCTAAATTGGCTGATGCGATTAAACCCAAGGAAAAAGCGAGTTAATATCAGTATAAAGACGTTCAGAAGAGGCCGGTCAATTTCCGGTCTCTTTTAGTTTAACAAATGCACATTTTATCCCATCCAAGATGTCCAAAGCAGTCACGCTGATTGATGTTCCAAGCGTTTCTTTGGCGCATAACCCAGCCGTTCCATGCAGCCAAGCCCCGGCTGTGGCTGCCGGAAGGCTTTCAACTCCTTGAGCCAATAGTCCCCCGATCAGACCCGACAACACATCACCACTGCCAGCCGTCGCGAGAGCGTTGTCGCTGATCGGATTAATAAATATTTCTCCAGTGGGATTCGCGATGACCGTAACAGCGCCCTTTAACAACAGAACCACGCCCCACTTCGTGGCATATTTCTGGGCAATTTCCCACCGTTTGGATTGAATTTCGCTAATAGAAAGCCCGGTCAATACAGACATCTCGCCGGGATGTGGTGTCAGGATGGTCATCTCCGGTATTTTCTCCCACCAGTGATCAATCTGGCTGAGCAATTTAAGCCCGTCTGCATCGATTAAAGTCGGCATATCTTCCGGGATGACCTTCAACAATTCCGTCAGGAACACATTATTGGTCGGGTTTATCCCCCATCCGGGGCCGATGACCAACGAATCAGAAGATTTAAAATGCGACCGTAAGAGATCAATACCTTTTTCCGCGTAGCCCTGATGATTTTGTGGCAATGTCGTCCAAACTGCCTCGATCAACTCTCCCGCCAGGCATTTTCGGACAGATCCAGACGTGGCAACATTCACCAAACCGCATCCGGCGCGGTAAGCACCCTTCCCTGCCAGGTAAGCCGCTCCCGTAAAGGATTTTGAACCGGCAATGACCAGGCAGGTCCCAAAGGTACCTTTGTGGCCGGATCCCGGCCGTTCCGGCAGTCTCTGCCTGACCCAGGTTGAATTGATCATCATTGCAGGCACCTGGTCCAGATAATTGTCGACCTCACCAATACCGATATCGATTAGGTGAATTTCACCGCAATATCCCCTGGCAGGGTGTTGGAGTAACCCTTGTTTAGCAGCTGCCATGGTAAGCGTATGAACAGCTTTAAGTGTCGTTTCAGAGACTTCTCCGGTGTCACAATTCACACCGGAGGGACAATCTACAGCGATAATTTGGATATCCTCGGCTTTCCCTGACGATCGACTGGATCGAAACCATAACCTGGAGTAAATCACCTCTAAGCGGTAATGTAAAACCGGTTCCTAAAATGCCGTCCAGAATGATTGATTCAGGTATCAGAGCGGCTCGTAGATATGCTAGGTTATTATTATCAGAAAGGTCTATTACCGAACCGCCAGTCTGCCAATAGTCATCAATTAGAGGGTCCTCTTTTCGAGGCCGTGCAAGAAATGCTTGCGTCCTGGCGCCATGCCTGGCAAGTTCAGTAAGGGCTATCAACGTATCTCCCCCATTATTTCCTGAACCTACAAGGCCAATAATGCCTTTCGTTGTATCAAAATTCGAGAGTATCCATTGAGCAACGCCTGACCCGGCGTGTTGCATCATTGATTCATAGGAAATACCGGCTTCGTTTGCTTTTTTCTCGATAGATTGCATCTCTGCAACAGTCACAATATACATAGAGATCCTTTTCTCAATTGATCCTCTTCATTATACGAGATTTATGGTTTTGCTTGACTTTTAAATCTCCATGTGATAATATTTGTTTCGCTCGGGGGCGTGGTGTAGTGGTTTAACATGCGGCCCTGTCAAGGCCGAGACCGCGGGTTCAAATCCCGTCGCTCCCGCTAAAAAGTGCGAGGTTTTACTTCGCACTTTTGACTTTAACAATAAAAAATCGACTTCCTTGACTTAAATCCTTCTTTACTAAATAATTAGATATAATTTATTATAAAATATTTCAAAATATTATTTATTCAATTTTATATAAAGTTTTAGGGAAAGCTATATTCATATGGATAATATATCCAATTCAAATCAAATAAGTAATTCTTTGAATGGAAAACTTAATTTATCCAAGATTAAAGGGGAAATGGCGTCGTTGATCGCCAATTACGATTGGAATAATTCAATACTCGGACCAATCAGCAGTTGGTCGCCTACGTTAATTTCAAGTGTGAATTTTATTCTTTCATCAAATATCCCACTTGGGATTTTTTGGGGAAAAGACCTGGTGCTTATTTACAATGATTCCTGGCAAAAATTAATTGGCGATAAACATCCACATGCATTAGGTAAAACCGCATTCGAAGTATTTCCTGAAATCTGGGATCAAATCGAGCCACAATTCCGACAAGTTATTTCTGGAGAAGGATTTATTAATGTCGAAAATGAAAAGCTGATTCTAGATAGGAAAAATGGACCCGAAGAGACCTGGTTTGATTATAGTTTCAGTCCTATTCCCCTAATGGATGGTTCCATTGGTGGTGTTTTAAATGCTGCAACAGAAAAGACAAATCATAATCACTCTGAACAAGAACGTGAAAGATTGTTACTTGAACGAATCGCTCTTATGGAAAACCTTATGGAAGCTTTGACTATAGCTGATCCCTCGGGAAAAGTTATTTATCAAAATAAGGCTGCTTTGGAATTACACGGATATGACAATTTTGATGATACGGAATTTCCAAAATTTCAATATAATGATGGCTGGCGTATTCACGATTTAGATGGTAACTCTGTCCCGGCAAATAAATGGCCTTTAGCTCGAATCTTAACTGGTGAGCAGATTAACAGGTACGAATTAAGAGTAACAAGTGCTGATGGGAATATATCTTTTATCGGATCATTTACCGGACAGATGGTCAAAGACGAAAATGGAAATCCCCTGTTTGCAATGCTTTTATCCCGGGACGTCACAAAACAACGAGAAGCTGAAAGATCTCTACGAAGCGAACGTGAATTATTACAAACAATTTTTGACATAATCCCGGTCATGATCACTATTTATAATCCCCGGCTTGAAGAATTTTCAATGAATAAGTATTTGACAAAGCTGACCGGGTGGACGATGCAAGATATAGCGGAAACACCAATCATGGAACTGGTTTATCCAGATCCTGAATATCGAGAAAGTATATCTGCATTTATGCAATCATTAAATCCCGGATTTAAAGATATTTTGATGACAACAAAGGATGGTCAGATCCTGGAAACAAGTTGGGCAAATGTCCGTATCCCAGATGGCCGTCAAGTTGGGATTGGGATCAATATTTCTGAAAGGATGAAGGCAGAGAAAGCCCTGCAACGATATTCCGATCGGCTGCAGTTTTTGCATGAAGTTGATGAAGCCATTCTTGCTGCGCAATCAGAGCGTGAAATTGCCCAGGCGGTTGTTCATCGGTTGCCTGAACTGGTTCCTGATTGTATTCAAGCATCAGTCATTATGTATGACTTTGACCAGAGAACATTGACACAATTGGTGAAATCAGGTTCCAACCAGACCCATATCAATGAGACGTACCCGATGCGCGATGACGAATTTTGGGGACCGGTGCATGAAAATTTACGAAAAGGGACACCATTCCTGGTTAATTCGCTTGATATCCTGCCAGAAAAGTCGATTTCACTTATAAGCCTTGAAAACTCAGAAATCAAATCGCATATCTATTATCCAATCATTATAAATAATGAATTAGTTGGAACATTGAACCTTGGCTTACGATCTGAACGAGCATTGACAATCGAGCAAAATTCAATAGTATCCGAACTTCTTGTCCCATTGAAAATTGGAATTGAACAGACCCGGCTGCATACAAAAATTTTGGATATTAACCGGAGGTTATTAGAGACAATCATAAATAATATCCCTGTTGCCGTTTCTTTGATTCGTGGAGGCGACCTCAAAATTATCTTCGCTAATCCTAACTATTATGCTATTACACCTGGAAAGAAATTAATTGGCAGCACTTTGAATGAAATTTGGGATGAAGCCGAATATGATTATCTGAAAATTTGCAAGAATATTCTTGAGGCGGACGAACCTTTCCAGGTTGAAGACGATGAGATCATTATGCATCGAACACCAGACTCGCCTGCTGAGAAGGTATATTTCAGCTGGTGGCTTTTCCCGATTGATATTCCTGACGAACAGGAAAAAGGGATCCTTAATTTAGCCTATGAGACCACCGATCGCAAATTGGCTGAAAGGTCATTGATTGAAGCCGAGCGCCTGACAACGATTGGAAAAATGGCAGCTTCTCTGGCTCACGAGATCAACAACCCGCTCCAATCTGTTATAGGATGTATCGGCCTGGCCATGGAAATGATGGAAGAAGGTGAAGATGCCAGTCAATTTATGAATGTTGCTATGGAAGAATTGATCCGGGCATCCCAGATCGTTAAACGAATGCGGGATATGGGCCGCAGCGAGGATATGCAAAAGAAACCCGGGCATGTGGAGGAGGATTTGGAAAAAGTAGTCCTCCTGACCCAAAAACAAGCGAGCGATCAACAGATAGAAGTTATTTATGAAAAAGAAGAGAACTTGCCCGAAATCATGGTTGCATCGGATCCGATTCGCCAGGTTTTCCTGAATCTGATCTTAAATGCCATTGAGGCCATGCCAGACGGCGGCACGCTTAAAGTTGCCATTTCCAAGTCTGCAAACCCTAAAGGCGTACAAATTCTAATCTCAGATACCGGAATGGGGATCCATCGGGAACAACTGGATAAGATTTTCGAAGCTTTCCAAAGTAATAAACAATCCGGATTAGGCTTGGGTTTATATATCAGCCGCCGGATTATCCTCTCCCATAATGGAAGGATCGACGTCGAAAGTGAAATTGGGAAGGGAACAACCTTCACAATCTGGCTGCCGGTCGGTAAATAGATCGTCCGGACTTAAAAATACAGAGGATATTCACTAATGCTGAATATCCTCTGTTTTTGATTGTATTTACAAGCTTAAGACTTCTCTTGTTCAATGATCTCGGCGCGTTCAGCCATTAAATGTCGCAGCTTGGCTGAATCCTTGGGATAAGTGATATAGAAGAAACTGAAAACGGCTGCACAAATGATCCAGGGGAAAGGAATGGTCCAGATCATCGCCTGGGTCAGTCCAATCCGATCACCAAGCGAACCGGCAATGATCCCGGCGATTGCTGCAAAACCGCTTTCAATGAAAGTCGTCATTGCGAAAGCAGTACTACGGAGTTCAGGTGGTGTCACACCCTGCATCATGGGTTCTTTGGAACCCTTTCCCGGCCAACTGATCATCAAGGCTGTGAAGAAGCTTAATGTGATGATCGCCCAAAGGGGCCAATTTTCAGTTCGCGTAAATAATATGTATGTCAGAGGTATCCCACTGATAATGGAGATCTGGCCGACGATGGTACGACCGTATTTTGGATTGTGCACATCCGCCCAGTCACCTAAAAATCCACCGATGACATTCGAAAATACTGTCCCAAAGACAATCGCGGCAAAGACAAGAGTGGCTTTATCCGCCGGAATATTCCGTTCATTGACCAGCCAGGTGATGAAGAATGAACCCATCACTACCCACGGCATTGAGCCAGCCAGACCCTGTGCAATGGCAACCCAGATGGTGGGGATTTTGAGTACTTTTGGAAGATCGGAAAACTTGATACCGAATTGCTTTGCGTCTTCACGGGTGATCTTCCCTGCCAGTTCAGGCTCAGCACCACCGCGAACAGGTTCCTTAACAAACCACCAAATGAACAATCCGCTGATGACACTGAAACCACCGAGCAGGAAATATCCCCAACGCCAGAGAGTTGGCGTTGCCAGGAATCCCAATCCAACCGTCGCGACGATGATACCAAATATGCCGACAGCCTCAAGTGAGCCAAGCGCTTTGCCGCGATCTTTGGGTGGGAAGGTGTCTGACATAATCGAGAAAGTGGCCGGCATCAAACACCCCAGACCAATTCCGGAAATCGCTCGGATAACGAGTAATTGACCAAAATTCTGGGTGAAGCCAACAACGGCCGTCCAGATGCCCCAAATCCCGGTGCCAAACAAGATCACCATCTTACGGGACATCTTATCCGAAAGAAAACCCCAAAAAGGTGAAGAAATGGACTGCAGCAGGTTGCGAATAGTGCTGATCAAACCAAGATTTGCGTAGGAAAGCCCCCAGAGCGCTTGTAAGGTCGGGAAAAGGACTGACATAGCCTGGCCTTCACCCTGGTCAATAAAATAGCCGAAAGACAGCGCAAAAAGCGTCCTGCGGCGTTCTTTTTTCGTTTCACCGGTAAGTGGGATGTTTTCTGCGGTTGAAGCCATGCTCTCTCCTTAAAAGGTTGGTAAAAACGATAATGGCAAATTATAACCTGATTCTTTTCACATTCTTATCGTTGATGAGAAGACATATCAAACTGACTTTCTTGATAAAATAGAAAATAGTTCAAGCCGTACAATTTCAATTTATGATCGAGGATCACATGCTGGATTACCTCAATATCCAATTTCAACCGAAAGCTGACCCTTCTGCGATTATTGTGCACGGACCTGCCAGGTTCACGATCCTGACATCCAAATTGATCCGGGTGGAATATGATCCGAGCGGCCATTTTGAAGATCGGGCTTCTCAAGTCTTTTGGTTCAGAAAACAACCTGTCCCTGAATTTACTCAAGAAATTGCCGATGAAACTCTGACACTGGAAACTGATGCCCTTCTTCTAACCTATCACCCTCATGAACTGGGTCTAATTCGAAACACGCTACAAATTACGCAGAAAGCCACGGGGACTGTCTGGTCCTATGGTATGGAAAATAAAAGCAACCTCCTTGGTACCGTTCGGACTCTCGACGAAGTAAATGGGGCGATCCCTCTGAATCCGGGGTTGATCTCCCGCAGCGGCTGGTCCCTGGTCGATGATTCTAACTCGCTGGTGTTCACCAATGGCGGATGGCTTGAAACCCGCCAGGCGCATCCTGCTGCGAAAGATCTCTATTTTTTCGGATATGGTAATGACTACACAGGCTGTATCGTCGATTTCCAAAAAGTGTCGGGACAGGTCCCAATCCTGCCAAGGTTCGCCTTGGGGAATTGGTGGAGCCGGTATTGGCCATACCATCAGGACGAACTGGTCGACCTGATGAAGGAATTTCGGTCACACGAAATTCCTATTTCGGTCTGTATCGTGGATATGGATTGGCATATCGTCGAGACGGGTAATGAGAGCTCCGGGTGGACGGGCTATACCTGGAACCCGGAGTATTTCCCCGAACCGCAGCGGTTTCTGGATGAAATACACGAGCTGGGATTGAAGACAGCATTTAATCTTCATCCGGCCTCAGGTGTTTATCCCCATGAAGCGCAATATCCGAAAATGGCTGAGGAAATGGGCCTTGATCCCGACTCAAAAGATCCAATACCATTCGGCATTGCCGACAGGAAATTCACCGACGCTTATTTTAAGATCCTGCATCATCCCATGGAAAATATGGGTGTCGATTTCTGGTGGCTGGACTGGCAGCAAGGCACCAGGACCAATTTGGAAGGACTCGATCCCCTCTTTTGGCTGAACCATCTCCATTTTTATGACCGGGCAAAAGATTATATCAAACGTCCATTCATCTTTTCTCGCTGGGGTGGTTTGGGCAGCCAGCGCTATCCGATCGGGTTCTCCGGAGACACGATTGTGAGTTGGGAAACGCTGCAATTCCAGCCCTATTTCACTGCCACTGCAGCAAACGTCGCTTATGGATGGTGGTCTCACGATATTGGCGGCCACATGGGCGGTATTGAAGAAGCGGAACTCTATTTACGCTGGGTGCAGTATGGCGTTTTCAGCCCGATCATGCGTCTGCACTCCACCAATAACCCTTACCATGAGCGCCGTCCCTGGGGGTTTGATGCGGATACCGAAATCCATGCTTCACAAGCGATGCGTCTGAGGCATGCCTTGATCCCCTATCTTTACACCGCAGCCTGGAGAAATTACCAAGAAGGGATCCTGCCGATCAGGCCGATGTACCATCTTTTTCCCGAAGAAAATGATGCCTATCTTTGTCCTAACGAATATACCTTCGGCAGCGAGTTGATTGCCGCACCATTTACCTCAAGAAAAGATGAACATACTAAGATGAGCCGCCAGATTGTCTGGTTGCCCGAGGATGATTGGTTCGATTTCTTCTCAGGCAAGCGGTATGAAGGTAACGGGTGGCATGCTATCTACGGCGGAGCATCGGATATTCCGGTTTTCGCAAAGGCTGGAGCTATTGTTCCCATGGGACCAAATGCCGGTTGGGACAATATTGAAAATCCTGACCAAATTTCAGTAAAGGTGTTCCCGGGGGCGAGTAATATCTTTCAGCTCTATGAGGATGATGGAGAAACTCTGGCTTATGAAAAAGGATCGTTTGCATTAACGACCTTCAAACTGGTATGGCATGAGAACGAACTCCGCTTTTCCATTGGCCCTCAGCAGGGAGAATATTCAAACAAATCTGGCAGCAGAGTATACAAGCTGCTCTTCCACTCTCTCACTTCACCCGAGAATGTTACTGCTGAACGCGACAGCAAGGAAATTGAAATTGATTGGATCTATGACACAAAGGACCATATTCTGACAATCAACGATCTTGAACTGCCTTTCAATGCGGGCCTGAAAATCAAAGTCACCTCGTCCACCGGACTTTTATTCCAGGAGGACGTCCGAAAGGAAATACTTGAAAAAATGCTTCATATTTTCAAGATGAACAGTTTCGTCAAACAAAGTCTGCATGCTAAGCTTGATGAATTCCTTTTGAACCCCATGTTATTGGCTGATTATGCAGACCATCTGGAAAAATCACAGATGCTGGCGTTTATCGAAACATGGCTGGCAAAACAAACCGAGCGTATTTCTCAGGATCCAAACGAGGCGTTCAATACGATCATCAATCGAATATATGGGAGATGAGTTTATTTTTAAAATGAAAACCGCCTTCCAACTCAAATTCAGATTCGGAAGGCGGTTTTTTTGATTGGATCGATTTAATGTTCGTTGTTTTGAAGCGATTTATGCCAGCGTGGTTCTTTGACCCAGAACCGCAACAGCACAAGACCGATCCCGGTCAATACCACACTGGCGCCGAACAATAACCTGAAATTAACCGCAGCGATCTGTGTTGCAATCAGGGGTGCTATGACTCCGATCAAACCGCGAAATGAGTTTGCTAATCCGGAATATGTTGGAACACGCGGCAGTTCACAGAATTCCCAAACAACCATCATCCCCGAAACGATCATCGAACTATTATAGACCCCCAATAAGGCATAGGCTGCGTAATAAAAACCTGCAGAAGGCGCAATGACGGCAATTAAAAAGGCCAGCAAATTCGCCAATACACCAATTTCAACCGATAATTTATGTCCATACCGATCGGCTAAACGGCCAAAAACCAGGTTGCCAATCGTTTGGCCAATAAGCATGACCAATGTGTAAATGCCTACGGTGGCATCGCTGACCTGGAAGCGTTGAATTGCACTGACCGTGATGAAACCGGATGCCATTGTACCGAAGGTGATAATCGAATTGGAGATAACATATCTTCGGTAATTATGGTCATTTTTTAATATTCGAATGAGGCCGCGCCAAAAGGTTTGCCAATCCTGAGTTTGCGGTTCAACTTCGCCAACCGGTTCCTTGGTGAGGCCAATGGATACCCAGCTCAATGTGATGAACACCGCAGCAATGAGGAACATGGCTATAAAAGAATTAGGAAAAAATAATTCTTTCAACAGCCAGGCACTTAATGCGGAGCCAAGAGCACCGGTACCGTTTCCCAGGAACATGGTGATCCCCATGAATGTCCCCCGCTTATCCGGAGAAAAGATCTTTGCCAGCAGTGCCATCCATGCTGGACCGATCACCCCGGCCCCGAGAGTATGCCAGGCATAACATACAAGAAAGAGGATAAGAGCCGCTGTTTTATGATTTCGTGCCAATACAGCCGACCCAATCATCACCCAAATTGGCAGCCGCTCGAGGAATAACCCCCAACCAACGACAATCCGCTTCATTTTCTGCATGCCCTCTGTAATTCGAGCAGCAAAAAGTTGCGGAAGGAACCAACCCGCCGATGCAATAACGCTCAATAGACCAATCGGGATTAAAGAATTGGTCAATTTGCTGATATAGAGCGGTAAGATTGTTGTGGTTGATAGGAAGCTACCCCCAAACCAGAAGAAGGCCCCGTCAAGTAAATTGACCGTAAAATTCCATCGATAGTTATTATTTTTGATTGATTTGCTCATTAGTTAATTCTTGTGATGACATGACTATGCGTAATTTATAGTAATTCTTCATGTAATGAAATTATGCGTTTGTGAAGTGGCATATTTAAATACGAGATTCTGTATGGTGAATCCTCAGGGATCATTGATGATTTTCTTGCCATTTCCTTGTAGGCCTTTTGTAGATACTCTTCTCCCTCACTCTGACAGTCATTTTCCAATAATGACATGCCGTGTACCAGGAGGACTTCTTCACTGACAACTTCGATGACCTGAGTAAATCCGAAATCATGGAAGGTATCCAACGCCATAGTTGAATACTTGAGTGCTTTCTGACGATAATGCTGATACCCACTGAGATCATTATCCTGTTTCATCAACTTCGAAATTTGTAAAACTGACTGTGCAGCTTTGCAGGCAGCCGCCATACGATATTGACGGGAGACCAGATTCTGTTCTTCCACCATCTTTAGAACTTCAGTAACGCCTTCAAGTGAGCGCATCAAGCTATCCAATGAACCAATTTTGATATGATAAATCGCCTGCACGAGTTCAAAACCCACTTTGCCAATACCCTGCACAAATTCTGCTGCGAGCGGTCTTGCAAGTTCCAGGTAGTTCCAGGCGTCTTCCATTCGATCCAATTCAATCAAGCTTTGCGCTTTTCTAAGGAAAACAAAAACCCGGAAATCCACATCTCGCCAAAGCGTCTCGGCTTTATCAAGGTAAGATAGTCCCTGCAAATAATCACCCAGATAAAGTCCAACAGTTTGTCCCATGAACATCAGAGAACGCGCTTCAATTAATCGCCAACCTAATTCTTGTGATAATTGCAACCGTTTTTCTTCAAATTCCTGAAGCAAAGTATAGTAATCGCCATCCCGCTCGAATTCCGCTCCTAACCAATATAGAAGTTCAACCTGTGCACCTCGATAATTAATTTCCTGGGCAATTGGATAGGCCTTCTTAATAAGCTGCAGGCCTTTTTCCAGTTCATCCAGGCCATACGCATCTGCCATCATAAGCAACAGGTCCACCTTGGCGGTCTTGTCTCCCAGGTTTTCAGCGACGGATATTGCCTGTTCTCCCAAATCCTTCCAGGTGGGATCATTCATCAATATTCGATGGTGAACGACGGCCGAAAGACTTAACAATTCACGGTGACGATCCCCGATATCTCGGGACAATTCAAGTGCTTCTTGTGCCAGGGGAATACCTTCTTGCAGCGATTCTTTATTTTCAATAAAATTAACTCCCGGCTGCATCAACAGCGCATCAATACGCCAGACAGGTTCGCCGGGTATACGGTTGGCAATGGATAGGAGTCTTCGTGCTTCGGACTGAGCTTCAAAGACACGACCAAGATAATATAAAATTTCAATCCTTCCTTTAATCACCTCAAACCGCTGGGATTCGATAGCGATGGAATTGCCATCCCGGGCCGGGTCTTCAAGTAAATCAAGGATATCCAATGCCCGACTGAATTCCTGGTAAGCCTCATCGTTCGCAAAAACCCTGCTTGATTTTTCGGCTGCATCAAGCCGGTAAAGCAGCTCTAACCGGAAATTTTCGGCCATTTGGTAATGATAAGCCACCAAACTTGGGCTAATCTCCTGATTGCCGATAAAATCCTTCAGGAAATCAGCAATCTGAGAATGCAGTTCATGTTTTTGATTACTTAATATGCTTTCATAAGCGACATCTTTGATCATTGTTGATGTGAAAGAATACGTTGTTCCAAGGTCGATATTGAGCAAGCGTTTTTCAATTAACCCTGCCTGGATCAGGTTTTCCAGGCTGAGTTCGACGTGAATATTTTCAGGGACAATTTTCTCGATGACACCTACCCAGAATAAATATCCGATTGCAGAAGCCATCTGCAGAATCAATTTATCCGCTGTTGAGAGTTTATCTATTCTGGAAAGAAATAGCGATTGTAATGAGTCAGGAAGATCGGAGGAATCCAGAGGTTTTGTCAATCGCCAGTCATTTGATTCCTGGTCTTTGATCAAGATATCTTCATCTACGAGGTAGTTGACCAATTCTCGAATAAAATATGGGTTCCCCTCTGCTTTATCAACAATCTTCTGAAGGGTTTCCTGGTCCAATCGATTTGGCTGGAGGATATATTCAATAAGTATTTTTGCTTCTTCATCATCCAAAGGATGCAGGACAATTTTATGGTAATGAATATCACCTTCGTTGTCCAATAATTCTTCGAGCTGCTGTAAAGGAAAATCGTTTCCCGGCCGATAATCTACTAACCAAAGAATAGGATAGTTCCTGGAAAGCGTGATCACGTCTCGCAATAGTTCAAATGAAGCGGAATTCGCCCATTGTATACTCCGTAGAGAAATGATAAGAGGTATCCTTTTACTGAGTGACAGTAACCACTCACGAACTGAAAAGAACAACTTGCCCTGATATCCCTGTGAATCCAACATCGCAATTTGTTCGGAATATTCATCCGGCAATATGGAAAGCAGAGATGCGAGCATTATCAAATGGTCTGAAATAGTTTTCAGGCCACAATTTTTGACAGAAGTTTTTCAGCCGGGTGAACATTTTATTCGCTTTTTGATCTGAGTCAAACCCCAGCCAGGATTGTAACAGGATCCGCCACATAAAGAATGGTGAAGACTGTTCATAGGAGCTGCACCAACCCTGAAGCCACAGAAGTCGCTGCATCTATGACAGAATTCTCCTTATTCTCTTGAGTCAACACATCAAAGAATGCGCCCGCGATATATTTCCGTTGTTGTAAATTTTGATACACCTGGCGAACCAGGAAAGATTTCCCTAACCCCCGCTCACCTGAGATGAGGATAATATCACCTTCTCCACTCATGAGCTCATCTGCTTTTTGACGAAGCAGGTCAAATTCCTCATACCGTCCGATCAAAGGAGCTGAGGGCATATAATTTTGCAGTTCATGCAAGATCTCTGCATCAGTCCTAACAGCGACTGGTCGATAAACGTGCTGGCTATTCTGAATTCCTTTCAGGTCGATCTCACTTAGATCCATCCAGTGAAATTTTCCTGCAGTCAGACTTTGAGTAGATTCGCTGACCAATATCGTCCCTGGCTCAGCGGCAGTCTCCAGCCTGGCAGCCAGTGCAACCGCTTCACCCATCGCGGTCTCTTCACGGTGAAAACCCTTTGTTCCAATCCTGGCAACAATTAATTCATCGGTGTTGATCCCGATCCGCAGCTTGGCTTCTTCAAGGTCATAGGGCTCAAATTCCCATTTATATTGCTCAAAGGCTTCCTGCATGGCAAGCGCGGCTAAAATTGCCCGTTCAGGGTCATCCTCGTGTGCATCCCGCACGCCAAAGAATGCAACTAAACCATCCCCGCGGAATTGGTCCACCTGGCCTTCATACCGGTAGATCTGTGCTTCCATGACCTGCAGCAGCTTGCTCATCAGGTCAACCCATGCTTCCGATCCAATTTTTGTCAACAGTTCGGTTGATTTTTTAACATCAGCCACAAGAACAGTGGCAATCCGTCTTTCCCCTTTTAATCCTTCAATAGGTTTTTCGTTATCAGGCTGAGTTTTTTCATTTTGTAATTCGGTTTCAGTTACGGCAATCTCTGATCCCTTATTGTGATCTGATTGAGAGATTGTAAAACCGCAATTCCCGCAGAATTTATAAGATGGTGGATTAGCAGCGCCGCAATTTGGGCAATCCATTGAAAGCAGAATGCCGCAATTCCCGCAGTAACGGTTCGTATCTGGATTTGGAAAGTCACAGTTCTGACAAATCATGATCATCTCATAAAAATTCAGGGCGCAAGATGAATTGCGCCCTGTTATTGTAACCTGATTGATTTATGGTTCACAATGAATCAAGCGCACGCCTGAACCTTTTGGCTAATTCCTGTAGAATGACGATTGACATTTCAGGATCGCCCCGTAAAATACCCTGAAAATCGAGACGGGTCAGGATCAGGCATTGAACATCACTTGTCGCGACAACCGTGGCAGTCCTTACCCCGTCATCAAGCAAAGCCAGTTCGCCGAAAAAATCATCTGGTCCGAACTGATTGACCTCAACGACTGTCCCATCAGGCTGTGTTCGGAGCGCTTTTGCGGTCCCTTTGGCGACAATGAATAACCCCTGACCACCTTTGCCTTGGGTGATGATCGCTTCCCCATCACGATAATCCCGGACGGTTAATATTTTTGCCAAAGATTTCAACTGGCGATCATTAAGATCAATGAAGAGCGGTACATGTCGCAGGATTCCAATTTGAGTTTTTATTTCTGGCATGATTCCTCCTAAATGTTTTCGAACTGGCGAAGGGGATTATGTTTCTTTATTATAAATCAGTTCCCCATGAAATTTATCAACTTTCATTATCCCATTCCAACCTAGCCCAGGCGACCTCACCATTGGTGATCGTCGCCGCAAACGGCCAACCACAGGTGGTCAGATACCAACGGTCATTGGTATTAATATAAACCGGCGCATGTGTTTTGAGTTTGGTTACCCGGCTTGATGTTCGAGTTTCACCTCTATAAATACCAAAATCATAAGGGTTGTCCGACCTGAAAATGAGGGTATTGTTGTAATCTTTCTTATTCAGGAACCTGCCAAATTGAAGCAGTAGTGCACTCGGGAAAAATGATTCATTGTTGTAAGTCAACGAGAGGTAATAGTTCCCCTGATAATCGATCAGGAAGGGCGATTCCATCGAGCCGGTCACGAAATTCTTTTCCGATCCCCAATCGCAGCGGATTGCCGGACGGATATATTGCCAATGTATCAGATCAAAAGATTGGTAGATGTCAATCCTTGAAAACCACCTTCCCCGCCCCGTTGCGTATAACAGCCATTGGTCGGGTGCAACTTCAAAGATCTTTGCATCGCGGAAAAACTTGTGGAAAGGCTTTTCCAGAACGATTTCATGCCTATTCCAGTGAATCCCATCATCAGAGGTCATATGATGGAGTTGGTGGGGAGACCAGAAAAGGTGATACTTTTCATCTTGTATGATAACATCCGGCGCCCAGGCAATTGAACCGAATTCCGCCACAGGTGCCTTTTCTTCGAAAGGTATTTCAGGTGGGAATTGCGCACCTTTGGCTGCAGCAAAATAACATTCTTTTTGATAATTTCCATTGGATTGGCTTGTTATCCCGAGTAACTGCCAGTTTCCAGCCCGGTCCTGGTAGATACAATGATCATTGATATATTTACCGGACTTTTCCGGTCTGAAAAGCGTATGCCATCCGCCTGAAATTCGCGGGGTTGAAAATGGTGCCTTAATCTCCTTAATGGGTTGGCCTGGCAAGATAACGTTTCCAATTATTCTTGTTTCCTTTGATTTTTTGTCAACCGCAACGACTCGAAATGATCCTGATTCTGCTTCGATAAGCCAGGAACCGAATTTTGACGTTCCCAATGGCTTCCAAATATCGGTATCCTCCAAATGTTCGATCCGGTAGGTTTCGCATTCCGGATCGGCAATCCATCCAAAATGCGTCCACCCGGATCCCGTAACGATCCTAATCCTAAATTTCTGCTGATATGACCTGACTTCATCCCTGCGGATGGAGCCGTAGAAATCAGTCTCAATGCCTTTTTCTGCAACCCATCGCACGATCAACTCAAGAATAATCCAGATAAGAAAAATTGAAGAAAGTATATATAGTATCGCCATAAATGATCTAACTTCCTAAAAAAATAAAAAGGAATAATCTATACTAAACATATCAATATTAATGACATTCCAATTTTATCAAAGGTATATTTAAAGAATGCTCAAAATATATATTCAAGGATAAAATGGCCGCTTATAAAAAAGCACTCTTATTTTATAATGAAAAATCGGGGCAAATTGATAACGACCAGCTTTTGCCGAAGATTCAACAATTCTTCAAAGATCATCAGATTGCTCTTCAAACCGAATTTCTTCCCCAACCTCAGTCAAGCATGCATGCTTTGATTGACCAGGCCATCAAAGACGGCATGGATCTTTTTGTGGCTGCCGGTGGCGATGGAACAGTTTCAATGGTTGGTGATGTTCTGGCAAATACGGAATACCCGTTGGGAATTCTTCCCCTTGGAACCGGCAACCTTCTTGCCAAACAATTAAAGATCCCCCTGAAATTGGAAAACGCCCTGGAAGTGCTCATCTCTCCGGATTCTGTCATGCTTGGTATAGATACGTTTTCATTCGATGATCGCGATTTTCTGCTTAACTTAAGCGTTGGCATTTCTTCCCAAATTATGGAAATTACCCCCTCCGAAGAGAAGAAGCGTTTAGGCGCATTCGCCTATTTATTTCATTTTCTCCAGCAGCTTCTGGGTTTAAAATTATATCGATTTAACATAGAAATTGACGATCGGCTGATGTCGTTACATGCCTCGGAAGTCATGATCACCAACAGTCGAACCATTGCTCTGGAACCTCTTGAATGGTCGGAAGATGTCTATATTAATGATGGCGAACTGGACCTCTTTACTGTCCGCGCAGTAAACCTTTTAGATGTTCTCGGTTTTGTGATATCAGTATTCACAAAGCGCACATGGAAAAATCCAATTATCCACCATTTTAGGATTAAGGAATACTGCCAGATCGAATCGTCCCACCCGCTACCCATCCAGGCCGATGGCGATCCTGTTGGATTTACTCCTCTGAAGGTCCTGGTGCATCCAATTTCATTAAAAATAATTGTTCCGAAAAGGGCAACAGAAAAAACTTCTGAAAATATCAAAGAAAGGAATAAAAATGAAGGAATATAAATACATCATCATAGGCGGAGGGATGACCGGATCAGCTGCGGTTATGGGAATCCGTGAAAACGACTCCGATGGATCAATCGCTATGTTCTCTAAAGAGCAGTTCGGGCCTTACAATCGCCCTCCGCTGACTAAAGCTCTTTGGAAAGGCGGCAAGATTGAAGATATCATGCGACCGATGGATAAATACAACATTGATCTTTATCTTCAAACAAGTATAAAATCTCTCAATCCGGATATGCATGTCATTGAAGATGAGAATGGTGAGAGCTACGTTTACGAAAAACTTCTTCTGGCAACCGGAGGTCATTCAAACCACCTGCGTAATATGCCGGATGGGATCATCTACTACCGTACGCTTGCTGATTATGAGAAATTACGTAAGCTTTCAGAAGAAAAGCAGGATTTTTGCGTGATCGGTGCAGGATTTATTGGATCTGAAATTTCAGCGGGACTAACAATGAACGGGAAGAATGTCACGATGATCTTTCCGGAAATTGGCATCGCTGGATTGATCTACCCGGATGACCTCTCCAAATTTATGAATAAGTATTATGAAGATAAAGGTGTCAATATCCTAACCGGTTATCTGGTCCAATCGGTTGAAAAGGAAGAGGATCGTTTTAAGGTTAGCTACAAAAACGTTGACAATGATGACATCAAAGAAGCCTCTTTTGATGCGGTCATCGTTGGTATTGGCATCAAGCCAAATGTCATCCTGGCTGAAGACGCAGGTCTATCAATTGATAATGGGATCATTGTCAATGAATTCCTGCAGACAGATGACCCAGACATCTATGCTGCCGGTGATGTGGCGAACTTCTTCAATCCGTCTTTGAAAAAACGCACTCGGGTTGAGCATGAGGATAACGCCAATAAAATGGGCATGCGGGCTGGAAAAAATATGTCCGGTGAAGCCATGCCATATACTCATTTCCCGTTTTTCTATTCAGACGAGTTTGATATGGGATATGAAGCCGTTGGTGAACTTAAGAAATCTGATGATATCTATGAAGACTGGATTGATCCTTACCATAAAGGTGCGGTCATCTATCTGCTTGAAGGAAAAATTAAAGGTGTCATTTTCTGGAACCTTTGGGGAAAGGTCGATTTGGGACGTGAGGTCATTGCCGCAGGCAAGACCTATTCGCATTCAGAATTAAAAGGTTTATTTACTGCAGAATAACAGCAGAAAAGAATTAGATAAAATAAAAAACGGTCTGTAAAATTACAGGCCGTTTTTCTAATTGTCTTTTTTCTCAGGTCGATCTTCCGGATAGATCCTGTTTTCTTCAATTTCATCCGGTAAGAACCGTTTTTTTAATTCTTCCTCTGTTGGTACGGCGTTCTGTAGATTTTCATTGACTGATTTTGCAGATCGTTCAATTTCATCAATTGTTTTTTGGATTTCCGCATCATCCATGATCTTGCGGGGAATATCTTTAATGTCTTTGGTGGTCGAAACAATATCTTTCCAAATGGGCGATTTGACCATGTCCCTTACCCATCGGCCAACCTTTCCTGCCAGTTCAACAGCCTGCTTGGGGCCAAGAACGATGAATGCCAGCAAAAGGATGAAGAGGAATTCAAGCGCACCAATATTAAAAATTTCCATCAGAAAGGATCAACCTTGACTTATTTTTCATCCTCGTCTATTGATTCCCCCTCGTCATTCTTCTTTTTCTTATTCTCACCGGTAATGCCTTCTTTGAATGCGCGAATTCCGCTGCCCATTTCACCGGCTATTTTTCCAATCCTGCCAACGCCAAAAATCAGAACGACGATCACAAGTAAGATGATTAGTTCCGGCCATCGAATATTTGCTAACATGGGTTAACTCCTCAATTATCTTTTCTTGCCAACGCTGCTAATAGTATACTCAAACCATATAAGAGAAGCAATGGCACCATTAATAAAGCCATATTGATCGGATCACCGGTCGGGGTAATGACTGCGGCGGCAACTGCGATCACAATGATAGCCACCCGCCAACCCCTCAGAAGCTGTTTAGCCGATATAATACCGAATTTTGAAAGTACGAAGGCCACCAGGGGCATTTCAAAGCTTATCCCAGCCCAAAAGATCATACTTGTCACAAAACTTACATAATCTTTCCACTTTGGCAAAACCTCAGGGCCCTTGAATTGGATCAATACGGGAATGGCAGCCGGGAGCATGACCAGATAGGCAAATCCCGCGCCTATCAGAAAAAGAAAGAAAGCCAATGGCACAGCCCGCAAGATCCAGCGTCTTTCTTTTATTTTTAATGCCGGTGAAATAAATAGGTAGATCTGCAGTAAAGTGAAGGGCAGCGATATAATAAATCCGCCCAACAGGGTGACGCGCATGAAAACGCCAATATTTTCGGTCACTTCGATCGAAAGCAGCGATTTAAACCCTCCAACCGGTTTTGCAAGAAGTTCAAGTGTATAATCTGAGACGATTAAACTGATGACGATCCCGATTACCATGCCAATCACAGCATAAAGCAACCGTTTACGAAGTTCACCCAGGTGTTGCCAAAGGGTCATTTCTTGTTTATCATCAGTCATGCTTGCATCATACCACGATAGAAATATGCAATAAAGGATAATCAATGCTCAATCTGGAAAATCCTCTCCAAATTCAGATAAACGCTCTCAAACCTCATACCTGGTTCCTGCCTTATTCCGACCGGTCACAATCCATCCCAGAATACCCAACTTCGGGAGACAGGGTCCTCAGCCTGAATGGAGACTGGCAGTTTCGCTTCTTCGACGCGCCCGGAAGAGTGCCGGATAATCCAGAGAAATGTTTTACAGATGGACGGAATGAAATCATTAAGGTGCCAAGCTGTTGGGAATTATCTGGGTATGATAAACCTCAGTATCTGAATTTCTTCTATCCTTTTCCGGTCAATCCCCCACTTATTCCCAATGAAAATCCAACAGGTGTATACCAGCGAGATTTTATTTTGCCGGAAAATTGGTCTGATAAAAATATCCATCTCACCTTCCTGGGTGTAAGTTCAGCTTATGAAGTTTACCTGGACGGAATTTTCATCGGTGCAAGCCAGGGCAGCCATCTTTCTGCTGAGTTTGACCTGACACAGCACATCGGTCACTCTTCACTCCATACGTTAACTGTTGTGGTTTATAAATGGAGCGATGGCGCTTACCTGGAAGACCAGGATATGTGGCGTTTGCACGGAATCTTCCGCGATGTTTATCTCACCGCTCGACCCAAACATCATCTTGAAGACATCCAAATTATTGCTGGTTTTGACCACAAAGAAGGATCAGGCAATCTTCAAGTCACATTTCTTCCAAGCCATGGAGAACAATTAGATGTCAAATTGTCTCTATTCTCTCCAGATAATAAGCTGGTGTTTGAGGATTTGACTGACACTTCCAAGAACTTTCTTCAATCTTTAGGCAGTGTCCATCCCTGGTCGGCTGAAGCGCCAGAACGATATCGGTTGATCGTTGAAACACTGGATGATAACGGTGAAATCCTTGAAGTGGCAGGTTTTATGATCGGTTTCAGGTCTGTTGAGATCAGGGATCAGCAGCTCTGGTTGAACGGAAAATCAATCAAACTAAAGGGGGTTGACCGCCATGAATTCGATCCGGATGGCGGCTGGACGGTTTCGCCTGAACTGATGGAAAAAGACATCCTGTTAATGAAACAACACAATATTAATACCGTCCGTAACTCACATTACACCAACCATCCCTACTGGTATCACCTCTGCGACCGTTATGGTCTTTATCTGATTGACGAAACCGATCTTGAAACACATGGCTTTGCCCACCTTGGCAACTGGAGTGAATTGTCGGATTCTGACGAATGGCGGCCAGCTTATCTTGACCGAGCCCAACGGATGATTGCTTCCAACCGAAATCATCCGTCCATCATCATCTGGTCGTTGGGAAACGAATCCGGATATGGGCGTAACCACGATGCGATGGCTGAATGGATTAGGAGTGCCGATCCCACCCGGCCCATTCATTACGAAGGCGCTGGTGAAGCACCCATCGTGGACCTTGTCAGCACGATGTATCCTACAATCGATGAGCTGATCGCCGCAGGAGAAAATGAAGAAGATGATCCACGGCCTTATTTCATGTGTGAGTACGCTCATGCCATGGGAAACGGCCCAGGAAGTCTTAAGGAATACTGGGAAGCCATCTATAAATACCCGCGGCTGATCGGTGGCTGTGTCTGGGATTGGGTCGATCAGGGCCTGCACTCAAAGCTTGCAGGCAAGGGAGACGATTTCCTGTACGGCGGTGATTTTGGCGACCGACCGAATGATGGTAATTTCTGCATCAATGGCCTGGTCAGCCCGGACCGTCTCCCGCATCCCGGATTGTTCGAATATCAATATTGGATCCAGCCAATCACTGTGTCAGAAGTTAATCTAGAAGAAAAAGTTCTCGTTATTGAAAATCGTTATGATTTCCTTAGTTTGGATCATTTGAAGGGTGAATTCACGGTCAAGATGGAAGGAGTTGAATTCGTTTCCGGTGATCTGCCACTGCAGGACATACCAGCTTCAACATCGAAATCAGTCTCCATTCCGATCTCAGCCCTTTCATTCCCACCGGATAAAGAGGTCTGGATGGAAGTGAAATTTATGCTCGCGGAAAATTCACTCTGGGGTAAAAAAGGTCATATTGTTGCTCGTACTCAGAAATGCCTGCAGCATCGATCAAAGGGTGAAATGAGAACCAAATTACAAAAGGATCCCTTCACAATCGACAGGTCACATCGCGAGAAGTTCATTATTTTCTCAAATAATCAATCTTTTACGATAGATCGGGTTACAGGATGGGTAAACTCATGGAAGATCGGCCACAACGAAATCCTGAAATCTCCCCTTTCTTTGAATATTTGGCGAGCGCCAACCGATAACGATGTCCACATCGCCAAAGAATGGGAGTTGGACGGATTGGATCGAAGCAAAGCCCGAATGAATGAATTGGATGTGATTGAAAATATCGATCAGATCATCGTGCAGGTGAAAGGTACGTTGGGGGCTGCTGGCTACAAACCTTACAGCACCTATGAAATCAGCTATCGTTTCAACTCGACCGGCGACCTGAAGATCGAGCTGGATTTTGAACCCCTCAATTTGATCACCCGGTTACCAAGATTGGGATTCACTACCCAGCTTAACCATCTTTTCGAACGTGTCCAGTGGTATGGGCGTGGCCCTCATGAATCCTACCCGGATATGATGGATTCAGCTTTCGTCGATCTCCATACCTTGCCAACCAAAGACTTGTTCCATAACTATATAAGGCCACAGGAAAATGGAAACCGCTCAGAAGTGAGCTGGGTCACTTTCAGTGGAAAGCATCAACCCAGTTTTTCAATTTTGGGTAATCCATTTATAAATTTCAATGCCCAATATTGCAGCCTTGAGAATCTCACCCGGTCTACTCATGATTCTGACCTTGTTTGGGAACAAACACCTTACCTTTATATTGATGCCGGCCAGACAGGTCTCGGCAGCAACGCCTGTGGACCGGATACGCTTAAGAAATATCAACTATCTCCTGAACCGCTCAAATTCAGTTTTAGATTAACTGGAAAAAAGTAATTAAGAGTAATAAAATAATTAATGACTATGCGAATTCTAATTAAATGGTGATTTGATGAAATCCCATATGGGCCTGATGGTGATCGTTTTTGTTATTACTTTCATCTTGGGGATCTCGTCCTGCCTGTCGGAAGAACCTGTCGGGCTTGCTTTCACATCGACAGAAACACCTTCGCTGCTATCAACAACCCAAATAATTGTTATCAATTCACCAACCCTATTCAATTCATCTACAGTTACATTGTCCCCCACCCTAACCCTATCCCCAAGTATTGAACTTGTAGGTTGCCTGCGTCCATCTGATGACTATGCGATACTTACGATCAATGGTCATCAGCTTAACCAGCGCACTTACGAAATGCTGACCAATGCAGCGCAGCTCTATCAGGGCCCAATCGATATCATCGGTTCAGCCATCACACAGGGGTCCTATACGGATGCTGTTCCGGAAAGTTTTCACACACATGCCGGTGGCGGCGCGGTGGATATCTCGGTGATGGCGCCGGGCACATTCGATATCCTATACGATGAAATTGAACCTTTGATCCACGCCTTACGCCTGGCTGGCTTCGCGGCCTGGTTCCGTGATTTCAATGATATTTATGAAGGCTCACCAGTGCACATTCATGCCATTGCTATTGGCGACCGCGAGCTTTCATTGGCTGCCCGGGAGCAGTTAGCAGGACCGTTTGGGTATTTCTGGGGATATGATGGCCTGCCGCAGGATGATAATATCCCCCATCGAGATCCTCACGGGGGGCCAGTTCTTTGTAATTGGATGATTGAAATGGGTTATCCCAATAAGACTGCAACCCCTGCACCCTGATCCAAATAATGAATAAAATTAAGACTGTTGAAATCAATTCCTATTTTGAATAAAATACAACGAAAACCATTTACCCCAATAGCAATGAAAGCCAACCTGGATTTAATGGATTTAAAAAGATATAAATTGCTTGACAAACCCTTTTTAATGTCATACAATCCTAATCCGATGCGGGGTAGAGCAGTGGTAGCTCGTCGGGCTCATAACCCGGAGGTCCTTGGTTCGAATCCAAGCCCCGCTACTAATTTCCCAAACGACCAGAAATGGTCGTTTTTGGTTAAACATCCGAAAATTCCATGAATCTTTTTGGAAGAGTGATTATTTGTTTTACTACTCAATGATCCTCTTCAGGAGATGGTTCATGAATATCATTCCAAATAATACAGTACAAAATAACGGGAAGTCCTTAAATCTGAAAACTCATTCATTTCGGTAGTTTTTAGAGGTTTCAGATTTCTTTTAAATTCAATTCACAAAAAAATCCCGCTTCTAAAAGAAAAGTCACTCATTTCGAGTGATTTTTTGTTCTATGCATGATAAAGGGATAAAGTCTGTTTTTTATTTAATATATTTTTTTAGCAGAACTTAGTTTAATCTGGCGTGTTATATAAAATTGTAAGCCTTTTAACATGTATAATTAATTATAGCGTTTGAGGTCGGCAGGGCCGAAGTATTTTAGGAAATAATTTTCCAAGGTATGAGAGTTTTATTCATAATAAAACTAATGTCCACCCATCTACCCACTTGGAATTCAATTTTCAGACACCATTAAACTGGTAGTTTTCTAGAAAACCTTTCAAGAACACGCCGGAAAGGTGAAACTGGTGCAAAAAGAAAAATCCCATTTGGAGATTAATTCGTTACTTGAGAGCAATCCCTATCTCAGGCAAATTTTATCATCCATTGAACAGGTTATCTGGATATATGATTTAAACTCCGGTCAAATCATTTACGTCTGTCCGGCATTTGAGACTGTGTGGGGTCGACCCTGTGAAAGCCTTCTACAAGATCCGTCAATTTTAATCCAAAGTGTCCACCCTGAAGATCGGGTCATTGTTATGTCCGCCAGCCCGGGCGATGACCACAAAGCATCAGATCTAACTTACAGAATTATCAGGCCGGATGGCAATCTGCGTTGGATTTCCTCTCATTCCTTCCTGATCCATGGGGTGGATGAAAACACCTCTTATCAAGTTTGTATTGCTCAGGATGTAACCGCTCAGAACCAGGTGGACCAGGCTTTGCGGAAAGCGCTTGACCAATCTCGCGAACAATTTACGTTAAGCCGGCGAATGAGTTTAGCCCGAAAACCAGAAGCGGTCCTCAAATCACTTATGTCCGCCCAAGAGCTGCGTTCTGCCCAGCGTGCATCTTTGTTCTTCTTCGATGATCCTGATCTGGGACCATCACATGGGGTCGAACAGCTCGCAAGCTGGGTGTTCAGTCAAGATAAAACTGTTTGGACTACTGAAGCCGGATTGTATGAAGAGCCGTCTTTTTGGGATTTAGCACAGGCAAATCGAACCATTATAATCAACAATATAAGTACCAATCCTCGTTTGCCTTCATTGTTGAGAGATTTATTACTTGAAGCAAAGATCAACACCTTTGTTTTATTCCCTTTGATCACTTCCGGAGAGTGGCTCGGCTGTCTGGTTGTATATTATGAAAAAGAAATTCGCTTCAGTCATATTGAACTTCGTCATTTGAAAGTCCTGATCAAACAGGCAACGATCACGCTCTACAACCTTGAATTGTTAAAAGATGAGGAAGAATCCCGTCATGAGGCCGAGCATGCCAACGAGATAAAGACCGAATTCCTGGGTATGATTTCCCATGAATTACGGACACCGCTCACGTCCATAATTGGCTTTACAACAACTTTATTGGCCGATGACGTCACCTGGCAGCCTTATGAACAGCATGACTTCATCCAGACGATCCAACAGGAAGCATTCCGCCTCCAGGAATTGATCGACCACTTGCTGGACCTCTCCCGATTAGAGGCTGGAATGCTGCCAATCCATCAAAAACCTTATTCGCTTCAGGAGATAATTGACGAAGCCTCATCTCAATTGCAAACACTGGCACATGGAAGAGAGTTGTCATTACAGTTGCCTCCAAATTTGCCTCAGGTTTTCGCGGATAAAAGACGGATCGCTCAAGTATTGGTGAACCTTGTCCGGAACGCTAGCAATTATGCTCCTATGGGTACGGAGATCAACATATCAGCGCTGACAAGGAATGATTTTATCCAGGTCAATGTCAAAGACTTCGGTCCTGGTATACCGATTAAAGAACATAAAAAAGTATTTAAAGCCTTCACACAGGGAAACAATGTAGAGAATGGCATTACGAAAGGTGCAGGCCTGGGTTTAGCCATCTGCAAGGGATTAGTGGAAGCACATGGTGGCCGAATCTGGATTAAGAAAAACCATCCACCGGGGGCAACACTTTGCTTCACAATTCCCATTGTCCGAAATCAAATACTCTCCGGAATTAAACGAGAGGAGTGAATTCATGGGCAATATATTAATTGTCGAAGATGATCCTAATATCCGAAAAATGGTAAGGGTGAATCTGGTTAAACGTGGTTATATGGTCAGCGAAGCTCAGGACAGTCATGAAGCCATTGCACTATTCCAGAAAATTCCTGTCGACCTTGTGGTGTTGGATTTATTCATCCCCGGATTATCCGGCGTTGATGTGTGTGCATGGATCCGGTCGCGTTCAAATGTACCGATTATTGTCTTAAGCGCTCATCTTGAAGAATCACTCAAAGTTGCAGCGCTGGATGCCGGAGCAGATGATTACGTTACCAAACCTTTTGGGTCCGATGAGCTTTTAGCGCGAGTTCGGGCATTTTTGCGCCGCTCGTACGTTTCTGATAAAACGGAATCCACAAAACTCCAAATCGGAGAACTTATCATTGATCTGGAAGCACGTCGGGTCTATATTGGGGCGATCGACCTTCATTTGACTAAAACTGAAAATGAAATTCTATCCGAGCTGGCAATCCACATGGATGCAATTGTTACCCATGATGAACTACTCAGTCAAGTGTGGGGTCCGGAATATCGCGGATCAAACCATTATTTACACACCTATCTTGGACGTTTACGTAAAAAGCTGGGTGAATATGGGGAATTGATCGAAACGGTTCCTGGGATGGGCTATATCCTGCATTCCAAATAAACCTCTTTTATCTTTAATAATAAATAAGGCCAGGGCTTATCAAGTCCTATTTTGATAGTTAATTAGTCAAGTCCTCCTAATTCTGATTATCATGCCTTACTGCGGGCTTGATTAGGATCCTCTCAGTCCTTATAAAATGTATTAATTATTGTTCCGAAACCAACCCGTTGTAAGGAATCATTTTATAAGTCGGATATCGTGAATTAATAAATGAAAGATATTATTTAGAAGTTATTAGGGACATTAATAGGCTCATCCAAGTATTATTTTATTGTAGGCGAAATTCACTTCTGAAAGGAGCCTGCATGAAAAATAAAACCAATGGGAAAGACAATAAGAAGACTCAAATCCTCACAAACCAGTTGATCGACCTGGATAATGATGGTCATAAATCAAAACCACTGCATTTCTTCATCCAGCCAAATATTGGTCTGGATAGTGATGTACGTCTCAGCATTGTGAAACTACTTAATATTTCCCTGGCCAATGAGTCGGTATTAACTCAGATGACCCGGAATGCCCGCTGGAATATGAGTGGAACAGGATTTTTTGATCTATACATTCTTTTTGATACCCAATACAAGCAATTAAATGAGATTTCAGAAAAAATCGCTGAAAGAGTGCGAATGCTGGGTGGTACTTCAATCGGCTCTTTTACGGAATTTCTATCTCACTCTCAATTAGAAGAACAGCCCACAATTATCCCTGATAGTCTCCACCTATTAGCAGGTCACGAAACTATTATTCGATTCTTGCGCGAATCAATTCGAAAGTGCAATGAGGAGTTTGAGGATGAAGGAACGGTTGAATTGTTGGTCGGTCAGATGACCCTCCATGAAAAAATGGCTTGGATGCTTCGAGCTTACAGCGAGAATTTAATGATAAACATCGAAAGCCAGAAGCCGACCCAATAAGTTAGGGTGACCGGCATTTGATCAACGATTGGAAGAACATTATTTAAATTGAAATAAAGGCAATAACTTGAATGCACAAGGAGATTGATGAAACTCTTATATTTTATTGTTTGGTTGTTTGCAGGCGCCTTATTCGTATTGGTTGCCAGCCGAATGTTTGAGGAAAAACAAAAACGGGCTACAAAGGCAAGGCTAGCCCAAAAATTGGAATAATCCTCTCCCCTCTTTATCGGCTGTTTCCAAAATCCCCCCTTCTGAATTGGAGGGGGGAGAAATATCAAGACAACATCGCTGTTGAAATCAAGCGAGAGAAGAATGGGAAAAGAGAACAAAGTGACACAGATTAAAGAAATAAGAACTTCACAACATGAGGATGGACAGGAACAGCGGATGGCATCCTTTAAGGTCACCCAATTGATCTGGTGGTTCCTTGGGCTTCTTGAAGCTTTGCTTGCGCTGAGATTTGTTTTTAAATTGATTGGAGTTAATTCAGCTAATACATTTGCATCTCTCCTCTACAATATATCCGGCTTTTTTGTGAAACCTTTTGCCAGTTTGATGGGAGCGCCCGCGGCCTCCGGGATGGTATTTGAGTTTTCCACTTTACTTGCCATGATCATATATGGATTGGGAGGTTGGGGAATCATAAAGCTGATTTATGTTCTTTTCTATCGCCCACGTGGACCTGTAACCACCAATCAGACAACTGTTACGGATCAAACTCCAGAACCAACCTCAGGAGGTAGTCAGACGACAACCACAACCACTGAACACAAGGATATCTAGATCGAAGATTTCCTTATCCACCATTCTTGTTAGCTATGGAATAGTTACTTGTATTGGATAACTATCCGTGAAAGAAGAAATCCATTGTATGGATCTCTGCTGGAGTAATTATCGGTTGTTTTATCAGTCAGATAGTAATAGCAGAACACAAACAGTATGAAAAGGTAACGCTGACTGAAGATGACTAATTCAACTTCATGCTATTGGCCAGGATTAAGTTAATCAACTTCATTTCAATAAAAATATTTCTGAACAAAATGAAATACCAATATTGCGTGAAGTTGCATATATAAAAGGAGAAAAATGAACATCATTATTTATCTTGTAGTAGCAGCAGTTATAGGTTGGATCGCCTCCATTATTATGAAGGATCGCGCAAGCATTTTCATTAACATCATCGTTGCCATTGTCGGCGCGTTCCTGGCAGGCTGGTTCATTAGTCCATTGCTGCATATCGGAACAATTAACGACGCCATTACGCTTCCGACCATGTTGGTAACTTTGCTCGGTGCAGTCATTCTAATCGCAATTGTGCACCTCTTACGGCGCCGATTATAACAATAAGCAACCTTTACCTTATAAAAATATCTTTTGTAAATAATTGAGTACGACTTAAAAGAAAAACTACAACCAAAAAAACCACTGTGACGGAATAAATATTGTATGTGTCTTACTGAGAAAACAAAACTTATTATTTAGATGAAAGATAATAATATGGGAATAACTGTAGAAAACCAAGGATCAGAACAGATTAATTCAGAAAACAAATCATCCTTTACGGTTTACGTTAAAAGTTTATTTAAAAATGCAATTGGATATTTTGTTGTCTCAGAAGAAGAGCAATCACAGGCTGGTATAGCTTTGCCAAAATATCCTGAGGAGAATAATGTCAATCAGGAGTTCGAATAAGTTGTTTAACTGATAATCTCCTGAGGGCCTAAGGAATTGATATGCGAGTTGACTATTCACCTTTTTAGTTAATGATAATGAGCATAAATCCTAATAACCTGAAGGCAAAGAGAAGAAAGGACAATATCTCATGTTGTGGACAATAATAATCATTTTGTTGGTTCTGTGGTTGTTGGGCGCTTTCGGCGGAAGAGTCTTTTCGGGTTTCCCGAAAACGGGAAATTGGGTACACGTTCTGGTTGTAATAGCAGTGATATTAATCATCTTAAAACTGCTTGGGATAATTTAAACTCCCTCCCAGCAGCATTTAATCACGGCTGGAGACCATCCCGCCCAAATGGAACCAGCCAAAAGTATTGCCACGCCCGTCTATTATTTAAAAGCGGGCGTGGCATTGGTAATTATCACTCCCAATCAAGATCGCTATGCGAATAATTATTATTTCAGACAGGTCTTTGGAAAGAAATAATAAAAATCAAAAATGACGATGTTAAGAAGATTGAATAGAAAAAAGGAGAAAGCCGATGAGCAACGAAGCCATAAAAATTCCCAAAAAAGAATTGAAAAGGAAATCCAAAGGAATGCGAAAACATATCCGAAAGATCAAGCAGGAACAACGCAAGGATTATATACCGACCTCTTCAAAGAAATAAAAGGCCAGGATCCTTGCTTTCCTCACGAAATGGTTTATTTGTCAATGTGAGTTATCAGATTGTTGGGTGTGATTCTTCTGATAATTTAGCTGGATGTCAATCCAATTAATAAATTTCACCTCTTTTGTTGAGAAAATAAATAAATATCGGTTGAAAGAACTTGAAAAACAAATTCACGGTTGGTAGTTGAAGATTGGACACTTAGAATGAATATACTTTTCGTTTATCCAGAATTTCCGGATACATTTTGGAGTTTTAAGCATGCTCTCAAATTTATCAGGAAAAAGGCTGGAGCTCCCCCATTGGGTTTGCTAACAGTTGCGGCCATGCTGCCTTCCGATTGGGAAAAAAAGTTAATTGATCTGAACGTTACAGACCTTACTGACAAAGATTTAAAATGGGCCGACTTTGTATTTCTAAGTGCGATGATCATTCAGCGTGAATCAGTTCAAAAATTAATCCGTCGTATCAAAGCATTGGGTGTCAAAATTGTGGCTGGAGGTCCTCTCTTCACGATGGAATCTGAGAATTTCCCGGATGTTGACTATTTTGTCCTGAACGAAGCGGAAGAAACGCTGCCACCCTTCCTCCACGATCTTGAATTAGGTCAGCTCAAACGCGTTTATACATCTACCGAGTTTCCAGACATTAAGCAAACCCCAATACCTCTTTGGCATTTGGCGGATCTTAAGCATTATGAAACCATAAGCATTCAATTTTCAAGAGGGTGTCCATATAATTGCGATTTTTGTAATATCACATCTTTATTGGGGCATCTTCCTCGCACAAAATCGGCCGACCAAATCATTGCAGAGTTGGATGGTATTTATGCATTGGGCTGGCGGAGAAGTATTTTCTTTGTTGATGACAACTTCATTGGAAATAGAAAATATATCAAAACCGAAATACTTCCTGCTTTGATTGAGTGGCGAAAAGGTAAAAGCGGCATGGCTTTTAATACAGAGTTATCGATTAACCTCGTCGACGATCCGGTATTGATCAAACTCATGGTTGATGCCGGCTTTGATACCGTATTTATCGGAATAGAAACTCCAAATGAAGGCAGTTTATCTGAATGCAATAAAAATCAAAACAAAGGACGCGATCTCGTAGAAAGTGTTAAAGTTTTACAGCGTGCAGGATTACAGGTTCAGGGGGGATTTATTGTTGGTTTCGATAATGATTCGCCTACTATTTTTCAACAACAGGTTGATTTCATTCAGAAAAGCGGAATTGTGACTGCAATGGTAGGGCTATTGCAAGCTCCACTGGGAACACCTCTATACGAACGAATGGAAAATGAAGATCGCCTGGTGGATAATTTTTCGGGTGACAACGTCGACGGCACAACCAACATAATCCCCAAAATGGGCCTGGATACACTTAGAAATGGTTATCGAAAGATATTACAACAGATATATTCACCCTAAACAATATTACGATCGTGTTGTGACATTCCTAAGGGAATACCAACCACCAAAGGTTAAAAAAATATTTGAACCGCAATATTTTCTGGCGCTTTGGCGTTCTATTTATCAATTAGGAATCCGGGGTGTCGAACGTCTCCAATATTGGAAGCTCTTTTTCTGGACACTCTTCAGGCGCCCGCGCTTGTTTCCGATGGCAATCACCTTTGCGATCATCGGTTTTCATTTCCGCCAGGTGGTTGAATTACACGTGACCTGAGTTTGGATCAAAAATATAAAAACAACATGCCTGAAACCAGGAATGATGGAAGTGAAATGATAGCATGATTATTCCAACACCTCCTCGACCGTATCAATGGACATTTCGAAGAGTTGTATTAGCGACTCTTGTCTTGACGCTGATCGTCTTTGGTTTCTGGTTGATATTTCGTTTTTATCAAGTCCTGTTTATCCTCTTTATCGCCATCCTAATGGGAACAGTGATCAGACCGATTGTTTCCTGGTTGAACCAGCGGGGAATCTCCCGTGTTCTGGGAATGGTTTTAGTATTCATCTTATTGTCGGTATTATTGATTGGCTTTTTGACCTTATTATTCCCTTTGATATTCAATCAGGGAAGTACAATTTTAACGGCTGTACCGGGTTACTACCAAAGCCTTCGTACGTGGGCAGCGAATTCCCCCAGTCAACTGATATCCAGTTTAGGGGAATATCTCCCGCCAACCCTCAAATTGTCAGTTGCAGATCAGAGCCTTCAGACAGGCCAACAAGTACTGGATTCAGCGGAACAGGTTTTCGAATATCTGTCAACAGGAATCCAGGTTCTCCTTGTTGCAATAGTTCTGGTGTTGCTTACCTTTCATTGGACTCTTAACGGCGCAAAATATATCCAATCATTACTTCTTCTCCTCCCAAAGGAAAAACGTGAGGGAATTAATGATCTCATTTCCGCCATCGAATCCAAGGTCGGTTACTTTATTATGGGTCAAGGCATTCTATGCCTGGTCATTGGTGTCATGGCAATGGTCGTTTATTTGATTCTGGGGTTGCCAAATGCATTCGTTTTAGCACTTATCGCAGGCGTGCTGGAAGCAGTACCAATGATCGGCCCGTTGCTCGGCGCAATCCCGGCAGCCGTGATTGCGTTGTCGATATCTCCCGCAAAATTGATCTGGGTTGTTGTAGGGACCGTCGTCATTCAACAGCTTGAAAATAACTTCCTTGTGCCGCGAGTCATGCGTAAGGCTGTGGGTGTAAATCCATTCGTTTCGTTGTTGGCAATATTTGCCTTTAGCTCTTTATTTGGGATCGCTGGCGCTTTGATGGCGATCCCAATTGCTGCTATCATCCAGCTCCTTCTTGATCGTTTTGTTTTCCGAAAGTTGGAAATCGATTCTGATCCTTCAACCGGACGCGATTTGAGGAGCCGATTACGTTATGAAATTCAGGACCTGGCCCAGGGTCTGCGCAAGCAATCGCGGGTTGTAAAAAAGGGGTCCGATATTACTATCAAGCAGGTTGACCAGGTAATGGATGAAATCGAATCGATAACCACCGACTTGAACGATTTGCTCGCCCAGTCTCAGGGATCAGGTGAAGGATGACCAAGAAATTGGTAATGTTCAGTACGGCGATTCTCACCACACTGCTGGCATTGGTGGTTCTTTGGCAATTCCATGTTGTTCTTATATATGTCTTGGTCTCATTAACACTTGCAGCAGCCATCCGTCCATTAATAAAACGATTGGAAGGACGACATTTCATCATACGGCTGGCCTGGGTACTGCTTTATTTGGTAGTCTTCGCCGGTATCTGTGTTTTGTTCTACTTTACCGGAAGAACAGCCGCCACAGAAATCCAAAACCTTGGTCAGAATATATCTGTTCAAGATAGTTGGGTACTGCCATCCTGGCTTGAAGGGAGTACATTCCAGCAAGCCTTGATAAATTGGCTTCCTTCTCCCAGTAAGCTGTTTACAGCTGTCACCGGGGACAAAGGGCAACTCGTCCTGCCGGCAGTATTCGGATTCCTGCAAAATACGGGCACCGTGGTTGCTGGATTCTTTGTGATCCTTTTCCTGGGTATTTACTGGAGTGTAAACCAGATCCATTTTGAACGGCTATGGTTATCCTTACTTCCTTCAGGGCAGCGTAAACAGGCACGCGGGGTCTGGCGAGTGATTGAGCCCGAAATCGGCACGTACATTCGTGGAATCTTGATCCAAAGCTTGATCACTGGGTTGTTACTGGGCATTGGCCTTTGGATTATTGGATCTCCATATCCCGCCCTGTTAGCCCTGGTTGGTTTCATAGCCAGCCTTATCCCTGTGATAGGTGCCGTCTTATCTGTATTAATCATCCTTCTCATTGGGCTGTTGACGAGTGTGCCGCTTGGTTTGCTGACAGGTCTTTTCGCATTCATCATTCTGGTCACTCTCGCTATATGGGTAAAACCGCGAGTCCTTAAAAGCGAATGGAATAACCAAATTTTAACCCTCGTGCTGATTATTGCAATGGCAAATGTTTTTAATATACTTGGCATCATTATCGCCCCCATCATATCAATCGTACTGCAAATCCTATGGAGCCGGCTGGTCAGCCACCGCCGAATAGCAGGAGCCGCTGAGCAAATATCCGATCTAAAAGAACGGCAAGAACACTTGCGAGAAAAAGTGGAGGCTATGCCAGAGCCGCATCTGCCTTTGGTCACAAATAGTATGGAACGTCTTGATGATTTAATGTTGCAAGCGGAACCAATCTTGAATCAAAGCCTGTTGATGCAGCCACCTGAAAAGGCGATAAGTCACAAGGACATCCTGATTCAATTCCGACTAATACATTAATTAATGGACCTAATTCAAGATTGCTTTAGATTTTTTCCCTATCTAATATATATGAACGTTTTAACTCCAAAATAAAAGAACGGATTTTAAATCACTTCAATTTCAATTTTATTCGGTTGAATATGCGGAGACCAAACAACTCTAGCTGTGTCCGGTGAAAGCAA